>JADHPT010000018.1 GCA_016778305.1 Candidatus Poseidonia sp. | reverse complement strand
GTGATGGTGATGGTTATGGAGACAACCCAACCGGCGTTGATGCTGATGCTTGTCCACTCGTGGCAGGAACATCGACAGAGGACCGACTGGGATGCAAAGACGGTGACGGTGACGGATATTCTGACCCTGACCCTGACCGCAATTGGTTCCCCGGCAATGGAGCCGATGCCTTCATGGCAGACCCAACACAATGGTCCGACCAGGATCTTGATTTCTACGGAGACAATCCGGAGGGGCAGAATCCCGACGCGTGCCCTACACTTCTTGGCACGTCAACGGTCGACCGTTTTGGCTGCCTTGATAGCGACGGTGATGGCATCTCTGATGCTGATTCCACATGGACAATTGAAAGCGGTGCGGATGCATGCCCGCTTGCGTATGGAAATTCAACGATGGACCGTATTGGCTGTGTTGATACCGATGGTGACGGCTATTCAGATGAGACCAATGATTGGGGCTTGGAACTGGGTGCCGATGCCTATCCTAAAGATCCTACACGATGGATTTTGGAGCCTCAAGATGAAGAGAGTTTGATGGCATCATCCACGACCTTGATCGGCGGTGGTATAGGGCTGGTTGTTGTCCTGGCAGGAATTGGTATCCTCATGCGACGTCGCAATACTGACGAGCCAAAAGGATGGGATCAAGCAGTACCGGTGGCCATGCCTGACTTCAATGCGCAACCTGGAATGTACGGTCAACCGCCCGCTCAGACCTATGCTCAACCAGTAGCGCAGTACAATCCTGCTCAAAGTGTCGCACAGCCCGCTGCAGGAACACAACCCGTTGCCGTGCAGCCTGGCCCAGCAGTGCAACCCGATCCTGCACGAGATTACTACAACAGTCTGCTTGCACAAGGATACCCTCCTGCTGATGCAATGCGATATACACAGCAGTATTACGGACATTTCCAAGGTTAAAGCGTGAGCAATGTGAGCAAGAATTCATCGCTTCGGACGAGACTTTGGTCGAATCCTTGGATGCGCGGATTCTTGATATTCTCAGCCTTTCGGGCAGTCTATGGAATTGGAATCCTCGTAGTAGCCTACCTCTTGGTGACGAGTGAGAGCTCCCCCTGGTGGTCCTCTCTTCTCTTTCTGATGGTATCGATGGTCCTGTCGAGGATCATCTTTCGCTCTATCAAACGAACATGGCCGGGCCTGTTTGAAACGGAAACAAGGGATGAATCTGAGAGTGGAAACGACTCAACTCAGATGACGCCTTGAGCAATCATGGCTTCGGCTACCTTGAGGAAACCCGCTACATTCGCTCCGAAGACATAATCGCCTTCACGACCGTACTTCCTGGCGGTCTCAGCAGCATTTCTGTGAATTTCAACCATGATGCCCTCGAGGCGCTGATCGACTTCTTCGCGCGTCCATGACAGTCGGAGAGAGTTCTGTGACATTTCAAGCCCGGATGTTGCGACACCACCAGCGTTGCTTGCCTTACCGGGTGCGAAGAGAATTCCTGCTTCTTGGAATACTTCAACGGCTTCAGGAGTGCACGGCATGTTGGCACCTTCGCCCACTGCGATTACGCTATTGGCGACCAACATTTTAGCTTCTTCACCGTTCAATTCGTTTTGAGTTGCGCACGGGAGGGCAACATCAACGTTGACGCCCCAGAGCCCATTGAGAGATGGCTCGGGTTCACTTGCGGTGAACGTGGCTGAAGGGAACTCAGCGGCGTATTCTGAAATACGTCCACGACGGTTGTTTTTGAGGTCCATAATCCAAGCAAGTTTGGCACGGTCAATTCCCTCTGAATCGTGAATCCAACCCGAGGAGTCGGACATGGTTACGGGTACACCTCCGAGGTCCAGGACTTTCTCACATGCAAATTGTGCAACGTTTCCAGAACCTGAAATGGACACCTTGGCTCCTTCGAAGGATTTTCCTTTGGTAGCCAACATCTCACGAGCGAAGTAGACCAAACCGTAGCCAGTTGCTTCAGGGCGGATCAAAGAACCACCGTATGCACGGCCTTTGCCGGTGAGGACACCGCCTTGGAATTCATTTTGCAAACGCTTGTACATACCAAACATGTAACCAATTTCACGACCACCAACGCCGATATCTCCGGCAGGTACGTCGCAATCTTGGCCAATGTGACGCCACAATTCCATCATGAAGGATTGGCAGAAGCGCATGACTTCACCGTCAGACTTGCCCTTCGGATTGAAGTCAGAACCACCTTTTCCGCCACCCATTGGTAGACCGGTCAAAGAATTCTTGAAAATTTGCTCAAAAGCGAGGAACTTCAAAATTGAAGCGTTGACGCTTGGGTGGAATCGTAGGCCTCCTTTGTAGGGGCCAATCGCTCCGTTGAATTGAATTCTGAATCCACGGTTAACTTGAATTTCTCCTGAATCATCAACCCAAGGAACACGGAAATGAATCAAACGTTCTGGTTCAACGACTCGTTCAACCACGGAGATGTATTCGGGATTCGCTTCAAGCACGGGCTCAAGGGATTCAAGAACTTCTTTCACGGCTTGGTGAAATTCTGGTTGGTCGGGGTCTCTGGCTACAACTTTCGAATATATGGCGTCGCTTGGGCTCATAGGTATACCTTCTGATACACTCTGTGTATTGCCTCGCCCTTACGCAGGCCCTTTCTAATGGTTACCCCTTTGCCCCCACAAAAAAGTGCTTTCACAGAGGCGTTGTTCAGGACTCAATTAAAGGGGCAGACGGTAAGAAAACGGTCAAGCCGTTCAATCCTTCGACGACCCTGAGCATCAATTTCGCTCATCGCTCGTATGGCTTCCTCAATCAGACCGTGTTGGTCTTCTTGAAGCCCAATAATTCGGCGAAGGTGGTCGAGCATGGCCCATTCATCTTCGGAGATGATGTCGTCGTCCAAAGCAGCTATCAAAGCGGATTGATAAGTAGTGACATCCCCCATATGATGTCCATCGTAGTCATCTTCTTCAGTGAACGGGCTGGGAACTTCATCTGCAACGATGGAGCGGCATTCTGCGGTATCACTGGGAGCGACACCGAAGCACCTGGCGAGAATGTGCAGAATTTGGGCTTCGTCATCAGTAACGATGGCATCCTCAAAGGCGACTTTCATGACCTCGAGATAGAGATAGAGGCCGCGACTTGGTTGGAGGGGCATGAAGTGGAGGAATGGTCGCTCGTCTTTGAAACTTCGCTCATGAATGGGCCATAGAGCCGCTGCACCTGCTGTAATACAGGTAATTACATTGTGTCATCATTTGAGTTATGTTTATAGAGTGGAGAACCTACCCGTTGGACACAGGAGCCAACCAGAATGACCCAGCCCACCAGTGCAGTGTCCCTCAGAATCAATGAGGAAGACCTTGTCTTACTGGACGCTCGCGTCGGATTGAGTGGAACTCGCAATCGTTCAGATGTCATACGATTGGCGCTCCAAGAATACCTTCACAACCAACCCTTGCTCCAAGACATGAGTACGGTGCGCATACCGATTGGCCGATACGACCAATCCCAACTTGCTAAACTCTACGAACTACAAGGCGTCACGCCCGAACTCGCCGCTCAAGAAGGTCTCAAACTCTACATTACCAAGGCAACAGCGTCCTTGGATCCAATCAGTACACGACTCGATGCAGCTCTGGAGGCGTCCAGAGAAGCGACGATACGACGCAGTGAATACCAAGAATAATGGTGAGAGAACGGAGGGGATGGGATGAATTGGCAAAACTTTGGATTCAACCTTAGTGATGCCGCCTTTTCGGCCAAGCAAGATCGGTCAACCTTGCATGGCTTAGCCTCACTGTGTCGACGTGCCCGTCATGCACGTCATGGCCATGGTTCCCAAAACCAAACACCCCCACACGCCCCTCTGGATGACGGCCAGGGGGGCTCAGATTCCACTCCAGCTTGCTAAGCGAGCGGTACCCCGTGCCCATCCCCCACATAGTTGGGCACATTGATTCGCAGTCTGTGTAACATTGTTCAACATCCCAATCCTTTAGGAGGGTCGCCTTAGGATGGTATGTATGAAGAGCGAAGAGGCGACCTCGGTTTTACCACCGATGCCCTTTCTCGCTCACGAAGAACCCAGGCCCGGCCAACTTGAGATGATTCAGGACGCTGTCATTTCCCTCAATCAGGAAGGTTATCATCTCGCAGCAGCCCCTACTGGTATCGGTAAAACAGCAGCATCATTGGCGGCCGCCCTCGAGGTTGCAAGCCATTCACCGAAAAAGAAAACCGTTTTTTTCCTCACTTCACGACAAACACAACACAGGATTGTCGTGGATACAGTTCGTCAGATCAACGTCATGCGCAAGGGCATGATGCCCGTACGCTTGGTTGACATGGTCGGCCAGGCTGGCATGTGTGTCCAACCTTTTGCAAAAGAATCACCATTGGTCTTCTCGTTGCTGTGCAGTCAAGCGAGAAAATCACGATCATGCAGACCCTGGATGACTGCAGCCCCCGGTCTAAAAGAGAAAATTCTGGCCGCTCCATTGCACGTTGATGAATTGGTCTCACTCACTCGCTCTCACACCTTTAATGGAGAACAAGCCCAAACCTGCCCTTGGAAAATTGCCAGAGAAGCTGTGAGCGGAGCAGATGTATTCGTGGGAGATTACAATCACCTCTTTGACGAGGGAGTTCGCCAATCGAGTCTTAAGGCCATGGATTTGGAACTCGAAGACATCATCATCATCGTGGACGAAGCCCACAATCTTCCCGACAGAATTCGAATGACGCTCGAGAAACGGTTGACACAGACCATGATTCGAAATACTTGGATGGAACTTGAGGAATTTGGTGGAACACTCGCTCAAAGCATGAAGATGCCGGGAGGAGAGGCTCTTGAGATGACACACGGACTGGTTCAGTGGGCCTTTGACGTGATTCGAAATTCTCGCAATGGATTCACCCAATTATTTAGCCGACTTCGTAACGGTCTTGAACGCGGAAAAGAGGAGGCTGAAGTTGGAGTCGATGATCTGCTCAACGTCCTCCATCAATCGTGTGATGTTGTCGAAGGAAAGGTCGGGCAAATGCAACTCCAAGAGGAGGTGACGAGCAAATACCCATCCGTGGACGCCGCGGTAAGAATCCACCAACTCCGTGACATTTTGTCAAGTGTGGACGTCGATATGGACGCAGGCGATGACGGCAATCCGATGGAGCCGAACGCCCACAAGGTGGCTGAGATTCTTGACTGTTTGATTCGCTTTGGTTCGAGCAGTGCTCTCACCATGGTATACGATACCAAAGGCAAGGACGGACGGATTACCACTCACCTGCTCGACCCTGGTTTGGTGGCTCAACCAGTATTCACACAATCGGCAGGTGCCATTTTGATGTCGGGAACCTTGTACCCTCCAACCATGTATGCGGAGATGCTTGGGCTTCCAAAAAAATCAACGACGGCAGTCGCCTATGAATCACCTTTTGCAGCCATGCGACGCCCGGTCTTAGTCGCAACCGATGTGACGACAAAATACACCGAACGAGGAGAGGCAAATACTCGAAACATCCGCTCGCACATTCAATCCCTGATCGATGCAACACCCGGCAATGTAGCCGTTTTCGCCCCGTCTTACGCCATGCTCAACGATGTTGTGGGAGAGGCCCATTTCTCAGGAGTGCGCATGATGGTGGAGAATCGCGAATGGTCAAAACAGGACCTCGACCAAGTGGTTGAGACCCTCCTCGAAGAAAAGCGAGCAGGTCGCAGAATTCTGCTTGCCGGAGTTTTTGGAGCCCGGCTATCTGAAGGCGTCGACTACCACGGTGGTGCATTGGATGCAGTCGCTTGCATCGGGATTCCTAATTCACCCCCGTCAGTACTATCATCGGCTCTCAAAACCTATGCAGAGGAGCGGTTCGGCCGTAATCTTGCATGGCGCTACACCGTGTCCCAACCAGCGGTGAATTCAATCCTCCAAGCCATGGGACGGCCCATTCGAGCCATCGAGGACCGTGCGCTGATCGTCCTGCTCGATCGTCGCGTCAATGAGCGAACCTATGCCCACTGCTTCCCGTCAGATTTACGAATGAATGAGGCCAGTAATCCCGAGGCTACTGCTCGCTTTGCACGACGTTTCTTTGCGAAAATTCAACCCGGCTCCATCGATAAGCAATAAGATACGGCGTCCGAAGGTTCATGTGGGTTCGTCATTTCCAAACGGCATGGACGATTGGAAGGACCTCGAAATCCTGACGCAGAATGATGCATTGGTCGAAGTGGAAGCAGCCCATGACGGGTTGGCATCAGAACCATCCCAACTCCATGCACAATTTGAGAACGCCAGCGAACATCTTGACGAAGTCCGCCAACGCCATACTGAAGTCCTCGTGACCGCAGGCATGCTTCCAGAGTCGAACCTCGCTCAAACCCAACCCGAACGTGCACTTGCGTGGATGGTCAATTCCCTGAACGGGCGTTTGAACCCACACGGCCTATCGATTCCGTTGCTGGGTACATCGCTTGAAAAGATCATGCTCAAAGCAAAAACCACCGAGGATGCAACCTTGGTCCAACTCAACGTGAGCGACGGTGAATTCGAACCCTTGGTCAAAGAATTCCCTCTGCCCCAAGAAGCATCAAACTCACTCACCGCTACCTTCCTCGACGGGCGCCTTCACCTCAGTTGGTGAATCAGCGCTGCGGGAACTTCTGGATTTCAGTAATCTCAGTGCTCATTCTGGTCAGTGCTTGTCCGGCAACTTCCTGATGTTGAGCTCCCATTTCTTCACGGCTGTAGCGTGCCATTTCGAAGGTATTGTCCAGGGCCGTTAGTGCGTCTTCCGAAACCCCGTGGAGAGCTTGCCGAATGGCGAACTCAAACTCACGAACGGTTTCGAAATCACGACGGAGGAATCCTCGTTGCTGGAGTAAACCACAGAGGTCCTGATAGCAGGTGAAGATGGACTCACGGATTGCATCGCCTGCCGCTAAGAGTTCAGCAGTATAGGCAAACACTTCTGCTGCATCCTTGAGAAGGTCATCTGCTGCTTGCTTACGACGGTACATCACAACACCACCAGCGATGAGGCCAGCGATGAGGACGATGAGGACGTAGGACCACCATGGCACATCTGCTTGTTCCTCAGCGTAGGCATAACTTGGAGCGAAGCCTTCGCTTCGTACTGCCTCAAAGGCTTGGATACTCTGTGTCGAGAGGCGTGGGTCGTTGATGAGAATGTCCATCGTCACCTCGCCCCAAAACGAAACATCACCGTACGGTGGGTCAGCACTGAATTCGAAGATGACTTGCCCGTTTTCATCGGTTTGACGGGTTTGGGTGGCGATTTGAGATTGGTTCTCGTCGTACACATACACGACGACGTCAATGCCAGGCAGACCGTTCTTGGTGTCTTGAGCGATGATGGAGAGGTCAACCCCAAGATCTTCCTGTTCGTCCTCAACCACTTCAAGGAGATCCACCGTAACATCGGCGTTGACTTGAACGAATACTGCTCGACTCACGCTTGCGGCGTTGAGATACTGGGAGTCATTACGTGCCACATCGACGAAGAAGTACTGAGATCCAACTTCAAGCCAATACGGGGCTGGAGCACTCAATGAGAAGTTGCCGTTGGACCACTGAACAATGCTTGTTGGGAAGCAACGTGCTCCTTCTCGTCCGCTTGTACAATCCGAACCGTTACCAATGGACAGGACGAGGTCTTCGAAGACCTCACCCGTTCCACCGATCTCTTGGATGGAGCCAGTATAAGCAATCGGTGCGAAGACATTGTCTGAACGTGTCACAATCGGGGTGGACGTCGGGTCAAGGGTGATCAGAAGGTTGGACCAAACCCTCACGCTGCTTTCTGCAGAAGTCGCTAGATGAGCTTCCGTGCCTTCGAAAACAACGGAAAGTTCGTGATCGCCACGACTTAGGTCCATCGTGACAGGAACGGATGCAGTCCAAATTCCATCAAGACCACTCGTTGTCACGAACAAGGGAACACCGTCAAGGACAACGGTCAATTCCATACCGACCAAACCCTCTCGGTCGACGGTATCATAGTCGTAAAGTCGACCGTTGAGTTCCCAGGTATCGCCGCGTGTTGCGTCAATACCGTCTTCGAACAAGAGAGTGACCCACGAACGATGGGACAGGAAGAAGGTTGCATTTCCATCTCCTGCTCGGTAGTAGCCTTGTGGTGCAACCTCTGCAAAGAGGGTGTTGTTACCAAAGTCAAAGATTTCAGGAACAGTCCACTCGAACGTAAAGTCACCGTCGCCGTCCGTTTGGAGCGTCGTGAGGACGATTCCTTGGACGACAAGTTGTACCTCATGACCTGCAATGCCCACCAGTTGATTGTCAACAACTGAACCCGTGATGGTGATGGTTTCATTCACAGCAATAGGAGACGGCACTTCAACGGTTACGAGTACTGGGCTGTAAATCTCCCATAGACCCGTGGCATTGCTCGGCAGATAGGCAACAGTTCCTGTAAACCGTGTTTCAAGCGCAACAGGTCCGAGAGGAGCGTCAGCTGGCACCGGATGGATGGCAGTGAAGAGACCGTTTTCATCCGTGGTGGTATTGGTCAGCCATTGACCACCAAGCCAAATCTCGATCGTCATGTTTGGTAATTCGTTATCGACGATGTCCAGAAGTCGACCTTGAATGGTCATGGTGGTCTCTCTGTCAGCGTCGCCTGTAGCGGTAATCAACAGAATCTTAGTGGGCACACTCACGTTGAACTCGATCACGGCTGAACTCGGCTGATAGTATTCTGGGTTGTTGATATCGCCTACACCCACTGGGTCAGCCCACTCACGTCCACCACGGAATTCAACCGTAATCTGATGAGGGCCAGCCGCAGTTTCTTCGGGAAGAATGTAGGTGAAGTTGTAAGCACCGGTACTGATGTTGGTCTCAAGGCTGGAAACTGGAACACCGTCGATGAGGAGATGAACAATTCCAGAGGCATCGTTTCCATCCGCTTGCAGAATCAAACCGAGGTCGTCGAGCAAGGTTCCGTTAACGTACATGGTATCACCTGCTGTTAAGACATCAGGTGCAGCAATGATGACAACTTCCGTTGCACCGAGTACGACAAAGGTGCTGCTTGTATTCGATCCAATGATTCCAGTGGTTCCCGAAATACCCGAATAATCAGCGAACAGATCGGTCGGTCCAACTGACATGTTAGCAGGAACGGTCAGAATGCCGGTTGCAGTTCCGTTTGCAGCGGTCATCACCGTAACGGTGACAGGATTGGCGAGTTGGAGCGTCTCGCTCAACGAGACAATGAGGCTCTGATTGCCCATTGCTAAGCCTTGGTTATCACGCAACAAGAGCGTGAAGCTGATGTTTTCGCCACGGTTGGTTCGGTCGTTCAGTGAGGGCTGGCCAATACCGTCCAAGGTTGGTTGTATGAAATTCACGGTCGAATAGCCACGGGAGTCAAAGGATGCGTTATTCTCTGAGCCAACGTAGTAATTCACACTTGGGATGTAGGTCGCTTCCACCGTGTGGTTGCCTGCTGCAAAGGTTTCACCAAGACGAATGGTTGCGTTCCAATATCCGTCCACGCCAACAACGCCACCCGTTGCGGTAAAGCCAACGGGTTGACGGTCCAGTGAGAACAGAATGTTAGCATTTGGTAGAACTGAATTATCACGCTCGACCAATCCAGAACCGTTGTCCGAAACGATTTGACCACTGATATTGAATGAGGTACCGGCCACAGGATTCGCTGCAACGGGGTCGATCACAATGAAAGTGAGTGACCGAACGGTGATAGTGGTGAGGTTGGCGCTGGTTGACAGGAGGTCTGTTGAACCGTTGAAGACCATTTGAACCACAATAAGGCCCAGAGGATGATCGTAGGGAATCTGGTAAGAGAAGTTAGCATAGCCTTCTCCATCGGTTGTTTGAGGTGCGAGCCAGGTCTCGTGGAATTCAAGACCAATTTCGTAACTTGAGAGCGGAGCGAAGAGGTCAGAAGCCTCTACCAGTTTCGCAGACATATTGACGGTATTTCCGCGGTTGATGACCACTGCATTGAGCGGTACCAAATTCTCCAGCCGTGAAACGCCCATCACCTGAATGGGAGTCTGAGCGGATGCTGTGAGGTAGAAAGGCGAGGATTCGTTGACGACACTGACCACCAAGATATGTGGGCCGCGAGTCGTTCCGTTTCCTGCTGTATCGGTGGGCACGGACATGTTGAAGCTGCCGTTATTGGTGGTCGGGAAATTACTGACGAGAATCTCATCGGGGTTTTCCAGCCAGAAGGCTTCGAGGCGAACCGCTGAAATCAACGGGCGTGTGCTGTTGTCTGCGTCTTGTATGGAACCAATGACGTTGAAGGGAACACCGGCAGTGATGGTGGCTGGTACGGAGATGAACTGAACGTTACTGTTCACTTGAACTGTGACGTTGATCAATGTTGAATTGCCATAGCGTCGTGTATTTCCTGCGCTCAGTGCTGCACTGAGGTCGTCCTGAACAACGATGAGAACATCATAATGGCCCGGAGCGATACCTGACGGAGTATAGCTGAGGGTCGCATTGCCGTCAGCGTCTGATGAGACGGTACCAAGACTTTGATTGGTATTGCCGTAATCCCAAATGTATTCAACTGCTGCACCGCTAATGTTGGAGCTATCGGCGATGTCAGTAATCTTGGCAGTCCAATCGATGGTATCGTTCATCTCCACGATATAGGCACCCCGTTCGGCTTCCACAACGACGTCTGTTACGATACCGCCGAGAGTTGAAATCAACGTTGGCGGGGCTGGAGGAAGCGCCGAATCTACGTAGGCATAGTAAGCACCGCCAGGTGGAGCGAGCGTCAGGAAGTCGAAATCAATGACCAAATTGTAGGCGCCCGAAGGAAGGAAGTTCGGCATGGTGATGGGTATGTCGAATGCTCCCGTTGAATTGTTAAGCGAGGAGGTAGCGATATCAATCGGTCCTTCGTCGGTTTCCAAGGAAACCAAGATGAGCGTTTCATTACCGAGCACTGGAGTCAAGTAGACCGAATCAAAGATATCTCCGAACAAGCGGGTTGAATTGCCCATATAGGTCCAATCCTGAGCGATTGAAAGGTTCCAATCGATGTCTGCTTGTACTCGCATGGAGCCTGAGCCTGTGGAGGCCTGATAGTAATCTGAGCCGTTGAATGAGATTCCGATGGGATAATCGCCTGCAAGTAAAGTGGAGGCAAGGTCAAGTTCCAGTTCAAGGAAATCAAGCTCGGGGTCAACCGTTGTATTGAACCAAGAGCTGTTGAACGTAAAGTCGTAATTACCAAGAAGATCAGGCGCTGCAGAGACACCACGGTGGTCGTTGATCTGAACGCTCACAAGAGCGCCTTGCCCACGGATTTGAGCTGATTCTTCAACAACAAAGGACAGGAAACCACGCAAGAAATACGGAGCACCAGCGCTTAAATCAGCATCATCTGTTGCTGGAAGTGAAGCCGGGAAGAACCGTAACCTTGCTTCAATCACGCCGGCCGCAATCGACAAGTTGGTCGGCAAGAGGTATTGAACTGAGAATGTACCACTCACGCTGACGTTGAATACTTCAGTAAAGAGATCGCCGCTATCGTTCGTACGAATCGCAAGTTGGAGATCGCCGTTCAGCGATACGGGTGAGGCCCCCACTGAGAGGGCCGAACCGTTGACCCAAACGTCGTCACCCAGCAGGAGGATACTCTTGTTGGTCAGTGGACCTTCAATCGTAGCCGTAAGATTGGGTGCATCCGTGACGTTGAGGATGATCGAGGTCGTTGATGGATTCAGATGGAATTGCGGCGGAGTAATGGAACTGATCGATGTGTCTTGCCATCCAGAGAATCCGAGAGTGGCAGAAAGATTCCCTTTTGTTTCGAGTTCGCTCAGGTTGAGCGTGATTGACCAAGAACCGCTGCTATCAGTTTGTGCTGAGAAATTTTGTGCACCGTCAACAGAAGAGGTATAGGACAGCCAAATCGTTTGATTGGGCAATTTGGAAAATTCGTCGGTTGGTTGATTCACCAATTCCAGTCGTCCCTCAAGAACCGTGGTCGCACCCGCTCCAGCGACTGGAGCGTTAATGGCTCCAGGTGCCGTATGAACGATGGTTGAATTCTCGGTCACATTCACGTAGCCGTCGTAGATTATACCGTCGGTTGAAACATAACCGGATTGGAGGTGTTCCACCACGATATTGTGCATACCGGGAGCGGTAATGGCATTTGGGAAGCCAGTGATGGAGAAGGTACCGTTTGCATCTGTCATGTTTTCAGACAGCATGCGTTCAATGACGCCACCGGGGCCGGGCACGAATGGAGCATCGGCAACGGGAGTCAGATAGGCCATCACGCGAATGTTCGTGGCAGGGGTGCCATTCGCTGCATAACGAAGTTGTCCTGAAACCGTGATGTTGGTACTAGCGTCTCGAGAGACGGTAAAGGTAGAAATGCTTTGATTCACAATTTCAACCTCTTCCGCAGGCGGGCAAGGATCAAAGGCGATCCAGCCAAGATCGGTATTTCCGTTGGCGCTGTTTTGTTGCAGACGAACTTCAGACCAGGTGCCAGCATTGTCAGCATACACCGCATAGCCGTCCCCCGTCCACGTCCCTCCAATGTAGCCCGTCACTTGACGAGCGGGTAGGCCGGCGAGACGAGCCATGGTGACGAAGAGCGTGTTGAATTCTCTGCACGTACCCTCCTTCAGATTTTCAAGTACGTTCAACGAAGTATCAACTGGATTGATCGTCCCTGAACCGTTGTAATTACGCTTGAATTCGGTGGTACTGTTACCGTTGATGATGAAGTCTTCAAGGGCAAGTGCGCTGGAATACGCATCGGTGGCACCTGATTCGCTGATGATAGCATTGGTCACGTTGAACAGGTATGAGCTCGGGTCGCTCAAGTTTGAAAATTCAGAAGGAGTAATGAGTTCGTAAGGGAAATTTTGTCCTGGAACGGTGGTTGATGCAAGTGTTGCCCAATCGAAGTAATACTCGGGTTGTTCGTAGACGATCTGCTCGATAGAACCTGAATCAAGCGTGATGATGTGGGTGTCATTGCTGCGAAGCAGGGATGAAAATGTTTCAAAGTAAAACGAGACGTTGGAATAATACGACGGCGCGGGAATCGGGCCAGCAGTAAAGGGCTGAGTAAATTTGAAGTCCCACTCCACCGTTGAATTTGCAAAGGATGTTGGAGCCAAATGTGTGAGGTTGGTCACTGGAACCGTCAGGTTACTACTCGGATGCACGCTGTCGATGTGAGCATAGGTTGAACCGGTGTAGAAATCGTTGGTGATGGTACGCCAGCGGTGATCGAGATTCAGGTCAACAACTCCAGAGGTGTTGTTCGCATAGAAGACAACGTCGTTGTTGAGGACGTCATCGGTTGGGTCAAAGGGATCGAAAGGTGCACCCGCACAGTTCACGAACCAGTACAATTCGGGACATTCCTGGCCGTCCAGCATGCCTCCCCCATCCGTATCTGGGTTCGTCCAATCTGTTCCTGTTTGATTTTCAACAGCATCAGGAATACCATCACCGTCAAAATCATCCGGCTGGATATCGTCAGACGGGTCGTTTTCAGGGTTGGTTCCGTCAAAGTACTCAGTACGATCGTCCACCCCGCCCTGGTCGGTATCATAGGCGTTGTAAGTGGTCGTCCAGATGTCCTGTGAACCGTTGGTGATGCCGATGTAGATGAGGTCGCAACCCGTTGAATTCTCAAAGTAATTGTTCAAACCATCACCGTCATCATCGAGAAGATTGGTACACGGTTCGTTGGGATCGGTATTATCTGCAACTTCATCGAAGTCGTTCACGCCATCACCGTCAGAATCGAAGATACTGGGGTTGGAAAACCATCCAAAGGTACCCAGCAATTCCTGCCAGTCAGCCAACCCGTCGCCGTCTGAGTCTTCGTAATCGTCATCACAGTATTGCTGCGTCGTACCGATGGTCCCGGAGGCTATAGCGCTGGTGTGACAGAAGGAACCGTTGCGATTGGCCACATCAGTAGCAGTCCCTGTTGGTCCGTTGGAGACGCCTTGCAGCATGTTGTTGACTACCGTCGCGTAGGCGAAAGACTGCCATGTTCCCGATACGTTGTACCATCCGGTACCACCAGCTGGGTTGAAACCTGAGCCGTTACCGACCTCAACACGGTTGGTCGTACTGGTATATTGGACGAAGGTGGTTTCGAAATTGACCAGTGAATCACATGGGTCTGTCCCGTGACTGACATTGCGCTCTTCACCATCGTTGATGCCGCCGAAATCGGTATCTGCTACATCCCAGAGGGTGCAGGAGAGGTTTTCTTCCCAATTTTGAATCCCGTCATTATCCTCATCACCAGCATCTTCTCGTCGTGTTGGATCGGTTTCACCCGGGTCAACAACACCGTTGAAATTGGTATCTTCCTCACCGTCGTCAAACGCGTCGCCGTCCGTGTTGTTGTTACGAGGGTCGCTTGCTTGAGCAGGATTACCGTATGCACCGTTGACTTCAACACCGTCGTTGATACCATCGCTGTCGGTGTCCGCAGCAGTTGGGTCCGTAAGCAAGGTGAGGGCTTCATAGGAATCGTTGAGTCCATCGCCATCAGTATCGGCTCGTTGTGGGCTGGTGGAAGTGATGCCGTCGACTTCTGCAGTAGAGGTCGCACAGGCGCCAGGTCCAATCCCCTGAACTGGATCACAAGGTGAGATTGTTTCGGTGACGATGCCGTCGGGGCCATTTCTGAAACATGGAGAAGAGCCACACATGGTCGTCCATGTCGGATTCACAAATTCCATCAGGTTGTTCAGTCCGTCATTGTCGGGGTCACCGTTTGGACCGTCATCACCTGAAGGAGAGGTTGCATTGAGGCCGTTAGCAGCCTCCCAGCCGTCGCTCATTCCGTCACCGTCGGTGTCCCATCCGGCAGGGTCTTCGTCGATGTCACCGTCACCGTCGTCATCATCGCTGAGACAATCTTGGTCACCGTCGTTATCGCTGTCTGCAGCATCAATAAAGCCGTCTTTATCATCGTCAAAGCCGTTGGTGCAGATGTTGCCGACTGGATCTTCATCGCACAGAATGATGCTACCCGTTCCGTCGGAACCGGAGTCCCCACATCCTGGCTGATTGAATTGAAGAGCATCCTCTTCATTCCAATCATTGACCGGAATGGTTCCATTCCACCAAACACCGTTGTCAAGAACCGATGCAGTGTTGGAATTGTCCCATCCAGAGGGTTGGAGGTAGAGGTATTCTTGCAGGTTGGACATACCGTCTCCGTCTGGATCTGCGACGGCACCGTCAGCACCGGATGATGAAAGTGGGTCAAGCCCGTACTTCCATTCCCATCCGTCGGGAAGACCGTCGTTATCTGAGTCGGGGTCGTTCGGTTGTGTGTTCATGAGGTATTCAAGACCGTAGGTCAGCCCGTCTCCGTCTTGGTCGGAGGCCGCCTGAACGTCAACGGCAGCATATTGGATGGCAGCCAGGGTAGAAAACACCATCAATGCCGTCAAAAACAGAGATTTTACCGCTTTTTTGCGATCTGCCATTGCTTGTCGCACCGCCGCACCAGAGAGTTTCGAGCCTGTCAGCATGGTTGTCACACCTTAGGCTGTTTTTGATGCCTCATAAGGGAAATGGTACGATGTTCATACAAGGTGCGTTCTAAGCACTGAAAATCCAGTTCACAAATCATCCAATTCATCGAGCAATTCGAGATCGTCATCATCGTCCTCAGGCGCTGCTGTAACTGCTGCAGGCAGGTCGTCGTCGTGCTCTTCCACTTCATCGAAATCATGGTCAACCTCGACCTTGTCGTAATCGTAGAACTCGCCCTGATTGGTTCGACCTCGGCGAGCAGCGTACAATACAAGCGCTCCAATGAGCACGTAGAAGACCATGGTCTGAGGCTCGGGATTGATTAACTCGCGGAGGAGACAGGAGGCTCCGCTGCATTCAGTCATGTAGTTGAAGACAAATTTCTGCTGATATTCCTCAGCGTATGGCGTCTCATTATCCATCGGCGTGACCTTGAATTCAAAGGCCACTGAATTGCTGTCTTTGAGGGCTTCTGGAGACGTCATGGTGACACTGAAGTCTTTTGAAGAGTAGGCGGGCAAGTTAATGATCAGGAAATCGCTACCAAGTTGGCTGGATGTCGCCCGGATAGCACCTTCCCATCCATCGGGGGCATCAAGACGGATCACAACATCGAGCGGGATGTTGTTTTGATTGCTAATCCTGTACTCAAGATTCTTGTCTTCACCGGGTGCAAAGCGAGATTTTTCGGTTTTATCGGTGAGCTCAATGCGCCCTGGCACGACATCCTCGCGGATGACGACCTTCATGGGAAGGTCGAAGTAGCGAGCATCCTCAGCATCAACGCCTTCCTCAATAATGCGGGTGTAAACGGTGTGCTCCCCTGCTTCAACTTGACCTTGAAGCGTGACTTCAAGCTTGATGTCGGCGTATTCCTCAGGTGCCAAATTTACCACAACGATGTTGGTATTGGTGCCGTTTGAGATGGTGTAATCCCATGCCGTATACTTTGGATTTGCCTCAGCGTTTCGCTCTACGTCCCTCGGGTTGATAATCTTCCAAGTGGTTTGACCGGCTCCGCTATTGGTTGAATCGGTGATTCTCAAGTTGTAGAAAATGGTGGCATCCGGTCCAACAGGACCAACTTGGCCGAGTGGATTATCTTCGCCAACACCGTCGCTATCAGAAAGAACTTCAACCAAAATTCCGAAGGTGCGGTGAACGGTGAAGGAAATGTCAGTTCGCAATTCGGAGTCTTCCTTGCTTGAGACGGCGAGTTCAAACATGCCGATGTCAACACCGTTCCGGTCTGCAGGTGGATAAACTTCCATGCGGATGGTGAGAATTTGGGTTGAGCCGATGTCGGGAGTGATCGAGTAGATACCTTCCTCAACCAATTCCATTCCCGTTGTGTTATCGTAGAAGCGGTATTGCCAGTCATCGGGTTGTTCAAGAACGCGTATTTTGAAGGAGTCAGTGGTGAACCCTGTATTGAATACATCAACGTAGAAATCGCCTGTCTCATCAGCATCCACGTAATGTGAGAGCGTCTCATCGTAGGCCTCAGGGCGTGTTGAGTCGGCTATTTGCTTCTGATGCTCATCGTCTTCATAGATGAAGATCCGAGGCGGAGCATACACGTCAACTTCTTCGAAATCAAGCGTCACGACCTTGATGGCAACCTCTTCCATTTGGCCCTGATCGTTTTCAGCATAGACGCGTGCTTCGATTTCAAGGGAATCAGGAGCATCGGTCAAATCATCTTCGGGAACGACAATTTCCAATTCAGGGATGACGGAGTCTCCACCGCTGGTAAGCGTGTAGGTTCCGCTGGGTGAACTCCATTGTGGGTCGGACCAGCTATTGGGGAGATTGGTGTCCAAATCAAATACAACATCAAGACTGCTCGACGAGGAGCCCGTGTGCTCAACGAGGAATTCAACGAGAACCGATGCGCCCGGTGCGAACAAAACAACATCGGGTTGGTTCTGCGGGAGGGTCAGGTAAATGTCGTGCTCAAGCATGGTGATACCGGGATGTTCGAACAGAACAGAATGCCCCTGTACGTCTTCAACCTCGAGGCGAACGGGATAATCACCGGCAGCAATGCCTCCTTCGTAGGTATAACTGAAATTACCCACGAGGCCGTTATTATCAAGTTTCAAATCATCGTCATCAAAGTTTTCCTCAAAGACAACGTTCGCTGAATTGGGCGTGTCCATGATGAGGTTGACTTCTTCAATGTCGTCCCTTCCAAAGGCGTCACGCACTTCGATAGAAAATTGAATTTCTCGGAAGTTTGGACGGTGGTTTGGCGACCATTCGAATTTCTGTTCATCCTGCCAATTGCATCCAAACTCGTCAGCGCAACTGTGTACTCGGACGCTTGAACCGGTAAGCGCATTGGTCATGATTTGAAGACGAGAATAACTGTTGGAACTTCCGACTTTCCCAAAGGCAACCTGCACGTCACAATCCGTCTGGCCAACGCCACCGGTATTGCCTTCACACGTTGCTTGGGCGTCAATTCGAACTTTGAGTTGCTTGCCTTGTTCGACAACAAAGCCATTGCTACCCGTATCAAATTCAACTTCGATGACCGTCCAGGTGCATCCATTTTGTGAAAAGGGGTTGGTTGAACATGGATTTTCTAACTGGCGGTTCTCAGAATCAATTTGTTGGTCACCTGACTTGAGCGAGAAGGTCATGTCGGCAGTGGAGCCATCGGTACCGCTGAACTGGTAGTAGACTGAGAGTCGGGCGGTATTGGATGAACCCGTCCCGTTGATGTAAAGGTCGCTGATCATCTCAGTGCTCCGAAATTCCAAGCCATCGATGGCGCTGCCTTCTTCTTGGCCGCCAGAGGGCTCGATGGTGGTGATGGACCCCTGCCCTCCAAACTCAGAGTTGGGGGCGTCAAGGTACAAATCGTAGGTTTGCTCGACCGTTGAAACATATTCCACAGTCGTGGTTTCACCGAGAACAACGGCCTGCTCAATGCCTTCTGAAGGGGGTACCATTAACGATAGCAGGGAGACGATGAAGGTCACTACCAAAAAGACGGCTTTGAATTGTGCGGCGTTGCCCGAATCTCTACCCGACATTACCTTCACCATTCTTCCGTGTCGCAGGGGGTGTTAAACCGTTTTGCCTTGATTGTGCGAACAATGGAAGGTTTCAAAGGCCATCGTAAGGAGTGAAAATGGTGCAGGGGGTGGGATACGAACCCACGAACCCATACGGGACCGGATCTTAAGCCCGGCGCCTTTGACCACCTCAGCCACCCCTGCTTCATTGAATGCGGTAAGGAAGAGGCACTTGAATGAATCTCATCCTTCGTTCATGGACCAGCCACCATCCACGTGAAGGACGTGACCCGATAGACTTGGAGTTACGAGAAGGTGATGGACCGCAGCCGCAATGTCTTCGGCCTTCCCTGATCGGCCTAAGGGGACTTTTTCCAGAACCTTTGTGAAATGCTCTGCCTCCCAATCAGCGGCCATGATGGCGCCTGGAGCCACACAATTGACCGGGATGTCGGAAAGCTCCCCAGCAAGATTGAGCATCAATTGTCGCAAGCCAGCCTTGCTCGACGTGTAGTGTGCAAGGCCGCTCCAAGCACGTCCCCAAGAAGTATCGACAATAGCCACGACCGACCCTTGGCCCCGTCGTAAATCGGGCAACAACTGTTGTGTCAAAAAGTAGGGAGCCTCCATGTGGAGGCGGTTGAGATTTCGATATTGTTCAAGGGAGGTTTCTTCAAAATTTGACTGGCTATAGAACGATGCATTGTGGATGATCCCAAACAACCCCTGTTGGACCACGAGGCGATGTTCTTTGACTTGGTTCACCATCGCTTCAAGAGCATCGTCAACGGTCAGGTCGGCCTGAACAATGCACCCGCAAACTCGGCCGTTTCGTCGCTCGGCCTCGCTTAGCAACTCTTCGGCAGGTTCGACGGAGGTACGAACGTGAACCATTACAAAATAGCCCGCATCCATCAAACGGCGTGCGGTTGCGGCTCCGAGCCGTTGACCTGCACCCGTGATGAGAACGACGCCACCTGCCATGGTGGCTTTAGAGGGATTTGATTCATGAAGCCTCGTATTGACCCCTTCACCTCCGTCCAAGTTCAAACTTCCACTCGCACACCTTTTTGATGCCCGCCAACTCCCCGCAAACACGGAGGGAGAAGAATGACTGGCAAACCCCTTCCAATGGCGACCGAGAATGCCGCTGTTTCAACCGGTCGCCGACTCCCCGATTGGTTCAGAACACGCCTCCCAAATGGTGAGCAGCAGGCTGTGTTCAATGCAACCAAATCGGCCGTCAAGGACAACCAGCTCCACACCGTTTGCGAAGAAGCACGGTGCCCGAACATTCACGAATGCTGGGCTTCAGGTGATGCTACCTTCATGATCGCAGGCCAAGAATGCACTCGTGGGTGCCGCTTTTGCGCAGTAGGGACCATCAAACGCCCACCGCCCCTCGATGCTGAAGAACCGCAACACCTCGCTCAGGCCGTTGCCTCAATGAACCTCCGCCATGCAGTCATCACCGTCGTGAACCGCGACGACCTGCCCGACAGTGGTGCGGATCACTACAAACAATGCATCGAGGCCGTGGCTCAACGTTCTCCAGAAGTCAGTCTGGAACTGCTCTGCTCGGACCTCGCTGGCGACCATGAAGCACTTGCTCACCTTCTCCATGAGAGCCCGCTCGAAGTATTTGCACACAACGTTGAGTGTGTTCCACGTCTCGACGCAACGGTACGAGATGCACGAGCCTCCTTTGGTCAATCCCTGGGTATTCTCCGTGAAGCAAAGCGATTGCGTCCCGACATCATCACCAAGTCCTCGATCATGGTCGGCGTTGGAGAAACGGATGAAGAAATTGACGAAGCGATCGCTGTGTTGAGAGATGCAGGCGTTGATTTGATCACCATCGGACAATACCTCGCACCCTCAAAGCAGCACCTCAAGGTTGACCGCTTCCCTGAGCCCGAACGATACGATGAATGGGCAGCCCTTGCCATCGACCTCGGATTCTCTGGAGTTGCGAGCGGACCGCTGGTGCGCTCATCCTACAAAGCGGGTCTTTTGCTGCGGAAAACAAGGGACCCTTCGAATTCAGAATCGATGTTGGGTGCCTATGTTCGCGTAGCAGACAACCATACCACAACACCGACACCACTTAAGACGGACGAGCCCTGAGGTGAAACAATGACGGAGCGGAGCACACTAACAACGACGCCATACACCATTGGCGTCGCTCCGTTTCGACCGGGTGATGAACCGTCTTTTGGCGAACGATTCACCGAACAACCTGGTGATCTCAACCGCCCCGACCCTGCAACCTGCAGCGCTCAGGACACCGTTGCTCACGCATCAGGATTGATTCGGGTCCTCGATGATGAAGGGCAAGCTATTGGCGAATGGGACCCTCAACTCGACACAGAAACCTTGGTTCAAGGACTTGAATACATGATGCGCCTCCGTATTTTTGACGACCGCATGATCAAAATGCAACGCACGGGGAAACTCTCCTTCTACATGCGTTCCTTTGGCGAAGAAGCCGTTGCCATCGCACAGACCATGGCCCTTGAAACACAGGATTGGATCTTCCCCTCCTACCGCCAACCGGGCGCTCAATTCGTCCGTGGACGTGACATGGTCAGCATGATCTGCCACTGCATCGGCAATACCGAAGACAATGTTCGTGGCCGACAAATGCCCGTCCACTACACCTGGAAAGAAGGGCGCTTTATCTCAATCTCATCCCCTGTCGGCACGCAATTTTCACAAGCCGTTGGTGTTGCCATGGCAAGCGCCTACAAAGGCGACGATGAAGTCTGTATTTCCTGGCTGGGCGACGGAACCTCTGCCCAAGGCGACTACCATTATGCTCTGAACTTCGCATCGACGTTCAAACCCCCTGTCATCCTCAACGTTGTCAACAATCAGTGGGCCATCTCAACCCACGTTTCCCTCGCTACGGGTGGACGCACCTTTGCCGAACGTGGTTTGGCTTACGACATTCCTTCCTTCCGAGTCGATGGTAACGATTTCCTCGCCCTCTACAGCGTGACCAAATGGGCACGAGAGCGTGCAGGTGCTGGCCTCGGCCCGACTCACATAGAAGTCTACACCTACCGGGCAGGCGCTCATTCATCCTCTGACGACCCGTCGGCCTATCGCCCGCAAGATGAATTCAAGTGTTGGCCCGGTGGCGATCCTGTTGAACGTCTTCGTGACCACCTCATCACCACCGGTGTATGGGACGAAGAAAAGGACAAGGCATTGGCTGACAAGATCGATGCTGAAGTTATGACAGCCTACAAGGAAGCATGTGAATTTGGTGATTTAGCCACGGGACCCTATCCGCCCGCCTCAACCATCTTCACAGAGGTTTACGAAGAGGTCCCTTGGCACGTTCAAGAACAACGAGAGGAACTCGGAAAGTGAGGTGAGACCATGGCAAAAATGAACATGATCGCCGCGCTTAATTCCGCTCTCGCTCACCAGTTGGAGCGAGACCCCAACGTCGTCATCTTTGGTGAAGACGTCGGATATTTTGGAGGAGTGTTCCGTGTTACCGCTGGCCTTCAGGAGAAATTCGGGCCCCACCGAGTCTTCGATTCACCCCTCGCAGAAGGTGGAATTGCCGCCATTGCCATGGGCATGGGACTCAATGGATTGCGCCCCGTTGCTGAAATCCAATTTGCCGATTATATCTTCCCTGCCTACGACCAAATCGTTAACGAAATCGCTAAACTCCGACATAGGTCAGGAGGGGAATTTACCTCACCCGTGACCTTCCGCACACCTGCTGGAGGTGGAATCAAGGGCGGTCATCATCATTCACAGTCTCCCGAAGCGCAGTTCACGCATACACCCGGACTCAAGGTCGTCTACTGCTCCAATCCACGCAACGCCAAAGGGTTGCTGACAAGCGCCATTGAATGCAATGATCCTGTGATTTTCTTTGAACCGAAGCGATGCTACCGCGGCCCCTTCTATGGTGACCCTCACAATGTCCCAACATGGAACGACCACCCCGAAGGCGAGGTCCCTGAGGAATACTATTCGATTCCTCTTGAGGAAGCCAACATCGTTCGTGAAGGCGCTGCATGCACCGTTATTGCGTGGGGTGCTATGGTCCATGTCTGCGAGCAGGCCATCCGTGATTCCGGCGTCGACTGTGAACTGATTGACCTCCAGACCCTCGTTCCATGGGACCGTGATGCAGTTGTTCATTCCGTCAAGAAAACTGGACGCGTTGTGATTGTTCACGAGGCTCCCAAAACCAGTGGTTTCGGTGCTGAAATGAGCGCTTCCATCCAAGAGCGTTGTTTTTACCACCTCGAATCACCCATTCAACGTGTGACCGGCTGGGACACACCGTTCCCTCACACAACTGAATGGGATTACTTGCCCAGTCCGTCTCGCATTGCAGAAGCCATACACAAAACACAGGAGGAATAACTATGGGAACATTTGAATTTAAGCTACCAGATATCGGAGAAGGTGTTGTTGAAGGAGAAGTCGTTGAGTGGATGGTCGCCGTTGGCGATGTTGTCAAAGAAGACGACCCGATTCTCTCAGTGATGACCGACAAAGCCACCGTCGAAATCCCAGCACCCTGTGATGGTACGGTCAAAAGCATCGTCGGTGAAGCAGGAGACATTCTACCAGTAGGTGCCGTCTGTATCGTTTTTGATGTTGAAGGCGACGGGAACGCCAGCGCTGCTGAAGCAGAACCCGCTAAGGAAGAAAAGCCTGCAAAGAAGGAAACTCCTGCCCCCGCACCAGCCAAGCCTGCACCTGTCAAGACCGCCCCCGTTGAAGCAGCAGCACCCGTTGCTCGAGCCTCTGGAACCAAGGCCTTGGCATCTCCAGCAGTTCGACAACGTGCTCGTGCAGCCAATGTTGACCTCCAACTTGTTGCAGGCTCTGGACCGGCAGGCCGAATCAGCCATGCTGACCTCGACCGTCACATAGCAGGAGGCGCTTCTGGCGCTACCTCTGCTCGTCCCATGGGAGGAGCACCACGAGTTGCACGCACCGGTACAGAAGACATCAAGGTCATTGGTCTGCGCAGAAAAATCGCTGACGGCATGATGGCGTCCTACAGCACCATCCCTCACTTTTCCTACTTTGAGGAAGTTGATGTTACCGAACTTGAATCACTCCGCCAACACCTCAATGCTACCCGTCCAGAAGGAGCACCAAAACTCACCTACCTTCCCTTCATCATGCAGGCCTTGGTGAAGGCACTCGGCGAGCGCCCTGAATGCAACGCAGTTTACGATGACGAGGCAAACATTGTGACCCGTCATGAAGCCATTCACCTCGGCATCGCTACACAAACGGACCGTGGACTCTACGTCCCCGTTGTCAAGCACGTAGAAGCGATGGACATCTGGGGTTCTGCTCAAGAAATGATGCGTGTCACCCAAGCCACCAGAGATGGAAAGGCTGGCGTTGAAGATCTCTCAGGATCCACCTTTACCATCACCAGTTTGGGACGACTCGGGGGCCTTGGTGCCACGCCGATCATCAACAAACCCGAAGTGGGCATCCTTGGTGTTCACAACGCCAAAGATCGAGCCGTCGTCATCAACGGCCAGGTGGTTATTCGCCGCATCATGAACCTCTCCTCATCATGGGACCATCGAGTTGTTGACGGGCACGATGGCGCCACTCTGGTTCAGTTGGTGAAATCTTACTTAGAGCACCCTGCTACAATTTTCATGTGAGGTGATGTTGTGAAGACAAAAAATTGCCAAGTCCTCGTCGTCGGAGCAGGTCCCGGCGGATACGTCGCAGCCATTCGAGCCGCTCAACTCGGTTTGAAGACCATCATCGTCGAAGGTGAGCGAGCCGGCGGAACATGTTTGATTCGCGGCTGCATCCCATCCAAAGCACTGATTCATGCCGCACATACCTTCCACAACCTTGCCAAGCATTCCTCAAAGGACGGTCATATGGGCATTTCAATTCCGGGACCTGCTGAACTCAGTATGGCCAACCTCGTAGGTTGGAAAGAAGGCATCGTCGACCGCCTCAACAAGGGCGTTGAAGCCTTGCTCAAGAATGCTGGAGCGGAACTTGTCACCGGTTGGGCTGTCTTCCAAGATGCAAAAACGGTGAAGATTGGCGAAGGCAAAGATGCCACCCTCATTCAGGCCGACCACGTCATTATGGCGCAAGGATCTGTGCCCGTTGAGCTCCCTTTCATGCCCTACGACGATCACGTGCTGTCCTCAAGAGAAGCGCTCTCTCTCGAGATGCTCCCAGACCACGTTGTCGTGGTCGGTGGCGGCTACATCGGTCTCGAACTCGGCATCACCTTCCGTATGCTCGGATCTGAAGTGACCGTGGTTGAAGCCATGGACTCGGTCTTGCCCTTGTTCGACAAAGAATTGCGCCGACCTCTCGAACTCTTCCTCAAGAAAAATAAGATCAAGGTTCACACAGGTGTCTTTGCCAAAGGTGCTGAAAAGCAAAAAGGCGGTAAAGTCAAACTCAACTTCATCGATAAAAACGAGAAGGATGAGAAGAAGATGCAGCATGTCGTAGCCGACAAAGTATTGGTGACCGTGGGTCGAAAACCCGCCTCATCGGGACTTGAAAGCACTGGCGTTGCACTCGACGACCGTGGTTTCGTCAAAGTCAACGAGCGTTGTGAAACCAATATGAAAGGCGTTTACGCCATTGGAGACCTTTGTGACTTGGGCGAGATGCTGGCACACGTCGCTTCCTTCCAGGGTGAAATGGTAGCGGAACTTATCGCTGGCCACCGCAGAGCCTACGACCCAGTCGCAGTCCCTGCCATCGTATTCACAGAACCAGAAATCGTCTCCGTAGGTCTCTCTCCCGACCAAGCCAAGGAACAAGGCCATCCCGTGATCATTGGAAAATTCCCAATGGCCGCAAACGGACGCTCACTCACACAAGAAGCTGAAAAGACCGGTGGATTCGTCCGCGTGGTTGCTCGAGAAGACGATCATCGCATCCTGGGCATCCAAGGTGTTGGAACCCACATCAGCGAACTGGTTGGAGAATGGACGCTCGCATTGGAAATGGGAGCGGTATTGGAAGACATTGCACATACCATCCACGCTCACCCAACGATGACTGAGATGACTCACGAAGGCGTACTCGATACGCTCGGTCATGCCATTCACAAGATGTGAATTGAGTTCCTTCAACCGTTCCGGCTCGATGCTAAAAAGCGGGGCTTTGACCTCAACGACCGAAGGCGTTGACTTCACTCTTCTTCGATGTCGTTTGACATCATGACGGCCACTGGCCGTGTGCGTTCGTTCTCATCCAAAATAAGGCGGGCCATGATGACCATAGGTGCTCCGATAATGGCTCCAGCAATACCCCATACCTGTGAAAACAACATGACCGTCAGGAGAAGAACGAGCGGAGAAATACCAATTTTAGCGCCAGAGAGATTGGGTTCAACCAGTGAACCGAACATCTGTTGATTTCCAATCAGCAAAGCCAACATCATCGTTGCTGTGAACGGTTCGAGCATGATGAATCCGATGAGTACTGGAGGAATGGTCGCGAAAAGCGCTCCCAGAATGGGGATGAAGTCGAGCAAGAAGCACAACACACCAAACAAAAACCAACCCGGGAGATCAAATCCAATCGGGGAGATGATGAGGGTCATCACCAGCGCTTGTCCACCGCTGCAGGTCACTTTTGAGACCACGTAAGCGCTGATGGATTCTGTAGAATCTTGGACTATTTTTCTGGCACGGCCGGTTGATTGTGGAAACGCTGCGTTGAATCGCTTGGCGATGGTGTGCTCTTCGAGAATGATGAACAAGAGGAAAATAAGAACCGTGATCATCGTCCCTACAAATGCACCGAGTGAACCTAAAATCGCAAGTACAAAGGTTTCAATGTTGCTGGGTGAAGCAAGAACGTTGATCCAACTGGAATCTGAAAAAATGGTTTCCAAACCATACAGGTCTGATTGCGCATACTCCACCCGCTTTTCTTCGAGGGCAGCGGTGATTTCTGGAACCTCGTCGACAAAGAGGGAGAGTTGTTCGTAAAGGAAGATCGAGATCAAGTACATCGCGATGATGAAGGTGAGAAGAACCACGCCATACGAAACAAAACGATTTCCGACCTTGCCGTATATGTATTGCTCTGGAGGCTTGATTAAAAAGAACAGCAATACGGCGATGGCGAGTGGCATCAAAATAGGCTTCAGGTGCACCAAGGCCAAGTAAACGACAACACCGACGATGGCTATGCTTGTTGCCGTGGTCCGCTTCGAATCAATGCCAACTTTGGAGAGGGCTTCCATGGGCGGGCTTTCTTGGAGCTTCATCTAAGCCTTGCCCCGGTTGAGGTCTGGAAAAAACAATTTCAGACAGAAGAGGCCCTGAAGGCGTACTCGATACGCTCGGTCATGCCGTTCACAAGACCTGAAAGCAAGTTTAAACCCCGCCGAGCAACAACTCAATGTCATTGGCGATGCCGGTTGCATTCCACGTATCGCTGGTCCATCGCACGCGCTGGAATCCGTTGAAATCAAGCAGTACGACACCATCTGTATGTTCCACGTTGTAGTAGACAGTGTGGCCTCGCCCTTGGATGGTGGTGCTTTCCTCGCTTTCAATAAGCGTGACTTGAACACCAAATTCTGTCCAAACTCGTTCAATTAGGGAGAGGTTTTCATCGTTGAGGAAGGGGACGGTGAGCATCGGCCAAGAGGTATTGAACACCTGTGAATAATCACTCAATGCTACGGCATCATCCCGCCAAGGGTCGACAGTGATGGAAATGAATTCTAAATCCACACCAACTCGTTCAGTATATTGCTCGTGTATCGCAGCAAGGTCTTGGGTCTGTGTTGAGCAAACATCATAGCAATTCGTGAACATGAAATGAACAACAACCACGGTATCATTCAATGAAGATGATGAAAAGTTCGCTGCATGTTGGTCGTGAAGCGTAAAGGGTGAAAATTCCATCAACCGATTGATGTCTTCGCCCTCAAAAATGTCGGGTTCAACTACAGCTAAACATCCCGAAGTCATCAACAGGCCAATCATGACACAACCGAGCCATTGACGGTACAAACCAACCCCTCAATTCCGGCGACGCATCAGTGTGAAGGCAAGTACTGTGAGCCATACCCACGAGAAGTCGAGGAAAAATGAACCGAAATCCAACTCGTCCGAAGCGCTTTCAAGCAAGGGAGCGTTTGTGTAAAGCACTTGAGCCCCAAAGCCACCGGGTCCACCGCCGCCACCTGGGCCGCCTGAATCGGCATTGGTCATGTCGGCTTCACCGTGATAGCAAAGAAGGAAGTAGGGGAATCCAATCATTGGACCGCTGCTCCCGTCTGTGGATGTCACCATCTTGTCTGATGCACTCAACGGGGTTGACACGTAATGATAGGTTCCTTCAGGGAATTCAGGGGTCGCTGCAAAGCGCCCGTTGCACATGTCTAGATCTCCCAGGCCTGCAACGTAATTCCAATCATCAATTCCGTTGTAGCCTTGGTCGCCGCCTTCGGAGGTACGCTCGACTTCATAGGAGGATTCGAGGCCGGTCACCTGTCCGTTTTCGTTCCACCCATACATGCCATAAATCGGGTAACCGTCGAAGGCCCATCCAATGATGGGTGAGTGTTGTGTCGAGTCGAGAGAGGTATAATCGTAATCGACGATGCTTTCTCCGGTACTGGGCTGCCAGAATTGACACATCGCATCGTAATGGTAATGCACACCAGCAGGACCATTGTGGGCGCCACAATAGCCAAGATCAATCGGTTGTCGGTCTTCATTGAAGTAGAGGAATTCAAGTGCAACAGCATCTCCACCCGGTCCTTCCTCAGGGCCAAAGATAGGCACACCGTTGACAGCAACACCAACCGGTCCTCGATCGGGAGCGCATTCGTAATCGCCGTTGGCTGCTGGACAATTTGTAGAGGCGTGGTTGCCCGTTGTATCGTTGACGGGGTTGAGCGGAATGGTCCAGTCGAGCGTTTGTTCATCCGCATTGGCTGCGTAGGCCGAGAGCCAATCGTGGTTGGGTATTGAATTGGAGTCGATTTCCATGGTGGTCGAAGTCGTCGTGACTGAAACAGAGCATTGGAACCAAGGCCCTGATCCTCCGCCTCCGCCTTCCTGTCCGGCACCACGGGTATTTGCCGTGTAGGAATTACCATCCCCGTTGAGATCCTTTGCCCAAGCACCTTGTCCGTCAAGACAGAGCCAAGAGTCCATCTTGTCATAGGGTGTGATACCGTCACGAATGAAGGTGATAATCTCGTCGTATTTGCTATCGCTTTGGTATGGCAAATGATGCCCCGCAGTGGGGCTGTGGAGATCTACTGAGGCAGTGAATTTTTGGGCGAGAGCAGGCGAGAGGTCTTTGAAATACTCGTCATTTTCGCCAGAGAAGACCATTGCGGGCACTGAAAACGGGGCTACAAGGTCAACAGTATCCATCAAACCCTCATGAGTCGTTGGTAGATATCCATTGTAGAGCATGACTCTGTTGAAGACATTATTCGTATTCGCCAGATAAACGGGAATCATAGCTGCTCCCTGTGAATAGCCGATAAGGCCGTAGAACGGACCTTGTTCTTGGACAACCTGATCGAGATAGGCGATGGAAGTATCTGCCCAATCTGGGTCGGTGGTTGGCTCGCCTTTGCCTCCTGGAGGGTCGCGAATCCAAACATTGCCACTCTCTGGTGAACTTGCAAAGACAAAATCAAATTCGGTTAGCGTAGCCATCAAATCCTGCATACCTTGTTGAGATTCAAAAGCAGATGCGGATTCTCCACCACCATGAAGGGCCAAAATCTTCGGTCTTGTGACCGGAGGATTGGTCTGTGAGGTTGAACATCCCACCGAGTCAACCGCCTCCCCCGTGGGTGTGTTGGGACAGATATCGATGTCGTTGGCAACGCCATCACCATCATCATCCTTTTGAGATTCTGAACAGCCTTGGGCGTCAACGGATTCTCCTGAAGGAGTGGAAGGGCAAAGGTCTGCATCGTTTGTGACTCCGTCATCATCATCGTCTTTTTGTGATGCAGAACATCCGTTAGCGTCGACTGCTTGACCTATTGGCGTCATAGGGCAGAGGTCAACATCGTTCATGACGCCGTCTGCATCATCATCGGTCTCAGAATCCGAACATCCCGTTGCGTACACCGGCTCGCCCTCAGGGGTGT
Source organism: Candidatus Poseidonia sp. (assembly GCA_016778305.1). Lineage (GTDB taxonomy): Archaea > Thermoplasmatota > Poseidoniia > Poseidoniales > Poseidoniaceae > Poseidonia. The sequence goes on along the minus strand of JADHPT010000018.1, from coordinate 665 downwards.
TGGGACACTCATCGACATCATCCTCAACCGCATCGCCATCAGCGTCACCGACTGGCTCTGGAGGCATGGGTAAATTGACACGGACTGTTTGATCAGAATCTGTGAACAAGCCACAACCAGCGATGAGGTCGCCTTCGGTATTGTGAGAAGAGGTATCGAATTCAATGAGATAGGTCCCAACAGTCGAATTCATGACGCCTTCCACAAGGAGCGCTGGGCTCTGTCCGAGTGGATGGTATTCAATCGTGCACGTTGCCGGGAAGGTATGGAGCACGACACCGCGTATGGTTCCCGTTGTTTCATTTTCAACAGGCGCATCCCAAGCAAAAGTGAAATCGACCTCGGCTTCCACTGGTGGAAGGATGGTCAAGGTTGCAGCAATGTTGCTACTTGTTTGACCACCTGCATCAACAACGACAGCATCGATAATCCAACTTCCCGGATTCATTTGATTGCTTTCAAACGACCAAGAACCTGTCGGTGAGGGCGTCAACGTGTCGGATGAAACTTCAGCAAAGTTGTTGTCCAAAAGGCGGATTTGCACCGTACTCGTTGAAGGTGATTCATCAGAGACAAAACCACCGATGGTTGCGTTCATACCGTCCCACGGGTGTTGAAAGGCATCAACCATCATCAATCCTGGGGCATTATCTACTTCAGTATCT
>JADHPT010000017.1 GCA_016778305.1 Candidatus Poseidonia sp. | reverse complement strand
GGTGTCGATGGTCTTACCTTCACGGGTGTCCGTGATGGTTACATCGATGCTGCAGACGCCTGAGCAGATGTCTGTACCGGTTTCCTTGATGGTCACACCGTCACCGACGGACCAAACTAGGTCGTCAGTTGTTCCAAACTCGACGAGGCCGCAAACGCCGCCAGTTTCGCTAGGTTTGTCACATGTTACGGGTGCTGCGCCGTCAACGGAAAGCTTCACACTGATTGCAGCCCAGTTGATGTCGCCACCTTGGTCCATTGTCACCATGATGAGGTTGTCATCTGTGCCAGTACCTGGGGTACCTTGTGCGTCCTTTCCGCTGAATGCGTAAAGCGCAAGGTTTCCATCGGTGTTGCCTTCTGCAAGGGAGCTAGCCCACACGTACAGCACACCAGCCAGAACCACGGTAATGGCCACCATCAAGATGGTAGCGATAACGGGGCTGACAGCCTCTTCATTTCGGTTTTCGTTTTTCATATTTTTGTCCTCCATTTCCCCCTCAGGGGTAGCGCTGCTATGAACATCCCCATATTAAACGATACTGCCCAATATCCTCAACCGTAGAAGCAAAACCCCCGAAATTTGGCATTTTTACAAATGTTACTTGTTCGGGATTCGCGCGCCGAGCGAGTAGAGCATACGGTTTGTAAGTCGCGTGTTTCGCGAAAATAGCGCGTTTTTTGGAAGAAAGCCTTTCGGCCAATGTTAGAAAAGTTAGGTGAACAGGGTGAGAGAAATCAAGAGGGGATGGGATGCACTCAACGAGAACTACAACAGCCCTGTTCGTTATGGGGTAGGCATCACAAGTTTATATTCGTTTTTGCCGTAAAAAACGGTCATTTCATTCGACCGTAAGAATTTCAGGTCCACCAGAAGTCACGTGAACGGTATGTTCGAATTGAGCGATATTACCGCCATCACGGCAGCGCAGAACATGGTATGTCTCAAGGAAACGGATGCTGATCAACTTTTTGATAAGCGCGTTCCACTTGCTCTGAAGACTCGCCTCATCCGCATCTGGGAAGGGCTTCTTGAGCATAGGGAAGGCCCAGCGCTCAGCAAAGGGAAGTGTGGAGTAGCGCTCCTCGAGATTGCGCGCCATCTGAGCCCCGAGTGGTTTGAGCTGATTTTTAGCACGGGCTTTGCGACTGGTCGTCAATCCTGTGACGCGGTAGATATTGGATGAATGCGAGGGCCCAATATTCTCGATAAGCCCCGAGGGACCGGTTGTGTTGAACGGTTCAACGGCGTAAACACCGCCTTCTTGAACAACGCCTTTGAATCCTTGATTTTCTTTTCCACACGCATAGGACGGGACTGAAACACCAGCGTGTAATTCCCAAGGCTTGAGCTGGTGACCGCAGAGGTTACGAATGGGTTGGAAGCCTGCATCCAATGAGGGTTGAGCAGCCGCTTGACCCACCTTGTACCATGGCGTGCCAGGATGGAGCATTTCCACCGCTGCGTCACGTGCCTCTTTGGCTGCTTTGATTTGTTCAGTATGTTGGTTGCCGTTACCGATTTCAAGTGTGAGCGCATTGTCCCCGATGTGTCCCTTGATGTGAACGCCGAAATCGATTTTGACAAGATCTCCTTTTTCCAGAACGGAGTTACCGTCCCAGCCATCAACCCCTTCTACCAGATGGTTGGTCGTGAAGTGGGCAGCCAGGTCGTTCACCGCAATGGTCCCGGGAAATGCGGGTTTTCCACCGTGCCGATGAATAAAGCGCTCTGCTGACTCAATGATTTCGTGGAAGGTTTTACCGGGCTGAAGTTCCAACTTCATGGCTTCAAGCGCACGACGCGCAACGTGACCAGCATCTCGCCAGTATTTCAGTTGGGATTCTTCAACCATTCAGTCACGTCATGAGTAGGTATGATGCCCTCTCTCATAATGCTTACCTCCCAACCAGCACCGGATGGCTGCACATTGAGGATGGTACTGCCCCGCCCTCCGGGACAGCCTCCGCCAAGAATGGCGTGGTCGGGCAAGCCAAGTTGTTGGCCGGCTGTTTGGGCGTTGTCAGCGGGTTTTTCGCCAGATTCATTGGCGCTGGTGGCGGTGATCGGCCCGACAGATTCAACCAAGCGTCGAGCCGTTGGATGGGCCAAGCACCGCACGGCGACTCGCCCACCTCCCAATCTTGGGTCAAGAGGTTCGTGAGCCGGGAGAATGAAGGTAAATGCTCCTTGTGGAAAGGCATCTGCAATCCGCCTAACGAGGTCTGGAACATGTACCAGTTCACTGGCCTGATCGAGTGAAAGGACACCGAGGCTCACTGGTTTATCTGATGAACGTTGTTTCAAGGCAAAAAGTGCGTCGAGTCCTTCCGTAGTCGGCAGACACGCCAAACCCGGAAGTGTTGAGGTCGGATATGCAATAACCCCGTGATTGAGTACGTGTTCAAGCGTGGCTTGAGAAATCATGGACCAACCTCAGGAATGAGCCCAAACCGTCACGTGTTGTTCGGCGACGCTTTGTGCAAGGGCCTTATCTTGGGTTTTCACCATCAACTTGCCACTCGGATAGAGCGTGAGGTCACACGGTCCGGTAAAAGTCCAACACAAACGTGACCGGATACCAACCTCATAACCTTCTGACTCAATGCGCGTCCCGACGCGCTCAAGATCAATTGAGGTAATATCGTCAGGAACGATCTGATAGGCAGCTTGCGTTCCGCAAAGTTCCATTGCGAAGCCGTCACTCATGGTATCACTTCACAGATCATCGGGTCGATTTGGAGGGCCGGACGGTGGACCGGACGGAGGGCCGGACGGTGGACCGGACGGAGGTCCAGAAGGTGGGCCGCTCGGAGGACCAGAAGGGGGGCCGGACGGAGGTCCAGAAGGTGGGCCACTCGGGGGACCAGACGGAGGTCCGGACGGAGGTCCAGAAGGTGGGCCACTCGGAGGACCAGACGGAGGTCCGGACGGAGGTCCAGAGGGTGGGCCGCTCGGAGGACCGGACGGAGGTCCAGAGGGTGGGCCGCTCGGAGGACCGGACGGAGGACCAGAGGGTGGGCCGCTCGGAGGGCCAGAGGGTGGGCCGCTCGGAGGACCAGACGGAGGTCCGGACGGAGGACCAGAGGGTGGAGGGGATGGAGGTGGTGAAGACGGCGGACTGGATGGGAGTGGGGGGGGTGTTGATGAAGTCTCAGGTTGCGGCGCTGGTGGTGCTTCAAGAGGACGGCTTAGGGCAGGTATTTCTTCAACGGGAGGTGGTGTAGGACGTGCAGCGAGCAAGGGGTCCAAGAGCGGTGATGGTTCATTGCTTGGTTCGGGCAGTGGAGTAAGAGGGGTCAGAGGGGTCAGAGCGGCTGGAGATTCGTTCTTTTCCCAAGGAGGTGTCCGTGGTGCATCGTTTTCTTCTGTGATTGAAGCGGAATCCCCTTTGAGAACTTTCGTTCCACCTCCTTCCATATTTTCACCAACATAGGATGTCATGATAATCGACTCGGGATTGATGATGCCTCGCTCCTCTACCTGTCCGAAGTCATCGAGGTGGTTGTCAAAAGCACCGCTGAAAAGACTGGTTCCGATTGCATTGCCCAATTTCCGACCCTGTTCTGCCTGAAATTCAAAATCGGCTTCATAGGGACCTAAGCTCATTGATTGGCCACCTCCGGAAAACTCGAAGGTCCACGTTCCTGTTTCCATCCGAGCCTCGAATTTGAATTGTCGAGTAAGGCCGGGTCCAATCGAAGAAATCCCTTCGGTCGCTTCGAAACGCTGACCATTGTCTGAAACGATGGCGGCTTCAAGACCACCAACCGGGATTGAGGATTCGTTGATCAGTTCAATAACGACCAACATGACGTCTTCATCGTCATCATCAATTTCCATCGTGACGGCTTGCAAATGAGCGTGCAGAGAGCCGGAGCGGGCGCTGTGGTCGTCACTCATGTCCTTTCACCAATGGGGACTGCGAGGTGGCTGTACTTCAAAGCCTTGCTGAAAATAAATGAATTCAGCGTAAGCGGAGCCGCGTTTCAGAAGGCAAGGACCAGTCTACAGCGGCCACAGTGTGATGATTAACATCAACGGTGGTCCGATATTCAGAGTCAACAGATTGGGCGTTGTAGGCGTCGCGGAGACCAAACCAGAGGGCTCCAAGGACTGGAACCAAGTAAATCAATTTTGCAAAAGCCCTCGGGCCCCAGTGATGCTGTTCGAGCATGGTACCGTTGTCGTGAACGATGGCGATTCGTAGCCCGCGTTGAGCGAGTGAGCGACCCAGCGTCTGTCCTGTGTATTTGAAATACAAATAGAAGGCGGCCCCGAATAAAATCCAATTGAGAATAAAAAAGGCAACATAACGAGGGCCTTCCAGCACCAGACTGTAACTGAACAAGGTCGGTAAAAACTGCCCTCGTGTCAATAATTGCAACACAAGGCAGAGCAAAATGACGTCCAGCATGAAGGCAGTGACTCGCTTCCATGATGGTGCGATGAGCATGCCCTCCGGAGCGGATCCGAGGATGTTTTGAGCGAGTGTTCCCCCTTTGACAATGGTCACTGGGCTTTCGGTCATGGTTTGAGGTAGGGCTTCTCCTTTGTCAAACTGCGTGTTCATTCACAACGTCATTGGTTGGTCATGTGCCACGCAAAGAGGCCCCGTTCTTCCGCCCAGTCGAGGTATGCTCGCCAATTTGGATCATGGCGCAGTGTCGTGGGGTGTCCGAGGACGATCAGTCCTCGCTTTGCTCGAGTGATCGCAACGTTGAGCCGGCGATAATCTGACAAAAATCCAACTTCGCCTGCATCGTTGGCGCGAACGGTTGAGAAAACGATGACGTCCTTCTCCCTTCCTTGATAGCCGTCAACGCTCTTAATTTCCAATCCTGCATAAGGTTGGCCTTGCTCCCGACCACCTGCTTCATCGAAGAGTTGGCTGAGAAGACGAACTTGTCCGTTATAGGGGGCCACCACCCCGATGCCGTCCGCTGTAATATCGCCCATAGCCAGCAAAGCATCAACAATACCGAGAACCTTCGCTGCTTCATCACGATTGGACCGACTGTTCCCTTCTTCGTCGACTTCCTCCACTCCTGCCACGGGGATGAAGGCCATCGGGTGGTCCCAATCCGGCCATAGGAAACCAGCAGGTGGGGGGCGCTGATCTGACGTACACCCGTCCTCAAGACGATTCTCATAGAACCGCGCGCTCGGGAATTCTCGGAGCACGGGATGCATACGATACTGAGTGGTCAGCATCATGGAATTGAGGCCGCATGAAATGAGGCGCTCAAATAAGGAGCGGTTGAGTCCGCCGGATTCTGCCTTTCGACTGATGACCGTAGGTGGAAGTTGTTGATGATCTCCTACCAATACCAATTGGCGGCATCCTTTGACGATGGGAACTAGGGAGCTCGGTTCGTTGGCTTGGGTTGCTTCATCCATGAGGACGATTGGGAATTTTCTCGACTGCAGCAGACGATGACCGCACCCAATGGTTGTTGCACAAATGACCTCGGCTTCATTGAGAACCGTTGCAGTCATGGTGTCTTCCATACGACGGATTTCCTTTTGATTGATGCTGATGTCCTTGTGCATCTTTCCTTTCTCTTTGCCCCTGAGTGACGGAAGTGCCTTGCGGAGTTCACGTTGTTCATCCTGCAAGAAGGCCAATTCTTCCTGCATCGGATGGTGCTCCAGAACAGCGTCCAAGGTCGCTTCCCTGAGGGCTTCTCGAACCTTGACAGGCCGACCAATTCGCAGAGCGTTGACACCCAATTCAAGCAGTCCCTCAAGCAGATTATCTACCGCAACATTGGATTCTGCTGTTGCAAGGAGGGGGCCGCTTCCCCGCTGAGCGAGAATGCTCAACAAATGAACGGCGGTGTAGGTTTTTCCTGTACCTGGTGGACCCTGTATCAGGGTCAGGCGTTGGTCAAGGCCGGCGTGAATGGCTGCCTGTTGTGATGCATTGAGGTGGTCAATCTTTGGTGGTGGGCCACGAAGGGTTCGTCGGCCTCGTATGTCTGGAGGAAGCGCAGCGCTTTCATTGACGTCAAGGACATTGGCCAATATCAATTCTCGCAGAACGGTTCCACCCTCGCCCTCAGTGGAATGAAAGGTCGTCAACGCCTCGTGCATGCGGTCGTGAGCCACTCTGTTGGCGCCTCGATCGAGTCGCCAGCCTCCCTTCTTGACGTCGCGCGGGCGCTCGCCAACCACGACTCGGATTCTGGTCGGTCCGCGGTCAAGAACCACTCCCTCAACGACTTTCTCCCCCCACGGGCGAGAGCGCGAAATGAGTACGATATCACCCGGCGTAAAGCGATGGTTGGGCATCCGATCACCTGCTTGGCATTCAAACACAATGATGTCATCGCCGAAAAAGCGGCCTTGAGGTCGAGCACTCAAATCAAATAGAGCCACGCCAGCAAGGATGAGACGTTGCTTTGTCCATGTCTTCCATCGCTCTTCAACCAGTTGAGTTTCGTCGTCCAGTTCCTGCTTGATCAATTCGGTAAATCGTGTGAAGTGGTCCTGGCTGCGGCGCCAACGGTCGGGCATGGGTTCATCCTTCGCCATGGGCGGCTCGGGCGATGAGGCACTGCTCATCCGCTTGACAGAGCCCTTGCGCGCCATGCACGAACCAAGGCGATTCGCCTCATCATCGTATGGATAAAGAATGAAGTATAATGAAAGCGGGAAACCCTCATTCTTAAACACACATTCAACCGCCGAAGAAATGGGTGGGTAGATGTTCAGTCGCAAGAAGAAGGACAAGGACACCATCGGTGAGACTTGCCCCTATTGTGAATTCCTCAGTCCTCTCGGGTCAGAAAACTGTGCTCAATGCTATTATTCACTGAACAAATCAGCAAGGGAGCAACCCATGGCTGAACCTACGACTTCAGGAGATGAAATCATGGATCTACTGATGGGAGATAATGAAGACGTTGAGGACGAAAAGCCTGTTGTTGAGGCTGTCCTTTCCCTTGACGATGTCACCGTGGAAGTGGACCAGTACGCCCTCTCCGAAGCCTCCCAGGATGGGGAGGATGCACCTGCTGAATCCTTTGATTTCATCAGCAGTTCGGGGCCAACCTTGTCCCAAACCGTCGCCTCCTCTCACGTGGAGGAAGAGGAGCATGTCCTCACTTCCGAAGACATGCCTCGTACGCCGGTCACATTTGAAATCGATTCGGTTGACCCACTCGATGAGGTTGCTGAACCTGTTCATACGGGGAAGGGAGGCCTTTTCTCACCCAGCGTGGCCATGCCAAAGGACGACGATTTGTTGGGGAGTGTGGGCCCAAACCCTAGCGAGGCTACACCTGACCTACCTGATTTACCCGAAGAGGTCGTTGCCACCCCAAGTCTCGCTCAGGCCACGGCTGCAGAAATCCAAGTACCAACACCTGATCTCCCCGCCACAGCTGTTGAATCGGCCCCTGCTACACAGGAGGCCCCCTCCCAAACTCCAGCACTCCAATCCACGGTCGCTGCTGTCGCTACGCCAGAGTTACCCGACCTACCGGATGACGAACCTATTGCTGAGGCTGCAGCAACACCGACTGAGGTCGCTGAAGAGCCTCCGGCCACGGCAACCCATGACCCCAACCGTATCTGGCCTTGGCCGAAAGCCGATGCTTGGAACAACACTCACATCTACCAAGAAGTCGTGAAGGCCATGGAATTCATCAAACAAGGTCAAATGGAATCTGCAGCGGCAACGCTTGATGCACTTGGACCACATCTTGATCTCAATCTCGACATGCTCCTTCACATCTCAGTCCTGATGCAACATCTAGGCCGCCACGACCACGTTAAGTGGACGCTGGACATGGCTGCCTACGTGTATCCTGCAGACCCACACGTTCAACAAGCACGAGCGCAACTTCTTGCATAGGTGAGACCATGTTCGTAACGCCCAATTTAGAGGTTGACGAACACCTTGCCCTTCGTCCTGCTTCAAAAGCAGTATTGCCAGAGATGATCGAGGCCTACCACGAGGATTCACAAGCAGCCCAGACTGCATTGCCGTGGTTGGACCCTGAAGATGACATTCGCCGTCAATTGCGTGACATGCTTTACGACATCGAATCGCAGCAGGGTACTGGCCGTCTCCATTTCTGGTCCATACATGCTACAGATAACGGGCAATTCGTCGGTTTAGTTGGCTTAGGTGATGAGTTGCAGGCCCCTCAATCAACCTACAATCTCGGCTATTGGGTGCGTAAAGGCCACCGGCGTAACGGCATCGCTTCACGCTGCGTCGATGTCGTGTTTTCCTGGCTCACCCAACGACCAGAATTAACCACGGTAGAAATCGCCGTTCACCCTCATAATGATGCAGGTTTAGCAACGGCTGCAGCAGTTTGCGAACGATGGAACGGTGAACGATTGCCTGAATTCATTGGCATTGAATTCAATGAGCGGACCGTCCCTCACCACCTCCATCTTGTTGATGTGAGGCGAAGTGAATGAGCGCCCCAACATGGCTGACCGTGGACAGCGATGACCTCCGCCATCTACCCGTTTATCAGGGTCATCCGACCCGCAGTAAGCGTCACTACGATGGAGAGAAAGAAATCCTCTCGACCCGTTTTCGCGAAGGTTGGGCTGGCTTTCTTGCATGGATGCAACGCCATGATGCATCCGTCACGCTCTTCGTGATTTCTGATTTACTTGAACAGGAGGATTTCTCAAGATTACTCCGTGATGCTTTGAAACAATTTGGTACCCGTCTGACCATTGGCTGTCACGGCCACACCCACCGTTCTTGGTCTGCGTGGGGTGAAGACAAAGCGGGCTTTGCCGCCATGTTGAGTCAATCCACAACGCTGCTCAAAGAGCACGCTGGTGAATCCTTCCGACCCTATTTTCGAGCACCAAGCGGCTACGTGGCGCCCTGGATGGCTGAGGTTCTAGCGAGGGAGGGTTACAAAGTGGACTCCTCGGTAAATCCTTCCTGGTTGGTTCGAAAAAAGGCAGCAGGACACACGTGGAGCGAGGTCACGAAGGCGATGAAGGCCAACGGCTTGATTGAACGCCCGTGGCTGACGACATGGACTTTGCCCGTCAACGGACCAGCATTGTTCAGATTCCCTCTTTCACTTCTGGCTCGCCGTGCTTGGAAGCGTACTGGCACGGCCTTCACCAAATCTGAAATGTACCGGGTGGAAGATGAGAAAGGCGACCTCACGACCGTTTACTGCCATATTCTTGATTTCGCTCGGAATGAAGGAGGATGGACGCCTCCTCTCAACCTACCTCGGGCATAGGCCCAAGTAGAGCGCCCGTTCTCAAGGGTGCATGACCATTATCAATCTTGCAGAGAAATTTTCTATGTTTTCCGACCGTTGGTCTCCAAAAGTAATTGCAGAAATGAATGATTATCAGTTCAAATTGGTCAAGATTGAAGGCGAATTTGTTTGGCACCGACACGAGGATACTGATGAGGTCTTCATTGTGATTGAGGGGACAATGCACATTGAATTTGATGAACATATGCTGACGCTTGAAGCCGGTGAAATGATTGTCGTACCCAAGGGAGTCCGCCATAAGCCGTATGCAGAGGATGAATGCTGCGTGATGCTGGTTGAGCCGAGAGGCGTGGTGAATACGGGCGAGGCAGATGGTGATCTGACCGCAGAAAACGACGTGTGGATTTGACCTTAATCGCCGCGCGTGCTGGGATCAAAATAGGTCGAACCTTCTCCTTTCGAATAGAGCTCTCCACCTACCCCTTTTGCTTCAAGAGACTGTTGAAGGGGCCCTCCTCTGATAAAATCCCGAATTGCGGTGCCTTTGTTATATCCATGAATGAATAAAACGGATTCGGATTCTTTGGAAGCTTTGACCGATTCCGTTTTAATGCGTTCTTTTGCCTCGTGCAAGCCGAGATCGTGCAGGTCGATTTCACGACAGTTCGGGCTCTGACGGAAGCCGCAGGATTGGGCAGACTGGATGATTGAGGTTGACTGATGCTTGCGCGAGGATGCGTTGCGGGCTTTGTTATTCCCGTAGAGGTGGCGGTTGAGGCGACTTGCCTTCTTCGACATGGGAGATTCTTTGCTTCAAGGCTATTTATGCCTTTAGCGAGAGGTCAACCGACCCTTCTTCAGTCGCAGCAGCTCTCATCAACAGGGTCTTGTGCACAGAAGCAGGTCTTGGCCGGCTTGATGGTGGCACGAACACTGCGTTCATCGTAAAGAGCAGAGACAGCAGCGAGTTCTTCGGGTGCATCGCCACGGGCTTCCAGACAGAGTTTGAGTCCTAGCAGACCCCACATGTTGTCCTTCCAGAGGTCGATGTCCGCTCGGTAAACGGCTTCAGCTTCTTCGATTTCGCCCTGCTCAAAGAGCAATGCTCCGAGGATGTGGCGAACGGGTTGCATCTGGCCCCACGGTTCGTTGTAGGCCAGGTTCAGCGAGAGGTCCACGCCACGGCGTAATTCATCAAAGGCTGCGGTGAAGTCATGTGCCTCTCCGTTGGCCTTGGCCAAGAATTGGCGTCGGTATTCGATCTCGGCCTCAAGAATTGCAGCATTCACGTTAAGGATTGAAGGTCCTTCTTCAGGTGCTTGATACATCAAATTGTTGTGCATCAAGCGGCCAGCAAGTGCTGGGTTCTCAAGTGCTTTCTTGAACAAGACCTGCTCTGCTTCAGCCTCGGGTACCATGCCCTTGGAAGCGTAAGCCACACCACGAGCGTAATGCTGCGTAGCGATGGTCGCTGGGAAGACTTCTGCGTCGGTGTAGAGCGGTTCTGCAATGATATCGTCCCACTTTCCAAATCGTACCATCACGTGCCATGGCATGGTCACGTAGGATTCGAGGAAAATAGCACCCATTGGGATGATTCCGGCCAGCATGAATTGTGCTCCCGAATTTGCATCACCTGCAGGCAATGTATCTACTGCCTTGCGAGCGTACTTGAGGGCAACCTCGTATTGGCCGTCAAACATAGCACACCACACGATGAAGTGATGGTTGTGCATTCGGTAAAACTTGTAAAATTGCGACTCGTTTCCAGTCAATTCCACATACTTGTCGTCTGCTTCAACCGCTGCGATATTGCAGTCAATGGCTTCCTTCCACTGACCGACCCAAGCATCGATGTGTGAAGGCATGTGGACAAGATGTCCAAGCCCGGGCATGGCGGTGCGAAGAAGATCGGCGGCTGGAAGAGCCTTTTCAGGGAATGGTGACAATTCCAGTGCGTGACAGTAAAGGTGACAAAGTGCAGGGTGAACCTTGGCTTCGTCGCTGCTTTCGAATGCATCTTCCATGATCTTCACCAGAAGGAGTGTGTTGTCGTCAGCAGGTGTAATTTCGCCAGTAGCAGCATTCTTATCCCACAGTTGCCAAGCCTTCAAATTCATCAGAGCCTCGACGTAAACGGCGGTCACGTCCAGGTTTCCGCTGTACTTTTCATACAGAGGAGCCATGGCTTCAGCGAAGGCTACGTTGAGTTCAGGACTGTTTCCCATGTTGAGGACAGACGGATCTGCTGCATCACGTGCCTCTGCAGAGTGGCGTGTCGCAAGAGCGGTGATCAAATCTTGTTCCATTTCCGAGCAATCTCCCATTACAGTAAGCGCTTGTTGGATAGCATCGTGGCCAGAACCAAGGCCCGGTGCCCAGTTGTAATTTGATGATACGCAATAGGCGATTCCCCACCATGCCATTGCAAAGGTCGGTTCGATTTCAGTGCATTGAACGAAGCAAGCAATGGCTTGCTCGTGGTTATAGTTGAGCATGTGTCCAAAGGCTTCAACGTACATTTTTCGAGCTTCATCGCTTGTACACGTAACTTGGGTTGCGAAGAAGTAATTATTTTCATTTCCAAAATCGTAATCTGCAGGTGCGAGTGACATGGTGGACCCTTTTCGGGTGCAAATATAATCCCTTGCATTGGATTCTATCAATACACTATAGTTTTAGGGCAGTAAAGCGACAGTATGTTGATGTTTTCCGGAAAATAGCGCTTTTTCAGGCACGCCGGCGATTCTTCGTTTCGAGTGAAAAATCCACAATCACAGGTCGGCGATGTCTACCCTCTCGCTGGAAACTTCGAACTCCTTCTGTGCCGTATTGTACACTTCGGGTTCGATCTTACCTTCCCGAACCAAGGAGGAAAGGGATGCTAGCGCAACGGCTGCTCCGTCAATTTCAAAGAATCGTCGCAATGATTCTCGGGTATCTGAGCGTCCAAAACCATCGGTACCTAAGACGGTGTAGTGTCCGCTGACCCATTGACGAATCATATCTGGAACGGCTGCCATGTTGTCTGAGACTGCAATCGTGGGGAGCTCTTCGCTGAGCAAGGTTTGAACCCAAGGCTCCTGTTTTGGTTGAGTTGGATTGAGGCGGTTGTGACGGTCACAGGCTAAGCCTTCGCGGCGTAGTTCCCCATAGGATGTCGCAGAGTAGATCTCACAACGTACGCCGTATTTCTCGAGTTTCTCAACCGCATCAAGGACTTGGACCATGATGGGGCCCGACCCGATAAGCCGGACCACTGGTCCATCACCTTTGGGAGCTCCACGAAGCAAGTACATACCCTTGATGATGCCGTCGTCAACGCCTTTGGGCTTGGGAGGCATGGGGTAATTTTCGTTGTACACCGCAATGTAGTGAATGACATCTTTGTTGTGCTGGTACATCTCTTCGATGCCATAACGGATGATGGTTGCCAATTCATAGGCAAATGCAGGATCCCACGCCCGCACTGCTGGATTGGTATGAGCCATGAGCAGTGAGTGCCCGTCCTGATGTTGCAGGCCTTCGCCGTTGAGGGTCGTCCTACCCGAGGTTGCTCCCATCAAGAATCCACGAGCGCGCTGGTCGGCGGCAGACCAAATCAAATCTGCCACCCGCTGGAAGCCAAACATGGAATAGAAGGTGTAGAAGGGAACGGTGGGGTAAAGGTGAGTGGAATAAGAGGTCGCTGAGGCGATGAAGGTGGAGGTGGCTCCGGCCTCGTTAATCCCTTCTTCAAACAGTTGGCCTTTCTGCGATTCCTTGTACTTCATCAATACTTTATGATCCACGGGCTTGTAGAGTTGTCCTTCGGGATGGTAAATTCCAAATTCCGCAAAGAGTGGGTCCATCCCAAAGGTCCGTGCTTCATCTGGAATAATAGGAACGACGCGTTTTCCGAAGGCTTTGTCCTTCATGAGTGCGCGCAGAATTCGGACAAAGGCCATGGTCGTCGACACTTCCATTGCCCCCTTGGTCCCCTGGTCAAAATCTGCATAAGCTGCCGTATCGGGAAGGTCAATGCTCTCGGTTGGCGTCACGCGCTTGGGCAATGAACCGCCGAGCGCTTGACGTCGTTGTGCGGCATAGGCAACCAGTTCGGGAACATCTTCTGGACGGACATAGGGGTAGTCTTCAAGTTCCTTATCGCTGAAGGGCAAACCGATGTCATCGCGCATGTACTGCATGGTTTCCAAATCTGCCTTTTTCTTTTGATGCGTCGTGTTGCGACCTGCGAAGGCTGGCCCGAGTCCGTAACCCTTGATGGTCCGGATGATCACCACGGTTGGCTCACCTTTGTGGGCGGTAGCCTGTGCGTAAGCAGCATGGAGTTTGAGGAAATCATGGCCACCCACGTCACCACAGAGGTCTTCAAGGGCAGCATCGTCAAGGTGTGAAACGAGATCGGTGAGGCCCTCGCTGTTGAACAATTCTTTTCGGATTGTTGCTCCGTCAGAGGTCATGATACGTTGTTCGTCGCCGTCCACAAGGCCATTGAGGCGCGCTGCGAGCAAGCCTTGGTGGTCTCTTTCGAACAAATCGTCCCAGGAACTACCCCAGAGCACTTTGATGACATTCCAGCCCGAGCCACGGAAGCGGCCTTCGAGTTCTTGGACAATTTTTGAATTTCCACGGACAGGACCATCAAGACGTTGCAGATTACAATTCATGGTCATCACGATGTTATCCAGGCCTTCGCGTCCAGCGAGGGACAGTTGGGAAAGTGATTCGGGCTCATCCGATTCTCCGTCGCCCATTGTGTACCACACGCGTGAGGCGCTGGTTGTGATCAATTCACGGTCCTCAAGGTAGCGGTTGAATCGGGCTTGGTGTATGGCCGTCATGGCGCCTAAGCCCATGCTAACTGTTGGAAACTCCCAGAACTCAGGCATCAAACGAGGATGCGGGTAGGAGGACAGACCCTGCCCGCCTACTTCTTGACGGAAATGCTCCATATCCTCGTGTGTGAGGCGCCCTTCAATCCAAGCACGCGCATAAATTCCCGGTGAGGCGTGCCCTTGCCAATACAGGTGGTCGCCAGCACCATCGCCGTCCTTGCCGCGGAAAAAATGATTGAATCCGATTTCCCAAGCGTGTGAGGCTGATGCATAGGTCGAGATATGCCCGCCGATGCCATCGAAATACTTGTTCGCTCTCGTAACCATCATCATTGCATTCCATCGAATAACGCCGTGGAGTCGCTCCTCGAGATCCAGATTACCAGGGTAGGCTCCTTGGTCTTCGGGATGAATGCTGTTCAGGTAGGGCGTGTTCACGACGTCAATGTCAACCCCGGCCTGTTTGGCTGCTTCTAAAGTAGCATGAAGGAGGCGTTTGGCTTCCTCTGAGCCGAGGCGTTGTTCTACGGCTCGAATGGAGTCCTGCCATTCTTGGGTTGCAACGGGGTCGGGGTCCGGTTGAGTTGAACGGCCCGAGAATCCCATTTCATGGCCCCCTTGCTGATGGGTCAATGGTGAGGGTTTTCAATCCCTCGCTTCAAACGGTCCTGCCTCAGGAGGGAGAATGACGGCGTGATTCCTCCTGCTCGCGTCGCTCACGGCGTCATGAAAAGCCGTCATCTGTGGCTCCATTCATCGTTTGACGGCGTAATCAATAAAAGCCGACTTTCTAAGCCGCCGTTTATGTCCGTCGAGGCTATGGTACAGAAGATGATTGATGAATTGAACGAAGCTCTTGCAGATGCTGTCAAGCATGACAAGGGTAACTCCGCTGCTGGCACTCGTGTCCGCAAGGCTATGCAAGCAGCAAAGGCTGCTGCACAGGACATTCGTGTCCAAGTCCAAAACGACAAGAACAACTGAACTGGCCTTTAGGCCGGGGTCGGAAGGCCACGCTTGCTCTGACGTGTGGATACGTTGAATTGATGCCTTGATTGAGAGGCGAACATGCAACCCCCACTCGATGGCGTCAAGGTACTCGATCTCTCTCGAATTCTTGCAGGACCTCATGCTGCGCAAACGCTAGCTGATTTGGGTGCTGAAGTCACGAAGGTTGAGGCGCCTTGGGGTGATGATACCAGATCGTGGGGGCCTCCATTCCAACCTGGATTTGACGCCCAGCAGGTTGCATCTTACTTCCTCTCCGCCAACCGTGGCAAGGTCATCGTGTCGGCGAATATCAAGGAAGAAGGGGCTCGCATCCAAGCGCTGATGAATCAGGCTGATGTCATCATTGAAAATTTCAAGCCGGGGACATTTGAGCGGTACCTCGGAAGAGCACCGAGCAATGCAATCGTTTGCAGCATTTCGGGCTACGGACAAGACGGCCCTCGTCGTGACGAGCCTGCTTTTGATCTGACCATGCAGGCCCGCAGTGGGATAATGTCCGTCAC
Organism: Candidatus Poseidonia sp.; assembly: GCA_016778305.1. Taxonomy (GTDB): domain Archaea; phylum Thermoplasmatota; class Poseidoniia; order Poseidoniales; family Poseidoniaceae; genus Poseidonia. The sequence goes on along the minus strand of JADHPT010000017.1, from coordinate 15,108 downwards.
AGGCGAGGCCAATGGCCCTCCAGCAAAGGTAGGTGTTGCCTGGATTGACGTGATGACGGGCATGAACGCAGTCAGCGCTATTCTTGCCGCTCTGCTGGTTCGAGAACGGACTGGGAAGGGTTCACGCATCGATATATCACTGTGGGACACTGCCGTTGCCTCTCTGGTCAACCAAGGTCACAATGCATTGACTGGAATGGTACCTCAGCGTATGGGAAGTGCTCATCCGAATCTTGTACCATACCGCGTTTTCGAGGCCAATGATGGGTGGTTTGCCATCGGCGTGGGAACAAAGCGTCAATGGCTCGTACTCGTTGAAGCCCTTGGCTTGGAAGCCCCTGGTTCTTGGAGTGAAAACAGCGTTCGCATCGCTCAACGAGCAAAGGTGGAGGCGCTTGTGCAGTCTGCAGTCAAACAACATGCTCGTACCGATTTGGAAGTCATGCTGAGTGGAATCCCATGTGCGCCTGTCAACACCGTCAACGAGGCGCTGAACGACACCCAAACCAAAGCACGAGGGGGGCTTGTGGAGCACAAAGGCGTGACGACATTGGCCAGTCCGCTGCGATTCATTCAACCGTCAAACGAGAACAGTGATGTTTGACCGCCTTCTCGAATCAAGCCTGCTTCCTTCAATTTTTCAAAGGCCTGGTCCATGCGACGTTGGCTGAATTGCCGTTCAACTTGGAGAAATTGTACGAGGCCTTTGCGATCGACCGTGCCCTGCTGCAAGGCCTCATCCGAAACCTCAACGGCCGGATGGTCAAGGAAAATTTGTCGGATTTCATCCAGTCTCTGAGGCACTTCCTTTCCTTTGGCCTCGCATACCGCTTCGATGGTGATGTATTCTTGAATGAGTTTCAACCCCGTTTTGGGCCCGATGCCTTTGATGCCTGGATGGTAATCGGTGCCGATCATAATGGCTAAGTCCACCAGTTGCTCCCGAGAGAGGGCGTTCTCTTTCAGCATATGATTGAGCTCAATGGATTGTGCGTGGACCACACGTCCGTATCGCTTGGTGCCGTCGTCCATGAGATTACGAACCAATACAGGAGAGCCGTAAAGGAGGGCGTCCCAGTCTTGAGTCGCCACTACGTCGAGCTGTCCTTTGGCCGCCATCACAGCGGCTTGTGCCTCGCCTTCTGCTGCTGCAGTCACCCAAGGTACGCCCAGTAGGTCGAAGAGGCGTTGCGTTTCCTCAACCATTTGGGGTGAATAATGCATGATGCGTGCTGCCATCTTTTGAGCCAATCCGAAATCGCCTGCTGCCAAGGCTTCCTTGTGAACCGCTTCTGCTTCTTCACGGCGCGCCCGCCGTGCTGCCATTTCATCGGCTTTGAGATCGGGGGACTGTCCGTCAAAGACGTACACGGGTTTGATACCCATAGCCAGCAAGGTGGTGGTGCGGTGCAGAAAACCCATCAAATGTGAAACAGGGTTGCCGTTGTTGTCGCGCAGAGGCATTCCGTCTCCTTGGGGAGAACGGTCCCGCATCGTTGTGAGGAATTGGAAGGCCGTCAGAAAGGCGTCAATTCCGACGCGTTGTCCCGAGAGCGCTTTGAGATTGGTCTGTTGGGCTGGTGCAATGTCCTTGAGATTACAGCCCATGCCAATAACAACAGGTCACCCTATGTAGGCATTCGCCTGCGAGAGCATCAAGAAGGCAAAGCGACAGGCATGCTTCATGGGCGATGTCTTGGCGTGCTTACGCGGATGGCACCCAGCCTTGGCACTCGCTGAATTGAGGACGTTGTTACCTGATGCCATCATGACTGGCACTGGAATTGACCGATGGTGGCGAATGGAGGGTGAACAAGCATCACAACGTCACGATGTTCTGGAGATGAGCAGCGGCCTCCAATGCTTCCTCATCGACGGGGTCGTGACTTCCACGGACGGCCTGCTTCAAGCGGACTGGCTCGAACGCATGCGGGCCTATTTGCTCGCCCACCCGGTGCCGGGTTCAGTCGCAGTACGAGCATGGAAACAAGGCGGAAAAATCCCTTCGTGGAGTCTTTCAGCTCTTGCCGGACAATTGGGTGGCCTGCTCCACGACATGGGGCGCAGCATTGACCTCGATGCTCCTGACCATGTGCTCGCTCTCATCGGTGACGGACCGAGCACGTCACTCGCCTGCGGATGGATGGAAGGTGACGGGCAGGCGGCGTTCTCAAGTGGGCAACGACGCGCTGGGGAACGCCCGTTTTTCAAACCCGTCAGCCTCGACCCTCGCCTCGCCCGCCTTGCCGTGAATCTCGCCTCAGGTCCAATACATCGAGGACCCGTCGTGGACCCGATGACGGGGACTGGGGGCTTCTTGATCGAAGCATCACTCAGCGGTCGGCCCTGTATCGGGCTTGATATCCATTCTGAGATGGTTCAAGGAGCCACCATGAATTTAGCGTGGGCCCATGATGACGATGTCCCTTCAGAGAGTTCTGTCAAACGAGGCGATGCCACACGCCTCGAAGATGCGCTTCCAGAAGCATGGATTGGCAAGGTGGCCGGTTTTGTCCTTGACCCGCCTTACGGTAGAAACTCTCACGGAAGCATGCAGGCTGATCAGTTGCTTGAGGCTGCGATGACCAGCGCGCACACCGTAGCTTGCCCGGATGCAGGATTTGTTCTGATTTTGCCGATGCATCCAATGACCCCTCATCCGATGACCTCTTTGCCCTTGGATTCAAACATCAACTTGCTCAACGGTGAATGGAAGGAACTCCTGGCAACGGTTGAACGGTGTGGATGGACGCCGTTGAGTGTTCATGCTGAGCGCGTGCATCGCAGTCTTAGTCGCTTGATCCTTCACGCAAAATACGCTCCTCAAGATTGAGAAGGGTGAACGCCATGTCTTCGGGCGGACTTGGAAATTGTTCGCGATGTGGGCAGCCCTTATCGAGCACTGCCTCATCGTTGGTATCGAGGACATAAGGATAGGTCTGGCATCCTTTGGGACGAATCTCATAGACCGAACAGAGTCCTTCTGCTTGGGCATCGGCTGAATCTGTCAGCAAAAAGACACAAGCACGTGTCTCTGCATTGTTGAGCAGCGTCAAGACCCCGTCGTTATCAACGGCGAAATCCTCCTGTATCATGCCAGTGCGACGTTGCAAACGAGCGGATTCTGCCTGCGTGATGGGCATCGTCGTCTCGCGACAACACGCTGAACATCCTGTCGGAATGCAGGGAAGTTGACGCGCCATGACTGAGCCAAGTCACCCGCCTTCTTCAAGAAGGGGGGGCTTCTCGGAGTGAATACGGGCGATTAGGGTAGTCTGGATATCCTTCCGGCCTTCGGAGCCGGAGACGGGGGTTCGAATCCTCCATCGCCCGCCATCATGATGCCAAACAGGTAAATGCACAAGTGTTCATGAGGATTTTATATTTCTCGTGACGTTCTTGAGAAAGCGTATTGCTCAGCACGAAGAGGAGTTCGTAACTTGTCTCGCTTATTTTCTTCTCAACCAAATCTTCCAGAGATGTAGCGTCGGGTTAATTCCATGTTTGGGTCGGCGAAAATTGTCTTCGTTTTATCGAATTCAACTAAACGCCCAAGATACATGAAAGCAGTGTAGTCACTAACTCTCTGTGCTTGGGACATTGAATGAGTAACAATGACGACAGTGAAGTGTTTCTTGAGTTCCATAATGAGCTCCTCAATCTTTGCAGTGGCAATTGGATCGAGTGCTGAGCACGGTTCGTCCATGAGAATCACTTCAGGTTCTACAGCAATGGTTCTGGCAATGCAGAGTCGTTGCTGCTGTCCACCCGATAAACTCGTACCTAATTCGTGAAGTCGGTCACTTACTTCATCCCACAAGGCAGCTCTTCGCAGCGCACTTTCAACAATTCTATCCAATTCTCGGCGGCTTGGATTGTAGTGCAATCGGACGCCATAAGCGACATTGTCGTAAATCGACTTCGGGAAAGGATTTGGTTTCTGGAATACCATGCCTACCCGGCGACGAATGGTGACTAAATCAGCCCCTCGAGCCATGATGTTGTCACCTTCCAATTCGATTTTCCCATCAATCTTACAAATTGAAATTAAATCGTTCATCCGGTTCAGACAACGAAGCAGAGTTGATTTTCCACAGCCGGATGGGCCAATAAGCGCCGTTACAGCATTTCGCTCGAATGGAATTGATGCATTGTAGATGGCTTGTGAATTCCCATAATAAAGGTCTAGATCATGAATCCACATGTGTGCTTCAGCATCTATGTTGAGCGTTCGTGTCGAATCAGGAATGTCCTCATTAACTGATTTCTGAGTTTCTCCAGACTCAGCGACATCCTCGGTCTCTTCATTTGATTCCTCTTCATCATCCTCGGCTTCTTCAGTGGTTTTATCTTCATTCTCATCTTCTGATTCTGCTGAAGCATCATCCCCTTCCGCAGACGCATCGAAGTGTTGTTCGATTAGCTCCTTAATCGCAATCGATTCTTTAGTATCCTTGCCGCCGTCTACAGCAGAGAGAGAGGTGAGAATACTCATCGCTTCCCCAACAGTGATTTCATGGGATTCTTGATCGTAATCGTCCATAATCTCTGCAATACGTTCTTTTTCAGAATCAGCGATTTCTCCATCCACTTCAACTAATTTGTTCATCATGGCGAGTAGTTCGCCAACGGTAAGCGTTTTTTCATCTGATTCGATCGTCATGTGTTTGAATACCTCCTAAAGTGAGCACGGAGTAGAATGGCTGCTGAATTCACCACGAGTAGCGTTCCAAGGAGGACAATTGAGGCTCCAGCAGCAGCAACCTTGAACCCTGTTGCAGGCATGTCGGTCCAACGGTAGACTTGGACGGGAAGAACAGTGTATGCTCCTCTATCGTTCGTGCCTGCACCGGTGTAGGCACTTGGGTCTGCGGAGAAGAGTTCTCGATCGGACCAAACAGGGAGATTTTGCATGTACGGCTCAACACCTGGAATCCAAGCAAAGAGGTAATCGAGATTCGGAGCAAAATCATAGGAGAGGTAGAAGAATGCATCAGGCTCAGTAAAGACCGATGCAACAGCACCAACAAGGATCAACGGAGCAGCCTCACCCATGATTCTTGACATTGCAAGAATCGTCCCAGTCATCATTCCTGGCATGGCATGGGGTAGAACGTGATCTTTGGTTACCTGCCACTTGGTGCATCCTAAGCCAAATGCAGCGTTACGCAATGACGGTGGGACAGCGCGCAACGCTTCTTGTGATGAAATAACAATGGTTGGCATGGCCATTGTCGCCATTGTCATTCCTGCCGTCAAGACTGTACCTCCAAGGCCCAATCCTATTCCTCTATCGCTTAGGAAGAGGGCGAGGCCAAACAGTCCGAAAACGATTGCAGGAACACCCGCAAGGTTGGTGATAAGTGCTTGAATGGCTCTGCGGAATCTGTTGTTTGGAGCGTATTCTTCGAGCCAGATTGCTGCGCCGAGCGAAAGTGGAATGGCGAATAGCATGGTGTAGATTACCACATAGACGCTTCCCCAGAAGGCAGCACGCAAACCTGCTTTGTACGGTTCAGAAGAGGTGAAGTCTGACCATATGAACGGAATGTGAATGCTGACAGGTATAGAGATCATCGCGATGACCAAAGCGACGAATGCAGCCATAAGCCATCCATCTCGCCCTTTCACTACCAAACGCAATCTGTCATCCTTGAATGTGTTCGAACGTGTGAGTTGCAGTGCTCCAAGAACCAGTTTCTTGATACCTGATAGGATAAAGAGCAGCAAGAATCCGCCAACAATCCAGCCATGGACAAGAATCCATGTAATGGCGATGTACCATGAAAGGAGTGTAAGGGCAAGCAGAACGAGATCAACAACCCCTTCCGCCTTTGGAATCAATTTCTCTGGTCGTAATTTTACGATATCGGTGGCAGAGGAAACCAATGCAATCGATGCCATGAGTGTTATTGCTCCGCCAATGATGAACGTAAATGGAACGAGGAGTACAGGTTGTGATTCAGAGAAGGTTGAGAAGAAAATAAGTGCTCCAATAACCGTAATGATGAGGTTCACAATTAAGCTGATCAGTCTGTTGGCTAACTCACTGGAGTAAGAGAACCATGAATACTTGGTGTAACGTTCTGATTTGACTTCACTTGTTCCAAGCCAAATCATACCATCTCGAAGTTTGCGAATGGCTTTTTCTGGTGTTCGCATGACGAAAATCATGCCTATAAGGCCAAACATTGCAAAAAGAGGCAACCATGGATCTCGATGTTCCAGAATGTCCACTCCACTTTCAAAGTTAACAGGAGATCCACAACTTTCCAACCAATCTTGTTGATTGAGGGTTCGGATTCCATCACAAAACAACTGAGGCGTTGTAGGCTTGGTTGTGTTGAGGCTTTTTGCACTGATGCAATCCAATGTTGCGTATTCCGGACTGCTCTTTTTGTACGTGTCACTGCATTTATTCAGAACAAGCAACTCCACATATTCGTTAATCGCTTCCTGCTCTGCTTGTGAAAACGAACTGTCCATAGAACGACTTGCCCAGTTGCCTTGTCCGTCAATGAGATTTGGTACGCCATCGTTATCGATGTCACGATCTTTGACATCATCGTGGACGCCATCTCCGTTTTCGTCATTGAGATGCACAAAGAGGGCAAAGTTTGATTCTTGAATATCCTCGATAAGCTGTCCAATTCTGTTTCGTTCTTCGAGGTCTGAAACATCATTACTCGAATTGTATTGATTACTTGCTGCTGAGTACTGAGAATTCAACGATTCAAGTGTTGAATCCCTTTGATCAATCCATTCATAATCCTCTGGACATTGTTCGGGATGGCCATAAATAGGGTTCCTGTCATTATCCTGATCCATATCTTCATCGCATACATCGATGATTCCATCGTTGTCAAAGTCATCATCACCAATAAATTTTGGTTGGAACCAATCGATTGGATTCCCTAAAGCAAACCCGCCGATTTCTTGATACGATGACTCTTTTGCATCCATTGGTGGCCCGGAATTTTGTTGAATGGTGACCGTGTAATTCAAATCATGAAGAATGAAGAGCCAATTGTCCGTAGTCCTCGAAGGGCTTAAGATTAGAGTAGTTGTTGTGCGTGTGTGATAAATTGAATCCGAATCTTCGACAACTGTTCTTCCATAATCCATTGGATTTTCACCATAATCATTGATGTCGATTCGACCATCACCATCAACATCTTCCGAAAGCGGCCCTGCAGCCTCATTGCACTTGAAAGGTCCTCCTGGGATCACCTCTGGATAATAATCGCAAACACCGTCCCCATCGCTGTCAGGGTCCCAGAACATGTTTCCGTAACCGTCGTTATCGTGGTCGTAATTGATGAATCCACGGTCGTCTATCATGACCCATTCGTCGTGACCATCTCCAGTTTCTGAAATGGCAATTTCCAATTCTGCAATGACCGTTAATCCAGAATCGTCAAGCTCCTCGATGACATAACCATCTTTGTTCGTTACCTCTCCAATGACGTAACTTCCAGTTAGCCCTTCATCAAGGATATATTTTGAAGTCTCTTCCATCGTACAGAATTCAGGAACAAACGATCTGATGTTCTCTGCCGGATTCAACAATATTGGATTGATTGTGTCCAGGGAAATGTCATCACTTCCTTTCTGTCCTACCGCAACGACGGGGGTGCCCTGCCCTGTGTTGTAGAAAATAAGGTCGCCATTTTGCCAACCGGTCCATGGAACTTGATAATATATCAACCGAATTTTACCATCGCTCCATGTCGATTGTTCGTTGCCTGCAAGTTCTAGGGCTTCATCAAGATAAGGGTCCTCTCCGACGACTTCCCAACGCAAGCCTCGCCAGACATAGCGTTCAATAATTTGATCATCGCTAACGTCTGACGTATCGTTGTCATCAATTTGTATCCAGTAATTTCCAAGGTTCGGAGTGGGTGCAGTTTCTCTCCAATAGATCGTTATCCGCCAATCTTCACCAAGTTTGTATTCATACGGATCAGTGGAATCGATGAATAGCAGATGGGAAAGCGACCATGGCTCTACAGGGCGGTAGGTTGTTTTCGCAAGCCCTTCATCACACAAAGCCCGTTCCAAATCTTCAGCCAAATCCCATGTTGTTTGGCCGTTCAAAGAGAATGGGTCCCCATCATCATTGTATGCTTGAAAGTGACGTTCTGTCCACGATGCTTGGATGGTGATATTTTCCCGTTCTTGTCGAGTATCGCCATTTGCCCAATTTGGGTTCCAAGTTTCTGCTTCCCATGAAAGCTGGGTTTCCGCTGGCGTATGATAATACACTCCAGAATTTGTCCCCTTTTCGGTGTATGTTTCGCTACGCTCAACCTCAAATTCCTCGGTTGGGACAAAGGCTTCACTTGAAATCTGTGTGAGTAATGTGACGAGGATTATACCACATGTAATTGCAATGGCAACGAGCACATTACGTCCTGCTGTTGCTGCCAGATAGCGACGTTTTAACGAGCGTTTCGGGAGCAAAGAGGTTCCAAATAACCCCTTGTCCGAAAGATCGATTTTACTATCCTTCAATCGTAAGCCTCCCTGAAGCGTGTCATAATTCTATAACCGATGATATTGAGGCCCAAAGTGATGAAAAAGAGGTAGAAGCCTACAGCGAAAAGAGAATAGTACGGTGTCGTACCAATCGGCAATTCTCCACCAATTCGTTGGGCAATGTACGCTGTCATGGTCTGTGCGCTGCGGAACATATTGTTGGAGTATGTGGCGAGGGTTCCCACGGAGAGCGTTACAGCCATGGTTTCTCCAATGGCTCTTGAGAGTGCTAAGATAATTGATGCTAGAATACCAGAAAGTGCCGAAGGGACCGTGACACGAGCAGTAGTTTCTACAGGTGTTGCGCCCAATGCATACGAAGCCTGGCGGAGATTGTCCGGTACTGCACGAAGCGCATCTTCAGATAAGGAGGCGATGAGTGGAGTAATCATGATTCCAACCACAATCGCCCCACTCAATGGGTTGAAGAGTTGAGGCTCCTCTGCAATCCAACCTTGTGCGAGGAAATAGGTTCCAACATCAACAACGATAGGGGCGATTACAACGAAAGCAAAGAATCCGTATACGACCGACGGAATTCCCGCTAACAATTCAAGAATGGGCTTGACGAAATTCGCTGTGCGTTCACTGGCATACTCGGAAAGATAGATTGCAGTACCCAATCCAATTGGTACTGCAACAATAAGAGCACCAAGCGCAACTTGAAGGGTGGTTTGGAGTAAAGAATTGACCCCCATGTGAAGATCTTGGCCTACCGTAACGACGCTCACGGTTCTGACATCAGTTTTCCACCAGGTCTGGGTTAGGAATTCACCGAGGGATCCGTTTACGCGGGCAACGAAGTCGAAGTAGCACAGTATGAGAGTGACCAATACAATGAGTACCATCAGGGACCGGGAGTCACCTTCCATGATTGCAAATCGCTCAGCTCCTGCTTGATTTCGACTGTCGCTCATGAGGATTCCTAAGAAGATTAAACAGCTTCCAAAGACAATGGTATGGCCAGTTTGAATTTCATGAACCGAGAAGATAGCGAAGAAGAGAGAGGTCAAACCAACCGCAATCAGCGGTTTTGGGTAACCTCCATCAATTCGTCGTACCATGATGGTTAGGATAATCATAAGACCCAACAACAACATCAGTAGAAACGCACTTGGTGGGCTGATGAGTGACATAAATCCAATTAAAACAACGAGGTAAGCAACACTCTTGAGTGTAGGAATAACACTGTCGATGGTCTCAATGGAGAGCTTAGGAAGCCATTGGGGGCTGTACAAGGCAGCGACTATAACAGCAATTGTAAGCAATCCAATGAGGATTCCAACCCAATCTACGTTAGGGAGAATAGGATCGCTATCGAAAGCGTTTGGTATACCATCATTATCCATGTCATGATCGACTTTATTTGCGATTCCGTCACCATCTATGTCATTGTCTGCTAACCCGCCTTGGCCATCGGATTTTGTATTCCAGACACCATCTAGGTCGTAATCGTACGGTAAATCCTCTTCAGAAACGAGATTCCAAGCGGTCGAACCATTTCCGAGTTCATCCCCACTCTCGGGTTTGTGGAATTGGTTTGCCTTGAAGGCAAGATATTCTGTTGATGTTTCCAATCCGTGGGCTGTCGCCAGAGCATGAATTTCGGCTGAGAGGTGATGTTCTCGAGTAAAACAGTTGTCGGTAATTTCAATGCTTTCCTCAGCGAGACGTACCCCAAGGTCGGATTGTGTTTCAGAATCATAACCACAATAGGAATTCATTTCGACTCGAACAAAATCACCTGCTTTGTAAATTCCTGAAATCGAATATTCATTGAGGCCCAAGGAATAATTTTCCATATCCATGCGCACACTATCGTCTTCGATCCAAATCGTCACCCACCATTCTCGAGCGAGATCTGGATTTTGGGTGTGAAGGATAAGGGCTTTCTCGTTTGCGGAAATGACACTTAGCGGAATTTTTGGATGTTCATTATCCCATTTGTCCGGGTTGGCGGTAAAAAATTCTGTAAGATACGGCCTCCCGTCGTCGATCATCGGCCCCAGTATTTCCGTACCATCTTCGAGTGTGAATGTTGAAGGCTCTCTGTCATCTCCTTCCGGATATGATTTCGCATCAGCATCCCATTCGAATCGGTCGATGAGGGGGTCTGCAAGAACCACTTCATGGTCCATATCGAATTCAGTGATACACAATGAATTCAACCAAAGCGGATCGCTGATGGAACCGTCTGAATAATTCGCGGCATCCTTGATACTTGCTTGAAGGTCTTGATCCCAATCTTGTGGAGGTTTGAAATCGTCAGCTCCACAGGCAAAGCCCCTGTAGAATTTAGAACCGTTGTCAAAGAGGACGTACACGATTCCTGAAGTGATCATCACAACCGTTACTGCGAGTGCGAAAAGCACCAGTCCTGGCGCTCCTTCCTCGATTCTGGCCCGGATTCTCATTTGGACCACGGCCTAAGTTGAGCGTAAAGGAAATTCGTATTTGTTTATGCGTCAATAATCTATATGGTGATATATATTTCTAGTTGATAAAGGGGGAGGCCAGGCACCCGAGTGCCCGGCCTCCCGGATTTATCAAGAACGTTTCCTTGATGGTTACAACGATCACTCGTTCTTGCTCAATCAAGCGTCGTAGACGCCTTGAGCAAGGATACGACGAATCATCTCTTGGTAGGTAGCGTCATCGAGAGGTACGTAACCGACCTCTGAGATGGCAGCGCTACCGTCCCCTGAGAATGCCCATAGGAGGAATGGGGTGACATCATCCCAAACAGCGTTGTTCACGTTCATGAACAGCGGCCTGGACAACGGTGCGTAGGTTCCATCTCGAACGGTCTGTGATGTTGGGGCCACAGCGTCTTCAGGAGCGTCTGCAATACCATGGGTATGGTTGTTGGAGACTGCAACAGCACCGAGTGTTGCCATGTTTTCTTGATAATATGCGTATCCGAAGTATCCAATTGCGTTCTCGTCAGCGAGGAGTGCATTGACCAATACATTGTCATCGGCTGATTGTGTACCGGAACCAAATCCTGCAGCAGCTTCGTGAAGGATCTCTTCGTAGAAGTACTCGTATGTTCCAGAGTCAGCGTCAGGGTAAGCAAGGACGATTGCATCTGCGTTACAGTTTGCACTGAGGTCAGACCATTCCTTGATTCCGTCACCGTCATCTTCTGGTACAACACTTGACAAGTCAAGACCTGCTGTTGTCAATTCAGCATCGGTTTCTGCAGAGAAGACCCATCGGAGTTGAGCAGCAGTCATACCGCCCATGTTCTGCATACAAACGTCAGCAGCACCGCCACTCTTGGAGACAACTGAGAGTCCATCAACTGCAACAACAAGTTGTGTTACAGTAATGGATGTGTCACCAACAAGACAGTTGAGTTGTCCGTTTGCGTCAACAGTTCCCTCTGTGCTCTTCCAGTCACGGGACATGTCACCAATGTCGACAGGTGTACCCTTAGCGGAGTTTGCACAGACACGTCCTGCACCAGCACCAGATCCGCCGCTTTCGACGGTAATCGATGTGTCACCACAGATTGATTGGTAGTCTTCAGCCCATGCTTCAGCAAGCGGTAGAACAGTTGAGGAACCAGCAATGGAGATACTTCCTGCTGCACCACACATGTCTTCGAAGATGAAGTCATTACCTTCTGAGGTCAATCCCTGGAGGTAAGCCAATCGTCCATAGACCATCTGGTGTTGTTGATAATCATTCAAGGAAACGTATCCAACTTCTCCGACAGCTTCGTGCCCAGCATCTGTGTCCAATCCATAGCGCATGAATGGGATGGTGTTCTCTAGAGTTGCACCATCAACGAGGAGGTTCATGAAGAGCGGTCGAGAGAGAGGGTTGTAGGATCCATCACGTACGCTGTTGGCGTTCGGAGTGATCATGTCACCGTTACCGTTCTCGATCGCAGCAGCAGCGAGTGTTGCCATGTTCTCTTGATAATATGCGTATCCGAAGTACCCGATAGCGGTCTCATCGCCGATTAGAGCATTGACGAGGACGTTGTCGTCAGCAGATTGTGTACCTGCACGGAATCCTTCTTCAGCTTCATCGAGAACAGACTCGTAGAAGTATTCGTAAGTTCCTGAATCAGCGTCAGGGTATGCAAGAACAATCTCAGCGTCACCACAGTTTGCGTTGAGGTCAGACCATTCTCTGGTGGTGTCACCGTCATCGTTTGCGATTTCAGTTCCGAGGTCCATGCCTGCAGTTGTGAGTTCAGCATCAGTTTCTGCGGAGAAGATCCAGCGTAGTTGGTGGACAGTAAGTCCGCTCATGTGCGTGTTGACACAAACGTCAGCAGCACCGCCACTCTTCATGACAACGGACAATCCGTCGATTGCAACTTGGATTTGAGCAGCGTCACGGGATGTGTCGCCAGCAAGACAGTCGAGGATGAATCCGTTTGCTTGTCGGTCAGCTTCGGTGCTCTTCCAGTCACGGGACATGTCACCAATGTCGACAGGTGTGCCCTTAGCGGAGTTTGCACAGACACGTCCTGCACCGCCGCCAGATCCGCCGCTTTCAACGGTGATGGTGACTCCGTCGCATGCAGCCTGATAGTCTTCTGCCCATGCTTCAGCAAGTGGTAGAACAGTCGATGAACCAGCAATGGAGATTGAACCGTCTGGTCCGCAGAAGGAAGCGGTTACACTTCCAGCGAGTCGACCGAGCATGACATTGTCAAGCGATTCAGGTAGTGCAACATATCCTACTTCACCAACGAGGAGATCGCCACCGTCACCTAGCCCGAATTCGAGGAATGGGACTGTGTTTTCGAGGGAATCCACATCGTTGAGGAGGTTCATGAAGAGCGGTCGAGAGAGTGGATTGTAGGTTCCGTCGCCAACAGTTGTAGCGGTTGGAGCAACCATGTTTCCGGCACTGTTCTCAATTGCAGCAGCAGCGAGTGTTGCCATGTTCTCTTGATAGTATGCGTATCCAAAGTAACCGATGGATGTCTCGTCACCAATGAGTGTGTTGACGAGGACGTTGTCGTCAGCGGACTGTGTACCGGCTCGGAATCCTTCTTCAGCTTCATGGAGAACACTCTCGTAGAAGTATTCGTAGGTTCCTGAATCAGCGTCAGGGTATGCAAGAACAATCTCTGCGTTACCACAGTCTGCACTGAGGTCGGACCATTCCTTGACTGCATCACCATCGTCGTTAGCAGGCGTGTAACCTGTGTCGGCTTCTGCAGAGAACATCCAGCGAAGTTGGTCGACAGTGAGTCCACCGAGGTGTGTGTTGACGCAAACGTCAGCAGCACCGCCACTCTTCATGACGACGGACAATCCGTCGATAGCGACCTGGATTTGACGAGCGGATCGAGAAGTGTCTCCAGCGAGACAGTCCATTGTGTATCCATCTTCACCACGGTTTGCTTCGGTGCTCTTCCAGTCACGGGACATGTCGCCAATGTCGACAGGTGTACCCTTAGCGGAGTTTGCACAGACACGTCCTGCGCCGCCACCAGATCCGCCGCTTTCGACGGTGATGGTGACACCTTCACAGTTCTCTTGGTAGTATTCTGCCCAAATTTCTGCAAGCGGTAGAACGGTTGAAGATCCTGCAATCTTGATGGAGCCATCTGGCCCACAGGTTACAGTACCGACATCAATGCCTGTTTCCACAGGTGTTGTTGTCACAGGTGTTGTTGTATTATTGCCGGTGTCCGTGTTGTTGTTCGTGTTCGATGAATCATCAGTATCATCATCGTCATTGCCTAGACAGCCCGCCAGTGCGGAAACCATCATCAGGGCTATGAGGGCCATTGCTTTTTTCTTCGAATTGAGGGTCATCATTTTCTCTCCCGGCCTGTGGTAGTAGTCAAGATAATTGGAGTTCGTCTAACGAACCTAATGACTCCTATATATTGCTATACAGCACTATGTACAGGTAACTGCGAATGGATTGACCGACCCGGTTGGTTAATGGAGAATCCTCGCCGATGTTGACGAGGTTGAGCTGTGTTACCCCTCTGGTTCGTGCAGATCACCATTATGCCCGTTAGCCATGCGCATCAAAAAAGTCACTTGACGTGAATTGATGGCATGTGGGCTACGAATTTCCCGGACCGTCCTGATGGCCTCATGCATGTCCATGCCTCGCAACCATAGGTACAGCGAGGCAAAGGTTCCTGCGCGGCTCAAGCCCCCCATGCAATGCACAACCACCTTGGCACCTGCTGGAATGGCATTGATGATACGGTTCAACACGGGGTTGGCCTGTTCCATCCAAGCCTCGGTGGGCGCGGTGGTATCGGCGAATGGAAGGTGGTCCCAAGTGAGTCCACTGGTCTGCACCTGCAAGGGAAGGTCTTCCACTCGCAACATTCGCATGTCCTCATTGGTGATAAGGCTGACAAGATGAGAAACACCCATGTCAACGAGGGCTTGCACGTCAACATCGAGTTGGCGGTCCCAGCTACCCGTTGACGCCACAGGTTGGTATTTCCCCGGACACAAGGTCAGGCCAAGGGCCCCCTCGTCACCCTCAAGCTTGACCCACGAGACGTAGAGTGGGTGCGTGGTGCTGTTGCGCACTCAAAGGCCTCCCTGGTTGCGGTGACGTTCGCCGTAG
>JADHPT010000030.1 GCA_016778305.1 Candidatus Poseidonia sp. | reverse complement strand
CAAAAGGCGGATTTGCACCGTACTCGTTGAAGGTGATTCATCAGAGACAAAACCACCGATGGTTGCGTTCATACCGTCCCACGGGTGTTGAAAGGCATCAACCATCATCAATCCTGGGGCATTATCTACTTCAGTATCTTTTTCTATAGAACTTGTGTCCTCGGCATTCTCACTTGGATCTTCTTCAACACTGTCTTGAGCGACCAAGAAAAGTCCAGATCCAACCAACAAAAAGGCAATCAGAAAACTCACGCCGAGGTTCTTGCTATCCATGGTTGAATGGTCCTGCATGAGCATATAATCTTGTGTGCTGGTTGTTAGGGAGATGAGACACGCTCTTCGAATCCTGATCGATGCTCATCCACGGAGACAGAATCAGTTCGTAGGAAGTATCTGCTCCTGCTTCTACGCCCGCACCTGGTCGTGTTAACCAAAGGTTGCAAAAAAGAGTGTTCCAGAACACCCCAAAAGTCGGGGCTTGAAAGGGCCAACATTCGTCAGTGAATCTCAGCTGCCGCACATCAAACAGTCGTCATCAGGTGAATCGAGACTGCATGCAATTGCTTCAAGGCTGTCAACATCTTCTGCTCGGTCAGCAAGACCACCGACCGTTTGGTCGTCCTTTGCAGCGGCTTCAACCGTGAACTGAATGGCGTCGGCAGCGGCCTTGGTTCGCAAATAGTACATACCGGTCTTGAGACCTTGACGCCAGCCGTAGAAGTGCATGGAGGTCACTTTGGCAGGGTTTGCATCAACCATGTGGATGTTGAGGGATTGGCTCTGATCGATGTAAGCGCCTCGGTCTCCAGCCATGTCAAGGACGTGGCGTTGCTTGATTTCCCAAGTTGTTTTGTAGAGTTCACGAATGTATTCTGGAATGCGTTCGATTCCTTGGATGGAACCTTTATGGCGCAGGATATCGTCCTTCATTTCCAAACTCCACAGGTCCTCAGCGATGAGGTCACTGACCAGGTGCTTGTTGAGGACGACGAATTCACCTGAAAGGGTGCGGCGAACGTAAAGGTTGGAGGTGAAGGCTTCGAAACACTCGTTATTCCCGAGGATTTGAGATGTTGATGCTGTTGGCATTGGAGCGAGCAACAAGGAGTTGCGCATGCCATGTTCCATGATTTCGGTCTTGAGAGAGGTCCAGTCCCAGCGGCCACTGTGATCGTCCATGCCCCAAAGGTCGAACTGAAGCTTGCCTTCGCTTGCGGGTGACCCTTCGAAGGTTGAGTAAGCGCCTTCTGCAATGGCTGCATCCTTTGAAGCAGTGCAGGCTGCAAAGTAGAGGGTTTCGAAGATTTCCTTGTTCAACCTTCGTGCTTCTGCGCCTTCAAAGGGCATCTTCAGCATGGCAAAGGTATCGGCAAGCCCTTGGACACCAAGTCCAATCGGTCGGTGACGCATGTTGGAATTGCGGGCTTCTTCTACGGGGTAATAATTCACGTCGATAACACGGTTGAGGTTGCCCGTAGCGTGATAGGTGACATCGTAGAGCTTCTGGTGGTCAAACGATCCGCTTTCATTGTCCACGAATTTGGGCAGAGCAATGGAGGCGAGGTTGCAGACAGCAACTTCGTCAGCAGCGGTGTATTCCATAATCTCCGTGCAGAGGTTGGAAGAACGGATGGTTCCGAGGTTCTTTTGGTTGGATTTCTCGTTGGCTGCATCCTTGTAGAGCATGTAGGGTGTACCTGTTTCGATTTGCGCTTCCACAATTTTGTCCCACACGACACGAGCAGGCAAGGTTTCTCGAGCCATACCACGGCGCTCATAGTCTTCGAACATGGCCTTGAATTCAGCGCCGTAAACATCCTGAAGACCCGGGCACTCGTTGGGGCAGAAGAACGACCAATCAGCGTTGTCTTCAACTCGCTGCATGAACAGGTCGGGCGTCCACATGGCGTAGAAGAGGTCACGTGCACGCATCTCTTCTTTTCCGTGGTTCTTCTTGAGGTCGAGGAATTGGAGGATATCTGGGTGCCAGGGCTCGAGGTAAACTGCGATGGAACCCTTTCGCTTGCCGCCACCTTGGTCGACGTAGCGGGCTGTGTCGTTGAACACACGCAGCATCGGAACGATTCCGTTGGAAGTTCCGTTGGTCCCCTTGATGTAGGATCCCTTGGATCGAACGTGGTGAATGGACAGGCCGATACCACCGGCTGATTTTGAGATCAATGCACACTGCTTGAGCGTGTCATAAATTCCATCGAGGGAATCGTCCTGCATGGTTAACAAGAAGCAGGATGACATCTGAGGCATGGGCGTTCCCGAATTGAACAAGGTCGGTGTCGCGTGAGTAAAGTATCCCTGACTCATCAAATCATAGGTGTGAAGGGCTTTCTCAATATTGCCGTGATGGATACCAACAGAAACACGCATCAACATGTGCTGGGGTCGCTCAGCGACCACACCGTTGAGTTTCAAGAGATAGGAGCGCTCGAGGGTCTTGAAACCAAAGTAGTCGTAATTGTGATCACGCTTGTAGTCGATATGGTTGTTGAGAATCTCGGCATTTGCCATGATGACCTCGTACACTTCTTCGGAAATGAGAGGTGCGTGCTTATTGGATTCTGGGTCAATGTATTCTCGCAAGTCCGTGATGACATCGGTGAACACGTCCTTGGTGGAACGGTGCAAGTCGTCAACGCAAATGCGTGCTGCAAGACGGCTGTAATCGGGGTGGTGAGATGCCAACGATGCTGCAGTTTCTGCAGCGAGTTGGTCAAGTTCACGAGTGGTTACACCGTCGTAGAGACCTTCGATGGTGAGCTTGGTCACGTGGCCTGGGTCGATCCAGGTTTCGTCCAATCCCTCGGCCAGAACAGTTAGTTTTTCCATGATGGCATCAAATCGCACATCCTCTCGTTCGCCTTTTCGATTTACAACTTGCATTGACATGATTTCTTCCTCCTTGGGTGTTCAACTTAGAGCGTGATAGGTTTCTTTGTTCGCGGACGGTTCAAAAGTCTTCGTCAACAGAGAATCGCTGTTGGACGCTTCCGATAGAGGCGCTGTCCATGACGCCTGCTTTCTGATATTCGGCGACTCGCTTCTCAAAGAAGTTGGTCTTGCCCTGCATTGAGATCATTTCCATCCAAGGGAACGGGTTCGCTGCGTTGTAGATTTTGGAACAATTCAACTGAACGAGCAAACGGTCTGCCACGAATTGGATGTATTGTGTCATCAAATCAGAATTCATACCGATCAGGTTCACGGGGAGGGCTTTGGTGACGAATTCGATCTCAATTTCCACTGCCTCGGCGATGATTCGGCGAATCATGTTCTCACCGGCACCGCGCAACAACTTGTTGTGCAATAGGCAAGCGAAGTCACAGTGCAGACCTTCATCGCGGGAAATCAATTCGTTGGAGAAGGTCAAACCGGGCATGAGGCCTCGCTTCTTCAGCCAGAAGATGGCACAGAAGGAGCCAGAGAAGAAGATACCTTCAACCGCAGCAAAGGCGACGAGACGCTCGGCGAATGAGCCTCGCTTGCGGGACAACCAGCGCATGGCCCAGTCGCCCTTCTTCTGTACCGAGGGGACGGTTTCAAGCGCCTTGAAAAGGTGGTCCTTCTCTTTCTCGTCTTCGATGTAGGTGTCGATGAGGAGCGAGTACGTCTCAGCGTGAACGTTTTCCATCATGATTTGGAAGCCGTAGAATGCTCGTGCTTCAGGCCAGCATACTTCGTTGGAGAAGTTCATGACCAGATTCTCATTGACAATACCGTCACTGGCGGCAAAGAAGGCCAAGATGTGCTTGACGAAGTGCTTCTCGTCATTGTTGAGATTCTTCCAATCCTTCAGGTCCTCAGCGAGATCGATTTCTTCTGCAGTCCAGAAGGAAGCTTGTTCCTGTTTGTACATGGCCCAGATATCGTCGTGTTGAATTGGGAACAACACGAAACGATCAAGATTCTCTTGGAGCATGGGTTCAACGTGCTCCTTGGTTAAGTCAATATTCAATCCGTCATCTTTGCTGTGTTCTATGACCATTTTAGTAACCCCCCGACATTTGCAACGCGCTGGAATTTGTTTGCCCTTCTCGGACGCCTATAATGATAGCGTATGGAGCCCGATTGAAGACAGGGGTTTTCCACCCTCCATAGCCCCTTCGCACTTGAACGCAGTGCGCGGGTTTGGCCGATGTAAGAAAAGTGTAAAAAAATCATAAAAAGTTTGTCAAATCATACCAAAAACACCTTGTTTTCCACTGGAGAGCAATGTCATCAAAATCTTACATTATCCCAACAGTCAAAAAGGAATGTATGTTGAGCGAAGGTATGGAGCAAATTTCGCTTGATGTTCAATTTGCCCGGCTGGATGAACGGGCGATCCTACCCACACAGGGTTCAGCCTTGGCTGCAGGTTGGGATTTGTATGCGATTGAAGACACCTTGGTCCCCAAAGGAAGCTCCGTGATGATTTCAACAGGTTGGGCTTGCGCCATACCCAAAGGGTGGGAAGGACAAATCCGATGTCGCTCATCCTTGGGACGCAAGGGCATGATCATGCCCAACGGACTGGGTACCATCGACGCAGACTACCGAGGTGAACTCAAAGTCCTCGCCACCTACATCGGCGAAGGTGAGACCTTTTCAGTCAAGGCTGGCGAACGGGTTGCACAGATGCTCTTCGCCCCAGTACCCAACGTGACACTTGTCGAAACCAGCGTCGAGATGCTCGGCCAAACCGAGCGTGGAGAAGGTGGCTTCGGCTCCTCTGGTAAGTTCTGACGGCGTGATGCACATGATGGATGTCCGAGAACTTGGCGTCGTCTCCTACGAAGACGCTCAGGTCTTGATGAAGGAACTTCAACAGCAGCGTATCGAAGGAGAAATCCCCGACACCTTGCTTCTTTTGAGCCACCCCGAAGTGGTCACCATTGGCCCGCGCGCCCGAAACGACGGGATTTTTCCGCCACCCGGTTACGAAACCGTTGGGGTTGACCGAGGTGGAGGCCTGACATGGCACGGCCCGGGACAAGTCGTGGGCTATCCTATCTTCAAGTGGGGTGAGCGTGAGGGCGAAGCCTCGGTAGCTGACATCATCCACACCATCGAAGGGTGGCTGATCGACGCGTTGGCTGTCTTCGGCGTCCATGCTGTGCGGGATGAACGCATGCAAGGCGTATGGGTGGATGGAAGAAAGGTCTGCAGCATCGGCCTTTCCTTCTTGCGATGGGTTAGCCGCCATGGGTTCTCAGTCAACCTCAATACGCCACCGGGCCGCGTTGAAGGCGTCGCAGGATGTGGATTGGTAGCGGATACAACAACCTCACTTGCTCAATTAGGCCACAGTATTTCCTCTGAAGACTTCGTTCGGGCGCTTCTACCCGTTGTGCAAACCACACTCGAACGATGACTGAATGATGTGGACGTCCTCAGGAACCACGCTTCTACTCGCTCAAGGAAGGCGGGCGAGTGGACCATATCGCCCACGTCCCTGTCGCACTGGCTACCAAGCGATCGCCAACTTTGACCTCCCCTGCCAAATGAGCAACGTGTTTGCCTCGACGAACTACGCGCCCTTCCGCCACCAAGCGTTCACCGGGTCGTGCCGGGGCCAAAAAACTGGTTGAGAGCTGCGTGGTCGCACACCATTCTTCGACCTTGAGCGAAGCGACGAGGGCACTGCCCAAGGCAGAATCGAGCAGAATCATGTGAATCCCACCGTGAGCCACGCCGCCCTTGTTGAGATGGTCCTCAGTGAGCGTTAATTCGAGGCGAGAGAAGCCTGGTTTCCACAACGTACGTTCCACGCCAAGCTCTGCCATGTAGCCGATTGGCTCAGGAGGTGATGAGAGCGTCACTCGACCATCACCCCAACCACCTTTACGAGGATACGCTTGTCCCGCTGGCCGTCGAATTCTGCGTAGTGAATTTGTTCCCAAGTACCCAGATGCAGGCGCCCGTCCTTGACAGGCATGGTGACTTGCTGGCCGAGCAATTGCCGCTTGAGATGTGCGTCTCCGTTATCTTCGCCCGTCCGGTGATGATGGTACTCTTCACCTGCGCGCCCCTCTGCACCGTGGTAGGGAGCCAACTTCTCCAACCACGTCATGATGTCGTGGTGGAGGCCGTATTCGAGGTCGTTGACGTAACAGGAGGCGGTGATGTGCATGGGGTTGACCAAGACCAACCCGTCCGTGATACCGCTTTGAGCAACAATACGTTCCACATCTCGCGTGATGCAGCAGATCTCGTAGCGCTTGGTTGTATTGATGTGCATTTCTTCAACGTAGGTTGCGGCTTGTCCGGTGATCAGTTCGCCCATGAGAGAAAGAGATTGGATGCAGTCTATCAAGACCTCGTGGTAATAATCAAGACATTTTAAGTCCGGTCAATGTAAAATATTCCATGCGCAGGTGGCTGACCCCTCTTCTTGTCGTCGCCCTCGCTTGCTTCCTTCCGACTGTATCGGCTGAAACCTATCGCATTTCAGGGATGGCCACCTACGGTGACAATACTGCGGTCGTCTTGCAAAACATCGAAGTCCAATGCTACCCCGGTGATGCGGACTGTTACCAATATCGCGGGGCTACCACCTTGCTCGACGCTTATGGCACCTACATGCTTGTCCTCGAGGTGGAAGAAGATGATGACGGTACTGAAATCTTGCTGACCCTGCGGGGTGAACAATTCCCACATACCCTCGACCTGGACACCTTCCGCAATACCTCTGACGGACGCATGACCCAATTCATCATGCTCGACCAAACGCCTGCCTCCTCGGGTGCCTTTGGTGGTGCGGGCTGCTGCTTGCTCTTGTTCGGCCTGGTCTTCTTGTCAACGCTCATGCGCACCATCAGCGGCCTCGCCACGCCCAAGGGACGTATGGCCTTCCAAGGCTACAAAGAACCCAACCGTCACGATTGCCCCGATTGCGGGCAGTCCATTGCCCAGCATAATCTCGTCAAGCACCTCATCTTCGGCCACGATTACGACCCAATGGAGGCTGGAGAAGCTGCTGGCAGGGTGATGCGTCGTTCGTGGTCGACCGAGGAAGTTGCTGATGAGCAGTGAGAAGGGCGAACAGGCTCCATATCAGCGATTATGAACATACCGCACGGTGTGTCAATGACCTATTTCAACCAATTTATTCAAGATTATATCGACTTCATCTAAAAGCAAGTAAATCATGTTCTTCCAGATGGGCCCATAACGCTTCTGAACTTGGTCGCTTATTTTGGTCTCTAGGAAGACGTATTCTCAGTTGATCATAGTCTGAATAAGATGAATTCGCTAGAACATCACTCATCACTACTGAATAATCTTCAGGCTCTACTCCTACTAAGCCCCTATCAAACAATGAATGAACATCCGATCTTAGTATCATTCCGTTTTGGATATGATTTGTTTCAGGCCCTGCATAAGGACGTATGTGAGCCGCTTCTAG
>JADHPT010000006.1 GCA_016778305.1 Candidatus Poseidonia sp. | reverse complement strand
TCGAAGCCTTGGGCATGCCCGTCAACATCGACGATGTACTGGCTCGAGCCGATGGGTCAGTCGGCCGACCTCATCTCGCTGAGGAGATGGTCAAACTCGGCTATGTTGAATCAAAACACGAGGCCTTTGAGCGATGGCTTGGTGATGGTCTGCCTGCCTTCGTAGCCCACGAAAAACCAACGATTGCCGAAGCCGTTGAGGCAGTGAAGGCCGCTGGTGGATTTACATCACTCGCTCATCCATTGTATTACGGCGTCGACGTTCCAGTGCTCATGAACACGCTTCAGGACCTTGGAGTAGATGCAGTTGAAGCAGTTCATCGCAGCCATGACGACATGTATCGGCATTCACTCATGATAGCAGCTTCAGACCGAGACATGGGCATCACGGTTGGTTCTGATTTCCACGGCTTGGATTATCAGCAGCATCCTGGCTCCATGCCAGTGATGATCGATGCACTCCACCCCATGCTCACCGAGTGATGCGGTCGTAGAGTAAGGCAAGTTCGAACAACAGGATGACTGGCAAGGCTACCAAGAATAGCGAGAGCGGGTCTGGTGGAGAGAGAAAAGCACCCAGTACGAAGGAACTGAACCAAATAATTCGTCTCGAAGCCGTGAGTTGTTCACGAGCAACAAGCTCTGACCGCAAAACGATGGTTGTAAGCACCGGTGCCTGAAAGCCAAGGGCAGAGGCCAGAACTAAATTCACAATGAAACCGGCATAGCCCGAGAGTCTCCATTCAGTGGACAAGCCTGCACGTTGCGCATCATTTGTGAGGTATTCAAGCAAAAATGGCAGCAAGCCTTCCCACGCATACAATGCACCGAATAACGCCAAAAGCAGACTGCTCAAAACACTCAAGACCACGGTTGCTCCCGGCTTTGGCAAACGCAATTCCAACTCCTCAATTCGCTCTTTTACCGCTTGATGTCGGCTTCCGGCAATGGCCACATGGCTGACTGCCACGAGTCCGACCAGCACCACGCCGAGTGTCCCTGCAATTCGCAATTGTAAGAAGAGGAACTCAACTGGAGAAATTACAATGATGTCAACGCCAGTGGGGAGGCGATCTGCATCGATAAGCCACGTGATGAATGCACTGGAGAAAGGAAATGCGATAAGAAAACCTACGACAAAGAGACCAATATAGTACTTCAGTGAACGCTGAACAGCATTTCTGAGTGAGGTCAGGATTTGCCCACCCGGAGTTTGAGCCAAGCGATGAACGGTGGCTTCAATGGACTCTCCGCTCATGCGTTCAGGCCTCTTCGGTTGCTGCTTGGGAGGATGCCCACACATAAGAGGGTGTAGAATCAATCCAACTTCGTCCTTCCTTCTTCAGCCGATACAAGCGATAAACAACAAACCCTGTCATCCAAAGCGAGGGAAGACTCAAGAACATTGCTTGCCCCATTTTGTCGTCTCCATAATCGTTGATGATGCGTACGTCCATCGTGACTTCACCGCCTTCGAGCGAAGGATAATGCATCACGATGAAATGGTAGATATGCGGAGAGGTGATGTTCAATGCAAGGGTCGTTTGTGGCGCCACGGTGTAATGTTGCCCCAAGGTTCTCATGATCTCCCAGTCAATACTGCCCTGATTCATGGCGGGAATACTTGATTCAACCATCACGACCACGATTTCAAGCGATGCAACTTCATTGAGGTTTGAGATATTGCTCAACACATAATCATCCGGTGAAAATTTCTGTATGATTTCAAAGGTTGAATCGTCTTCTCCTAAACGATAGGATACTCGCTCATCAACCGTTTCTTCTTGGTAGTTGACACCCATCATCATCACCGTAAGCAGCATCAGCATGACAATGCCTTCCACAACAATATGACGGCGCATTTTTTCCCTGGTGATCCCCTTGAATACGGGGCCGTAGTCATTTCGAAGCCGCGGTTGGAAATGGTGGATGAAGAGAGCACCGATGCTACCAACGAGCATACCAAGAGGGATATCAATGAACCAGTGAATTCCGAGGTAGAGAATGGTGAAGATAAACAAGATGGTATTGAGCAAAATGAAGCGATGGTAGCGCCAATGACGCCACTCTCGTAATGTTCCTCCTCGTTCACGAACATGAAGATAATTCAGCATCAATATTCCAAATGGAATGGCAACATGGAGGCTCGGGACTGCGTTGTCGAGGGGATCGTGAAGTGCGTAGAACACGGTATACCATCCGTCTTGATAGAGCAAAGCATCCATGCCAGGAATCCAAGAAGAGGTGACTTCGACGTTGAAGAACAGGTAGTATGGTACTGCAATGGCGTAGATGAGAAGGTAGTTGAGCGTGACCTTATCGGTCATGTCACGGTCACCTGAGTATGCAAAGTAAACGGTCGTGACATAGATCAAAAAGAGGTAAACGAAGAGGTAGTGGAAGTTGAGGAATTCCGTGAGGACATCGTTGCGAAAAGCGTCCTGCACCCACTTGGTGAAGTCCCCTTCAACACCGTGAATCCATGATGTCCAATGACCTGTTCGCAACTTCATAGGTTCGTTGAGTTTATCGGTGATCGATTTCCAACGAATAATGACTATGTAGCCCATTGCATGGAGATAGTATCGCTTGTTGTGGAACTCTTCAGCCCATTTCCTCCACGGGGTGCGGTGTTCAGCCTGTTGGCGAGTGAAGTACCAACAGATGATGGGGGTGAGGACCAATATCATGCCCATCATGATATCATATGGCTCCATGAACTTCCCAGAGCGTATTGGCTTTATGCCTTAGGTATTAATCAACATAAAATCATTGAGTTCTCCATCTCACACCGCGTGGTAAACCTTTGAGAGGAGAGCATCCTTCCCTGTAGCATGGGTGATGATGGGACGTGGACCCAAGCACCCGAAAATACGCTTGAAAGCCTCCAGCATGCTATTCAGCAATTTGATGGAATTGAATTTGATATTCGCATCACTGCCGACGACCAACTCGTCGTCCATCATGACAGAACTGTTTCACTCCCGGCATCACGCCTCAAGGGTAAACCAACATGGACTGAAGAATGGACGCTTGATGAACTCACCAACGCTGGCTTTCTCGGCTTTGAAGCGATGTTAGACGATCCAATCATCGTTGAGCATTGGGCAAATCAAGGGAAAATGGGCTGCATTGAGATCAAACGACCTCATCCGACCGCTTCGAGTGGTGGTGGATACAGGGGGAAAAAACACCACATCGCCCACGTAGCACGAGCCATGCAATTGGCTGAAGCGATCTTGGATGAACGAAACATTCCGAACCAAAATACCGTCTTCTACGCCTTCCACAAGCACATGCCAGCCTCAGCAGCACAAGCTGCAGGTAGCCGCCCTTGGGCCGCACTTATCCCTTACATCCCGCCATTCGGAAACCGGACAACTCAGCGAGTACAAGCACTCCCACAATACATCTCAATGCCCTTCAGACGCCTGGTCAAACGCCATCAAAAGGAAGGAAGTTCCATGCTCCCTTGTGCGATTGAGTACTTCCAGTCACCAACAAGTTGGTTGCCTGTTGGCCGAAAGGTGAGCCTCCAAGGAAGAGGGTTGGAGCGATTGACGGCATCACGCCAAGGGATGCCAACCTATGTTTGGCCCACGCGCCCGGACGTTGAACACGCATTATTGCGAGCAGGATTGACCGCTCTGTCCGATTACGCAGATCCTGCACTCACATGGCTCCCTTCCGGGCAGGCTCGCTGGGTTCAACCAGCGACACAACCGCTCGACGAGGAGCAGTGGAAACGCCTGGCGAAATGTGAAAAAGAGCATCACCTCAATGTGATCAAGGAGTTCAAGGATACAACGCCAACGTGGAGCGAAACAGATTCCTCAAGACGCCGCAAGCTGATTGAGGCTTGGCGAAAGCGATGGAAGTGGACAGAAAGTACGGAAGAGTTGATGGAAACCTATTGCGAGGCAACCCCTCCTTGGGCAGCACCGCGAATGATTGGGCATCGGGGTTCAGGAAAGACCTCGCGACCGGTACTGGGACGGCCTCATTCGATATGACGAAGACTTTGCTGTTCTGCGAAATACTTGGGACGATAAATCGGCGTACCTTTGCCGGACCGCATCACCGTACGCTCATCAACAATTTGAGCACCAATTCCTGCTACACGCGCCCATCCAAAGAAGGTCGTGTAATAGGTTGGGTCTTTGAAACCAACATGGTGAAGTAATGCGCCGCTTGCAATGTCCACATTGGCATTGGGATTGGAAATCTTTGGATTCTCTGCCAAAACACGAGGGGCCACCTCACGAAGCGTTCGTATGATTTTGAAATTCTCATCGTCAGGACACAGTTCCTCTCCCAGCGCAAATTGAACCGTTGCTCGCGGGTCTTCAGCGCGCAGTACAGCGTGACCAAAACCAAAGACAGGGCGCTTGGCTTCCAATTCACCACGGACAAATGCTTCCACTTCCTCTGGGTCACTGGTGCCAATACGAAGAACGAATTCTAAGCAGGATTGGTTTGCCCGTCCGTGAAGTGGTCCTGAGAGAGCGTTCATGGCTCCAGCAATGGAGGCATATACTGTAGCGTGACCGGATGCAATTGCTTTGCCGGTGAAGGTGGAGAGATTTCCACCACCGTGATCCATGTGAAGTACGAGGTAGGTGGCGAGAATGCGCTCCATCAAATCGTGATCAACGTCGTCGATATCGAGCGTCTGTACAAATCGCTTGACCATACTTGCCGACAAATCGTCTTCAGGGATACCTTCACCACGTCCCTCACGGATGCGGAATAACAAGCCCATCATTCGGGGCATACGAGCAATTAAATTCATGGTGTCTTCTTTCCAATTACCCGTTGTATCCATCATACCGAGCGTGTGTATGCCGACGCTCAACCAGTCCATAGGGTGTCCATCCTTGGGCAGGGTATGGAACACTGCAGCAAGACTGGGTGGGACGTGGCCTCGTGAAGCCATATCCGCCTTGAAGGCTTTAGACTGTGCCTCGTTTGGGAGTTCTTTATTGAACAAGAGATAGATGATATCTTCTGGAGAAAAGTGGGCTAATTCGGCAATGGGATAGCCGCAATAGTGGACACCTTCTGTTGGCGTCACAAAGGAGGTCAGACAGGTCCCGACCGGTACACCGCGCAACCCTGTGTTGAGGTGGGAGGAAGTTACCGTAAACAAGCCGTCTTCATCACTCAACATCTTCCCTCCAATGGGCCGACATCCGCTCTTCGTATAAAGTCGGCTCTTTATTGGAAATATTCATTTTATGCGGTGTTACAAACTACACCGCCGCTATCTATCGTTTTCTCATCCGCGGTTCGGGAGGCCACGTCCGAAAGCCCTTTGTTGAGGTTCGGTCCGAAAAGATGTGAAGTCGTATCGTGTGGCCGTCAATGAGGAGAGCATCTTCTGCATCGATCCCTGGACAGGATTGTTTCACCTTGTCCCACGCCGTTTGAGTGGCTAAATTTTCTCCCCACCAAGGGAAGGCTCGGCACTGTTGGGGTCGCACCTCATACACGCTACACTGTTGTTGTTCATTGAGGTGAATGCACACCCCATCTTCCTCTCGGCTTTTCAAAACAAAGCGCCCGTCGTAGGTTTGACGTGCATCACGTTCGAGCCAAGCTTCGACCTCAAGTGATGCATGCCCTGCAAGACGTTGGGCATCGTCTGGGGAGAGATAAACGATACCACCCGGTTGATTGCAGCAACGACCGCATGCTGGTTGACAGGAAAAACGGACTCCTTTCATCCACCAGGGTGCTCTCATTCCTCTTCACCTTGCAAGACCTGGCGTTTGCGCAAGCGAGCGAGATGAACAACATTGTATGGTGGAGCGTCACTCTCTAGCAACTCAGAAGGATTGACATCATCGGGATTCACATCCCACTCACCCTCTGGTTCGTAGGAGTTGAGTGCTTCTTCTGTTCCCTCTTCAAAAGGAGGTAAAGCCTCACGTTCAGGGTCAAGTTCAACCAAGCGTTCCTCGAGCGTTCGGAGTTCATCTGCGATGGAAATTAATTCCTCAATATCCGCATCAACGGCGCGATGAGCGAGCACGACCATCCGTTCCTCCAGCCGATTTAATTCAAGTGAATTGGAAACTGCCAAACGACTTGTTTCATTCATTTTCGCATCGATGACTTCGTCCAAATCGACCAGCACATCAACAGCGCGGTTGACATCAGCATCTCCAAGTCGTTCATGCCGATTGAGGAGGTATTCCTCTCGTTCGTGTACGTCCAGCACAGACGGTTTGGCAGGCGTGACGCGCTGTATTGCGTCCCGTATGCTCCGATCAAATTGAGTTTCATTTTCAGCACTGAAGGTTGCTTCATCCCATTCAGGAGGCTGATAGGTGTCCTCGTTCACGGGCTCGATCGAAGTATGCAATTCAATACCGCCCGTATCGAGCGTGGAATAGACATGATCCATCGCGTCGCCAATCAGTTGATTGGCTAAATCTTCCACCCGCTGATGCTCCCCCACCAGAGTACTCCCCGGCGGATTCACGCCCTCAGTATGAGCAAGAAGATGAGAAATATCATCGCCATCAAGAAGGACCTCTCCACCACCAAAGGCAATGGAAATTTGTTCCAAACGAGCGTCAAGGGTGCGATATCCAGCCGGTTGCATTTGTGCAAGACGAGCAAGATGAACATCGCCCAACAGAAGATTTCGTTGCGAGCATCGCCAACGCCCAAAAGCCATCAGCGTGGAAGAACTCGGCGACTGCAAGGAAGCGATGGCAGCTGTTCTGAGGACTTCTTTCAACCTTGATGGCGGCATGGTCGCAGGTGAGATGCGCCCTCCAGCGAGGACCTGCAGCCCCATGTTGATGGCTTGGTCAAGAAGAATGCCCAATTGATGACTCCACCCTTCATCGAGAGCAAATTCATGCACGTCGTCAACGATCATAGCGACTGCAGATGCAAGGCTTTCTTGCCATTCCGGTTCCAAAGCATCAACCGAAAGAAGGTCTGCCGCACTCATCATGAGAACATGACCTTCTTGGCGCCGAAGAAGAGCTTGGCCGGTTGCATGAAGCAGGTGCGAGCACCCTGAGCCTTCCGACGCCTGAATGAACACTGGGTTGAGGGCACGGGCTGGAAGGTCAACGGCCCGCTCACATAATTGAGTGGCTTTGAAATTCTCCTCGGCCACAAACCACTGTTTGAAGGTCATGCGTTCGGACCATGCCAAGGCTGAGGGCCAACCAGAGGCCAAACCCACAACCTTGGTGGAGTGAAAGGGACTTTCAACCGAGGGAGGCGATAGCGTCTCGTCGAGTTCGTTCGACACACGACCGCGATGTTCGTTGAGGATGTTGCTCCAAATCGGCTCCCCATTGCGCTCTACACCTACAAATGCATCGTGGTCCACCTCGTGCTCATCGAGTTCTTCAGCTGATTGAAGACGCTCCTGAAGAAGTTTCAACCGGTGCGCGACATGACTTGCATATCCCGTATCGTCATCGAAGATACTTGCTGGTTTACCAACGCCGGGTCCCAGTACTCGGTCTGCGATGAGGTCGTAGGTCGGTCGTTGAGGCACACCCACCCTTTGAAACAATGAAACCTGTGTATTGGAAATCGTTGTTCGCCCCAAGAGTGTGTTGAGTTTCGATTGGGCTTTAACCTCCGACACAGGAGGTTTGACTTCCATAGCGGGGGACTGAGCACCTTGATTCGCATGGATTGAATCCCGTAATTTTTCTTTGGCTTGCTCAAGAGCGGAGCGTAACTTCGTCTCTCGCCCCTTCATCAAGAATCACCTTTGTACCGCTCAAGTGCTTCGCCCTTCTCGTTGTAAAGGGCGGTTGAATCCATGCTTTCATCCTCATCAAAGGTCGTCCAACGCTCGTAAATCTCCTCCATCGTCGGTTTGGATTGGGCGCACTCGGCAGCCTCCCTGGCTTTCTCATTGGGCAACTCTGGAATAGCAACTGCTGCATTCGAAAGAGGTTCTACGCTCCCGTTAACTGCGGGGAGAGCCAATGTCTTCGGATTCACAACGGGCGGTAATTGGCCTGTAATTACGGTGCTTGAGGCTACAGCATTGGCCTCAAGTGCTTTCCGTTGAAGCGGGGATGTTTTGCGATTTTGGCGGTCCGTGGCACGGTCTTGGCGCTGTGTGAAACCATCCATGTTTTCCCGACGGAATTCAGTCGAAGACCGTCGGGATGCAGGCCAATCGGGCAATGCCGCTCCAGATTGGGCTACGGCTTTGCTTCGCTGAGCGTCAAGGCCTGGGTTGATTGCTGGAAGTGAGGGGAGAGTGCCTCGACGAGGCATACGTTGAGGTGTGCGTACCTTCGGGGCAGTCTTGGGTTCTGCTTCCTGTTTTACCTTCCTCTTACGAATTGAGGGTAGAGGCTTCTGCTTCGCCTCTGGAACATCGGTCAGTACTTCGCTGATGAAACGCCCTTCATTGAATGCAACCGGGATGTTAGGCCGCCACGTGCTTGGTTGAGAGGAAGGTGAGGATTCTGCATCGTGAGTCTCCGGTTGAGATTCAGCCTCTTGTTCAGGCCATTGTTCAACCAGGGCCCCGAGGGCTTGAGTCGCTTCAATACGGTCGTGCTCATTCACTTCAACGCTGCCGCCCTCAAAGGTTGCTGTGGAGGTTTGACTCAAGAAAGAATCATGCTGTTGATGTTGGAGTTGGGCTTCAATCCAGCGCTCTTCATCCTCATCAGCTGGGAGGAGGGCGGGGTGTTCCCAAAGATCGTCGGGTTGCTCGAGCCAAGCGTCAAGTTCCGATTGCTCAAGAAGGGTGCACTCCCCCAAAAGCCCGTGTTGAACGGGCGTGTCGAAGAGATTCAAATCTGTCGTGCACAACATCACGTGGTCCTCCATACGAATCAAATCCACGAGGCTACGGAAGAAATTCAGCATCTCATTGTCACCCATCGCATTACCCAGGCGGTCTAAGCCATCCAAAAGCACCAGCGAGCGTTCACTGCTCCAGAGGAAGTTATGCACGGCTTTTTTCATTTCATCTGTATCGTTGAGTAACGCATATCCGTTATTGGAGGATAACACGTCGAAACACTGTGGTTCGGGAAGCTGCTTGGTGATTTCAGTCATGGCATGGGGGAGTGCGAACAGACCCATGATCGGCAGACCACGTTGAGCCGTTTCCGTGGCAAGGTGAATCATCGGATGGGGGTCGGGAGAGTCCAGCAAGTACACGGACCCCGGCTGAAGTTGAGAGCCGATAAGCGAGGAAGTTTGGCGCGATGGCCGTTGAGCGAATTCACTCTCGAGGGCCATTGACTCAATATCTTCAGGACGTAATGCTCTTCGCCATGACGAGGAGGGAAGGCGAACGGATGACCACCATTCATCCCCTGAGCGCCCTTCTTTCATATGTTCAAGATGAAGAACACTCCCTGGAAAAGCCTCCATGGTTGCGCGCAGGTCACTCACTGATAATTCATGAAGCAGAACATCGGTCATGACCTCCATGGCATCATGTTCGATAGCAACGAGGGCTTCGAGGCCCTCAAGAGGCGATGCACCCTCGTAAAACGCCATGACTGGTTGACCAAGGCGAAACAGCAACCATGCTGCCTCGTCAAGGGTGCGCCCGGGAGGGCAAAGAGCAACGGCACCCGATTGCTCATGTGCCGCTAATGTCCCGGCAAGAACCCGTAAAACATCAACGCCACCACGCCGCTGTTCGATAAGGTCACCGTGAGGGATCTTGACCATGATAAACCACCGTTAAGCAAGACATCCACCGAACCCCCTCTTGAAGAGTGCGGAGAAATAGAACCGAACACGAACTGTTTCAAGCATGGCCACATTCCCCCGAACATGGCAAAGCAACCTGCATGCCCATTGTCCGCCGGCGAATTGGAATTCTTTACCGAAGGCTGCAATCGCTTTGACAGAGGTGCGTTTTGGCACGCCCATGAGTCTTGGGAGGACCTCTGGAACATGCTCAAAGCACGGGATGCTCCAAGCCAAGATATCCTGTTGATACAAGGACTCATTCAAACAGCAGCTCTGCTCTTGCATCACGAACGTAAAAACAGCATTGGAATCGTGAAACAATGGGCAAAATTACATCCTAAATTAGAGGGTTGGAATCTTGCATGGGGACTGGATATTGCGACGCATCTTGAGACCATCGAGACCTATGTAAAAGACGTTGACATGTGGGCTTTGGTCGCCAGTGACCATCAACTTCCTCAGGCGTGAAGTTCAAGTGGAGCCGCAGTATATTCGTACCATGGGAGATTCCATGGACCAACTCCCAGTGGAAATGGTCCGCTTCATCAACACACCTGTTGCTCAACCCTTCCATCAAGGAAGAAACATTGCATGGATTGGTAGTATCTTGGTTGCGTTGATCCTCGGCTTGCTCCTGAACGCTGTTGCCGTCAATACAATCGTGGCAATTGCCGTGGCACTGAGCATTATCACGCTCAATGGAACGGTCGTGTGGTTACGCTTTCGCAGCCATGCTTCAACACCTCTTGCCGTCAATATGCATCACCCTTTCATGGACGAAGAGCCAATGGGGAAGGCGGTATTGTTCGTCCAACTGTCAAATGGTACATGGATTGAACCTGGCAAACATCGGCTGAGAATCATACCTGACGACCTCATCGGCGGCTTTAGTTTGGCTCAAGATACCATCGATTTCCCCGTACTTGGCCACTTCTCTTCGTCAAAACAGCGCACTCCTGAACTGATTCGTCACATGGCCCTCATCAACCAAGCCATCGCGTTGAGGGATGCTGTCAATGACGTTCCCGACCCTATTGAAGAGGCACGGGACAGAGAATCTGTCGAAACGGGCTTGCTCGAGCGCTCATGGCTTGAAGAAGACGGTGAACTGGACGTGGAGAGCCCGCTGGTTTCCTTTTTCAGGAGCAAAGAATGAAGTTTTTTGTCGAAATCAACCCCCTACCTTCAAGACCCGTCCCCATGACCACCAGTCTGTGCCAACCAGTGAATCTTGGATGAGCAGGGTCGCAGATTTGGCCCCTCACGAGCAGGATACTCTGCTTGGAACCTCACTCTCTCGGCGCTTTTCCCGCCTTCCATTATGGCTCAGCCACCCTGCCAACATCGGAGGGTTCTACGGACTTCTTGTGGCCCTTGCTCTGCTCCTGCCCTATGCCTACGGAAACAAAAACAACGAGGTGTGGGGCGTTGAGTGGATCTATCACACATCGTTGCTCATCGTGGCATGTGCCTTTACTGGATTTCTCTCGCTCGTGCTCATCAGTTTCTCAAAACGTCATCCAATGGCACCCCCGCGTTACCTGCTTTACCCCATGCCATTCCTCGGCCTTGCTCTCCTCTCGATAGACCGAACTGAATTGGTGGCCGTCCCATCGGTCCTGATCTGGCTCTTGTTGCTACTCCCCGGCCCGATTTATGTGCACCTATCGTGGGCACCAAGATGGCGCTTATTGTGCATGCTTGAAGACGGCAACGACCCCTTTGAGGGCCTTGAAACAAAAGAAGATGCGACACCTGAGGCTGAGGGCATGGCAGGGTCAGATACAGAACTGCTTGAAGTCGTTGACGCCTTTGAATCCGAATGAATTCAAATCAGTCCGAGACGAGGACCGACTCGCTCAAAGCAAGCGAGCACATCATCAAGGTCTTGTCGAGAGAGACCCGCAGACATTTGAGTACGGATACGGGCTTTGTCTCTTGCAACCATTGGGAAAACAATCGCTCCGGCCATAACGCCTTCCTCTCCAAGGGCTTGTGTCATGGCTTTAGCAGTGCTTGATTCGCCGCACATGACGGGAATGATTGGAGTGATCGAATCGCCTGTATCAAAGCCCATTGATTGCAATTCCTTGCGGAAATAATTCGTATTCTCCCAAAGACGAGCATGGTGTTCTGGCTCATCCATGAGAACCTCAATCGCAGCCTTTTGAGCTGCAGCAACACCTGGTGGCTGAGAGCCTGATAAAAGCCACGAGCGTGAATGGTTCAGTGCATGCGTCCGAGTCATCTCTGTGCCTGCAAGAATGCCTCCTTGGACACCCAATGCTTTCGAAAACGAACCGGTCTCAAAGTCAACTTTCCCTTGGAGTTTGAAGTGGTCAACGATACCTGCACCACCTTCGCCCAATACGCCTTCCCCGTGACAATCGTCAACGTAAACCATGGCCCCGTATTCCTCTGCAAGGGCAGTGACTTCATCCAAGGGAGCGATATCACCGTCCATTGAAAACACGCCATCGGTGATGATGAGTTTTCGCTGTGAGGATTCATGAGCTTTCAGGACCGCTTCAAGTTCGCCCATGTCGTTGTGCCCGTAGACGGCTCGTGAGGCTTTGGTCAAGCGCACACCATCGATGATGGAACCGTGGTTGAGAGCATCGGAAATAATCACGTCGTTTGGACCGGTAACCAAAGCGGGAATCAATCCTACGTTGACGGTGTAGCCTGCGGAGTAAATCAGCGAGGCTTCAACACCCTTGAATTCAGCAACTTTTCGTTCTGCTTCAAGGTGGATGTCCATGGTTCCTGCGATGGCGCGAACCGAACCACTGCCCGCACCGTATTTGGCCGTCGCATCCTGCATGGCTGCCGTCACTTTGGGGTGAGTGGTCAAGTTGAGGTAATTATTTGCAGAAAGCATGATGGTCGGTTTTCCGTCCATTTGGCACCGTGGTTGGTTGGGGCCTTCTAGGGTGGGCGGCTCCCACAAGAGTGATTGTTCACTCAACTCATCAAAACGGGCTTTCATCCAAGACATGTCGCCGGGCATGGTCATTCCTCAATCGGCTCAAGCCGTCCTTCTTCAAGGTCTTTTGTCTCTTCACGCCTGCTCAAACCACGCCTCAATTTCGGTTGGTTTGACCTCACGCATTGCACCTTCGTCCAAGTCAAAATCTTCGAGGGCGGCATTTGCAATCGAGAGGCGATGCAGATGTTCTACCGCATTTCCAACTGCAGCGACCATCCGACGAACTTGGCGTTTTTTACCCTCGACTACTTCTAAA
The DNA here is from genome assembly GCA_016778305.1 of Candidatus Poseidonia sp. Taxonomy (GTDB): domain Archaea; phylum Thermoplasmatota; class Poseidoniia; order Poseidoniales; family Poseidoniaceae; genus Poseidonia. The sequence goes on along the minus strand of JADHPT010000006.1, from coordinate 92,035 downwards.
ATGAAATCACGCTCATTGATCCGTTCAAGTTTCGAAGGTTGAGTGAGGTAATACGAAATGACACCTTCCGATTCAAGCTCAATTGACACGCCTTCAACCAATTGTTGCTCTGCTTCCTCCGTCAACGGACGCTTTGATGAAACCCAATACCTCTTGGCGACATGATGTTCTGGAGCCGTCACCCGATGGACGAGGTCGCCGCTGGTCGTGACGATGAGAAGCCCAGTGGTTGCTTCGTCCAAACGACCTACTGTCAACAAGCGAGCATGAACAGTGGCGTCAACCTCACTCTCGAACAGGTCGAAGACGGATCGTTTTCCGATAGCGCGCTCGTTTTCGTTGATTCGAGCACAAAGATAACCTGAAGGTTTGTTCAATACGAAGGTGATGTCGCTGTCGGGCAAAAACAAGCGGCGACCTTGGTATTCAACGGGACGGTTTCGGGGATTGAATTGGTAGGCAATATCCTTGACAATGGAGCCATTAACGGTGATTTCACCTCTCCAAACTGCATCCTTCGCCTCTCGCTTGGATGAAAAATGACCTGTTTTGGATAAAAATTGATGCAGGCGAACTTTCAACTTCGTGACCTCTAATTGAACCTCAAGGGACCTCCCCTTAGCCTTTCGCCCCAGCCAGCGCGCAAGGGTGCGAAAAGGCGAACAACGTGCGTTGATGAACCCCCTCGGGTTTTAGGGGAGATGACCGAGGGCAGCGTATGGTCCAATCTTGCAACCTGCACAAATCCACGGCTAATCATACTCAGTGGGTGGCTCAATGACCCTTTTCAAGGACCTTGGACTTTCCAGCCAGTTGCTCAAAGCAGTTGAGCGAGAAGGCTATGAGACACCAACGCCGGTTCAACTTCAGTCCATACCTCCACTGTTGGCAGGAAAAGACGTTTTGGGAATCGCTCAAACAGGAACGGGAAAAACTGCGGCTTTCGCACTTCCCGTACTACAGGCCATGACCGCAGAACGACCCCCACAAAAGCGCCGCATACGCGCACTTGTCCTGTCCCCCACACGTGAGTTAGCAGCACAAATTGACGAACGCTTTGGTGCCTACAGTACGCACCTCGACGTCCGCCATCGTGTCATTTTCGGCGGTGTTAAGCAGGGACCACAAGTACGAGCCTTACAGAAAGGTCTTGACGTACTCATTGCCACACCAGGACGGCTCTTGGATCTGATAGGACAAGGACACATCGACATTTCGCACGTTGAGTTCTTCGTTCTGGATGAAGCCGACCGAATGTTGGACATGGGCTTTATTCGAGACATCCAAAAGGTGCTCAAACTCCTGCCAAAGAAACGCCAGAACCTGCTCTTTAGCGCTACCATGCCGAGTTCCATTGCCAGTCTTGCCAACTCCTTTCTGCGAGACGCCATCACCGTTGACGTGAGCCCCGAGGAGATTACCGTTGACCGTATTGACCAACACATTCTGTTCACGCGCAAAGCGGACAAGCACCGAATTCTTGCCAACATCATTCTCGATGAAGAAGTCTCATGCGGCATCGTGTTTACGCGAACCAAGCATGGAGCCAACCGATTGGTGAAGCAACTTGTTCAGGCAGGCATAGAGGCTGCGGCGATTCACGGAAATAAATCACAAGGTGCAAGAACCAAGGCTCTTGACGGATTTAAACGAGGCAATATTCCAATATTGGTTGCAACAGATATCGCCAGCAGAGGTATCGACGTTGACGGCATTACGCACGTGTTCAATTACGACCTTCCCAACGAGCCTGAGAGTTATGTCCACAGAATCGGACGCACTGCACGAGCGGGGCGTTCGGGAGTCGCTTACGGGTTTTGTGATGAGTCCGAATCCGGATACCTCGTTGGGATTCAGCGTCTCATTGGAAATGAGATACCGGTGATCGAAGACCATGAATATCATTTCGAGAAGGCTCGACCCAAACCTGAACAGAAACCTGGGAAAATCAAGGACCCAAATGCAAAGAAATCGTCCAATTCACGTCGTCGTTCGAACAACGGTCGCCCGAAAGGAAGGAGCGGGGGAGGAAACCGAAGCCAAGGTGGTGGAGGAAGAGGCTCCTCGGGTCAACGCTCAGGTGGTCAGCAGGGTGGTTCGTCCGGAGGACGTCGAAATCACCGCGGCAACCGATGATGGATTCTTTGAGTACTCTCTTCTTCAGAGACATATCAAGCAGCTTCCTGCCGTGAATAAAAGGCTTGGAAGAACAACTCTGAGGCCGACCTTTCCAAGATGCTTCGTTTATCCCCGGAGGCGTAGACTTCTTGAGGCATTGTTGCCGAGAGTAGAATATGGCAGACATCTTTGATGCGACCCTCATCGCTGAGGAGGTCGCCCACAGTATGTCGCGAAAACAACTCCTCGCCCTGGCGATTGTGATACTGCTGGTGGTTTCCCTTGTTGCAGGAATCGCAACATTAGGGGATTCTTCGGAACAAAGCAAAACCTCTGATGTATTCAGGAGCGAAGACGGTTGGCGTGCCTTCTCAGTTGTTGCACCAATCGATACGGGAATTAACGTGTATCACGACCACTTCCGAACCAATGAAACCTATCCAGATTGGCTTCTTGATGGCCTTGGAGTCAACAAAATCTGTGATATAACACTCGAAGGCAGTTGGCAAGAACGCTATGACGCTGACAAAGAGACATGCTGGGACACACTGACTGCAAGTGACATCGTGTATTTCCCCGGAACAAAGATCATTGGTACTTCTCCAGATGGAGACAGTGAAATCCTCATCCTCGACGACCCATCAGACGGACACGGTTCTGCAGTTACAGGAGCCGTTCTTGACGCCAACCCCGATGCTGTGATTTTCTTTGTTGAAGGGTTTTCAGAACAAGCCGTTCAATCTGCAGCGGACCAACCCCTGGTTGACATCCTCACGACATCCTTTGGTGCCATCGGTTCATTGCCGGTCCCTGGCATTGAGCGGGCGACCGAATCTGCGGTGGTTGATTACGGGAAAATCCATACGGGAGCCGCTGACAACAGCCCATCTCCAGCAGTTCAGGATGCAACCGCAGGTCCACCATGGTCCATCGGCATTGCAGGTTATGCTGAGGAAGGTGACGATCAAAAGGAAATCATGTCGGGTTCCTACCCTGATATTTCTGCAGACTGGACGCAAGTCTTGCCCAACCACGATGATATTGATGGCTACCATGAAACCTCAGGTACGTCCTTTGCAACGCCTCGCACTGCGGGAATCCTCTCCCTCGTTTTGGAATCCCTTCGTGATGAATACCAAGACGCTTCCTCCGGCGCATCTCCTGATACACGGTCCAAGAATCTCGTCAACGGAACCGATGCGGAAGGAAACGCAGTTTCAATTGACAACGCCCAAATTCGTGAAGCGATCAATCTCTCAGCCTGGTATCCTGATCTGGGCTGGGACCCTACCTCGGGAACCATGCCCATATCTCCAGTCGCACCTTGTACTCAGACGGGCTGGGGCCTGGTCAATCTTTCAAACATTGAACCCATCATCAAGCACTTGAACGGAAGTGAACCTCTGCCCGACCGTGCGGGCGATGTCGTCGCTTGCATGAACCTCAACCAAGCAGCACGTGAAGCCTACTGGGGTGCATACCCCACAGTGACAAGCGACCTCAATAACGCTGGAGATGAAGGCGTGCGTAGCAGAGATTGAACGTTGTGACTGTTGAGCCAGCATTACAGAGTCGTTGCTGGATGCTTTAGAGTTAGACACCAAGGCCATTAAGGCAACCAATCGGTTTGATTGAGATGTGGTTTGAATTGAGTTGTGTCATGATGCTCTTCAAGCCTGTCAAGCAACCATAGAACCCAATGAAACGTCCCCATTCCCTCCTCCTCAGTGACGCTGCTGCCTTCATGCATGGAGTATCCGTACTCGATCATTGTCATCATACGACGCATGCTCGGCCCAATGAGAGAGAGGTATCCTTTGTAGAAGGAATAGACAATATCAAACGAGAGATTGCGATGAAACGTCATCAAGGCATGGTTTGCCATCAGAACGACCACGGCGTTTGTTGAATCCTTTTGCTCCCTCGTGAGACTCATCAATTCTTCAAGGGTCGATTCTTTGGTGATGACGCTGCCGAATGTTGCGAAACCTCGTTGTACCAAGGGGTTTTCCAATGAGGTGGCTATGGTTTGAGATATCTCGAAACGTCGGTTACGATTCACCTCCATCACTTGGCGAAGACCAAAAAGAAGTGAGAACATAATGGCGAGACCACTCAAAGCCTCACCCAAGTTCGCTGCTGTTTCTAGATTCACAATCTCACCGTGTCATTTTCAGATGAAGCCGCGTCGCCGCTTATGCTTCTTCACTTGTTTCTGTGAAGGCGGTTTCGCTTCCAACAGCCATGAGTTCATCCCTATCAAACTGCAACAAGACGAACAAAACCAGTCCTTGGAATACTGCCCCTGCTAGGAAGAGATTTGGAAAACTTCCCCCGGCCAAATCAAGGAGTTGAGGTGAGAGTGCATTACCAGCAAATGCACCTACATTGATGAGGGTCATGTAAATTGAAAATTGTGTCCCTCCGATATCCTTGGTCGTCAAGGACATCAAAAACGCCAAGAGATTGGCGCCCACGATGGCCCAAACCAGCGTCCAAAGCAACCAAGCAGGAAGCATAAACGATGAATCGGTCCACATTGAGCGAGAGAGTGACCAAAGGACGGTCATTACCGTTCCAATACCGACTGCGTAAGTCAGTGTGCGATACGACCCGAACTTGGAGCCAAGAAAACCTCCGATAAGGAAGCCAAGCATGGTCATCAAGAAGACTGGTGCTCCCTTTGTGTCAAGGTACTTCTGAGCCTTCCAATCCAATTCTTCAACGAACAAGAATTCCCACTGGAAATCGATGACGCCCATTCCCGTACCCATGCCGCCACCAATCCACATAACCGTACACAGTACGAGAGCCAAGCGGGCGGGTTTGTCAGCGACAGCCGTACGGAAGCCGCTCAAGATTTCACCAAAGGTCATTGCATCCGAATCATCGTTTTGAGTTACATCGGATGGAGAAGTACTCCATGGGAAGCGCTTGTCACCAGGGCGCTCAAGGACGAATAGAGGCACCAGCATGACTGCGAAAAGCAGTGGAATCTGTACGAGCAGTGCACTTTGGAAGCCAGAATCATTGAGTACCCGGCTCAGCCCAAGAACGGCAAACATAGCCCCGAGTCCTTTTGCTACGAACATGAGGCCGTTGGCAAGGGGCAATTCTTCATCCTTGAGCATGTCAACCGCCAAAGCATCTGAACTGACATCTTGCAGTGCAGCAAAGATATTGTGGATTAAGAAAAAGAGACCTAAGGTTTCCAAATCCTCAGCCGGGTCGTCAACAAGGAGGAACGCAGCCATGGTAAGTATCATGCCGAGTTGTGAAATCAATACCCATGGACGACGTCGCCCCATAGATTTGAATTGATATCGGTCAATGACGGGCCCGAGTAACAGTTTCCCGATAATCCACGGAATCATACCCATGGCGATGAGCGCTAATTTCTGGTCATCGTCCATTGAACCGTTATCAACAAGGAAGGTTACCAAAGCGGTAGCGATGAAGAACCAAGGAACCCCTTGGGCGAAATAAAGAGCGCATACGGTTGTAAATCGTGCCGCACGGCTCTCCTGCATGTTCACTGACATGAGTTTTCGTTGGCGTCAGGCATCTAATAGTTATCTCCGCAAAAAGCAGAAATTTGGCGGGTTCTAAACAATTGGAGTGCGCCGGTCTAATCATCAATCTACATTGATGAAGGCTGAAATGTATCCATCAACCAGTACAACCCACCCCATACGGCTTCAATGGGCTCATCATTTTTGGACATACTTGCTGAGGTAAAGACTTCAACTGCCCGTCGCCAACGGGTTCCAAAAACGCGGACATATGTTCCACAAAATGCCTCGACCAAATCAAGTGATAGGTGCCCATTTTTTGCAAGTAGACCGATGTTATTCATGCCGATCATCATGGCGTTCATGGCATCCTTTTCTTCCCGAGACAATGCGGCCATTTCCTGAATGGTAAGGTTGTCGTGAAGCTTGGTCGTACTGACCGAAAATCCTCGGTGAATCAAAGGATTGTTCATGTGATTGGCTAAATCACGCCCAATTTCATAGCGGCGGTTTTCATTCCAGTATTTCATTTGACGAAGACTGAAAAGTAAGGTGAATAGGATAGCGATACCGCTCACAGTTTCGCCAATATTTGCTGCGGTTTCGATGTCCATTGTCATGCCCGAGTGCCTGCGCACTCATGTAGATTATGGCGAATGAATTTTCATCAAAAAAATATTGTTTGAATATTAATTTCTTGATGTCGGGAAAAGGGATAATGCCGACATGGGTGGTGGACGCTGGGGCCAACGCTGTGCAACGAACAACGTGAATAAAGAGCGTGGCAAAGCGAACACGACGCTTGACGATAAGAGGCAAAGTGGACGCTGGGGGATTTGAACCAATGGCCCCAAATGCAGTGATTTTCTTCGTTGAAGGATTTTCAGAACAGGCCGTTCAATCAGCTGCAGACCAACCGCTGGTCGATGTCATCACGACCTCATTTGGGGCCATTGGTTCAATCCCTGTTCCAGGAATTGAACGAGCTACGGAATCTGCCGTTGTTGAATTCGGGAAGATCCATACCGGTGCTGCAGACAACAGCCCATCCCCTGCAGTACAGGACGCAACTGCGGGCCCACCATGGTCAATCGGAATCGCAGGATACGCCGAAGAGGGTGACGACCAGAAGGAGATCATGTCTGGTTCATATCCCGATATTTCTGCAGATTGGACCCAAGTACTACCAAACCACGATGATATCGATGGCTACCATGAAACTTCAGGAACATCCTTCGCCACTCCACGTACCGCTGGAATCATTTCCTTTGTATTGGAATCCCTTCGTGATGAATACCAAGATGCTTCTTCAGGTGCTGCACCTGATGTGAGATCGATGAACCTCGTCAACGGGACGGATGCAGAAGGCAATCCCGTTTCCATCGACAATGCACACATTCGTGAGGCACTCAATCTGTCTGCCTGGTATCCAGACCTCGGGTGGGACCCAACCTCGGGAACCATGCCGATTTCTCCAGTCGCACCGTGCACACAAACGGGCTGGGGGCTGGTGAACCTCTCGAATATTGAACCCATCATCAAACACCTCAATGGAAGCGAACCGCTTCCCGACCGAGCAGGGGATGTTGTAGCGTGCATGAACCTGAACCAAGCGGCACGGGAAGCATATTGGGGAGCATACCCTTCACTACCAACACAGATCCAAGTCGTGGGTGAAGAAGGCGTACAGCGCCGATTGAGTGAGAGAGAATTCTGAATTCCAATCAGCGTGTCAAACATGGCTTTTACGCGATGTAAGGTGGGATATGTTTTATTGACAATAGGGAGTCAACAAAACATGGGCTTTGTTCAAGAGTGGTTTGGTTTCAACGGGTGAAAGGAACTTTCAACAAAAGGAAGTATCTTCGCTACCATCGCTTATCGCATCGTCTTCATCGCTGGCCTGGCTGCCTCGATTATCGCCTATTCCTTCATTTCAGGGGGTGAAGACCCGTCGTTGTTTTGGATTATGGTGGTTGGATTCCTATGGTTCCTGATCTTTCAATTCACCATCAACCTCATTTTTGTCAACGGTTCAAGATAAGTTGAGATGGCGTGTAGGTTGTGTGCATTAACCTATGAGAAACCGCATGGTTTCTTGGTCAAGACAAGGAATTATGATTTTTGCCGGTAGAGCATTGCAAGTGGAATTCCGAAAAGGAGCATGAGAATTAAGAGATCAGAATATTGAAGAATTTTGTCATAAAATGATACTTCGCTTCCGTAAGATGTGTAACTCTCTAAGGACCAATCATCCCCATCCGTTGGTTGATGGTCCCCGTCAACAACGTTGCCTGCTATGGTAAACAATACATCTTCGTCACTGTAAGGAGCTACCCATTCAATATCCCAAGTACGCTGATTCGCTCCGGAATGGTCATGCGTAATTTCACCGCTTTCCGTGATATATGTTGCCGAATCTTTGGAAGAAAATTCTCCGTCTGAGGCTTTCAAATTGAATCCCCCCCTGTGACCTTGTTCAGCTTCTTGAGGGCCACCGGCCAAAGTGATGGTTAATTGATATACTTCTCCGTGTGAGTAGTTCTTCGGAATTCCGATGATTTCAACATTGGTATCGTCACCAGGATTTGATCCGTGACAGTTGCAACCCGTTTCAGAATAACCCTCAATTCCGTGTGATGAACCAAATACCTCCATTGATGGAGCAGTAAGAAGACTCGACAACAATATGATCAGAAATAGACGCATTGTATTCCCCCTAGACTATGCTTTCTCAGCATGACTACGTTTACGATTCTTGATGAGGCCAATAATCAACCCGATCTCAGAAATTTTAGCAGTGATCCCGAGGTAATCTTCCAAAATATAGTGGATGTCATGGTTTGAAACAAAATATGCAATAAACATGAAGAGAGAGAGTGCTCCCAGAGAGGATTGAGCAATTCTTTCCCTCGTCTCATTCATTGTTAGCAGCAACGAAGAGGCGATAATGGCCAACACGCCACCTCCTCCCAGAAGCAAGGTTCGATCATTCATTCCCAACAGAACATGCACTAAACCGGTGAACAATGCCAGTGAAAAAATGGAGGGTGTAAATACTGAAAAACTCTCAGAGTTTTTTGTTCGCAGCAGTAAGAACACAACTACTGATAGAGAAAGTGAAATCAATAAAATTTGTACATTGCTCGGTCCAAAAAGTCCAGAAGAGGTCCCTGCTTCACCATGGGCAGAGGCAACCGATACAGAAAGAAGAAAAAATGTCAACGCAAATAAAGAAATCATCACTCGATTATTCATGCTGTTCATCTCCGGGATTGACTCATCATGAAGGGACAAAGGACATGTTGTAAGTACGTCATCCTGATTCTTAAATGTTCTTAACATAGCGCCCTGCCAACTGCATGGGTGTTCAGCCCCTCAGTACACTGCCTACCAGTGAGATTATATGTCTTCTTTAATGAAATCTTTTAAGAAATCCCATGCTATTTGTGAAGCATCAATTCCTGTTGGATTCCCCTCGGCTCCATCATAATCATTTAGATATGGATTATGTTGAGCATAATTCATTGTGTACAAAACAACCTCTGTGTTATTTGCACAATTAGTAAATTTTTTGATTGAATAATCCCAATTAGCAGACTCGACATCTGGGATTAAACCTGGGCAATTATTAGCATCTGCCCAATGATACATGTTCTGAATAGCTCCTTCATCTCCTTCCAGAGTTCCAACGACCTGTATAGATGCAGTGGAAGAAGAACCGTACAATAGAAGTGGGTCAATCAAACCGTGAATCTCCATAATTGGGACTGGGGAATAATCTGAGGGGATTGGTTCATCTGTGTAACCAGCCATGCAGGCTACAGCTGTAATTATTTTACTTGCTAAACTAGCCATTTCCTGACTCATATAACATCCATTACTCCAACCAGTCAGATAAATCCTATTTTCATCTATATTTCTTTCTTCAATTACTCTATCTATAAGTTTCAGCAGAAACCCAACATCATCCTCTTCAGTACAACACCAGCCAAAATTCCAACCATTGTCTACTCCTTCTGGATGTACAATTATAACATTATCTTGATCGGTAATTCTAGAGTAATCAGAAAGATTTGATTGATCACCGACAGTTACTCCTAGCCCATGGATATCCATTAGTAATGGGCATGAGTTATCTTCACAGAAACCATAAGTTGCAGTTTCTGGCATATGAATTAGCCAACACCTTTCCTTGTTGTCAAAATCGAAACACTCCCTCTCGTCGACTGGCCCTGTAAAAGGAACCTCTATCAGCGTATCAGAGATTTTAGAATTATCATCATTGATACAACCAGCGAGTGTTGCTGAAAGCATAATCATCATGGTGAATGCTGCCATGAACACCCGATTATGCATGGCATTAGACTAGTTCAGCTGTTTTTCAAATTTACGGTAATTACTATTGCTGAGAGGGTTTGATATGAATGTCGGTAATCGGGTGGGTAGCGTTCCGAAGGGCCCACTGAAAGCCCATTGAAATTATATATCCGTTTCAGTGGGTATTCGGATAGACCCTTACGAATTACCCTCGTTAATTCTTAATAGGATTTCAATTGGGTTGGTTACAGGGGCATTTCAATGACTGATGTGAGCATCGAACCGGGCATGATACGTTCGTTGATTTTTCTCGGTATGATTGGTCTATTCATAGCCATTGGAATCATTTGGGTATTGGTTGTTTTAAACAAGCCCGGGAACCAGAAAATAATCAATGAGAAAGCACCGACTTGGATTGAAATTTCTTGGATTATCCCAGTAGTATTGGTGGCCATTTTTGCATTACCATTATTCGTACCGGTCCTTCTTGCATCTCTTGTTGTTAGACTATACTTGGTTCGCTTGTATGAATTGATCAATCCGGATTGGGAAACAGACGGAACCAGTACAGGGGTTCCTCACTTCTTAACAAAAGTACCATCACCATCTCAATTAAAACATCGTGCCGCCGAAATTGCTGCCGATGAGATTATTGAGATTATTGAAGAATACCAAGAGGAGGATAGCGAATTACGCCGCGCTCTTCGAGTTTGGCCTATCGGCCCAATCATAGAATTCCATAAGCGAAATCACAAGAAAAAATGGTTCGTATTTTACGTATATTTCATTGTAATATTCATTTTTGCTCCACTGGCAATGTTTCTGGTTATTCTAGAAGAAATCGTAAGGTGGGCCCTCTGAAACGACGGGTGTCGCATGGGTAGCGTCTGTATCGACCCACTGCAAGCCCTTCGTATTCTCATATGATTGCTAAGGGTAATCGGATGACCCCTTAGTATGCAAACCATGGCACAAAACATGACAAACTAATTCCGTAAGATAAACGAATAATTTCTAATAATATTTATCAACTTTTTTTTATTGGATAGATTATGGAATTAAAAGCAAGTACTTGTCTTAGAATCTCTTCAGCCTGTTTTTTTCTGAATAGCATTTTTGTTTTGATATTCTTTTGGATAATATTTCCTGACGGTTTTACTTATTTTCAAAACCAAGAAGCTGTTGATGCAGCTAGAACATGGGGGAATGTTAATGCTATGTTGTTTTTATCGCTTGCTTTAATTTGGTTTTTTTCCAGTAATTTCGAAGACCTAAAGCCAAAGAAAGTTATTGGAATGAGTAATTTTATTATATGTATACTCTTTTTGTGTCTATCTACATTGCATATGGTTCTAGATACATTGGATATTTTTTACCTAAACCCACCACCGCCACCAGTATGGATTTTCCTCACTATTTCGGGAGGTATGGGGTTTTATGCTTGGAGAAAATCAACCGCTTAAATCGTCGGAACAAAAATTCGCCGCTATTGAAAATCAAGAAAAATAAATAATCTGAGGGGCCCCCTTTGATTACCCGTAATGGCAGAGGGTACGGTCTGATGACCCGTCTAATCAGAGGGGCCCTCTTATTTTTCATGTTCACTGCTACAGATCAGAACTTAGTTTCAGCTCGTTCATTCTCTTCACAATCCGCTTAACATTCCATCCTTTTGGTATGTCAAAATCCTGCTTTACCACATCTCTAAACTTCCTAGGATTTCCTCTTTTACTTTCAAATTCTGTGATTGCTTTACGTAGTGAAGGGTAAGAGGCCTTTCCTTCCCAATTTGACTCCAACCAAGAATGAAGAGGAAAAGATCCACCAGTCTCAACCAAGAGCTCATTATTCCTTGCCAGTCTGAGTTTTACCTTGGGGTTGCTGGAATCATTCCCAATCACCAACTCACTCCCAAAAAGGTCCTCCAAAACCGTCCTAATTTTACCATCAAATCCAAATTCCTTTAGCATTTTTCCAGTCGTTGAATCAGGGGCGCCCCTCGCGACGGCAGCCTTTCGGAACTCATCTGCCAACTTACTTATCGAAACTTCATTATCTCCTAAGATAGAGGTGATGATTTCCTTAAAATCCGAGGGATTCAAGGTTTCGTTTAGTGAGATCATTTTTTCTATTCTGGCAACCTTTTTCTCTTTGCTGATTGATTTAGGGATGCCGAAGTCGTTTTTCAGCACATCCTTAACCTTCCTCTTCCCCCCGGAATTTTTCTCGTGAGCGAGTATTTCAGCACATAGTTTGGTATATGATTCAGAACCTTTCCAATTTTCATTCAACCATTGAATAAGTGGAAATTTTATTTTTGACACGCTCTTTAATTTCGTAGTTCGAGGTCTTTTTTGAGTACTTCTTTTTTCAATTTTTTCAGTAATTTTGTACCTAAGAATTTCATCTGACCCAATTTCTTCCTCCAATTCAAAACCAAGTTGAGAAACTACTGATAATGATTTTTCCGGGATTGTCGTGCCAGTGACATCAAACGAACTGAATAACTCATTCCATGAAACCTCAAAGTGTTCTTTGGCTTGTTTGAAAATGTAGCCAAGTTGCGAAGCGGAAAAACCAGATTTGTATGTCTTCGTTGGGATTCTTTTGCTGATGCTGTTTCTGAGGTAAGTTGGAATTATTGCGTCTGATCCAACATCTAAATCCCCGCCATCAAGACTTCTTTGCGTTGGGGTAGATTTCAATGAAAGAAAGTGCTCGCTAACCGCTTTCTTTTCAAGCCCAAAATCCTCTTGCAAGATTCTTCGGGCCGTTCTTTTCTTTTTCCCCCGGTGTTCTTTATCAAAAGCGAGGAGGGCTTGTGTAAGTGGCCCATAGGATACAAAACCTCCCCAATTTTTCAACAACCAGTTATCCAAATCGAACTTAGAATCCTTAATATCTACTACTTTGGCATTTGTTTGTTTGGACGGTTTACTTTGAATTTCCTTTCTATGATTTTTATCGGCTGTTTTCTTCATTTGGGTTTGTTTAGGATTCAATCCAACTGTTTTGTTGTTGCTTTCATCATTTGGTGAAGCTTTTATTTTTCCTATAAGTGATCGGATTGGCCGCTTCATCCTCTCAAAGAAGGAGTCTTTTTGCCGTTCAGTCGTGTGTGCCTCATGTGGTAAAAATGGATTTGGAATTTTTCTCTTCTTCGAAAATGCCTCACACAATTCCTTGCTTTGAGAAAGTGCAGACATATCTTTACTGATTGTGGCATGGCACCAGACAACAAATTCCTGAATTGGTACCTTGATTGCGGGCATCCGCTTTCTTATCGACTTAATATCAGATGACCCCAAAACAGCAATCATCACGTCATTCCTTGCTTTGTTACACTTGTGGCACAAAGGGATGATGTTTTCATCACGCTCAAAACCACCCAAAACCAAGGGATGAATGTGCTCTTTTGTCATTTGATTACCTTTTGTCCAGGTTTCCTCACAAATTGGACATGACCTACAACGCAAACTCCATTTCTTACGTTGATCCTCAGTCCAGGCCTTTCGAGGAGATGTATTTCGTTTTCCTTCCAAGTAGTCAATCGCATGTTGAATAGGTTGAGAATATTCATCTTGGGTTTTTTTGTCCATATTCAACCCTTCCCTTGCGACTTGTTCAGTAATTCTAGGAGTGCAACAAGGGTGACTCCCGCCGCAGCCCCTGCCAAACCCGCCATCAACGCCGAGCTGAAGACTTCGTCTGCCCCCCTCTCCTTTGATTGCTTTTTCAATTTCTTGAGATGATAGCCGATGACCTGTTGAGAAGTGCCTAATTGTTCGGCAATTTCCTTTTGACTCCAGCCAAGTGCACGAAGTTTGAGGAGGTCTGCTAGCTGCTTAGGAGTCAGCGCCATGGAAGTTCCAGAAAGTCATAGTATTTATTTGTATTATACAAAAAAAATATTTGAATTAATGATTTTTCCAGTAAAATCCGATTTTGCAAACAAACCAATGCTAAAGATCAAGAATCTTGATTCAACCGTTATTATAACGAATCACAGGGTCAATGCACAAACCCACTGATTCATTTTGACCTCATCAGAGGGTTTGCAGTGGGTCGAATCACTCGCTACCGATTGCTCAGGCTTTCAGTGAGCCCTTTTGAGTCATTGTTAGAAACAACCCTAATTGGTGAAATCACTGAGAAATTCCCAAATGAGTTGGTAAGTGGGGGTTCCATCAACATCATCAGGCCAGGTATGTTCTTGAAACTCCAACCCGTAATGTTCTACACGAGTATCTCCAAGACATCCATCATGTACAATGTGCTCTAGGAAAAAATCAGCATCAGTATCACTGGATTCGCAATTTGCTCTAGATGCCCATGAATCAATCATTCCTGGTACACTACTCATTGTACCAACATTTTCATGTTCACCATCCTTCCAATCCCAATCATCATCATAATCGATGATGTAATCGAGTTTTCCATGAATGTGCATGACTGCCACGCGCCCTTCCAAATCACATGTTTCAGGTTCCACAGGCATTGTTCCTGCAAACGAAGCAACCGCTGCAAACCTGTGGTTCAATTGGCATGCGATTTCGTACGTGTACATGGATCCTAGGGAATATCCAATGGCGTAAAGACGATCTTCATCGACGCAATAGGCGGTTGATAATTCATCAACAATGGCTTCAGTAAAGTCATTATCTTCTCGAGAGGTGGCTGCGGTGTTGAGGTACCATTCTCCTTCTTCTGTTGTTCGCCCTTCTTCGGCAATGGCATAAGCCATAATGAACTTCTCTTGCTCACCCAACTGATCAAACTCACTCTGCTGCTGGAAATCTTCGCCGGAACCATCACCGCCATGGTAAGCGATGATGAGTGCTAACTTGACTCCAGCATCGGAACTTGGAGCAGATAATCTGAACAATCTTTCTTGACCGTTCACCATGATTGAGGTCATTGATTGAGTCAAAGATTCCGATGGTAGGGTGCAAGGGTTCTCCAATTCTTGAAGTTCTTCAATCACTTCTACTTGCTCAGATGAGTCGGTTCCAAAACATCCAGAGAGAGGAATGAGAAGAAGCAACGTCAAGACTTGAAGCGTCAAGAATTGTTGACCCATGTGGGTTTTGATTTCAATCCCTTTTAACAATCTAACGCAGTATTGTTCAAAAAATAAACTTGGGGCAAAAAAGAGGTGGTGGACGCTGGGGCCAACGGGCTGAACTGTGCGCAGTGAAAAAAGCCCGTGGTAAAGCGGCCACGGCTGACGGCCATGGTAGGCAAAGTGGACGCTGTTAGGATTGACGTTATCTGAATCCTTGATTAACTCATAGCGCTCACAATACCAAGCTGAAGTGAATAAGCCATGCATAGGATAACGATCCATCCGCATGCTATCAAGATGCTTTCTTGCGAACGAACTTCGTTTCGCTGTGTAAAATCTGGATTCTGGATGATGATTTTTGCCCAATAGATCCAGTACAACCACAGGATAAATGCAAAAGCCAAGTGCACCCAGGAATTGTCGGTGAAAAAACGGTCACGCCATGCGAGATGAACCATCGCTGCAAAGAAACTCATTCCGAACAACCCCCAAATCCTCTTCGCATCATGAAGTGCCCATGGAATGAGAACCAGAAGAGCCATCAGGTGGTATCCATAATGAATCTTGGAATAGAAGACGAAGATGGACAGTATGCTCAGTGAGAATGCAGCAGGAATCTCGAGTTTTCGTTGATGAACAGCAACCCATGTAACAATCAGTGAAACCAGCATCACAAGGTGAAGCACTGCGTTTGGAACAAAGTAGATCGTCTCGCCCATGAACCGCCAGAACGACATACCACGCTGTTCTGTGAGTGATACTGGATAGGACGTCTGAGTATCGCTATCGGGTTGTATACCGAAGAGATAAAACTCCAAAAATTGAGTGTAATCTGAAGAAGCATACATCAAAAATGGTAGCGAAATGAGGAATGCAATGCCTAGTCCGATGGAAGCTGCATAGACTCTTGATTTCCATATATCAGGCCCAAGTACGGCGAAAGGTGAGCACAAGGCAGGGAACAACTTTGTAACCGTGCCCAAGCCAAGGCTGGCTGCAGCAAGGTACCATCGTTTGCGAGAAAGGAACAGCATTGATATAGCTAGAAACGTAACGATAATAGCATCGTCTTGAAGCATCGTGATTGAAGTAAACTGACCGAATGGTGAGGAACTGTAAATCATACCTCCAGCAATGGCTAAGCGACGGTCAAAATAAGGCTCGAGGAAGAAAAACAAAACTACCGATGTTAGGAACAGAAAGAAGGCAAACCATGAGCACCATAGTAGAAGTGTATCTCCGAGAATCAAGACAGGGAGAAACAGGTAATTGATGACTGGAGGTGAGACGGTTATCATTTCCGTATCACGATAAAGCAGCTCACCATCCAGTATTGTTTGTGCTCGATCTCGAAATATCATGATATCTTTGTTCTCTTCTCTTGAAACATCATCACCCATTTCAAACCCAATCAGCATTGGGGCAGAAATTGTAAATGTGAACAAAAACAGGAACAAGACCACGTTTTTGTTGCTTAATCTCCCGAGCTTTTCGAACGTATTGAGGATGGTGGAGTGGATTGGGTTGGCTTTACGTCTACCCAAGACATTGCTTTCACTCACGTGCAGAAGAGAAAGTATTGATTGATAATCTAACTCAATATAGAATTTAGAGCAACATACATTGGTATCAAAATCAAGGCAGATTTGTTCTCACATTTCGCGGGATTATGATTGATGAAAAGGTAATCAATCCTTGTGAGTCCGAGCCCACCATCTTGGACTCAACATCATTCCTATTTTCGCGGGTTTGGTCGCCATTCTTTGTACTGAAGATGTGCAGCCATTGGGGTTTCAACACTCTGCTCATATTCCGCAAATTGTTCTGCCAGCCAGGTGAACCATTCAAACCGCGTGTCTCCTCCAGTTTCTCGTTGGGAAAGAATCAACGGCTGGCATTTTTTATGATGTTGTTGCACAATGCCAGAAAAGAAATCATAAACGATATGGAAATCAATGTCCCCTCGATGAACGACTGCTCCGAGGCTTTCCCATGTTGTCATAATAGAGAATGCCTGAGGCCATCGTTCCCCATGGTAGTCCTTGAATTTCTCCCAACTGTCTAGGTCGTTTGGCTGTTCAATCACTTGAATAATACCTGCGGCGAAATCGGACGATTGCAACAACTCGGCTAATGAGAGCGAAGCCGCACCTTCCCTTACTTTCTTCATTTCGTTGATCTGAAAGAAGGAGTAAATTGCTGCACCGAGAATTGTGATCAGTCCGAAGACTTCGGCCCATTGAGACGCTGTTGAAAGGTCCATAAACGCCCATGGAACCGATAGTCAATGAACTTTCACAGGTCAAGAAGGACATGAGCGGTTGACGCTGGGGCCAACGGGCTGAACTGTGCGGAGTGAAAAAAGCCCGTGGTAAAGCGGCCACGGCTGACGGCCATGGTAGGCAAAGTGGACGCTGGGGCCAACGGGTTGGACCGAGCGCAGCGAAGGAAGCCCGTGGCGAAGCGTCCACGCTAGCAACAGATGGAGGCAAAGTGGACGCTGGGGGATTTGAACCCCCGGCCTTCTGGTTGCAAACCAGACGCTCTTCCAACTGAGCTAAGCGCCCTTGTAATCCAAGCGGTGAGCCTCTCCCTTTTGAGCCTTCACCTACGCAGGCTATGCCGTTGCGCGGTGACTGGTGCAATCCAGAGCAAAGGTCCGTTCAGTTTTGCGTGAAAACGTTGGGCGTAGGCGCGCTTGATTGATCAGTAGCGTTCTTCGATTGTAGGTTGTACAATGTCAAGCACAATGTCCCGCAAACAAGAGGAGGCATCATCAACGGAATGAGGATGGCTAATGTTTGGCTAATTGCGATGATTGTTGCACCCAACAACGCAATTAAATACGCTGCAATGTTCGTTGCTGATAGCAGTTTCTTGGTTCGGGAAATGGTTCCGTTCATGAGGTCAAATTAGCAAGGGGGGTATATGACGCTATGTTTTTTCAATCAACCGCATTCAAACACAATCAATGGTCGCATCTCGGTCAGGTCCTACGCCTATACTCGTGCAGGGAACACCGACGAGGGTTTCCAGTTTTGCGATGTATTGCTGGGCTGCCAAGGGAAGCATCGAGATGCCTTTGCCGCTTTCGTTGGCGGATGCAGCCATAGCCAACCAATCAGGCAACGATAGGGAAGGGAATCCTGGCATGGTGATGTAAATGGGTTTGCAGCGTGCAATGGCAGAAGCGGTTGACGGCAATTCAGTAATTTCCTTGCCGTCCAATTCGTAGGCAACGCAGATCTTCAATTCTTCTAGTCCACCGAGTACATCGAGTTTCGTTAAGGCCAGACCGGTAAACCCGTTGATTCGTTGGGCGTGACGCATGACCACCGCATCAAACCAACCGCAGCGACGAGGTCGGCCCGTCGTTGTACCAAATTCGTGACCCACCGTACCCATGTGTTCCCCGACCTCATCATTGAGTTCGGTTGGCATGGCACCGTGACCTACTCGGGTGATGTAGGCCTTGGTAATTCCAATTACTTCCTCTACGTGACCCGGGTGAATTCCTGCTCCGTGGGTGGCGTTCCCTCGCGAGGTGACTGATGAGGTCACGAAGGGGAAGGTCCCTTGGTCAATATCCAGAAGACACCCTTGAGCGCCTTCAAGAATGACATGTTCGCCAAGTTTGAGGGCGTTGTCGAGCATCAAGCCAGTATTCGCAATGCAATGATGATAGGTGTCGTGAATCCATTGAATGTTCCCTGCCAGGTCTTCATGCGTGATACGGTCTTGTGCACCTGCAGCTTCGAGTGAGGCATTCATTCTCGCCACGGTGGTTGACGTCCAAGCATCATCGCCAAGCACCTCGGCCACATCACCGAATCGCAAGCCAACACGGTTGATCTTGTCCGCGTACGTGGGACCGATGCCTCGGCCGGTGGTTCCGATTTTCTTGTCAAGACCGTCCATGAACCTGTGATATGGTAAGATGATGTGAGCGCGTTCGCTAATGAATAAGCGGTCACCTTTCGGATCTTCTCCAGACGAATCGAGCCAATCTTTCAACTCCGTATCCAAGACCCACGGGTCTACGACCATACCATCGCCCAAAATGAGATGGCATTCTTTTCGAGTGATTCCCGAGGGTAAAAGGTGGAACTTGAGGACTTGCTCGCCGAGAACGACCGTGTGGCCTGCGTTATTTCCACCTTGGAATCTTGCCACCCACGTGGCTTCCTCTGCAAGTCGGTCAACCAGTTTCCCTTTTCCTTCATCGCCCCATTGCGCACCAAGAATGACAGTAGCCGGCATCTTCCTTCCTCATCCGCTTGGCAATGCAGACCGTCTTTGAACTCTGTGTTCGCCGTCCATGAAGATGCTTGGTGCATGGGGGAGTGAATGTTCCTCTTTTTGGAACGACCGTTTATAACCTCTCAGACCTAGTGATTAATAGGTGAGAAGAGTACTTTGAATTCAAAAACGGTCTATTGCGTCATACTAAGTGTTTGCAATAAAACCTCGGATTTAAATACCACCTGCGCCCACTACTAAACAAGGAGTTGATAAGTTGAATCAAAAGAACCAATCCCAAAGCGCCGATGACAACAAGGGCGGAACACCTCGCCGAGGATTCGGCGGTGAACGTCCATCCCGTCGGGTTCTCGACGGCCACACACGTCCTTGCGAGGATTGTGGAGCAGTTAACTGGGATTTCAACACCACTCGCGGCGAAATCACATGCGGAGATTGTGGTTTGGTCGTAGAGGAGAACGTACCTGACCCCGGCGCAGAATGGACCAATCGAGACAACGGAGTTGACCGCTCCCGCGTAGGACGGCCAGCCACGTACACCCTCGCCGACAAGGGATTGAACACCACTATTGATGTTCGAGATTTGAACACAGGAACTGCATCCCGCCACGGCATGACCTCACAAGCACGTCGTGATTGGCGGCGCCGAAGAGTCATCGACGAGCGTTCGAAAACTCGTAAGAGTCGCGAGCGTAACTTGGTGAAGGCCAATCAGTTCATTCGTGATCGCTCCGGACTCCCTTCCCCGCTCCAAGAAGAAGCTGCGCGTTTGTACCGGCGACTCTCAGGAGAGGGCTTTGTCACCGGACGGTCCATTGCTGGCGTCACCGCTGCGTGCACCTATCTCGTCGCACGACAAGAGGAGCTGCCACGTCAAATTCCAGACATCGCATCATCATTCGAGATTACTGAAAAAGACCTTTCTCGGCTCATCCGTCAAGTTTCTCGCCGCTTGAACATGCACAAGATCACTGGACCGAACGAATACTTTGACAAGTTTATTTCAGACCTTTCACTTGAACCCAGTATCAGAAACCCTCTGGACACCCTCTGGCAGACCATCCAACCTCACGAAGATGTCTGGCAGGGCAAGAAGCCGATGGGGGTCGCCGCTGCACTCATCTACAAGGCCTGTCTGGAAGCCGAAACTCCACGAACTCAATCCGAAGTTTGTGCTGTCGCCAATGTTTCTGAAGTCACCCTGCGCGGGCTACTTCGTATCATTGACGGCTTGATTTCAAAAATTCAAGCCAAGAAAGCAATGGAGTGAAGGACGACAACCTTGATGAATTACCTCCGAGACCGAGTGTATATGGGATTCAAGGCCAAGGCCAGGAAGCACCGCAGCGACAACGGTGAAGATGAAAAGAACACCAAGACTTCGTCGAAAACCGAAGGTGAACTTCCTTGTGGAATTCGAGATTGTGAGAAATTTGCTGATAAATCCATGGGCGGACGTTCATTGTCGATTGAAAACGCCATTGACGGATGGGGGTCAAGCGGCTATGAAGCACGCAAAGGTCGCGTGCGAGTATGCAAATCCTGCTACCGCAAATGGAAGAAGGAAAACAAAACAGAAGACATGTACTGATTTCACTTTCACATTCACGTTGGGGTCTGGCAAAAGACCCTGTACCGGCGGCGCACAATGACCGTCTATGAATCAACGAACGATTGTCCGAAGTCTGACGACAGATGAAGGCACGCTTGTGGGGATGAACGATGGGCTCATCGTGTGGAAACCTACCGAGGGTCGTCCATTCCGCATGAATCTCGAGGCGTTAC
Source organism: Candidatus Poseidonia sp. (assembly GCA_016778305.1). GTDB lineage: Archaea > Thermoplasmatota > Poseidoniia > Poseidoniales > Poseidoniaceae > Poseidonia. The sequence continues at coordinate 70,975 of JADHPT010000006.1, read as the reverse complement.
CAACCGTTCTCCTCGTTGTCCGAGGACCGATGGGAAACATCGACCTTGCAGCGATCGGTACGGCGTCAGGACACGTCAAATTGCTGACCCTGCCTCGCCTCGAACTCATTACTACATTTTCACTGCAAGAAGGAAGCATTCGGGCCTTGGTCTTAGCCAATGAAGGCACGTTGCAATTCCTTGCTGGAACGCAACGAGGCGGTGTTTGGAGATTGGATGATTCACTCCAGAAGCGAGAAGAGCATTTATTTGGCATTGATAGCCCCGTTTCAAGTCTTCATCTGGTCAACGGTAGCGTTCACATTCAGAGCGGATGGTACCGTCACGAGCGAAGTCTCGACGGCTCGTCTGTACGGGTTGAGAATACTGCTGAAACATACTCCGTTCGCCGCCAGAAACGGCTTGACCGAAGTTATGTTCTCCAAAGTCCGGCTTAGACGCTCTCTTGCTCAAGAAGTGGCCATGGTGAAATCGGCGTTAGCCAGAGTGCGGTTGCAGCAGGTCGCTGCCATGAGGTCGGTGGTTGACCATCATTATCAGCCGCTGTGAGGAAGAAATCAAGGTGACGTGTCAAAACATCCTGTATGTGGTCGAAACCACGGATAGCCGGACCCTGTAAAGGAACGATGGATTTGAGATTCAATTTTTTCATACGCTGGAAACTTTCGATGATCTGCAAGAGGGAGCCTCCCGGCAAATCCCACCGCGTAGGGCGGTCGGCACGCGGCAGGAGGGTTCCAACGATCAGCGTTGAGAGATGGGGGATAAGGTAGCCCAAGCCATCAGGGGAATGGCCAGGGAGCGAAATGGCCTGCAATTCACCATCGCCCAAAGGAACGATTTCGTTCTCTTCTACCTCAACGGTCGAGGTTTGGGGCATGTCAGAATCAAAACGACTGGCCCATGTTGTGAAAAAATCGCCCGTTTCTAATGCTGATTGACCGTCACGATGGATGTGGATGGGGACGTCGCCAAATGCTTGAGCAATGTGGAGGGCTCCCCCCGAAACTGGAAAACGTCGAGAGGTCAACATGATGCGGTCAATGCTTGCGTCGTTGATTTGGCCTCGAATCCGCTCGACCTGAAGGGATTGATACCAAGAAGTTCCTGCGTCAACGAGAACATGGCCAAGTTCACCCGATACAAGAACTGCATTTCCGTCATGGTGAATCGCGGGGAGCCGAATCACCTTCATGGCCAACGCAGGTCACGGCCGAACTTGAACATACCCAATCGTGGAGGTTGCGATTAAATAGGGGGATTTGGTCGCAGCACCATGGCACGATTCCCCGAAGCAGAAGCCCGCTTGCTCCACCGCAAGATTTGCATGCGCTGTAACGCCCGCAATGCTGTTCGTGCTGTGCGTTGCCGAAAGTGCAACTACAAGGGACTTCGTCCCAAGAACGTTGAGCGAAAAGGCTCCTGATCAGGCTAGCCAGTTCAACAATAGCGCCGTTGGTTCACCCAGTGCTACCAACGGTAGTATTGCTGGGAATAAGAACACCAATAACGGCATTTTGAAACTCACCCAGACATGTGTGAGGCCGTGGTCTTCCAAGCGTTGGATTTGCTGCGCGAGTACGGCCTCACTTGGCGTCTGGCGTGGTGCTCGTGCATGATGGACCACTCGCGTCTCACCGTTTGGCATCTCCATTGTATCACTCAACAACCAAACATGCCGCTTCGTCACTTCGTCAATCGAAATAACTGATGCGTGCCACGCAAGACGTAGATCCGCAAATGAGCGAAGATGTCCGTTTTTGACGTTCAAAACGAGCATGATCAACGGGATGAAGAGAAACGCCAAACCGCCCCAAATCAACAAAGCCACGCTGACCGGGAGGAGAATGATCCCGTCGTTTGCTGTGGAAAATATCTGTGGCATCGTGGCCCACGTTGGAATAAGAAGGGCCACCCACATGAGGGCTTTTGCATCAGCACCACCGTGGAGCAAACGGAATCGCCAAGCTAAATCAATGACGAAAATAACAAGGAATACTGACGCTGTTTTCCACCACAGCATGCCCAATGCATCACCGTCACCCAAGAGGACTTCAATCGGAGTTGTAGCCTGATACCGGACTGCTCCAGCGATAAAACCAGCCATTGAGAGCATGTACCATAGCAAGAAGAGACGGTCCATACGAGAGCCTTTACGAGCATCACTCCACGTTGGTCTACCGAAAACGGAGATGCTTGCATATGCAATAACTCCTGAAGCGGTGAGGTAAATGGTCCAGTCTGCACCTTGGTTGATGAGGTCGAGTGCCCAAATGAATACTGCTGGCTTTGACCATTCAATCCAATGTTCATTGGCCACACGCCTATTCTTGTGGTCCATCCACGCCGCAATACCCATTCCAAGAAGTAAGACCACAACACGAGTCCAGCCTAAGATGGCTTCACTTGTGACTTCCATGAGCAGAGCAGTGAGGCCATCATCTTAAAGACGGCCACCTGTTGGTTGAGGATGCGTGCAATTTGGTGAGACCTATGAATATCGAAGAACGACTCGAACAAGTAGCCTCAGTCATCAACCAAATCGATGATCCAAAAGTACCCCGAAACATTCGCCGTCAAGCCAAAGAGGCCTGCGAACAATGGTTGCTCAATAAAGGCAAGAAACTTGACGTACGCATTGCTATGTCACAATCAAAATTGGAGGAACTCTACGAAGACCCAAACATTCCACCTGAGTTTGGAACGTTGATTCTCACGATCAATACTGAACTCGAACGAATCCTTCGTGAAGTTCTGTGATTCATTCTTCTTCGTCGTCATCGAGAGCGAAGATGAGTTTGCCAATGAAGAGGCGTTCCATGACGCTGAGTTTCCCTTCGGTAACAATGTCTTCAAATTGTGCACCCCAAGCACGGGGTTGCTCCATCATTGAGATGCCAACTCGAATCAATTTGATTTGATCGAGACTCAATCGACCACGTCGCAGGGCATATTCTGCGGCTATTCTCGCGGAGATGAGTTTCACTTGTGAATCGGAATATCCCAGCACATCCTGTAATTCTCGGAGCATGCGTTCTTCATAGGCAGTAATCCTGCCGTCTTTGATGGCTTCTCGCCACGCTTCTTCGAGGGTCGGTGCACGCTCCGACAGCAGAATTGCCAACGGTCGAGTGGCCTCAATATTCTCGAGAACAATTTTCAGAATCACGATGAGTGGGATGGAAAGGATCATGCCAACAATGCCCCATACCCAGAAGGAGAATGCAGTAACGACCAGCAAAAGCACTGGAGAGATGTCAAGGGCTCGACCAGCCCAACGAGTTTCGATCACATTACCCCAAAGTTGCTGGTTACCAAGCAACAAAACGGACATCACAATCAACATCGTTGGGTCAAGCAAGATGAAACCGAGAGTAAGTGGGGGAATGGTGGCCAAAAGTGAACCGATATAAGGTACATAATTGAGCAAAAATGTGAGCAAGGCCCACGTGAACCACAAATCGATGCCAAAGAAGAGCATCACGAGACCCGCACAGACACCCGTACCAAATCCAACCCCTGTCTTGACAACGACGTAGGTGTTGACGCTGGCTTCAATTTGGTCACGTATCATGTGAACGCGTTCACTCGCACCACCAGGATACGCACGTTCAATTCGGCCTGGCAGGAGGCTTGCTTCAAAGATGATAAAGAGCAAAAAGAACAGTACCGTGATGCCCATAATGAAGAGAGAGCCCACGCTTGCGAGCAAACTGCTCATCGCATCCTGTATGCCCGAGTCGTCAGAAAGCACCCCCATATTGGTGAGATCTTCATCGATGGTTCCGTTTTCAGTCGCTCCTGAATCGAGCAAACTTTGCCCGATAACGGGCATGTTCTTGACCTCCTCCCAGCGCACATCCAATTGTTCCATGTACTCGTCCATTCGTTCTTCATCGTCGAGAAGAGTTGCAGCTTGCTGATAGGCGAAGAATCCAGCACTCAGTACGATCAGGATGGCTAAGAGCAACATGGTGATGTAAGAAAGCATGAGGGGAAATCCCTTCTTTGACATGTAATCTGCGCCAGGTTTCAAAACAAAATAGGTCCCGAGTGCAACGAATAGAGGTTGGAGCACATCGATGAGATAGACCAACCAAATGGTCACCAACGTCATGATAATAGCGGCGTGAGATAACACCGTGAGACGATGGCGAAATTGGGAGCCATCCCAGACGCCCTTCTTTGTCTCCATACCATACCGAGGTACAATGACCTCTTGAAGACATCTCCGAACGTTATTCTGCTTCGTGAGGAGAATTTCCGGGCTCTTCTAGCGTGGGCAGGCGAAGGGTAAGCAAAGCAGAAACGATCATCAAAACACCACAGAGATGGAAGGATGTATGATAGTCCCATGGGAAATCACCGCGGTAGGATAGTTCCCAAACAATACCACCAGTAAGGGGGCCAAGGATACGAGCGAATGCGCCCAATGATTCCTGGGCGCCCATCACCATTCCCAATTCATACCCCTCCTGGCGGGCAATCCTTGTCAAATAGGTCGACGATGATGGCTGGAAAATCCCATTCCCAATGGCAATGCAGGATACGACAGCAAAGACCTGAATCCATGCCATTGAGGCTTGAGTATACGGGATAAGGGTCAGACCAATTCCCGTTATTATGATGGAGATTGGAAGTAAGCGACGTGTTCCAAACCTCCGGGTCAACGGACCGATGAGAGCGCCTTGAGTCAAAATACCGAGAAGGCCGATCATGGCGAAAACGCGTCCGTTATCTTGTTCTGAAAAGGAGAGCCCTCCGAGCTCTACATTCATCTCGGTATAGAGAATAAAGACGGCGTGCATGACCGTGAAGCCGAATGTAAAGAGCATGGTGACCCAAATCATGGCTCCTATACTTCCCTTGCCCAACAATGAGAAAGAATTTGACATCGTTGATGACATTCGTTGGGACCAGCTTCGGTGATCAACGGGCATGGTTTGCTTCGTGTCAATGGATTCGGGCAATTTGTAGTAGGCGAGAATCAAGGAACCGGTAGAGAGAACGCTTGCGATGACGCACGGAAGAAGATAGGGGTAGCTCTCAAAAACCGTACCTACGAAGAAATCCCAGCGTTCCGCTGGACTTGAGAATTCTCCACCCAGAAATGGACCAATGGTGAAACCAAGACCGAATGCGGCTCCGATGAGACCCATTCTTGTAGCAAGTTGTTGGGGTGTGCTCACGTCACCAATGTAGGCCCGGGCCACTGCGATGTTACCGTTGAACACACCAGCAAGGAAACGTGCTCCAAGTGCGAACATGAGTGTATTTGAGAAGCCAAAAGCGGTGAAAAACACCGTGTTTCCCAGCAAGCCAATCATCAAAACAGGGCGCCGACCGATGCGGTCAGAGAGAGAACCCCAGAATGGTGAAAACAAGAATTGAGCAACTGAGTACGACGTCATCAAAAGACCAACCCACAGACCAATCTCCACAATACCCTGTTCCTGAGCGAGATCTTTGACAAGATAGGTCAGAAAGGGTATGATGATGCCAAAACCAATCATGTCGATCATGGTCACCATGAAAAGCACGAAAAGTGCTGCTTTTCCGGTGTCCTGCTGATGGCTTGACATGGTACGTTCACCTGACCCATTAGAACTCATTTTTTGTAGTGAGCGATGGGGCTCCGTGAACGAGCCGCTTCGCGATTCAAACGAGGGTGATCTTACTCTGAACCTCGGGAGTCAAACGGTCAATGACCGCTTCAAGGCGTTCAACAAGACCCGCTTTGTGTTCGTGCTTGATGAGGGCGTATTTCATAACTTCATCAAGTGTGTCAACTGCGACAACTTCAACCATCTTTTCGAATCGGTCGTCCAGTAAGACATCCTGGATATTGGCTCGTGGCACGACGATGGTCTTGACGCCTGAGCGAGCCGCTGCCTCAATCTTGGCGGTCACGCCACCGATTGGAAGGACCTCTCCGCGAACTGAGAGCGATCCTGTCATGGCGAGGTCCTGACGGATTGGGATGCTCTCGAGGGCAGAAATGATGGCCGTAGCGATGGTAATGGAAGCCGAATCACCATCGACACCGTGGGTGTCAACGAATTGAATGTGGATGTCGTAATCTGAGATATCTTTCCCCGTCAATTTCTTGATCACCGCACTCACGTTCGTGACGCTTTCCTTGGCCAGATCTGACAAACCACCGGTAGCGTGAATCTTACCCCCACCTCCTTGTGAAGGCGTCACAAGGGCTTCAACGGGAAGCATGATTCCGCTGAAGTCCGAGAGACCTGAATTTGCTCCAAGCACCGCCAATCCGTTCACACGGCCGATACGCTCGCCTGAATTCACAAGCATGGCGTAATCTTGGCGTCGCTCGATCATGCGATCTGCAACTTGTTGCTCGAGTGGCTTAGCGATGTTACGAGCACCGAGTACATGCTCTGCCGAGGTGAACGGCGCTCCTGCTTCCACTGCAAGGTCGCCAGCGATACGAACCAATCCACCGAGTTCACGAAGTCGGAGTGATAGTTTGCCACGACGTCCTGAACGGCGCTGAGCCTCACGAAGGATGATAGAAACTGCACTCTTGTCGAAGTGTGGGATTTCACGAGCCGTGTCAATATCTCGCAGGACCTCCTGTGCGATAAATCGAATCAGACGGCGGCGGTTACGGGAAGTGTCGGGCATCTCCGAATTTACGTACACCTCGTACCCATAACCGCGAATACGGCTTCGGAGTGCTGGGTGCATGCCCTGGATAGCGTCAAGGTTGCCCGCTGCAATGAGAATGAAGTCGCAAGGAACAGGTTCTGTTTTTGTCAATGCACCAGAGGAGCGTTCAGAGCGACCTGAAATAGGGAACGCGCGCTCCTGCATGGCTGTAAGGAGCGCTTGTTGCTCCTCGAGACGCAGGAGGTTGACTTCGTCGATGTAAAGAACACCCTTGTGAGCACGATGAATCGCACCCGGCTCCACACGGTCGTGTGCAGGTGTTTCCATACCACCAGATTGGAATGGATCGTGACGAACGTCACCCAATAATGAACCAGAGAGCGTAGCCGTTGCGTCGATGAAGGGAGGCAGTGTGTTGAGTTCATGCTTGACCAAAACCTTCGGAACACGGCTATCATCAACGGCGCCCAAGCGACTGCGAATGAACATATATCCGAAGACGAGAAGGAAACCACCAAAGAGCAAGGTGAGGAGGTCTCCTGATTGGAGTGCTGCGATGAGCAGGAGGAATCCGATGGCTGCAAAGGCGATGAAGAGCATGCGTTGTGACTTCTCACGTTGCTGGCGAATTGCCTCTTTTTGCACTTTGACGATGCGGTCGGCACGGCCGGCTGGAACGGTTCGAACTCGTGGAATGTTTTCGTCATCCTCGTTTGGATAGACCAAGACATCCTCGAGTGCATCCTTAGGAAGCAGATCCGTCATCGAGCGAGCGAGCATCGACTTCCCCGTACCCGGGTCACCGATCATCAGCATGTGACGGCGTTGTTCCGCAGCTTTCTTGATGACAACTGAACCCGCTTCTTGGCCGATAACTTGGTCGACCAAACGGTCTGGAATGGGTACGTCTGCAGTTGATTCGAACTCAACGCCCGCCATCCATTCCTCGATGGAGGATGAAAGAACGTCATCTGCTCCGAGCGGTTCGGGTGCCCATACGGTTACCTCGGTGAGGTCTCCGTCCTCTTGGATTGGAGATTCAGAGCCAACTGGAGGCTCTTCTGCATCTGGGGCTTCATCCGTCACAATCACTCCTCTCCACGCTCCTCTTTAGGGGTATGCTTTCGCACCACCACATCGAGGTATCATAAATGCTGCCTTATTGTTGGTTCAGTTGGTCAAGGTATTGCTGTCCGTAATACACCCACTGCTCCATGCTCCATCCAGCTGGAAGCCCACCCGGTGGGAGGGGCGGTCCGGCATGAACTGCAGGGGCAAGCGGAGGCGGTGCGACTGCAGTGATTGGTGGAACTGCAGCGGTTGGCGCAACTGCTGCCACTGGTTGTTGGAAGATTTCTTGTGCTCCTCCATACATGGAATTGGCAACGGTGTCGTGAACAGGTAGCGTGGCTTGATCCCACTTCACTTCCTCTAGGTCGCCGCCTCGACTACCTCGCATGAACATGACACCAAGCAAGGCTGCAATGATGAGGACACCCACAATGATGAGGATGATATTCGTGTCGAGACCTGAACTTTCGGTCTGAGTGCTGCTGCTTACTTGTTCTTCAGGGCAGTCAGCACGAGGGTCATCACAAGCATCGCCGAGATTCGTGTTGAGAGAAGCCAATTCCTCGTCGAGCGCAGTCGTATCGCCTTCTGTTGCAGCGATGGTCGCTTCCAATGCAGCGATATCAGCGAGAAGACCTTCCACGTACGAGGTGAGCATTTCATCTTCCATGTCAACAGGTTTTGGCATGTCTTCGGTGATGGTGAACTTCAGACCATCGCCGAGTGTTTTGTAGTCGTCACCGTTTTCATCAACGGCTGCTGCCATTTTGAAATCATAATAGTCCTGGTATTGAGAACCAGATTCTCGCATGTCGAGCGTGAGCGTCCAACCGACATTTGACTTAGCGACATTGAGAGATTGTTCCTCGACGAAGTAGCAAACCCCTGTAAGTGCACTGCAGAGGTTGATGGTGAGATCCATGCTCGTCATCACGGGTGCATCATCTGTGAGCATCAACGTAGCAGTTGGGGTTTGCCCGATGTAGGTATCCTTCACGTGAACGTACATGTGTCCGCTACCGTCGTTGTCAGGAGACAGGTAGAACGGTAGGGCGTCGTAAACATCAACGGTCATGACATAAGAGTTGGTTGCAAATCCGTCGGTTGCTGAGATGGTCACTGTTTGTAGACCTGTTTCCTCAAAGAGCAGAATCATGTTACCGTCAAGGATGTTGTAGCGTGCTGCTCCAGGTTCCGAAGGAGTGACGGTGATGAAAGCCTGCTCGATTGGGTTGTCAACGTCGACCATACGGGCCTTGAGGTTGACGACCATTTGCTTGTTGCGCTTGAGAGAAATATCTTCAATGTCCGTCATGTCAATGCGTGGTGCATCGTTGATTGGATTAATACGGATGGTGACGGTTTGGTCGGAGGATTGTTCACCATCGCTGGCACGAAGGGTCACCGTTGTTTCTCCGTTGACGTCATCGTCAACAGCCTCAAAGGAGAGCATTGAGTTCTTCAATTCAACAGTCACAATGTCAGGATTGCTGTTGCTCATCACTTGAACCGAGAGGCTGGATGCGTCAACAACAGCACCGGTGTCATCGGTATCGCTGAGATAGGTAGCGAGGGAAAGCAGGCCGCTGCCACCTTCATCAATCATTTGAATCGGCAAGCCTTGCCATCGTGGCTGGCCATTTTCGATGATGTTGAAGAGGAGCGTCCCGTAAGGTAACTCGCCAGTGTCGGTGTAGTCCCCACCGTCATCCACCTTGACTTCAATGCCCTTCTGTCCAGTAGGGCAACCGTTGTCGTAAGGGAAGAGAACTTCAATTTCTTCACTGTCAGCATGCCATGCAATGAAGTTGGCACTGTCTGATGTGACGACGAGATCGTTGAGAGGAGTTTCAGGATCAGCGATGTGACCAACCATGCTCAACTTGGTGGTTGTATCGCACATCACAGTAGGAATTGGGCTCGCAGTGATGGTTGGTCGGCCGTTCGCCAATTCAAATCCGTCTTGAGCAACAGCCCAGTTGCTCACTTGGTTTCGACTGTCAACGGTTCGAGAACGTATATCGTAACTTCCCGCAGACATATCCATCGACGGTGTAACGATGTATTCTCGTCCTTCTTGAGCAGAGTCACGATAGACGATGTTATCGCCACCAGTCACAACACTGCCGTCCCATGCATTTTGACCGGCAGGTGAGATTTCAACATCAAAGGTCATTGTATCAATGCTATCGACGTTATCGTCAGCGTCGCCCTTTGATAGAACAGAGAGGTATTCTCCGCGTTGAACAACATCAGAACCCATCACCTGGGGCGTCTTCGCCAATGGAGGGCGGTCGTGGTCGACCTCTATGTTTTTGTCATTGTTGGAACTTGCCATGTCCCCAGTGATTCCAGTAAGGCGAGCACCGAAGGTGGTTGACCAAGCGTTGGTTGGAAGGTTCGAGGTGTCAAAAACCGTGCTTGCTGTGAGGTAAGAAGATCCACTTGCCACGTTGAGTGTTGGGACAGTCACGGTGTCGATGGGGGTGATCGTAACGCCGTTCTTGTAATAGAATTCAAGAGATCCACCGTCGGTATAGTCCAGGTCACCAAGGTTCTTCACGTCAGCTTCGAGGGTGAGCGTATCGCCAATCATGTACGACGATGTGCCCGCTGGGTTCGAGACTTTCACATCGGTTACACCAATGTCCATTTTGGGGCCCATTGTGGAGTCAATAGCGTGGTAAACGTGAGGTGAAGATCCGCCGACGGAAACTTGGTTTCCGGCCATAAGGACACCGATGACGATGGCCTTGCTCAGTCCGCCTGGAACCACCGATGTCGGAACAGAAGTCCATGTCTCAGTTTGATCTGTTGCGGTTACACTGACGCTGTGGAAGGCGGATCCTGTGCCAGCGCTCTTTGATTTGTAGGTGTCCCCGGCGGTGAGCCAAGCCATCCAGCAGTTGTAACCGTGAGGGATACCAGAGGAGTAGGAATAACCAGTACAGTCCTTGTCAACAAGGGCTGCATAGAGTTTCATATTGCTGGCTGCTGAGCCAGATCCGGTGTATTTGTAAGAGATTGAAATATCGTAATTTCCACCGTTTTGAGAGATTGCAGCAGACATACCGTAATCGTTGACGGTACTGTGCATGCCTCCTCCGCTCGAGTAAAGGGCATCGTAGGTCGTGTATTGGGCGTTAGCTCCACCTTGATTCTTGTCGGTTCGATCGCCAAAGTAGGCGTCAGGAGCGCCGCTTCCGGACCAAGCCCAGTTGTAGGGCGCCACATTTCCAGCGCGTGCGGTATCGGTGTCGCCGTAGGATTGAGACATGTACGTGACATAGACATATTCATCAGGATGATTTTGCTTGATGGAGTGGTGGGCATCTGAGCCACCCCCAACCTTGGAGCAGTGACTGCAGTTGTCCGAGGAAAGGTATTGTCCGAAGACCATATGTCCCGGGCTCGTGGCTTGGGAAGCAGTCGCTACGACGGGTTCTTCTTCAAGAATTTCAACAGGATCCTGGTAAAGATTGGTCATCATTCCGGTGGCAAGGCTGCCCAAGAAAATCGCAACAATAGCAAATGCAATACTACGCGTGGCATGGTTCATGAATTATGCAGTATGGGGGCAGTATATCAACTACCCGCTTTGTGGGCTGAGGGCCTCTTAAAGTTATTTTTTGAACCTCCGCGAGGTGTTTTCAAGATATCCTTATGACAAAACGATGCCCCCATTGAGCCATGAGCAGTGAACAGTGGGCCGTTCTCATGGAAGAAAACGGAAAGGTTCACGTCGTCGAAATGACGAGTGGTTCAACGAAAATCAAAGGATTGGGTGTCTTTGATCCGGAAAAGGCACTCGGTGAGGTGGCTGTTGGAGAAACTGTTACAATCGGCCAAAAAGAGTTGCGTCGTTTACCTGCACGACTCCCTGAACTCAGCAAGGGCATGCTTCGTCGGGCACAGACCATCAGCGCAAAAGATGCTGGATTTTTCATCGCACGCTTGGGCATAGGCTCGGGCGATGCCGTGTTGGAAGCTGGCATTGGAAGTGCTGGCCTCTCACTTCACATCGCACGGGCTCTGGGAGGCAGTGGAATCCACACGACTGTTGAACCTCGGCGAGAACACGCAGAAGTCGGGCTTGAAAATCTACGGCGTGCCAAGAGCCTCTGGCAAGAATTCCCGAAACATCACCATGTCGAAGGTACCATTGAGCAATCCGTTGAGGCAGTCAAAGCCCTCCACCCGACGTATGACGCCATCATTCTTGATCTTCCCGACCACCCGCCCGCCATCTCAGCGGTTGTTGAATGCCTGTCGAAAGGCGGCAGATTGGCCTGCTATTGCCCTGTCACTTCCCAACTCGAGGCAGCCTGGGAAGCATGTGAGACGGCGGGACTCCATGTGGAATGGGCTGGAGAGTTGATGGAACGAGAATGGGGCAGAGCATCTCGTGGTGGAATGCGTCCTGTCAACGGACCGTTTGGCCATACTGCATTTTTGCTCGTGGCCCAAAAACTGTGATCACTCGACAACACGAATCTTGTTCTCGCACTTTGGGCACGTGAATCGGAACGGAGGGGCGCTTCCCCGAGGAACGCCGAGACGAGCATCGCAGGTTGGACAGTTGACCTTGTTGTCGCCATCGAGGCGGCATTCATTGTAACCGAGTTGTTCTTCTTCCACATCCTCAACTTCTTCAGAGTCATCAGTAGAATCTTCATCGTCTCCGTGAGGCGATGAACGGCGGCGGAGTTGGAGCAGCACCAAGGCGGCCAACCAACCAACACCCATGACGCCGAGGGTGACGGGTTGACTCACTGAAAGACCTAGAGGCAACGCCAATCCATTCGGCGGAAGCGCGGGACCCTCAATCTCGATTTGGAGGGCTACGGATTCGTCACTGGTGATCACGCCTGCAGCGGATGATGTCGCTCGAACTGTGATGTCTGCACTGCCCGTTCGCGCGGTATTCGAGATGATTGTGAGTTTGAAATCAATGCTTGAACCAGCCGTCAATGTGTAATCATTGGTCGCTTCCTGGTCTGTCAGACGCATCCATTCAAGCAAGATTAAACCCATGTCTTCGCCGACGACATCCAGCGTCCCAGTGACCTCTGTATTGCCGAGATTTTGCAATGTCACAACCGTTGTGGTTGAACTGTCAACTCCAAGACTCACTTTCGCCTCATCAAAACTCAGGGCGACCAGGGTATTGGCTGGCCAATCGGGCTCCACCGAATAGAGGATTGAATATTCATCGGCGACATTGCTTCGCATGCTGCTCACAGCTCGGAAGGTGATGGCTTGTTGACCTGCTAGAGCATCGCTGGGAAGAATGCATGACCATCCCAAAGCGGACGATGAGAGGCCTGCACCCAAGGTAACGTTGGTATCAAGACCACAATCGACACCTAGCGTCGAGATGGAAAGTGTATCCTCAACATTGCCTGTATTGGTCACGGTCACCGTCCCGTAAATGGTTTCTCCGGGGCGTGCTTCCGCATTCTCGACCAGTGCCGTGATGTTGGCACCAGCAGCAGCAGGTTGCACCGTGACGTCGAGTGAATCAGTGTTGCTCGGGTTGGTGCTTGAGGTCACAGAAAACGTGTAAACGAGGCCCTCGGGGGGTGCACCGGGAGCTGTCTCGACAACGCTCAGTTCAACCGTTTCTGAAGCACCTGGAGCAAGTGTGAGGGATGAGCGTGTACGTGTGAATTCAAACCAAGATGAACTCGAGGTGGTGGACCAATCGACAACAAATATCTCCGTGGCGGTTCCCAAATTGATGACTTCCACGCTCATGGTTTCTGATGAGAGCGGATGAGCGAAGAGGTGCCCCTGTAGGCTGGTCACCAAGACATCTTCCCTGTCCACGACGATCAGGTCAATGAGCAGCGACTGCGAACTCCCGGATTCAGCGACGCGAAGTTCGATTTCAGTTGTTGCGGCCAGCGCGCCCGTCTGAGCGACAAAGGTGATGTTTACTTCTTGAGATTCACCATGGCCGAGAAGAATGGCTGTTTCTGTCATTGTAACCGACACGTCTGCTGGGAGATTCAACAGCGAAAGCGAGAGTGATAGATTGGTTGTCCCCGTATTGGTGAGATTGACTTGCATCGTTTCATTCTGACCGGGTTGAATGAGGAGACGGTCTTCGGAACCAGCGCTGATAGAGAATGAGGCAACCTCAAGCAGATTGACTTCTACATCCAACACCTCGGTATGGCCAGCATAAGTCACCGAGAAGGTTTGCATCCGAAGTCCTGAAAGCGAAGCGTCCCCTTTAGTATGAACCGTCCACGTACCGACATCGCCTGGCCCAATACTCACGCCGGACGCTGTGACGAGAACGGTGTCGAGACCAAGGCTTTCATTGACATCGAGGAAAAAGAGAGCCTGATCACTTCCGTGGTTGGACAAACGAATCTCGTAATTTTTCCCCTCAGAAGGTACGATATCAACCGTGTTGATAGGCCCTGCGAGTGAGAAATTGACCGCCTCATCGATTTCAACAATGAAATTCAATTCTTCAAGCATGGTGCTTACACCGTTATCGTGAAGTGTTGCCGTGAGCGTCAACGAGCATTGATCCGAACTATCTGCCGATTCATGAACATCGAGCATGAAGGAAAGGTTCGTGACAGCATCAGGCAGGAGATTCTGGGTTTCTGCACTCACAAGCGAAGGCGTGCACGCGGAACCTGTTGTGGGAGAGGTGGTAAGGTCCCAACTCACATCCAGCTTCGTATTCCCAGTATTGGTAACCTGCACGGCGCTTACCGTACTGCCGGCGGGAAGGAAATCGTCGGTCTGTCGTAGGAAGGCCAAGGAAAGTGCTGGTTCCGCTACGACCTCAATCACGACGATGGTGGAGGTGGTGATGTTGCCGTTGGTTGACCCCATCGTCAATCGGTAACCGTAGAAATCAGGCTCTGCGTCAGCGGGAATTGTTACTGAAAGGGTTGCTGTTTCACTGCCACCTGCTGGTATCTGGCTCAATTCATCATCGTCCCATTGAAGGTACCAGCCGTTTGGAATACTGGACCCCATGCCGAAGGCTGATGTTCCTGTGATTTCCCAAGGGTAATAGGACATCCCAGTTGTTTGGTTGAAGACCGTATCGTCGGCTACTTGTTGCAGTTCCAACTTGATTGTGGCGTTGATAGCTACCGAATCGTTGCTAGCAGAACAGAGGTCGCCGGTCATGCTTGAGAAGATGACGCAGGCACTGAGATAGGAACCGGTAAGAGAGGGGTGGCTTCCGTCTGAGGTGTAGAGATCGTAGAAGAGATTCCCCGAGAGCGTAGGATCGTCACCATCAGCGACAACAGCGTCATGGACATTCTTGTACGCGAGTCCGACCGGGGCCATCCAAACATTGTGACCGGCTGTTGAGATGTTTTCTGCATAGCGTGTATAGCCCTCGGTGAGGCGAGATTGCATAGCGGTGTAATTGTTGTTGAAACTGTTGAGAGAATCTCCATCACGATAACCCCATGTCATGAAGAGGAAGGTTTCGCTGCCTTCTGCTTCAATCTCAGCACTGAGATTTACTGAAGCATTCTTGCTGTCTTGCCACGTCGGTTCCGTAGTCGGGAAGGACGGCACCTGACTTTGGTCTTGAAGAATGACATAATCCCACTGGTTCGAGCGAAGACTGGTATTCCATTGGTTGCTTGGCGTGGCAAGATTCTGCCAGTGTTGTGGAAGTTTCATGCCTCCACCAACATTTGCATCCACCGCACCGTTGTAACCTGACTGATCGAGAATACCGTCGACCAGAGAAGCAAGTCCGTTCGCCCCCGTGTAACTATTACCGTACATGAGCAAGCTCAAATTTGAAGCCGTCACGTTGGATGACGTATTGTCGCCTGTCCCGTTATCTGATGAATTACCACCGGTAGTATTTCCCGAGGTCCCGTTCGTATGGTTCGCCCACCACGACGCAAGGTCGGGTTGAACTTCAACATCGAGCAGGAAGGTATCCGTGACGGTTCCAAGGTTCGAAGCATCGAAGGTGAGATTGGTACTCGCTCCAGCGAGCAATCGTGTCAAACCGTTGCCTGTCGCCTCGAGCGAGGGGTGGTAGGCTGGGGCTACCGTCACATAGACCGAAAGAGAGGTCGATACATCTGCATCTGGCTCGGTTGCTGTCAGCGTGAATTCTCCACTGTCGCTGACGGTAGCGCCTTCACTCAAACGGACGATGATCGTGGTGTTCTTTGACCATGTTGGAAAGACATTGTTGACCACCGTATCGGTTGTAATGACCTCCCAATACTCGGAGAGGTTGCTATCGTCAAACGTGATGTCGTAGGATTCTATGCTCGAGGCATTGTTCCTGATCGACAGCGTGATATTGGCCGATTCACCTGGCGACATCACAACATGATTGGTATCGACACTCAAAAGGATGGAGGAATGAGCAGAAGCCGTTGACAGGAGCGGTGAGGCACTCATCAAGAGCAGGAGGGCGACACAGGTTAGGGCCCGAACAGATTGCCTCGTCATGGACTAACCAACAGGACACCGTTCAAGAGATTTCGGGACAATTGGCCACAAGATGGAATCATCCACGACCCATCAGCATCGGGCGAGCCAAGTGAGCATTCACGTCACAAGGAGGAGCAGAAGGCAGCGAATCCTTCATGTTCTCCACCGTGACCCCACGGCCATGACCACTTGGCACCCTACCGCCTACAGGACGCACACCATGGGCGAAATCCAACGCTTAGGTGCCGATTTAATCGACCAAGAAGTCACCATCGCTGGCTTCATGGAAGCAAACCGTGGAAAAGGAGCCATCTGCTTTGTTGACCTTCGGGACGGAACGGGGACAACACAAGTCTTTCTGAAAGGCGACAACGTTGGGGATGAAGCACTTGATATGGTTCAGCGTATGACACGAGAATCAACCTTGCAGTTCACCGGTACTGTATCTCAAAAGCGACCTCCCAAGACCAAAGAAGGAGAGCCAACCCCACCTCCCGCTTACGAAGTCGTAGCCACTTCCGTGACCGTCATAGCACGTGCAGAAGCACCGCTTCCCCTCGGCGTTACCGATACCGTTCATGTCGCACTTGACACCCGATTGGACAACCGATTCCTCGACCTTCGAAGAGCCCAGGTGAACGCCATGTTCCGCCTCCGAGGCAAGGTTCTGCAGTACGGAAGAGAAGCGTTGATCGCAGAAGGATTCTTTGAAACCCACACTCCAAAGATTGTTGCAACGGCAACCGAAGGAGGCACGGACCTCTTCCCAATGATGTACTTTGAAACCCCTGCATTCCTCAATCAATCCCCACAATTGTACAAGCAACTCTGCATGTCAGGTGGATTGGAACGAGTCTTCGAAGTAGGGCCTGCATTCCGAGCAGAAAAGCACGATACATACCGTCACCTCAACGAATTCATATCCTTTGACATCGAGTGTTCATGGGCGAACGATGATGACGTCATGGGCGTTCTCGAAAGGATGATTCATCACATTTGGAAGTCGGTTTCACAAGACGATGCTTGCATGGCCCACATCGATACGATCAACGCCTACCGAGCCACTCAGGAAGAAGAGCCCATTGAGGTCATTGTTCCTGAACTCCCATTCCCAAGACTCTCGTATTGCGATGCCATTGCAACCATCAAAGCAAAAGGTGGCAGCATCGAATGGGGCGACGATATCGACGCAGAAAATTCAGACCTGCTCGCTGAAGACTTGCCGCAATTCTACTTCCTTCCTCGCTGGCCAATGGACCTCAAACCCTTCTACATCCATCATGTCGAGGGCGAACGAGGGTCAACTGGAAAGCAACTTAGTCGCGGATTTGACCTGAATTTCGGAAGGGATGAACTGACATCAGGTGGACAACGTGAACATAGAATGGACGTCCTCGTTGAAAATCTCAAGGACATGGAATTGGACCCTGAAGAATTCGAATTCTATGTTGCAGGATTCCGCCATGGCGTCCCTCCACACGCTGGATGGGGACTTGGCGTTGAACGTATTTTGATGAAACTTACGGGAGCAAAGAACGTTCGAGAAACGGTTCTCTTCCCACGGGACCGACGTCGCGTGAGCCCCTGAACAAACATCCTAGCAGCGTGGAATGGGTCCGCTCAGTTGAAGAGGAGCATATAGCCCACGCCGAATACCACGATATCACACAGAGCGTGCGTGATGTACGGAATCCAGATGCTACGGTAGCGTACGTAAAGCCAACTGAAGGCAGCCCCGCCAATGAAGAGGCCTGCACATGCAAGAAGATTCGCTGAAAGCGAGAATCCCAAGAACCAAAGCGCAAAGAAGTGATGAAGGACAAAGATGGCTGCTGAAAGTAAAATTGTTGTCCAACCAGGGCCGAAGAGAACTTCGCCTTTTTCAACTAAGAACCATCGAAAAACATATTCCTCAAGAACAGAATTTCCAAGCGTCCAGAAGACGGCTGCTGCGATGTACGTGCTGGCCACAGTGAGCCCGAAGGGTTCGAGTGTAGTACGGAATTCATCCTTGTCGACCCGTGATTCTCCAACCAAGAACCATGCAAGAACCATCACAACGGAAAACACAAGCCCCATGCCGGTTGCCATCGCAATTCCACCTTGAGTTGGCTTGGACCAGGACAAGGCTTTCTTATCGATGGAAAGGTGCCACAGCATTGGCAGACCTAACATCCACACTTTACTCCCAAACCAGGCGATTTGACCGGCCAATCCATTGCCTGAACCAAATGAGGCGAGGATAGAGGCGGTAGGAGCAAGGCCTACCAGAATCAGGGCGATGATGGCTTGTTGTTTGTCCTTCATCAAGAATCCAACCTTGAGCATTCAGCATGACTTTTGCCATCAGAAACCCTGACGTCGCTGAAGTCTGGCACGTTCCGGCTACGGAATATCGTTTGAAAGCCCTTCGCCTGCATGAAATATCACAAGCGTGATAGGCCAACGCTGCATGAACTGAACATGGCCGTTGATCGGATGCAATGGGGTGCACAGCCATGGCAATTCGCTGACCTGTACATGCCAGACGATCCTTCAGCCTTTCAAAAGGACCAGGGCATACCTTGCATCATGCTCATTCACGGTGGCTTTTGGAAAGAGGAATACGGTCTTGATTTGATGCAGCCCATCGCCCAAGACCTTGCCGAAGCAGGAGTTGCGGCCTGGAATATTGAATTCAAGCGTTGGTCAAGAGGCAACGAGGGCGTTTGGATGGACACACTCTCTGACGTCATGAGAGCCTGGGGTCAACTCGCCCTCTTACCTGGCATCGACATCACTCGCTCCATGGTCATGGGCCATTCTGCTGGTGGACAATTGGCCTTGCTAATGAGTGCCAAAGCAGAGCGAAAACCATGGCTATCAATTGCTCAAGCCCCGCTTACCGACCTCATCGGGGCGGACCGCGCACGGTTATCCGACGACGGAGATGCTGTCCGATGTTGGATAGGAGCCTCCCCCGAGGAAGCATCGACGATTTGGGAGCAACTGAATCCAGTCAACCACCCACCTGCAACCTCGGTCTTGTTATTCCACGGCGAGGCTGACGATGACGTTCCCATTGAGCAATCTGAGACATATGCACGTGTCATGAAAGCAAAAGGCTGTGATGTTCAGAAAGTTTGGCTTCCAGGAAATCACTACGACATCATCGATGTCGCCTCCGATGATTGGTTGGTTCAACTGAACGCCATCCTCGATTGGTTATGAAGAAAAATCCACGAGACGCAAAGCCAACCTCTTGGAGTGAGAACCCAACGCCTATGACCTGTGGCCACCTCCGCAGAGCATGGACCTGCTCGGTAGCGACTACCCATTTGTACCGACTGCTCTGAAAGGCAAGCACGCATTTGTGTGCGGCGCGAGCAAAGGTATTGGTGAAGCAATAGCAAAAATGCTGGCCAAAGCGGGAGCCGACATTACGGTGTGCTCACGAAATGGCGCTGTTTTGACAGCCTTGTGCGATGAATTAGGAGAATTGGGTTCCGGGAGGCATCAAGCCTTGATGCTCGATCTCGAAGAGACCGACGGCTTGGAATCAGCCTTTGCATCAGCTGTGGAAACACTCGGGCCGGTTCACGTGCTCATCAACAACGCAGGGGGCCCTCCCGGTGGACCTTTGATGGAGAACATGGTTGAAGACTTTGAGGCGCCCTTCAAGCGCCACTTGCATGCTGCCCACACCCTCGTGAAGGCCGCTGTGCCCGGTATGGAGGGCGAAGGATTTGGCAGGATTATTCAAATCATCTCAACGTCTGTCAAAGAACCGATCCCAAACATTGGCCTTTCCAACACCCTTCGAGGTGCCATGGCATCGTGGGCGAAATCGCTCTCCAACGAATTGGCGCCCTGCATCACCATCAACAACGTTCTTCCCGGCTTCACCAATACCGAACGCCTCGGTAACCTGTCTGCATCCATTCAGGAACGGACAGGGAAATCTGCTGCTGCAGTTCGAGAGGGTTGGTTGGGCCAGGTTCCCATCGGTCGCCTGATCGATCCGTTGGAAACCGCCAGTGCTGTCACCTACCTTTGCCTCCCAGCATCGGGAGGTATCCGTGGCGTCAGCCTCGCTGTTGACGGTGGTCGTCTCCGTTCGATTTGAGGTGATACAATGCAGAGCGATGTTACTCCCGAGCGCGCACGCCAAGTGCTTTCCATGCTCACCGATGGAAGTTCGATGGATCACATCAACACATCGCTCGCTCTACGCCTCATCCCCTTGGCCAACGAATTGGACGATGAAGCCCTCGTTGAACGACTTCTAAATCACGCCATGACCGTTGCCCAAAACGACAGTGAACGTGGATGGGCTCGCTTTGAAAGTCTGAAATTGATTACCGCCTCCGTGAAGAGTTTCCTTCAACTCGCAGAAGAGGCAGAGGATATGGAAGACGGGGCTGGATTGGCTGCTGCCGTTCACCACTACATCGCGCTGGTTCAACTTGCTGAGGATAATTTGGATGAAGCGAGGACTTCTGCTCAACGTGCCCTACGTCTGCGAGAGTCTCGCAACGACATGGAGGGTACCACCTACGGATTAGCCCTCTTGATGACCGTGGCAAAGCGCCAACATGACTACGATACTGCGATTGCCATTGGAACCGAGCGACTTGAACTTCTGACGCGACTCCGTGATGAAGTTGGTCAAATGGAAGCTGTTGCTGAACTTGCTCACTGCCAAGCCACTCTTGGTGAATTCAATACAGCCCAAGACCTGTACAACGATTCACTGGACCGAGCCAACGGGCTTGAAAGCATCACGGGGCAACTCGTGGCCCGATGGGGACTGGCAGACATCGCTGAGATTCAGGAAGACTATGAATCGGCTATGTTGGTTCTCTCAGACAGCCTGCATGCATTCATCGCTGCGAATGTCCCAGCCCCTGCTCAAGTCCGCCAACGAATTCACGACTTAACGACCCTCAATAACGCCCCTAAGGGTAATAAGGAGACGAACTGACACGCCATACGGATTATGTGCCAAGGCGTCATGGACAGGAGCAGTGAGTGAAAATGGAGCATGACATTTTCTTTTCCATTTCCCAGACACCTGATGGTGATGGGCACATTCCAAGCGAATCGGTCATGCTCAACAATTACTTTGAACAATTGGCCTGTGCTGACAAACTTGGATTCGGTGTGGGATGGATTGCACAAGCCCACCTTTCAACTGAAACTCAAAAATCGAATTCAAGACCAGTAGTACCTCATTGGCAGGGTGAAGTCGGATTGTGCACAGACTTCCCTCAATTGGCCCTCGAGTCTTTTCGGCGCACAAATTCCATCGAAATAGGGAGTGCCGTCGTATCCATTCTCGCCTCGGGAGGTCCCATCGCTCAGGCCGAACGAATGGCCAACCTGTTGACGCTTCACGGACTTGATCCTTCTGAAAAGCGACGTCTGCACGTTGGTTTTTCAGCGGGTCGCTTTGAATTCATGGCTCGTCCCTACGGGATTGTTCCGCGCAACGCTATCGAGGAAGCAGCATGGCCTGCTCTTCGTGGTCAAATATTCATGGAAGCCGCCGAAATATTTCTCCGCTTGCTACGTGGCGACACCATCAACTCAACACAGATCAGAGATACTGTCCTCACACGAGAATCTTTCAGAAGCGATGAAGACTGGGCCGCTGTTCAAGAGGCAGCAATCGAATTTGAGGCACTTCGTGAACGCCCCGATTCAATCACCATTCCTCATCGCTATGTCTTTGAAGATTTGAAAATCATTCCAACTGAATTCCGCAAAGAGTTGCTGCAACTCGTTGCGGGTACCCACGACCCGAGGGCTCAAACCTTTGTCAATTCCATTTTACCCGTCAAGGTATTCAATCTCTCAATCACATCACCAGAAGTG
Organism: Candidatus Poseidonia sp.; assembly: GCA_016778305.1. Taxonomy (GTDB): domain Archaea; phylum Thermoplasmatota; class Poseidoniia; order Poseidoniales; family Poseidoniaceae; genus Poseidonia. Next base: position 48,967 of record JADHPT010000006.1, on the reverse strand, counting down.
ATCGATGCAACCCACGAACGGATGGCTGAAGTCTTTCATCCAAGCGGTGGGTCGTGGGTCAGAGGCGACATGCCCAGAACGAGTTTTGTCTTCCTCAATGCAGAAGATGGATTGAGCGCTGAAGAACAATCAGCAGCGGCACATCGAGAAGCTGACATCGCTCTGGGTGCATATTGGAACGCACTCGAAGGAACCATTGACCCGGACAAAGTCACCAAGGCTGCCAACAATGCATTGATTGGAAATGTCGAAGAAGTAGCTCAACAAATGGTTGAACGGTTTCACCCCAACGACCGCATCATGGCCTGGTTTGATTTCTTCAACCACGATTCTGCCAGAGTTTGTCGTAACATGACCGCTTACATGGAAGAGGTTGTACCGCAGGTTGAAAAATTGCTTAAGGAGGTATGAGCATGGGCGTTAACCACGATACATTTTCTGCAGTAGAACCCGGAAAGCCCGGCTCTGCCATGTATCCCACATCACCGCTCGGTGAACGGGTGGAGGGAATTCCAACCGGCCGTGAAGTCGATTGGGAACCCCTGGTCGATTACCGCCGAAACGGTGTATCTGAGACCACCATCCACGGGGCTGTTGCCTGGGCACACGGGGATGAAGTCATCCATTCATTTGGGGGCAACGTCCTCTGTTATGGCCGCTCGATGATGAAACCCTTCATGCTCAAGGCATTTACCGAAGAGTTGGAAGATTGTTCATGGGAACAAAAGTCCATCGCCGTCGCATCCCACAACGGAGATACAGAACACGTGGCTGCTGCGCAATCCTTGCTCGCAGAGGCAGAATGGCCGTTGATGCTCACACCACTTGACGTGCCCTTGATTCAATTTGGACGGCAAGTCCGACGACCTCGTCGTTGGTATCACACCTGCTCTGGAGAACACGCTGCCATTTTGCGAGGTTGTCGCAGGAAAGGCTGGACGCGTGCGGGCTACACCCTTCCAAACCACGAGGTTTTTCACGCTTACATGGAACAATTGAGGACCTACTTGGGCAACGATTGGACGCCGCTTCGTGTGGCCAAGGACGGGTGCGGTTTGCCAACGGTCTCCAATACCGTGTCTGAACTCGCTCAAATTTACGCCGGATTGGTTCGTGACAAAGACGACGATTGGATTTGGGAGGCAATGGTTCGACATCCTGATCTCGTCGGTGGATTCAATCGTCTGGATTCAACAATTCTCAAAGCAGGCGAAGGTAGAGTCATCGCCAAGGAAGGCGCAGACGGCCTGTTGGGGATGGCGATTGAACACCCAGACTATCCCAAGGGTTTGGGCATCGTTGTCAAAATTGCACACGGATGGAATTCACAAGCCACTTGGTACGTGGCACGCGCCCTCTTGGGCGTCTTGGGAATCAAATTAAGAAATCCATATCCGCTGCATCGTCAAAAGGCATTCATTGTCCCTGGCATCGTCCCAGAACGCTACATTGAAATTTTGGAAACCGTCCCTACTTGGGACGAATGGGACCCTGATCAAGACCGATGGCACTTCGAAGTGGAGGTGCAGGATTGAATCCAATTCTCAATTACATTGACGGCCAATTCGTTGCATCACAATCAGGAAGAACCCTCGCGACCATCAACCCCGCAACGGGGGAAATAATTGCTCAGGTGGCCCGTTCAAACGGAGATGATGTCGAAGCAGCAACCCAAGCAGCCCTCAAAGCGTCGAAGGCATGGAGTGCTACCACTCTTGAACAACGGGTGAAGTGGCTGCATTCCATCGCCGATGCTCTCGAAGCAAAATCAGAAGCGATCGCCCACTTGGAATCACTGGACACTGGAAAGCCCATCTCCCTTGCCCGACGCGTGGATGCAAATCGCTCCGTCAGTAATTTCCGATTCTTCGCAACCATGGGCGGTGATGATGAAGTCCCGACCTTTTCGGCAAACGGCGCCGTCAATCACGTGCATCGCAAACCAGTGGGATGTGTTGGCCTCATCACACCGTGGAATCTCCCCTTGTATCTCCTGACATGGAAGGTCGCCCCGGCCTTGTTGATGGGCAATACCATCGTTGCAAAACCTTCAGAGTTAACACCTCTCACCGCACACCTCCTTGCGGAAACGCTTGATGAACTCGGATTGCCAAAAGGTGTCTTCAACCTCGTCAATGGCTACGGACCCGAAGTAGGTCAAGCGATTGTTGAACACCCGTCCATCGGTGGAATATCGTTTACTGGAGGCACGTCCACGGGAAAAATCGTTGCCGCTACAGCCGCCCCTATGTTCAAAAAATTGTCCTTGGAACTTGGCGGGAAAAACGCCACCATTCTGCTCGATGATGCGCCCCTTGAAACCATCATGGACGACATCGTTCGAGCATCGTTTACCAATTCAGGTCAAGTCTGTTTATGTGGTTCACGTGTCTTGGTTCACGAAGGCATCTATGACGAGTTTATCCATTCATTTACCGCAAAGGTGAGCGCGTTGAATGTGGGCGACCCCATGGATGAAGCAACGCAAATGGGTTCAGTGATCTCCATGGATCATCGCAAGAAGGTAGAGGCGTACATCAACTTAGGCCTCGAAGAAGGCGGAGACATCCTCACCGGTGGCACGAGCAGTCACGCACCGGTTGCCAACATGCCCGAAGAGGGCGCATTTTTGCGTCCAACGGTCTTTGCCAACCTCTCAACCTCATCACGTACTGCTACTGAGGAAATATTTGGCCCCGTTGTCACGGTTCATTCCTTTGCGACAGATGAGGAGGCGATTGCCATGGCCAACGCTACTGATTATGGATTAGCGGGATCTGTTTGGACCGCGGATATTGAACGAGGTCATGCATTTGCGAAGAATATCGAAAGCGGCATCGTATGGGTGAATACTTGGCTCAATCGAGACCTCCGCACACCCTTCGGAGGTGTCAAACAATCTGGCGTTGGACGTGAAGGGGGAACATGGTCTATGGACTTCTTTTCAGAATTAACCAACATCTGTATTCGTCAGCCCTGAGAACACATATTCAAAAGCCGCAGGTACGTGTTAGCACCATGGACGAAGACGCCTTGCCCCTCTTCGTGCTTCCAATGGTACTCTTCCCTGGCGAAATTCAAGAATTGCGAGTCTTTGAACCCCGCTACCGCCAAATGCTGGACACCTGCATACTTGATGAACGCCCGTTCGGTCTTGTCCTCAACGATTCCTTCACCCCTGCCAACGGATGGGATGGGCCACGCCGTCATGGCTGTGAGGCGGAAATTGTTCATCATGAGACGCGCGGCGTCCATCACTTCATCACCATCACTGGCGGAAGACGCTTCTTCGTCGACGAGGTCATCGAGCCAGCCTTACCACCCTTCAATGACCCGAGCATGGCAGAATTGGTGGGTGATGAAGGCATGCTTCCCGATGTTCACACACTCATGGAACATGTTCCCGAAGACCACCCTAATCCGGCACTCTACATATCTGGTAAAGTCACTTATCTACAACAAGAAGGTGTTCTTGATGAGGAGACACAAGAATACCTCAAGGATATCGTCAGAAAAGTTGTGGCTCGTGCAGGCGAAAACATGAGCATCAATGAAACAATGCTATCCGAATGGATTGAAACCATTTGTGAAGAAAACGTGACGGATTCCGTCCAATCCATCTACAATATCGCTGCGCTGTGTCTCGATGGACTCGAGGCACGTCAGCAATTATTGGCTTCGTCAACGGTTGAAGAAATGATGAATGAATTCAACGAACACCTTCCTGCCTTCATTCGCGAATGGGAATAAACCCGGGGGAGCCTTTGAAAACACCGCTCCGCTTGGAATGTCCATGTCGGTTCACGGCAACGCTCGAAAGGTCACTACCCATACGCTTCAGGAAATGAAGCGAGCAGGTGAAAAAATCACCATGCTTACCGCCTATGACTATTCCCTTGCACGTCTGGTTGACCAGGCTGGAGTGGATGTCATTCTGGTCGGTGATTCAGCCTCCAATGTTATGGCGGGGCAGGCGACAACCGTACCCATGACACTGGACCACATGATTTACCACGCTCAATGTGTTGAACGAGCCGTTGATCGTGCATTGTTGGTCGTAGACATGCCCTTTGGAACCTACCAGGGGAATTCTCGCCAAGCTCTGGATTCAGCTGTTCGAATTATGAAGGAGGCAAGTGGCCATGCTGTGAAACTCGAAGGAGGCAGCGAGATCGTGGAATCAGTTGAGCGTATTCTCACTGCGGGAATACCCGTCATGGGGCACCTCGGTTTGACGCCACAATCCATCTACAAATTCGGAACCTACTCGGTGCGAGCGAAAGAAGACACAGAGGCAGAGAAGTTGATCGAGGATGCGAAATTGCTCGAAGCCGCAGGCTGTTTTGCTATTGTCCTCGAGAAAATACCCCGCGAATTGGCCAAGAAGGTAGCAGAATCTATCAGCATCCCAACCATTGGAATCGGTGCAGGCCCCGACGTTGACGGTCAAGTCCTTGTGCTGCATGATTTGTTGGGCATCACCATGGATTTCTCACCCCGCTTTTTGCGACGCTATCTCAACCTCGCTGAGGAGATTGACGGTGCATTGAAATCCTATTGCGGTGATGTTCGAAGCGGTGATTTCCCGAATGATGAGGAATCCTACACCTCGTGATCAGCCTACCAAACCGAACACGAGAAAAGCGCCTCCAAAGGCACCCATGTTCACTCCCAGGGTATGCCACAAGGCTGAACGAAACGGTGGGAGATGGAAGCGCCACCACGAGGTGCTGATCGCTACCCAAACAATGGCAGCGAGATAACCACCGCAGACAAACCCTCCAACACCCATGAGCCAAACAACAACAAAAAATCCACCCAGAACTACAACGCCGAGAGCGTATTCAGTCCATCGATTCATCGGTTGGTCGGTCAGAAAATAATGAAACAGTGGGGAAAGAAGGAGCATCACAAGAAGAGCCCCTTGTATCGGATTGGGGAGGCCCCAAGGGAGCATGGATTGTATTTTCCACTGCCAAATCCCTGCGACGATCAAACCAAAAAGAGCCGGCGTGATGACATTGATCCAGGTCTCCTCCCATGTCGCCGAACGTGCGACGGGGTGCACGAGTTCATCGACCACGGGGGTTGCCTTGCTCGCTTCGCTCACGGTGATTCCAAAGGCTGATGGTGTTTGAGACTTAGCCTTGTCAACAGAGGATGTGCTGTGTCCGATGATGACTTAAACCTCGGCGGGCTGGAGGAAACATGGTGAAGGGAAAAATCGTTGCAGGCTGCATCGCCCCACATCCCCCTCATTTGGTGTACGCTGAAAACCCCCCTCAAAACGAACCTGTCGCTGAAGGTGGTTGGGAGCAACTCAGGTGGGGATACGAACGTTTGCGAGCCTCACTCGCCGACATTGAATACGATGCGATCGTCGTCCTTTCGCCCCACTGGCAGACCTATATTGGAACCCACTTTCTTGGCCTTCCTCATTTTGAAGGGCTCTCAGTCGATCCAGTCTTTCCAAACTTATTCCGATATCACTACGACTTGAACATCGATGTGGAACTCGCTAAAGCAATTCATGACGAAGCAGCCTCAGCAGGTTTGCCGGTAAAAATGATGGAAAATCCTGATTTCCGCGTCGATTACGGGACCATCACGACCGGTCACTTGTTCAATCCTGAGTGGGACAAGCCCATGGTGGTACTTTCGAGTAACCGCTCCACCGCATATTACTCCGTTGAAGTCATGCAAGAAATCATGGTCGAATTGGGACGGGTCACACGACGAGCCATTGAAGCAAGCGGCAAGCGAGTGGTGGTCCTTGCGAGCAATTCTCTCTCCCACCGCCACTTCACCACCGAATCCGAAGTGCCCGAAGACATGAGCAAAGAACACATTACCAGCCATGCCATGCACCTTTGGGACATGCGAATCATCGATTACATGCGAACCGGACAAGCCCAGCGAATCCTCGATGAAATGCCAGAATTCACTGAACAAGCCATCGCTGAGAGTGACGGAGGAGGACTTTCATGGCTTCTTTCAACCCTCGACGTCCCTAACTATCCTGCGATCCTACACGGCTACGGCACCATCATTGGAACCGGTAATGCAGTTGTTGAATGGCCTTGCCACGCACACGAGGAGGGGGATGCATGACCGAAGGGCGCGTGGTCGGTTCATTCGTGGTTCCTGTCCACCCCCACACCGTGCTTGCCCCTGACCAAAACGAAGGTTGGCAACGCTTGAGGGATGCGTTTGATGCGGCAGCTCAAAGCATCAAGGAATTGGATGCAGATCTTTTGGTCATCTATTCAACCACCTGGCCGTCAATCATTGGACACCAAATCCAATCAGACCCGAACCCAGAGTGGGTGATGGTGGACCATGACTTCCACGACCTGGGGTCAATCAATTATTCATTCAACATTGACCAAGAATTTGCACATGCTTGGGATGATGCCAACAGGAAGCGAGGACTTCAGAGCCGTTGTGTGAACTACAAGGGATTCCCAATCGACGTGGGTTCGGTTGTTGCGCTCACCCTGCTCAATCCCGACAACGCCATACCTGCAGTGATTGTATCGTCCAACATGTACGCAAATCGTAGCGAGACGACCGTTCTCGCTAAATCCTGCCTCGACGTGATCAAGGCACAAGGTCGGCGTGCTGTAGCGGTGACAGCAATGTCGCTTTCCAATCGAATGTTTACCGATTTTATCCAGCCCGAGGATGATAAAATCCACTCGCTCAAGGATGACGAATGGAATCTGAAAATCCTTGAATTCCTCAAGCAAGGAAGATTGGAGGATGTCGGTCAACTCTCCCGCACGATTCAGCGACAGATACGCGTGCAGAAGGTTGTTGCCTTCAAACCCATGTGGTGGCTTTCAGCGATGAACGGAAACAGAAACGATCTCACTGGCGAGGTACTCGCCTACGAACCGATTCACGGCGCAGGTGGTGCCGTGGTTTCCATTGACCCGACGCCATCAGGCGCCGGGGACAAGGAATATGACGAGGACGACGTTGAGTATTTCCACGGAGAACGGGGCGTCCTTGACACGGTCGATGAAAGCGATACAACTGAAGAAAACCCTGTCATTGAACAGACACCCTCGGGTCCCGACCTTTGGGAACCTACCGAAGCCGAAGGTTCAGTCAACACGGATTCTGCACCAAAACCCGTCGGGGCATATCCTCATGCACGCAAGGTAGGAAACATGCTCTTCCTTTCTGGCGTTGGACCGCGACAGCCCGGTACCAATGCCATTCCAGGTGGGCCAATTCACGATGAGAATGGTGAACCCTTGGATTACGACATCGAAGCACAAACACATGCTGTGGTCAACAACGTCAAGCGAATCGTCGAGGAGGCCGGTGCTTCCATGGACCAAGTCGTTGACGTGACAACCTTCCTCGTGGACATGAAGCGTGATTTCAAGGGATACAATGACGTTTGGGCCCAGACTCTGGGTAAGATTGGTCCCACTCGTACGACTCTCGCCATCGATGCACTTCCGACCCCCATCGCCGTTGAAATGAAAGTGATCGTTCATTTGGGCGAATGAATTTTTCCGGAATCCGGGGATTCACATGGTATTTAATACAAATAACTAATATAAACTTAAGTTATCCACGAGTTAAGACCCACTTTTCTGCCTGATTTCGGGGGACATACCATGGCAAAAGAAACTGTAGAAAACATACTGAAAGGCGTAGCCTCGGGCGATGTGCGGGCTGTTTCTGAAGAGATCAAAGGGACACTCTCTCGAACCATAGGACTCGCCACCTTAGTGATTCTCTCCTTGTCCTCAATGCTGGGCTCTGGCTTGTTCATTCTCCCGGCCTTCGCTCAAGAAGTCGCAGGTGACGGCATGTGGTTTGCCTTCGTATTGGCTGCCTCTGTGGTCCTAACGGGTGCCTTTTCAAAATCAGAGCTCGCCAGTGCAATGCCCCAATCCGGTGGCGTTTACATCTACATGGAACGGACTTATGGTTCGCTCATGGGAACCATCAGCGGATTGGGACTGTTCGCATCCTTTATGCTCAAATCTGCATTTGCTCTGATAGGATTTGCCGCCTATCTTGAAGTGGTGACTGCTGCCCTTGGTGTGGAAGTCAACCCGATTACAGTGGCGCTGGTTCTTCTTACGTTCATTGTGATCATCAACATTACAGGGGTCAAGAAAATCAAGAAGGTGCAGACACCAATCGTTGGTACCGCCGTTCTTTTCCTCCTGGGATTGTGTATCATGGCCCTGTTGAGCGGTGAGGCTGATTTGGCCAAACCTGTCACCAATGTTGACTACTTGAGTCCAGAAATGGGTACGGCTGCCGCCCTTGTCTTTGTCGCCTATTCTGGCGCCATCAAGGTAGGAGCTATTGGTGGAGAGGTCATGGATCCGGAGAAGAACATCCCACGCGGCATGTTTACCTCGCTCCTGGTAGCTACCATTCTCTACGCTGGTGTTGCCTTCGTGATGGTGTCCGTTCTCCCGACGGGCTGGCACATGAAGGACCCCACCCACGCGATTGAAAATCCAATCTACGTATTCGCTGATGAAGTTGCTGGGAGCACCGTTGGAGTGATTGCAGCCCTGTTAGCCATTGTCACCATGGCCTCAATGGCTCTTGCTGGTGTCCTATCCGCCTCCCGCTTCCTATTTGCCATGGCCAGGGATAACCTTCTCCCATCAAAACTTGAAGACTTGAATCCCACCTATGAAACGCCCCACTGGCCCATCATCATCACCGGAGTGATGATGGCAACTGCCATCTTGACCATCGACGTACACGCCATTGCAGAACTTGCGTCAGGATTCAACATCATGGTCTTCGTGGCCATCAACGCATCTGTGGTCGTCATGCGCCATGCAGGTCCTCATCACAGTTGGAATCCTCCCTACAAATCTCCCCTCTATCCACTGCCTCAAATTTACGGTGCTGCAACAGGTATTATCCTGCTCTGGCTCATCGGAGAGAATGCGCTTATCGGCGCTGCTGGTGCCATGGGCCTCGGCGTCGTGGTGTGGTTGGCATACGGTCGTCGCCACGTCCTCGAGGAGGCCCGTGTCACACCGTTCACTGCGTTCAAAGCCCGATTTAGAAACCCAACGCCAGAAGCGTCAGAACGCTTCTACATCTCGTTTCGTTCCGCAGATGTTGGCCGGAAAAATCACCTGACCTTGAGCGAATTCAGGTCCGCCCTCACCCAGGGCCTTGGCCTTGAATTGACTCCCATGGAAGTCCGAACCTATTTCCACAAAGCCGATGAGAATGGCGATGGTGTTGTCGATATTGACGAGTTTTTGAACATCATGCAAAGCGACGAAGAAGAATAATTCGATGCCGCTTAAGCTAGGATCAAGCGCAGGCTTTCGAGGCTGCGGAGTTCTGCGAAGTAGATTTGCTCAATCGAATCGTACAATTCTTGGTCACCGACTTCATCCAATAATTTGATGATCCCAGCATACACTTCTGCTGCTTTGGTTTCCGTTTCCAAAGATCGCTCTAGCATGGTGGTAAAAGCCGTGGTATGGACGATTGGATGGGAATTACGTTCTGTAACAGGGACGCCGCCCAACTTCACGATGGCACGTCGAACAACGTCTGCATGGGCGAGTGATTCACTCGCTTCCTCATTGAACATCGGATCGAGTTGCAAACGGTGAATTCCTTGGATATTCGCAGCGTAATGCGCATACATGTTCATGGCTCTGAGTTCCCAACCCAGTGCTTCGTTTAACCGTTCAATCAACACTTCGATGCTCATGCTATCGAGTAATGGAACACGCCAACAGATATGAACCTCGGGATTCGCTGGTTAAAACAGATCATTCATGGCGAATCCATTCACCATCTGGAGTTACTTCCCAATATTGCAATTCCTCTGAGACGTCCACATACCACCCAGTTTCTCCTTGGGTGGTTGACGGTGTAGCCTGCATCACTCCGATTTCTCCCGCATGGATGGCGAGTTCTTTGATGGATTCTTCAGTTAAACCGTGTCGCTCCTCGACTGGAGTGGTATCAACAACTGCGGAATCTACACTTTCGGGTACCTCGCCCTCGTCTTCGTCATATTCGTACTCATCATCGTCAAAGGCCTCTTCCATCCATTCTTCTTGAGAAGCTTGGGACGCTTTACGATTGAGGACAATCAAAACAGCGAGAATGAGGAAGAGCAGAATCGCTGCCATGGTCATAGCCGTATTGGTTGATCCAACCGCACCGCCAAGGAGAACTTCGTCTACGTCAAAGAAGGTCTGGGCGAGAAGTCCGTTCCACCGTATGGTGCATGAACGATCCGTTCCTCCCTCGTTGACATCGATTTCCCACGTTCCATTGGTAACGAAGGAGGAATCTCCAGCGGTGCAGGTCACCGTCGTATTGTCTTTAGGGATTGAAATTGAGTTCCCAAAGGCATCGGTACCAATGGCTCCCAATAGGACAACATCCCCTTCTGCGATGTTCTCACGGCTGAGTGTAGCCTGAATACGAATGGGGTCGCCTGCACCCACCGTCACTTCGATGGTGTGCTGCGCATCACCTTCCTGCAAGTCAAGCGTGTAGACCCCGACTTGCTTACCCGTGAAGGACCAATAACCCAAACCAGTGGGTGAGGCGGCAAGTTCACCAAAACTAGCGTTGATGGATGTGGTGACTTGATTGGCTTCCGCAAGATTGCCGTGGACATCAACAACCTGAACAAATATGTCAGATGGTGTTCCAGCACGTACGTACAGGCCGTCATCAAAATCAGTTAGCAGTGCATGGGGTGTACCCGCTGTAACAGTTAATCGAACGGTTGCAAAAACACCGTCAGCATTGACTCGTAGTTCATGGCCACCAAGCGTGGTAGCCACCCATTGTCCGTCATTGAGCAGCATGTCAAGGGTTATGTCAACGCCATCCAAGGTCCAATTTAATGAAACAGGTGCGAGTTGGTTGCCGAATGCATCGAAAAATTGCGGGTTGAGGTCCAGTTCACCGTCTGCGGGAACGAGACTCCCCTCACCTTCTAAAGTGATGAAAGCGAGTCTTCCAACGCCTACATCAAATGTTTTGTCGGTGACGAACTGTGCCCCTGTAGAATTGTCATACCAGCTGCCTTCAAAACGCCATGAACGAGCTTCTTCAGCTTGTAGAATCCAATACGAAGTAGATTGGGTAAATTCATCGGCATTTCCAATCTCCATGCTTGCCGTTCCGTTTACCGTCCAAGTATTCCCCTTGACGTCAACGGCTCGTAGCACCAAAACAACTTGATCTCCTGCCGAAGGTGTGTTTGGAGTGGTTTCAAAAAAGACATCGATAGCTCGTCCGTGAACGACGGTCACTGTTTTTTGCGTCATAACCGTTCCATCTTGGCCTGAAAGAGTGGCTAATCCCGTAGTTGAAGGATTCCAAAACACTCTCAATTCTTCATCGACGGATAAACCGCCAGAATCGACATGAAGCGACTGTATCGGTGGTGAAACGAAGCCTATGTAACCGCTCTCGTCTCTTCGCTCGTAGGCCAGTTCGTAGGACTCACCCGCCATGTATACGAGTGGTTGATCCAAGAACACAAGTTCTGACGCTACAGCATCACCCGGTATCACATGAATTGTACCCGTGCCGGTGACGTTGCCAGAAGTTGCACTCACCACCCACCGTCCCGTATTGGTCGCCAAATATTCACCTTGTGCATTGAATGAACCGTTTTCCGCATACCACGCGATTGATGGTATGGTTGAGAGTGGCATTTCATATCCGTTCCCGTCAACCAATGTGGGTCGTATTTGTGTTAAGCTGCCTGCCCGTACCTGCAGAATATCAGGGAAAACAAAGGCGTGAGGGCTTCCAGCAGCCACGGTGAGATGAGCGTCATCCTGCAACTGGTTGTATCGAACCTTTGCACTGAATGCTCCCGTTGAATCAGGTGTCCATACCGGCGAACCATGTCCAAGGTATTCTCCATCAATATCCCAAACCAGATTCTGACCCCCTGCCATGCGATTGCCTCGTCCGTCCAAGAGTTCGGCGGTGAGGTGACCGCTGACTTGTGCCATGAAATTGAGACTGGTAATCTCGATTGCAGTGGCAACGCCGGGACTGACTGAAATGTTGTGCGTGGCTTTCAGCCCGTTATGTTCAGCAGTGATTTCGATCAAGCCCGATGACCATGGAAAAAACAGTCCTTCCGAGGTGATCGAGCCATTGGATGAACTCCACGACACATCTCCCGAAACGATGTTGTTGACAGCATCGTAAATGATGGCATCAAAATCAACCACTTCATCTGCCGACATCGAAGGTTGTGGGGTGTCGATGACGACTCGATCAGCAGTACCCGAAAAGGACGCTTGCCCTAATTCATCGAGACTGTTTTGGGGACTCATCGGCAAGGCTGCCATGACCATACTCACTACCAAACAAATGGCCAGAGTCGTGCGTCGGTGCATGAAATCACCCATCAATCGGTCCATTCTTGCCAGTCTTCTTCGCCTTCGAGGCGGAACCACCAGGTGCCTTCGTCGTCTTCCCACCACTCAGTACCATCTTCATCAACACGGTAACTTTCATCGTCTTCAACCGAGGACTCCTCTGCTTCAACGACTTCTTCCTGAACGGGGGCTGGACCGTTTGGACCAGGTGCTGGACCTGACGGCCCTGGGGCCGGTCCGCTCGGGCCAGGTGCCGGTCCGCTCGGGCCAGGTGCAGGTCCTGTTGGTCCAGAGGTCTGTCCACGTGGGCCGTCATCATCGTCATCGTCATAATCATCGCCGTCCCATCCTTCATCGCCGCTTGAGCGGAAGAACATTACCAAGAGTCCGAGGAGGACAACTGCTACAAGACCAAGAAGTCCAGCGCCAACGTAATAGATGGTGCCACCTGCTTCAAAGAAGCCTTCAATATTGCCAAGGACTGTTATTTCACTGTTGACACGTACTGAGCCGACGCTGACCGTAATGGTTTGAGGGCCATCGTCAAGTGTTGTAATCGTCCATTGGTCCGATGCAAACATGGTTGTCGTCGCACGTCCAGTCGCCTCTACCTTGATGCTGGAAGGGACTGGAATCTCATTTTCAAAGGCGTCAAAGGCACGGATTGTGACCTCCAGACTCTCAAGTTGCTCGATGGAGTCCGACGTCAAATTCACTTCAAGGCGAGCCACTGTACTTTGAGCATCAACAGTCACTTCAACCGTAGACACAGCGCCACCTGCAGCGTATTGCAACGTGTGAACTCCCGCAACTTGGGCCTCGTAAGTGTAGGACCCGGCCTCAGTTGCTACGACGCTCAGTGTTGGAACAGGCGAACCGTCTTCAGTCCATTGGACATTTTGGTCAAATTCATTTCCGTCGCTATCTGTTCCACGGACTTGAATTTCAACGAGTTGCCCGGCAACAGGATTGTCATCGGTTAATGTTGCATCGACCACAACTGCTACGCCGTTGTAAACGGTGATTGTAATACTGTCAGAGATGTTGAAACCAGTCCCGCTTATGCTGTATGCTGCGATGGTCCATTCTCCGACTTCGGCAGCGTCCCATCGCATGTTGTTGAGAAGGAGTTCGGTGGTGATGTCACGTACGTCTCCGTTCGCCTCGTTGATTTCAATCCAAACCAGTTCGCCTGAATCTATTCGATTGTTATCTGCATCGTACAAATCTGACAGGAAGTCGACGGAGTAATCCGCAGTCAGATCGAAGGTTGCTCCGGTATTGTGATCCGGGTTATTAGCAGTCCCGGTGATATCCACAGTGTGAAGGAAACCGTGGTCAACGGACACGTTAATGGATACTGTAAAGGATTGTGTACCATCGAAGTAAGTGGCAGAAAGCGTGTAATGGTCATCACTTGCGAAGTAAGGAGAGAAGGTGGTAGCGTCACCAACCAGTGTCTCAAGGAAGGCTGAGGAGTCTCCCATGGATGGATGGTCAATGCTCCAATTGGCTTGTACGACCCATTGGTTACCTTTTCCATCTCTGGCGAATATTTCAGCCTCAATGGTATTATCCGCAGTCAACTCGAAATGATCCCACGTTGAAACTTCGTCGTCGACTTCGAGCAGAAGATTCTGTATGGCACCCCTACTCACATCGATGGTCACCTGAGCAAGCGTTGTTTCATAGCGTGCTTCAAGTGTCTTTTCACCCTTGGAAACCGGATCCCATATTGCAGGCGCACCGGGTGTTAACTGACCGTCTGCAATCTTGGTCCAGTTATCCGATGGAAGGAGGACTGGTAGGCGATTGCCGCGGACGTCTACACGAGTTGTATTGATCCAAACACGGTCGTCCGCCGTGATTGAAGTGCTCGATACATTGAGATCAAGGTAAGCCATTTCACCGTGCCCGACTGTGATCATCAATTCATCCGAAGCACCAGATACTGAAGTGAGGTTGAGCCACCATACACCGATATGGTCGGGGAAATACTCCTGATTGATTTCAGAATAATTTCCATTGGTGCTTGTCCATGTCAAATTGCCTGCTGACGAGACATCAAGAGGATTGCCAAATTGATCGTACAGATCGGCGGTGATGCCACACCAGACGCCTGCAGGCACCGTTCCTTCACATCCACTGAGTTCAAAGTAAGACGGAGCACCTGCTTCGACGGTGATGCTTACGTCAACAAATTCACCAGATGCGACATCGTGTTGCACACGAACGACGTGTGTGCCAACCGCAAAGGGCTGGAAGATATTGGGCATCACGGAACTCATGGAACCGTTGGTAGGTGTGTAGGTGAGGGCTTCTCCTGCCACAATATTTCCGTGTTGATCGACCATGTGTGCGGAGATGGTGAGCGTTTCATCTGCACTGATGGTGGCGCTAAGAGGGGTGACGACCAAGTCTGTTGGTGCCCCAGCGGTAACGGTGATGTTCTGCGTACCACAAACGAGCCCAAAGCATGCAGAGATGACATGCGTTCCTGTCGTACTCGGAGTATACAATCCGTTGCTACCGATGCTTCCTGCTGTCGCTGACCACGATATAGGTGGACTCTGCACCATGCCCGTGTGGTCGTACGATGCAACGTTGAAGTTGACCGAAGTATCTGCATCGGTGGTGACGCTTCCAGAGGGAGTGATGTCCATGGTGGTAATGTTCGTGGTATTGAATTGGACTTGGGGTCGATATGCAGTTGTTGTCGCTTCACCGGAATAAAACGATGCATGCCCGTATCCACTGTTGGGAGCGGCCATGATAACCCATGCCTGTTGGCTGGTAATGGTGAGACCTGGCGTGCTGATGTCAAACCATATCCAACCTTCTGTGTCAACATTGACCACCGTGGTGGAAATAGCGTCACCGTAATCAACACCGGCTTGCATTCCTGGCGAAGACCAAGTTGCGCCCGATGTGGATCCGTTGAACGTAGCACTTGATTGGCTCCATCCTGCAGCCAAAATCGGATGGACACTGAATGAAATGGAGGTAGCACCTTGTGCTGTTGTCCATGATTCTGCATAGAGCCCGAGGGAAGCCGAATGGACCTTTTGATAGACCGGGAACGGTACTTGGCCTGAATTGAAACCGACGGTAAGCGAACAATTGTCAGCCCAAAGCGTTCCACAGAAGGTACCCGCACTCATGGTGGAATCATCCCCAAAGTTCTGGTCAGGGTATTCACTGTACAAGGTCGTGTCTTGGATATTGGTGTGCCCGTATGCAGCAATCTCGTTTCCAGTTTGCATGAGATACGTGAACGTGTAATCGTTGTTGTAGACATGGTTGGGTGCACCGATAGCAAAGCTCCATCGTGAGGAAGAAGGCCCGGGAATTGATTGATTCACACCTTGAACCCACCAGGTGTAGAGTGATCCCGCAGTGAGGTTTGTATCAAATCGGAAGGTCGTATTGGTAATCTCAGAATCTTCCCATGACTTGTACTTGTAGACACCGGTTTGGTTGGCAATGGTCACGATATAACCGTCTGCACCTGGAAGAGGTGTCCACGACAACATCGGTTGAGTTTCTGGTGACAAAATACCATTGCTTTCATCGTAAAGGACTTCTCCGTCATTGGGGAAGATAAGTGATGGTTGGGATGGTGGAATAATGCCGTTCACGTTGTCAACATAATCCAGAACGAGGTGAGGATCGTAACTTGAATTCCCGTTCTCGGATGAGAAGAAGGAATGGGATGACCCCGTTGAGCCGATTTGTTGTAGCATCACGGTCATGGTGGTATTTCCGTTGGCGATGTTGGCCTGAGCAAGGCTGGTCAAATCCCAGTCCGCCCATCCAATTGGAGTCGACAAGGTAAGCGTTGAGCGGGTGATCTCTGACGTCGAGCACGTTGGAGCACTGGTCCAAACAACGGTTGCCTCTGAGAATCCGCCGCACGGGTAGGCGCCAAAGGTCGTGGATGAAGTTCCAACGACGCTTGTTTGGTACATTCGCAATACCATCTGCGTGGGTGTCATGGCTGCGGGCCAAGGCATGGCTGAAAGGTCAAACTCCAAGAGAACTCGGCTTTCACCACTACCGCCTGAGGAAGTGCCAAGCACCATTGTAGTGGCAGAACCCTTGTTCGTAACTGAGCCTGATGCAATTTCAACGTCGGGGATGAGTGGCAGTGTACCTGTCAATTCAAACACCGAACCACGTGAGATATTGAGGGTGTGATTGCCGTTTCCATCGTCACTACCCTGATCGGAAGGGTTTCGGAATTTGTGAACCGACGACCATTCTCCAATTCGGTCGCCTTGGTCGGCTCGAATTCTCCAATACGTCCAGAAGTCTCCTTTGCTCATGTTGCTTTCTGTGACGGTATTGTTGAGAGCGTCGTAGGTGACGTCATCGAGTGTTCCGTCAGTAATTTCGCTCGTAGAATAGCATTCAAACATGAGGCGAGGATCTGAGGAAAAGCAACCGATAAGTTGAGTTTGGTTGGTGATGGTTGAGTTCCATGAATAGGTTGTCGTATTCTGTCCTGATGGACGCGGTTTCGACGTATCCCATAGCGTTGCACCATCTGCAGGAACCAACCCCGATGGCCCAGGCACTGCCCACGGCGTCACCAAGCGGTAGGTCAGATTCAAGCGAGGGCGAGTATCGATGTTGCTGGCTTCACTGCTTGCGAATTGAACGCGCCCTGCTACCAGACCTGAGATTTCCTCTGGTTGTACGATAACATTGATTCCAGTTTGTCCCGCTGCCAAAGCATGCTGAACAATTGAGGTGACATTGAGGGCGACCGTTCCAGTGGTGTTGACCCAAACTCCGTATGTTTCAGGAATCTCAGAGTCAGCGGAACGATAGGCTCCAACACCTTGCCAAGTGGAAGTATTGCCGGCTGGATAAGCCCAAGATGAAGATTCGCTCCAGGACGTAATCATTTTTGAGACGGTCATGTAGACCTCATTGTTTGAATTCACGGCGGTCATCTCAAGGCTGGCGTTAACGACTTCATACGTGCCCGGCATCGGCAGGGTGGCGAAATCAATATCGATGAGGGAACTCGTTCGAAGACTTGGATTCGTCGATGAGAGTTGACTACGCCCGACGTAAAGGGAGGATGAACTTCCGTGGTTTGCGTAGATGTTTCCACTGTCGAGGTAGGTGTCAGCCGTGACACTCGGATAGGAAAATGAGGGCACAAAGGCACCTTCTTGGATCATCAGGGTGGCATGAGTAGAGTTCAGTTCTTCGCCAAGGTCATTGGGGAGGTAAAAGGTCGTTGCATTGCTTCGCGGACCGAGCATTCCGTTGTTGATGGGTTGTACCATCCAGCGGATTTCTTGTGCGAAGGTCAGGTCGGAATCTGGAGTAAAGGTACGATTGGTGAGATCAAAGGAAGTTGTGTTAACTCGAGAATCGTATACGTAAAGGCCAGCCATGTCGTCGGAAGCATCTTCTTGGATGAACAAGCGCCAGTCGGTGGCTGCCGTGCTTCCACTGTACGACCAGGTGAAGGTCGGCATGCGGTCAGCGATGAGAGCGTGGGATGTCGTATCCCACACCAATTGGCTTTGAGACGGAGCGGTGTTGACTCCGCCGACTGTGGGTGTAGCAACAGATCCATCCTCCCATGTGAGTGTGAGGTAGGGCCGCTCGCTGGAGCTGCCTTCAGTCGATGTGAACGTGATCAGGTCGTTGGTATTGCTCGAGGTGTAAATCATCAATGAAAGGTGAGTTTCTCCGTTTGCGAGTGCTGCTTGTACGGCTTCTGTAACATCGAAATCCATCCAATCGTCATTCACGCTTTCAACGAGGTCAACATAACCGCCAATGTCCACTCCGATGTCGCGGCCGCCTGCTTGTGACCAGTTGTTGACGCCGTCATAAGTGGAGGCATTCGCTGAGGTTGTCCAACTTTGCAAGACTGGACGAACCGCAACTGGTTCGCCTGAAACCGAGGCGTATTCAGAGAAGAGACTGAGTTCTGCATCGGTGACGCGTGCTGCCGATGGTTGAGGCACTTCACTCAATGGAATGCGAAGAAGGGCAGCAGATTGGTATCCACTACCGGTTTCACCTACCAAAAGCGTGGACGCATTCTCGTGGGTGTCATCTGAGCCCGAACCGTTCTCGATAACGTACGTGTCAACAAAGTTCGGCAGATTGAGATGAGGCAGAGCCCCACGGTGTTGAAGTTCAACAGAGGCTTTGGTGGCGTTGTAAACAACTGTAGTGAGATCCGGGAGATGGAAGTGGAAGGCGTTGGACCAATTACCAATTTGATTGGTCGAAGAAACGGTTCGTACACGCCAGAAGTAGGTCGCCCCCTCGTCGAGATCGGTCGCGGGCGTGAAGGTTCGATTGGTGACGTCAAAGCCAACATCATTCCAGGAGGCATAGGTTTCAGCATTCACGGAGCCGAAATCCGACTGAGTATCGGTTTGTACAATAAATCCTGCAATGGACATGGATGAATTGAACGACCAGTTGAGTTCAGGTTGGGTGATCGGGGTCATGTCCACGCCGGTACCAATACTCCATGATCCATTGAGTGGCGTTGTTGGAACAGGGTCGGTTGGAATGGCATCCGAACCGGGCACGTAGACAAAGGTAAGTTCGGGGCGATTGCTCATTGAATCTTCTGCAGTGCTGAAATAGGCCGACCGAGCTGAACCCGAGCCAACGCCGAGCATCCCTGCGATGAAGTCGACTCGGCGGTCTTCACGCATGGCATTTTGAACTGCCAACGTCACGTTCCATTCCACATCATCGCCCTCAAAGTAGGAGGAACCAATGGCAACACTGTCCAGGAGAGAAGAACGTTCGCTTCCCTTTGCGCCCGCCGTATCCCACGAGTTACTTCCGTCGTAACTGGACCACGTTGCATCTTCAGCATCCCAGTCGTGTTCCGTGCTTTCCCAGACTGCGATGGTTGGATTACCAGAGGTCGATGATGTCAAGGTCATTTTGAGATGAGCTGATTCAACTGCGTACCCGTTTGGAAGGAGGTTTGAAACGAGGTTGCATCCAAGCAAAGCCGTGATTTCAGTTCCACCGTTGTAGGTACTGTAACCGATGGTCATTTCCGAATCCCCGTTGAAGTTGTCGTTGGTAGCGCTGCTGTCGATATAGGTGTCCATACACTCAGGGTATTGATTGTCGCCGGAACCGTTGCCGTGCTTGAGTCGGAACTCATAGCGGTCGCCACCGAGCCACGTACTCTCAAGAGCAGAGACAAAGAAACTGGAAGAAATCCATTCGCCGTAATGGTCGTCGCTGTCAACGGTTGCCATGCGCCAGAAATACATGTTTCCGACGTCCAAGGTGAGCGCTCCGGTCATGTCCAATGTACCGTCACTCGGAGAGAAATCGTTGTCTGTCCGAGTATCAACTCTAAGTTCGCGCAGACGGAAATCCTCGTCAGTCGCCAATTCAAAAATAATCTCATCGGTTGTCGTTGGCGCGGTCCAATTCAACGAAGGCTGCGTATTACCCGAAAGGTTGTGTCCTGACTGATTCCAAACCGCTAGGGCGTCATCGGGCGCCGTAAGTGTAACTGGAGCGGGCGCAGAACCGCTTCCCCATTCGTATGTAATACTAAACGACGGGGCATCGGAAGCATCTATGGCTTCAGCAGAGTGAAAAACGATTCCTTCCCCGTTGGTGTAGGATTCAAACTTACCACGAACGGCTAACATCATGTCCAAGGGTGAGTCATCACCGTTGTCAAGATAATTTTGTACCGCATGATCGAGGTCAAAAGTGAACGAGTCTGAGGTTTGATTACCGTTGGCGAGGGCAAGAGTTGCGGTTCCGTTTGAACGCCCACCATCATACCATTGAATGCCGTTGGTAGCCATTTGGTTCCACGTCACGTCCTCTTCAACCCACAAACCAGATTCTTCCATACCGTGAAGGGATATCACGGGGTCTCCAGAGTAGGATGACCGAGTCAGTTTCAAATCTGCATTGACGATGGTCAGATTGTCATGTAGACCAAGTTGGTTGAGTGATGTACGCAGGTGAATCAGACGCTCTTTACTCGACGTCATGCTTGATTCGAGGGTTGTGTCATCCCCGTAGGTGATTGTTTTACTGGTTTCGCTGACGTAACTGTCCTGGAAGAAATCATCTGCAAGTCCGGTATCTGCAGGCTCGAAGGTCATGGTTGCGGTACCGTCACCGTTGTCGACGACATCGAGGGTGGGAAGCAAGAAAGAGGTTGTATCCCACGGCCCCCACTGGTCGTTACTGTCAACAGCACGGATTCTCATTTGCATGGTTGTTCCGTTGACCAAAGCAAGAGAACTGGGCACGTCAAAGGCACCGGTTGTACCCGTTGATACGAAGGTATCCCAAAGGGTTGAGAAATGCCATTCCTCATCGGTTTCAGAGCGCCAATCCTCGCTGTTGCTCAGTTGGATTTCTACATCTTGGCCGGAGTTATTGGCGTAGGTCAGGCGAGGCGTTGTGACCGGCTTGAGAAGGAAGTCGCTTTCCATCCAAGGAGCGCCATCTGCGATCGGCAAGTCTGCCTCAACGTTTGCACCCGCAGATGCTGCACCTGTTGTCGTGTCCAATACCAAGGCCGGTGCGTTCCCACTGGTCGTTGTTTCCGAAAGGTCGCATGTATAGGTAGCCCCCAACGATGAAACGATGATAGAGAGGTAAGACGCATTTGAACGGGCAGCATGCTGTGCAAGACTGGTGACGTTGAGGCTGAGGGTCCCGTTGCTTGCCAAGAAGGCTGGTGGCTCCCAAATACCTCGGTCAGAACTTGATTCTGCACCCATTAGCATCCAAGGTTGATTGCTCGCAAAAGCGGTCCAGGAAACATGGGATCCATTCCACATTCTGTCCATGCTAGCGACGTAAGCATGCATTTCAGTTGAAGCGGTATCCTCAGTGGTGCATTGGAGATTCACTGCAGCCGAGTGAATGGTATCCAAAGCAGTGTAATTCATTGGAAAGCGGAGCAACAATCGCGATTCAAGCAGCATCTCGTTACTCAAAATGCCCGTTGCCGAGGTATTGTAGGATGATGTGGGGTTATTTTCTGCAATGTAGGAATCGGCGTTAACGGCGTGCGTAGAGACAGTTCGCTGGGGTGATTGCTCGTCTTCGAGCATCTTCCACCCCTCCATTGCTTGGGGAAGTGCCATGTCTGCGAAAATAAACATCACGGCCAACAAAAGTGCTGTGGCTCGTGGACGGTTGAAAGATAGGCTACGCATGGGACTCATGCCTTACACAACTCCCCATTATAGGGACTTTTCCCTTGGTTGGAATGAAATCTTGAATCAGAGCCTTCGTCTTGCATCCTACCCCGTCTTTTTGCATGCCAATGTTGAAGGAGGCTCGTCATCGTGGACGGATAGAATGAGCGAACTTTGGGTTGAAAAACACCGACCACAATCGGTGAATCAAATTCGCGGCCAGGCGGCCGTGGTTCAACGCTTGGGCACCTATGCTGGGAGCAAAAATTTCCCTCACCTGCTCTTCGCAGGACCCCCAGGAACAGGGAAAACGACGGCTGCAATGGCTTTGACCAAGGATATTTTTGGAGCAGAATTTCGCCAAAACCTTCTCGAAATGAATGCGTCTGATGAACGAAAATTAGAGAGCATTCGCACCAAAGTCAAGCAATTTGCTCGCACGCAACCTTACGGCGGCGCTGCTTTCAAAATCATCTTTCTCGACGAGGCTGATGCGTTGACCAATGACGCCCAAGGAGCACTTCGTCGCATCATGGAACAGTATGCAGAAACCTGTCGCTTTATCCTCTCGTGCAATTATTCCTCAAAAATCATTGAACCCATTCAATCACGATGTGCTGTCTTTCGGTTCCGTCCACTTTCTGACGCTGATGTCTCATCACAAGTCGTTCACGTGGCGGGACTTGAGCAACTCGAACTTGGCGATGGTGCCGTTGAAGCACTCACCCGAATTTCTCAAGGCGACCTTCGTAAAGCACTCACAGCGCTTCAGGTAGCGGCCGCACTCAACACCACGGTAAGTCGAGAACTGGTCTATGAGACCTCTGCAACCGCACCTCCTGAAGCCCTCCACCAATACTTGATGGCCTGCAGAAGCGATGGATTTCACGTCGCCCGACGAAGGTTACGTGAACTCCTCGATCAGTTTGGCCTTGCTGGGACGGACTTTGTGAACCAATTGCACCGTGAACTCTACAGCGCTGACTTCCTTGAGGAGGCATCAAAACTCGCCCTCACAGAGTGGATGGCTGAAATTGATTACCGACTTGTTGAAGGCGGAGGCGAACAAATCCAATTGGACGCACTCACCGCACAAATTGTCAAGCATTTGCGCTCTTGATATCACATTCACTTTTCGCGAAGGGTGCCCGTCATCTATGGGGGTCAACCGAGAATCCCAACGACATGCGCACCATCACTTCACGATTGGAATTGGCCCTCTGCTGGACTGTTTTTGCACCGCTGGTCCGGGCACTACGTCAGCAGAGAATGTCTCGGAGTGCCAGTTATGTTTACGACCGTCAGCGAATTGACGTGCTCCTGTCGAGCATCATCGCTGAGCACGAAGATTTACTCAGCTGAGGCCACGACGGGGGGCTCGATTGACAGAGTCCAAGAATAGGTCCGTGTATTGGTCCAGGGGTCACCTTCTTCCGAAATCTCGACGGTGATCTCATGATCTCCTACTGCGAGATTATCACCCAAAAATATCGCAAAAGGTTGGTCTTGGTCCCCGTGGGGAAGCAAGATAGGAGCTGAACGGTTATCGACTGTGCGCCAGGTGCCTACATCCTCGCCGTGAGTGCTCCAAAATGATTCATCGGCAATCAGTGGAGTATCGGTATTTTGGAATCGATGAACAACGGTGATATTAGCACCTTCATTGTCAACGTTGTCAGCGAGACCGAATAGGACCCATGTTCCTCCGTCAACGTACTCGCCTTCGGAGAGTGTCCAGCTGTGGAGGCCATCTTTTCCGCTCCCGTCCGCGAATGTAAAGTTGCCTTCATGTTCCACAACGACACCCCAATCGTTCGAAAGTTGAGGAGCAACGATATCGCCAAAAGGTGGATTGACGAGCAGGAAGGAAAGCGAGAGGAAGGTGAAAGTGTACAGGAAGAACGACTTGAACCATGTTCCCTTTGTATAATGCTCTTTGAAACGCTCCGGCATGACCATTCGATGAATCTGAGGAATCAGGATGATCATTGAGAGAGGGAGAAGATAGAGGACATCGGTTTTGTCAAGGGTCGTTGAAGGCATCAAAACGTAGCGCATCAAACATGTTGCGATGATGGAATAGGCGATGACAAGCCACATTGAAGCAGTGTCGGCTCGTTCTTTGTTGACGTACTTCACTGGGTCAAATGGCTCAATACCTAAATCTGCCCCACTACGACGTTTTTTCTTCTCGTCGCCACCGTCGCGCCCCTCTCGCTTTCTGCGTTCGGTTTGCGCCGCCGCCATGGCCGTTTTGAGGTCCACCATGTCGGGTGGGCAGACGAGCAAGTGTTAGAACACTACGGTTGGTTTTTCTCATATTCATTCCTCAATAAAGCGATGCATCTTCTCCGATTTATTCAAAGAGGGCATGGCTCACCCATCGTTTAGGCCGGGGTGGCGTAGTTGGTAGCGCGTCGGACTCATAGGGCAGCCTCCAAGGCAATCGTATGACGTGCAAGCCCCTTGTGGTGTCTGAGACATCCGAAGGTCGCGGGTTCGAGCCCCGCTCCCGGCACCATACCTCTTCGCAGGGCGTGCTGCATGGCTCAACGTTTGGTGGAAACCAAGAGAACTGATGGAGAAAAGGATTAAATTAGACCGCTCGGTCTAACCGACTGGTCCAATGCCTCTCGCACGCTTTGAATCCCTTGAAAAATCCCTCAAAACGAGGATTCTGGATGTATCTAAAGTTGAATTCTCCACCCACGGTTTCGATGGCGCTTCGTACAACAAAATCATTCAAAAAATCGGCATCTCAAAAGGCTCAATGTACTATTACTTTGAAAACAAAGAGGACCTGTTTGTTACGTGTTTTCTGGATGAAGCACTTGCAACAGGGAGTTTTGGTTTTGGAATGGATTCCTTCCTGTTGACGGAGGACAAACTCACATATTGGGATTCATTCAAGGCGGTGTCATCAAAGCAATGGAATGACGTTTTTCAGCACCCTGTCCTGATGTCCCTCATGCGTCAATTGGTTTCACTGGGAACAGATCACCCTATGTTCCGTAAGTTGAACGCAGAATGTGAGGGCCTGAGCGAGTATGGGGACATTATGGGCATTCTCGAACACGGGGTGAAGATTGGGGCAATCCGCAATGATGTCCCCCTCAATGTACTCATTCGCATGAACACCGAATATGAGATGTGGTTGATGCAAGAAACGCAAGAGGGGCGTGTGAGTGAACACCAAGCGGTCGACAAATTCTTTGAGATGTTTAAACAACTCTTTGAAACAAGAAGGTGAAAAAAATGAACAAATTATTACACATGACAAACCTAGAACGGCATTACGAAACTCCCGCTGGTGTTGTCAAAGCGCTTGATGGCGTGAGTTTTGAAATCCACGAAGGCGAACGTGTGATTCTTCTCGGCCCGTCGGGTTCTGGAAAAACCACGCTCCTCAATTGCCTCTCCGCCTTGGACAGTCCCACGGGGGGAAGCTATACTTTCCTTAGCGAAGAGGTTCCTCGAAACCACTCGGAAAAGATGACCTCGTTCCGCCGGGATAACATTGGATACGTGTTTCAATTCTTCAACCTCCTCCAGGATTTGTCGGTTCTCGAAAACATCCTCCTCATTCAGGAGTTAGCCGGAAAAAAAGACCCTGGACGAGCCAAGGAATTGTTGAAACTCGTCGGACTTGAAGCTGAAGTTGACCGCTTTCCTGGTGAAATCAGTGGGGGGCAGCAGCAGCGAGTCGCCATTGCTCGAAGCATTGCAAAGCGCCCAACACTGTTGCTCGGCGATGAACTCACTGGCAACCTCGACACCGAGACTTCAAACAAAGTTATGGAGGCCTTGGTGAGTGCATGCAAGCAAGAAAACATTACTTCAGTATTCGTCACACACGACGAAGGCTTGGTCAGGTATGCGACCAGAGTTATTCGGATTGACAGCGGAAGAATTGTCTCAGACGAACAAACGAACAACGATTCATCAGAGTGAGGTGTTACCGTGTCTGCTCTCTTGAACAAGCGCTTGGCTCGAAGCCTATGGCGAACCAAATTACGACTGTTCGCTGTCGTATTGATGGTCTTCGTCGGCGTCTTTGCTGGAATTACCTTTGGAGGCTATGCTCACAATCTCGGAGGTATGTACGATACCATGCAAGCCGACGATGAAAAGGGGGCAAATCTAGCAGATCTGTGGATCGACAACCGCAGTGCTCTTTGGACGCCAGAAGAGGTCAATTCATTTTGTACTGCCTTGGAAAGCGCGTGGAATTCTTCATCTGTTTCTCAATCGCTCGACTCTTGCGAGGGTCGAACCGTTACACAAGGTGCGATGTTCCACACCAACGATACAGGCCAGCATATCATCAATTCACTATGGCACGGAATCGCTGACGGTGCCAACGCCGATCGCGTTTGGATGCCTGAAGGCCATTCTGAAGGCAGAACTGCCGTTGCTGCCGATGAAATCGTCATCGATGCTCACGTTACTGAAGCCCTTGACCTACAGCTCGGCGATACGGTAAGTATTGGGGCGGGAAATGCAACGGCTGAATTCACGATCGTGGGTACGGGCTACCACCCACTTCACGTCATCTTTGCCCCCGAAGGTGAATTATTCCCATCCGAGCCAGGTCAATACGTCGTAGGGTACCTTTCCGATGCTGGCATGGCCCGTCTTACCGGTGAAGTCCTTGGCACCAGCAACATGATTCTGTTAGATGTCGAGGGTACACCATCCTTTGATCTACCCGATACCAGCGAAGACGAGGGTGATGAGATTGATGATGTGAAAGCACTTGTCGATACCGCGCTCGACGAAGCAATATTGGACGCCCGTGTTCGTGACCGGGGGCAAAATGAACCCGTCGAAGTGATGCGACAGGATTTGGAAGGGACCAAGCGAACGACCGTTCCGTTTACGGTCATGATCGCTTCAATTGCCGCCATCACCATTGTCCTCAGTCTTCAACGCCTGGTTCAAAGTCAAGCGAAAGAAATTGCAGTCCTACGGACATTGGGGGTCAACCGATCATCACTCATGACCGGCTATCTCATCGCCCCATTGGCAATTGGAGGAGTTGGTTGTGCTCTTGGTGCATTGGCAGGACCAACTGGTATGAATGGAATGTTGGACTTTTACCAAGATTTGGTTGGCGTCCCGATTGTAGAACGCTCGGTTCCGACTTCAGTTGTTGCAACTGTCATCGGCTCAACCATGCTCGTTGTGTTCTTTTCGGGTGCTTTCCCCGCATGGAAGGCAAGCCGTCTTGATCCTTTAGCCGTACTAAGCGGTCAAAACGAGATGCGAGTAGGGTCAAACCTGCTGCGAAAACTGACCGCATGGATGCCAACAACGCTCGGCCTCTCCATTCGTTCGAGCGTCCGAAAACCCGTTCGCTTGGCCATGACCTTTGTTGCAGTTGGTATCTCTTTGATGCTTTTCGGCTCGATACAAATGATGTCAGTTGGCTTGCAAGATACGATGGTCGGAGGTCTTGAGAATGACCAAACTTGGGACGCACAAGTCTACATTATGCCAGATGGTGAACAACCCGTTCTGGAGTGGGCGGAGGACAATGCTGCTGATTATGAAATGCTGATTGAAATGCCACTCGGCTCGGTTGATGATGCAGATAATATCGAACGAACCTTCACGCTTGTAGGCCTCGACTCATTTGAAACTGGCATGCGTGCTGTATCCATTTTGGAGGGCAATGCTCCTGCTGCAGACATGACGGTTCCGCAAGTCATGATGGATGAAGGAAGCATGACCTTCCTTGGTTGGAGTGTTGGTGAGATCCAAACAGTCAGTCTCAATGGCGCTCAGACCGAGGTGGAGATCGTGGCGACATCGACGGCAGAATTGGCGAGGACGATGTATTTCCTTCGTGAAGATCTGAGCGACATTTTGGGTGTCAATGCAACTTCAGTCTACCTCGACCTTCCACGGGGGGTTGAGATTGATTCTGCTTTAGGAGAGGCATCCATGGGCATTGTTGAGCGACAGACACTTCTCAACGGCATCAACAGTTTACTCGACCAGCAGACCCAGATTTTCCAGACCATGATGTACCTTGGATTGTTATTCACGGTTGTTGTCATGTTCAATACGATGATCATGAACGTTGCTGAACGGGATTTTGAACTGGCAACATTACGCGTTCTCGGTGCATCCACACGCAACCTCGGAACGATGCTTCTGTTTGAAAGCCTCCTGATTGGAATCATCGGGGGCATCGTTGGCGTTTTGTTTGCCTATGGTGGAGCGATTGGATTAGCAGCTTCGTTCTCATCCTGGCAATTCTTCGTACCGGTAACAATTGTTCCAAGTGTAGCATGGCAGTTGATGTCAGGCGTCGTAATCATTGCCGTAGCAATGACGCCTTTCGGCGTTTGGAGACTTCGCAGAATGGATTTGGTTGAGAAGGTCAAAGACTTGTCTCAGTGAAGCGAACCCTTCATGGAGCGTCTTCGCCTCCATAAGGACATGGACAAGGTACCCGAGGCAGGTCAACGCGTGACGGCCACGGTGTCCACACATAACGGAGAAGTAGTGCACGAAGGTTTGGTTCTCCCGCCTTCGTCCCCAAAACACATCACGTTGAAGTTGGACAACGGCTACAACGTAAGTTATCCTGAAGCCGACTTGATATCGATCGAGGGACTGGGCCAACCTGCTCCAGCATCAAGGCCTGCAGTTCCAGCCGTCAATGCCTCATCGGACCTCCCGAGAGTTCGACTCATCCACACCGGAGGCACCATCGCCTCAAAGGTGGATTATGCAACGGGTGCAGTAGAGGCGAAATTTGAACCTGAAGAAATGCTCAATGCCATACCTGAACTCGCAACGATCGCTCAACTTGATTCGGTCAAAATTGGCAATATGTTCAGCGATGACATCCGACCACAACACTGGAACATCATGTCAAAAGCATGCACTGAAGCCTTTGAGGATGGATGCGTTGGAGTTGTCATCGCCCACGGCACCGATACCTTGCACATGACTTCATCAGCCCTCAACTTTGCTTTTGCAGGAAACGGTGAACGTCCACCTGGCGTCATTGCCATCGTTGGTTCCCAACGCTCGAGCGACCGGGGGTCATCAGATGCAACAGAAAATCTCCTTGCCGCCGTATACTGGGCTGCCAACGGACCGAAACCAACCGGTGAGGCTGGAGATAGCGTTGTGGTCGTCATGCACGATACGCAAAGCGACGGGATCATGGCCGTCCATTCCGGACTCGCCGTTCGCAAGATGCACTCGTCGCGTCGTGACGCATTCCGAGCCATCAACGCTCAACCCCTGGCCAAACTCCATCTCGAGGGTTCCGCCTTTTCAGCAACGCTCACACCGTCTTACGAAGCCGCCCGAAAGAATGCCAGTGAGCGACCAATCTCATCCAAGTCAAGCACTTACGAACCCGGTCAACGTCTTGCTCAATTCATTGCAGGCCCGTGGTTGCATGCCGAACAGGTCGAAGCCGTCGTTAACACGGGCGTCCAGGGCGTCGTCTTCCACGGAACGGGCCTTGGCCACTTGCCCATTGAGGACCCTCAAGGTGATGCACCAGAAAACACCAGTCTCTGGCGCTCTCTCACTCGCTGCATTAATCGTGAACTGCCCGTCCTCATCATCAATCAGTGCATCAATGGACCGATTGATATGAACGTCTACTCCAAAGGACGAAAGCAGCAAGCTATGGGCTTGCTGGGTCACGGCGTAAGTTCAACACCAGAAGCGATGATAGCAAAACTGCACTGGTGCCTTTCCCAAAACAAAGACATCACCAGCGCCATGCGTGAAAATCTCTGTGGAGAACACCGCGAAAACCTGTATGAGTAAGCGCTTGAATGAAGAACCGTGAAGGAGTGGAAAGGTCGTGGATGGAAACGCTGGTCACCGTCTTGAAGAACTTCGTGGAAAACGCGAAGCCGCCCGTCTTGGTGGTGGGCTCAAGCGTCAAGAAGCCATTCGAACAAGCGGACGAGGCACCGCTCGTGACAGAATCTCGCTCCTCCTTGACGAAGGTTCATTCCTCGAATTGGACGCATTCGTTACCCATCGAACAGACGATCACGACATGTTCCTCCACAAAACGCTCGGCGATGGTGTCGTCACGGGCCAAGGAACCATCGAGGGACGACGCGTCTACTGTTTTGCTCAAGACTTCAGTGTCCATGGTGGAAGCATGGGTGAAATGCACGCCCTGAAAATCGCCAAGGTCGTCGAGATGGCTGAGCGGGCCAAAGCGCCACTCATCGCGATGTGGGACGGCGGTGGCCAACGGGCTCAAGACGGTGTGAACGCACTCGCTGGTACTGGAGAATTGCTCGATCGAATCGTCCAGTGCAGTGGCCGAATTCCGATGATCAGCATTGTATTTGGTCCAGTCGTAGGTGCTTCCGCACTCGCAGCGTCTCTGTCTGACTTCACCATTTTGGGCGAAGAAAACGGACAGCTCTTCCTGTCGTCTCCACTAGAAACTCCCGAGTTCATCAGCGGCGAAGTGGATGCTGCTGGATTGGGTGGAGCCAACCTTCACGCTTCGAGGTCAGGTATTGCATCATTGATTGCAGAGGATGAGGAAGATGCCTGTGAATTAGCAGCCACCCTGCTGTCCTATTTGCCAGACCACAACATGGCAGACCCACCTTTGGTTCCGACTGCGGATCCCGTTACTCGCGTGAACGAGCACCTTCAGGACCTTGTCCCTGACAACCCCAACAAGCCCTATGACATGGTCGGTGTTGTAGAAGAGGTCGTCGATGACGGTGCCTTCATGGAATTATTCCCCGCCTATGCAGACAACATCATCATCGGTTTTGCTCGTCTTGCCGGAGCGACCATTGGAGTTGTAGGAAATCAACCCAAGGTTCTCGCAGGATGCCTCGACATCGATGCATCCATCAAAGCAGCCCGATTTGTCCGCACCTGTGATGCATTCAATATCCCCTTGGTGACCTTTGAGGACGTCCCTGGTTTCCTTCCGGGAGTTGTTCAAGAATGGGGTGGCATCATCCGACACGGTGCCAAGTTACTCTTCGCCTACGCTGAAGCGACCGTACCAAAACTTACCTTGGTTACACGAAAAGCCTACGGTGGAGCATATCTGGCTATGTCCTGCAAGCATTTGCGAAGCGATTACAACGTAGCATGGCCAACCGCTGAACTTGCTGTGATGGGCGCAGAAGGTGCGGTCAACATCATTCATCGAAGAGAAATTCAAGCAGTTCCCGACGAAGAGAAAGAAAACGTCCGTATGCGCCTTGTTGGTGAATACAAAGCCAAATTTGGAGACCCCTACGTCGCTGCTCGTAACGGATGGCTGGATGACGTCATCGAACCTCAAGAAAGTCGTCTACGTTTGTGCCGTGCTCTCAACATATTGAAGTCCAAACGAGAATGGTCACCACCAAAGAAACACGGAAATATTCCGCTGTGAGGATCACTTTAAACGCTCAGCACGAGCGAGTAAACCACCCGACGAGGTTTTGACTTCATCCTCCTGCGTGACGTCGTGTTCCATGCTTGGTAGGTCGCTTTCTTCTCCACCTCGCCGCCTGAAGAGAAGCGTGATGAGGATGAAGAGAACCAGGAGGCCACCTCCGATGAGAACCGATGGCAGGAGACCTGATGCGGTGTCTTCTTGTGAATTCGAATCGGTCACCTCGCCACCTTGTTGAGTATCCTCAAAGATATAACTCACCACGATATCACGATTCAGTTCATCGTCGTGGAGTTTGAGTTTGAAGTCCATTGTGACAGATTGAGGTTCAGGAAGTGGAATGATGGTCACGCATTGAGCCGTGGTGATCGATTCAATCAAACAAGAATGGTTGGTGGGTGTTACCACGCCATTGATGGTCAAGATACCAGTCGTGTTCAGATTCCCATCAATGTCGAGCATGGACCATTGCATGGTAGCTGAATTGCCCTCTGAAAGACGCTGGACGGTCTGTATCGATGCGACTGGCATGTCTCCCACCGGCGTGACAGCAAGTGTGAACTGGTGGCTGTGAATGCTCGCTGCGTCGGTAACATTGAGCCACAGCCCCTCAAATTGGCCGTTGAAATCGGGAGCTGGAGTCAGGGTGAAGGATTCGTTGTTTTGGACTACTTGCAGTTGTGTATGATTGTGTTCGAGTGACCACTGCAAACCATCACCGTCAACATCGTACGCCAGTTGGCTGAGGGACAAGGTGAACACTGCGTCCTCCTCAACAGAGTGATTGACCCATGCAGAGGTATTGATCACAACAGGGTCATCCCTCGCTTCAACCACCACGGGAATCTCAAGTTCCACCGATGGGTTCTCGCCATCGGAAACCATGGCGGTGAGAACGATGGCACCGTTGGCGTTTTCCAACGGCGTGAGCGTGATGAGTTCACCCTCAATGAAATATCGGACAGGCCCCTGAGTTCCCGATGCCATACCGTCAATGCGGATGACGAGTTCCTCTCCCTCAGGGTCAGAAACCACCTCTCCGAGGTCATAAGCAACACTTTGGCCGTCCTCAATCAATTGCTGAATGGGAACGGTACCACTCTGTTCAACAGGGTCGTCCACGGGCGTTAGATAGACTCGTAGACTTGTGTTCAACTCATCCAACACTGCTCCATCGCTGCGAAGTTCAACCTCGAGCATGCACTCGCCCTGCCACTCTTCATCGAAGGCGTGGGCTACGGTCAACGACGTTCCGTCTGCTGCAAGTTCAACGGAAAAGTGATTGGCATCATCACCCGTCAGTTCGGCAGAAACCACCCGAACTGGTTGTCCATCAGGGTCAATAGCAACTTCACTGATGTTCAACGAGGCAGAACCGTGCTGAGGAACGTAAACTCCAGGTTGGGGATACATCAATTCCATTGGAGTATTGGTACGCTCAACCACCGCCCCCGTGGTGCTGGGCGCGCCCTCAACGCTCACTCGCAACCATGCTTTGTGTGATCCAGGGGATACGGGAGCCATTGGATAGGTGCAGGAGGCGGTGCCATTTGCATCCACACTTCCGTTGGCCTGCCACGTCTGACCGTCCCAGCCACAGTTCACATCAATATCCCAAGAAGCGTTCAATTCTGCGAATGAATCCCCGTTTCTGAGCGTCCAATTTGTCGATAATACCAATTGTTGCGAACCGTTGAGAGCGGATGAAAGATTGTGAGAGGAAGTAAAATTGGTCAGGAGTAAGAAGTTTGCTGCCTCGAGGTCCTCATCAATGTAGGCACTGCCATCTCCAACGGTTTGGGGACCCTGCTCTCGGTTGAAAGCATCGCGGAAGCGGTCGTGTTCACCGTGAAGGATTGAATCAAAATAGGCGATGAGATGATCAGAACTCACTTCAATTTGTGCTGACTGACTCATGGTAGGAGTGCCGTCACTCTCAAAGAAGGATGTTGAATCTTGGAACTGATAGTGATCTGCTCCAAGTAGGTGCATCCAATGCCATGCTATGCCCCCGGTTTGCTCGACTCGCTCCATCATTTCTTGCGAAGGTGCAACTTCATCGACCGTTCCTGTAATGAAAAAGCCGGTATTAGGCCGTGGAAATTCTACTTCGGAGGTCAGTTGATTCCAATCAAAGTTCTCTGGGAAGTCGGTCAGGTCAAGCCCCACTCCGAACAGTGCACGTGGTGGTTGAACATCTCCGCTTCGGGGGCTCAATTCCCACAGTGGATAGGCACCGTATGCTGCTGCTGCTCCTTTTCCGTGTCCTCCTATTCCCCAGTGGGCGAGGTCGATGTTGCCCGCTGACCCGAGAACATGGACATTGGTTTGATTTTGCTGAACCATGATCTCGGTGATATCTGTCAACCTCTCGAGTGTCTCCTCAACATCGGTTTCGTCGTTGATCGGTGTGGCCACAATAACGATGAAGCCACGTTGTGCAAAGGGTTCAGTCAGCAACATGTAATCGTCGATTGATTCACCCGAATCTCCGATGAAGACAAGCCAAGAAAACGGACCGTTGCCAGCCATGTCTTTGTCTTCACCATCAACCATGGCGGGATACACCATACGAACTTGGGGTGAAAAGGGGCCGTCGAGGTTGAAATCCGTCCAACCCACGGGGAAATCAACGCCCTCATGCTTCGGTTGGAAATGTTGGTCTTCAT
This sequence comes from Candidatus Poseidonia sp., assembly GCA_016778305.1. Lineage (GTDB taxonomy): Archaea > Thermoplasmatota > Poseidoniia > Poseidoniales > Poseidoniaceae > Poseidonia. The sequence continues at coordinate 15,321 of JADHPT010000006.1, read as the reverse complement.
CCATCAGCGCCATCGCATTTGGGAGCAGGAGAAGGCTGCACAGGAATAGCACAAGGCGCTCTGCTTGGGTCACGACCTCATCATCTCCATGTGTTGGCTTGTAAAGCGGGAATCTTAGAGGCTTCCCTGTCCTGCATAACTTGCAAGCATCAATTCAGCCTCCACAAGTCGTGTCAACAAAAGAGGGAGTGAGGGTAAATGTCCAGCCATTTCAGGGGCCCAAAGTTGTGACCAACACGCCAAATGTTGAGCCACCAGCATCCACCTACCGTTGAGCGAGGGACCCACAAGAGATTCAATGCGCGCATCATAATCACCATCCATTGGCGCATAGGCAGACGAGAGGACAAGCATATCGTCGTCAGCCTTCCAGGTTCCGTCAAAATCTACGATAACATCTGGAGTTTCATCGGTCATGTTATCTCCCCAAGGTCCGTTTTCGAGGGCCCGTTTGCTCTGAAGTACGCGGATGCGCCCTCCGCTGCGCGCCCAAGCGGAGGCGGTAGAGCGTGCAGCCCCACCGCCGCCAACAAGACCCAAAACGTGTCGCTTGGGATCGATGCCGTGATGGAGGAGAACCGAACGAACCCCCTCTCCGTCAACACCACAGCACCACCATCCTTTCCCGTCCCAGCGTAGGGCATTGACGCTTTTTGTGGCCATGGAATCGTCAAGACACATCACGGCACTTGAATCCAATTGATGCTTCAAAGGAGCGGTCAGATTCACCCATATTTCCTCATCGAACATGCGGGTTGGTAAGCCGTCCAGTGGGAGGGACGAGCGCTTTGTCAACTGAGGGAAATCGAAGGTGAGATGCGGATCTTCCACTTCAACCAAGGCAGCAGCTCTGATTGCTTTTTCGAGCAGGGCCTTGGTTCGAAATTTTCCAAAAACAGATTGAGTATAGACCCAATCAATCGGAGAAGGAACCGCCCCCGCATATCCCCAGGCGAGCGCGTCATGGATTGATGCAACATCAACAAGTTCCATTGTCAGCATGTTTTCTGAGCGATACAAGCCGAGATGGTCGGCCACCAAAGCCGTCAACAGCGGCGATAAGCTGTGTTCAACGGGGGTGCCAGCAATCCCGTAGCGTATTGCTGCCATAGTGCGTGGAAGAGGGCTCAACCCAAAAAGGCGACGAATTGAGGCTTAACCTTCAAGAGGGAGGAAGTCTTGGTGGGAGTATGGGCAGAGCAGTTGGGATGATGACGACCGCACTGGGCGCATACATGACCTTCAAAATGTGGGCTGAATTTCAAGACGCTCTGGGCGAAGCATTCGGAGGGGCATGGGCAGTCATTATCGCCACCGTGACCTTTCTCATTTACCAGTCAAATAAGAACGATAAATCATACGAGTCCTCGATTGGTGGAATCAGCAGTGCACCAAACCTCACCAAGCAAGCAATGGAGGCTGAAAATCCTCTACCACTCGCCTTCATCGCAGGAACATATTTGTTAATCATCGTAATCTTTGAACTCCTTCTCGGCCTTGTTTGAACCGGTGTTGGCATGGCCGGCTTGATGGAAATTTTTCTCCTCAAGGAGCGCGTGAACGGCGAACGTGACAATATTTTTTTGATAGTCTTCGAGAAAGCATCTATTTTAATCGCTCTCCTGCTCATCGCACTGGTTGGAGTTGCCTTGGAATTCCCAGGCTGGGGTGTTGCTGTTTTGCTCGGAGCATCTCTCGGCCCAGTCGTCTACGGCCATTATTACTTCATTTACATCCGGCCTGTCAAAAAGAAGCAGAACCTTGATGGTAACGGAAAGCGGGCAAGTGGTAAGGGGAAGTAAGATGGTATTGGGATTTGGCACAATTTTGGAGTACTTTGGACTCGGCGACATCACGGGCGTCGACGTCTTTTTCGCAGCAATGGCAGTGATTGGAACGGTTCTTTTCATCATTTATTTCCTCCTCGTGATGATCGGTGGCGTCGCAGATGGAATTGTGGACTCCATCCCCTTCCTCGATATTAATTTGGAGATGGATGCTGAAGGCGTATTCCACATGCTGACCATTCAGGGACTTCTAAGTTTCATGATGATGTTCGGCATCTTTGGACTTGCTGCCTCACAAGCCAACCAAAACGGCATCGTTGCCATCCTTGCGGGAAGTGTCGCAGGTATCGCATCGATGTGGATTGTTGGGAAGGTTTTCCAAGCCGTCGCCAGCCTTGAAACCGACGGAACGGTAGTACACAGCGAAGCACTCGGTGCGAAAGGCACGGTTTACCGTCGTATCGAACCTGGCCAAACAGGACAGGTCCAGGTTGAATTCCAATCGGCTCTGCGCACGTGCAATGCCGTTGCAGAAGATGAAACGATGCGAATTGATACGGGTAAATTTATCACGGTCGTGGGAAATATTTCTGAGATGTTAATCGTTCGCCCCCTCAGCGTCTCCGACGCAGTGCGCCAAGAAGAGTAACAACCACTGCCGTATTAACTCTCTTAAAGGAGAACACATGTGCTTTGTTCATGGCAGAGGTAGGAACAACGCTCGTATTGATTGGAATCGCACTGTTCGTAGCAGTCGTACTCGGGACCGTGTATGTGGCAACAAGCCGATACAAACTCGCACCAGCAAACAAAATCCTCGTCGTTTACGGTAATACCAAAGGCGCTGGGGCTGCAAAATGTTACCACGGCGGTGGAAAAATCGTCTGGCCACTGGTACAAAACTACGCCTTTCTCGACCTCAAACCGATGACCATCAACATCAATCTTGAGCATGCGCTCTCACTTCAAAACATCCGAATCAACGTCCCATCGACGTTTACCATCGGTGTTTCAACTGAACCATCCGTGATGCAAAATGCTGCTGTCCGCCTCTTGAACTTGGCACAACCCGAGATCGAAGACATGGCAAAGGAGATCATCTTCGGTCAACTCCGTTTGACGGTTGCTTCGCTTACCATTGAGGAAATCAACAACGACCGTGAGGCCTTTTTGAGCCAAGTCGTCAACAATGTTGACGCTGAATTGCATAAGATTGGTCTTTTCCTCATCAACGTCAACATCACCGATATCACAGACGAGGCCGACTACATCAAGTCCATTGGTGCCAAGGCCGCTGCAGAAGCCATCGCATCAGCTGACGTCGACCGCGCTAACGCGACACGCCAAGGTGCTGTTGGACAAGCGGTCGCAGACCGTGACCGTCAAATTGAAGTCGCCAAAAACGAGGCTCAATCTGACAAAGGACAAAAAGAAGCTGAAGCTGACCGACGTGTGTTCGTTCAGCAACAGGAATCCAAGGCCGTTGAAGGTGAAAACTTGTCACGTGCTGAAATCGCAAGCTACAATGCGGACCTTGCAGAAAAGGAAGCTGAAGCACACAAACGTTCTGAAGTTGCCAAGCGTAATGCCCAGGTCGAAATTGAAAAGGCTCAATACGAATTTGAGGGCCAGCGCTTGCGTGCTGAAGAGATCGCTCGAGAAGAGATTTCCAAGCAACAAATCGAAATTGCTGCAGAGGCAGAGGCTGAACGCCAACGCCGTATTGCACGAGGTCACGCCGATGCTACTCTCGCTGCCTACAAGGCAGAAGCAGAAGGTCAGCGTGCTGTCCTTGAAGCCAAAGCCGAAGGATATGCTAAGTTGGTCAAGAGTGCTGGTGGCGACGCAAAGGCTGCTGCTACGCTGTTGATGGTTGAGAAGATCGAAGATCTCGTGGCGCGACAAACCGAGGCCATTGCGAACTTGAAGATCGACAAGATCACAGTTTGGGATTCAGGAAACAACGCCGAAGGTGGCGGCTCGACTTCCAACTTCGTCTCCTCTCTCATGCAGAGTTTGCCCCCCGTCCACGACGTCGCCAAGATGGCTGGTGTTGAACTCCCAGAGTACTTGGGCGCAATGAAAGATGATTGAACACCTCCGCTGCCGTAGCAGGGTGTGAAAACAGCCCTCAGGCACAGAGATGAAGCGAGGGTTTCAAAGACTCCGTGACACGCAAAGTGCTTCATGACCACCGACCTTGAGATTGCTCGCTCGGCCAAAATGGAACCCATTGAAGCCATTGCGTGGAAATTAGGCATCTCCGCCCATGAGATTGTACCCATGGGGCAAGGTGTTGCAAAAATCACGTGGCAAGCCCTCAAAGAACGCTTTTCAAAGCCTCAAGGTAACCTCGTGCTCGTCACTTCGGTGAATCCGACACCCTTTGGAGAAGGCAAGACTGTGACCACCATTGGACTCACCCAAGCGCTTTGCCACATTGGTCAATCCGCTACCTGTGTGATTCGAGAACCCTCAATGGGACCCGTGTTCGGGATCAAAGGAGGAGCCGCTGGCGGTGGTCGTTCCCAAGTATTGCCAATGGAAGACATCAATCTCCACCTCACTGGTGACTTGCACGCCGTCACATCGGCCCACAATCTCCTATCGGCCCTGATCGACAATCACATCAAGCACGGAAATGAGGCAAAACTCGACCCAACTCGAATTTCATGGCCACGTGTCATGGACATGAACGATCGCTCTCTTCGCCAGATCGTGATTGGAATGGGAGGCCCAGCGAACGGAAACGTTCGTGAAGATCGCTTTGACATCACCGCTGCCAGCGAAGTCATGGCCATCCTTGTTCTCGCCAAGGATTACGGCGATCTACGAACGCGATTGGGCGAAATTGTCGTAGGCACATCCACAGATGGAAATCCTGTAAAAGCGAGTGAAATTGGAGGGGCTGGTGCCATGGCATTGTTGCTTCGGCAGGCATTCCTTCCCAATCTCACCCAAACCTTGGAAGGGAATCCTGCCTTCATTCATGGCGGACCATTCGCCAACATCGCCCACGGAAATTCAAGCATCATCGCAGACCGAATGGCGTTGGCAAGTGCTGATTTTGTCGTTACGGAAGCTGGATTTGGCTCTGACATGGGTGCTGAGAAGTTCATGCACATCAAAGCAGCAACCTCGGGTAAAGGACCCGATTGCATCGTCATGAATGTCACGGTTCGCTCCATGAAATTGCACGGCGGAGCCTTTGGAGATCGTGGAGGCATTCGGCCCGACAAAGCAACGCTCGAGGCTGAGAATGTCGAGGCAGTCACCGTTGGTGCCACATCGAATCTCGACCGCCACATTCGCAACATGGCAGCATTTGGTATTCCCGTGGTGGTGTCGATCAATCGATTCACTTCAGACACAGATGCAGAGATTTCAGCCATTTCAAACGCAGCCCAAAATAGCGGTGCGTCGTCGGTCTGTATTACAGAAGTTCACGCCAAGGGAGGAGAAGGCGGAGAAGACCTGGCTCACGCAGTCGTACGCGCCGTACAGGATCATGTGGCCGCTGGACGCCCCTTTGTCCCCTTGTTCACCCCTGAAACCGACCTGCTTGCAAAAGCCGAATCCATCGCACACCGTTTGTACAAGGCAGACGGTTTGGAAATGACTGCCAAAGCGCAACGTGAACTGGACCGCATCCGCTCGTGGGGCTACGGACATCTGCCAATCTGCATGGCCAAAACCCAATACTCTTTTTCCCACGATGCAAGTCAGTTGGGTGCACCTACTGACTTCACGATTCCAGTTCGGGAATTCCGACTGAATGCAGGTGCAGGCTTTGTCGTAGCGGTTCTTGGTAACATGATGACCATGCCTGGCTTGCCAAAGCGACCTGCTGCCCTCGACATGGACATGGACGAAGACGGCAACCTCATGGGCGTCTTTGGGTGAGGGAATGAAGATTCTAAAACGCGACCTCCACGAATGGCGTCTACGGGTTGAAACCCTCGACGACCTTTGGGTGCTTGCTCGCTTGGCACGACGCGGAATGTCCGTCGCCATGCTCGGTGAACGACGTGACCAAACAACATCGGGAGAAGAGGGGGGTCGGTCAAAACAGGCCGAGCGAAAGAAAATGTGGATTCAACTATCGGTTCAAACCTCTGAGCACCAGTCCTTTTCAGACACACTACGCGTTCACGGTATCATCGAAGAAGCACCCATCGACATTGGAATGCACCACACGCACATGGTGGAATTACGCGATGAGGTGGTGCTATCAAACGCGAAGGGCTTCTCTCAAATGGATTTCCAACTCCTCAAAGAAAGTGAATCTGCATCAAAACAGGGACAGGTAGCGTTATTGGTCGTTGAAGGCGACGAGATGATTCTGTACTTCATCACCGCACGAGGTCTTCGTGAAAGCGCAACGTGGACCATGCGTGGCGGTGGGAAGCGCGGCGATCTAAGACAACACGAGCGCGTTGCATCACAATTTCGTCAGACCATCGTGGATGGTTTAACCCAACAGCTTGACGAAGCAATGCCCTTGGTCTTGTGCGGTCCGGGAAGAAACCGTGACAGGATGCTCGAAGATTTACGAGGCGCAGGTCACCGTCGAGCGATGCTATCGGTGGCAACCAGTATGGGAGGTCGAGGTGCTGCCAATGAAGTACTTCGAGACGGCCTTGCTGGTGAATTGCTTGCTCAACATCGTATGGTTCAGGAGGTCACTTTGCTTGAGGAAGCCTGGGTACGAATCTCAACCAACGGTGCTGTAGCCTACGGGAGTGAATCCCTCAAGAAGGCTGTTCAGGAAGGAGCCGTTGAGCGCTTGCTCATTCTTGCTGACTTGCTTCGTGACGACAGCAGTTCATGTGGTGGAATGTCTTGGAATACCCTCGTTGAGCAAATTATCTCATTTGGTGGGGAGATCATTCAGTGTTCTGCAGACCATGATGCCGGTGAGCAATTGGTAGGTTTTGGTGGAGCAGTAGCCCTCCTACGTTATGCGGTGTGATGGTATGAACGTGATTGAATTCTCAGACCTTGGCGAAGATGTACGGGCCAGCCTGCAAGGAAAGCGGTGGCTTCTGCTGATGGCAGAAGAGCTCCCACGTGCAACCGCAGCACTCATGTTCAGCGAACTGGAAGATGTTCTGGTTGCTGTGGATCACAGAGGCCATGAGGTGAAAGATGGCTTGTGGGCACGTGCGGTTCATTTGCTCATGGTGGATGATGGAATAGAACATTCCCAATTGCAACGTTCGACTGGTATCTCAAAAGTCATTGCGGGAAACGATGACGTCTACGCTCATTTGTGGTAGTGGGTCTGGAGGGACTCGAACCCTCGATCAACTCCGTGTAAGGGAGGTGTCATAGCCACTAGACCACAGACCCATGCGGCCCTGTCCGACTCCCTTTTTCAAGAGTGCGACGAATGCGGTAACCTCAAAACGGGTAGCGATGAGGGTTTGGCAATGGATGCCAATATCCAGGCGGCTGCCGCTCGTCTTGTTCGTAAGTTGAAGAAGGGAGGCTTTTCCTTGACCGTTGCTGAATCATGTACGGGTGGATTACTCGCCAGTACCTTGACCGATATCACAGGAGCAAGCACATGGTTTCGCCAGTCTTGGGTCACCTATGCGAACGAAGCTAAAATTGAGGAGCTCGGGGTCAATCCGGAGGACTTGAACGCTCGAGGAGCCGTTTCTGCCAAAGTTGCCATCCAAATGGCGCAGGGTGCCTTGAAGGGAGCAAAAGCAGATTATGCCATCTCCGTAACCGGTATTGCAGGTCCAACCAACGAAGGGAGCAGCAAGCCTGTTGGTACCGTTTATGTTGGTATTGCTTCCAAATTTTGGGCTGAAGCAAAACGAACCCAAATTGGCGGTACCAGAGCTGAGAATAAGAATGGCTTTGTCCATTTTGCACTGCGTACTGCCATGGAATGCTTTGAAGCGGCGATGAACCGAGAAATTGCAGAAAACCTTGAGGCTGAAATGGCCGAACTTGAAGCTCAGCGGAAGAAGGCTCAACTGGAAGCTGAGCGCGAGCGACGGGATCAAGAAGCTCGCGAAAACGCCCCTTGGCAGGACGAGGCTTGGTCTGAAGACGAAGAAGATAACTCGGATGAAATCGGCTTGAAGGTGGAGTGGAGCGACAGTGAGGAATGATTCCTCATTATTGATCCAAGGGATTCGTCCACATACCTTTTGAAGCGTCGGTTCTGTATCGTTTCATGGGTGAGCCGTGGCCAAGTATTGCGGCTCGTTTACGCCAACAAAGACTGCTGGCTCCAAAATCCCTTCACCAACAATTGCTCGACCTTGAAAATCCACTGGAAGTCGTTGATGCTGCATCTGCATTGAACATATCCTCGGGGATGTTGAGCGCAGAACAATTGGAACAAATGATTGCTCATGCAGGGCAAATGACTCAACCAGCCTTGCCCGCAAAGGAGCGCATCGTCACGCAAGCACCGACTGATCTCGCCCGTTCGATCGCACCCATCAATGAACCCGAGCCAATCGACATCCACCTTCGCAATAACTTACCTGATTGGAATCAAGCCGATTTTTCGATGAATGCAAGTGAAACACCCAGTGATATTACCGTGCATTTTGACATCACTGGCAATTCCGTCACAGAAGGGAAAATGGCAGACATCAATGCGTGTTTCAATGACCGCCTGAAAAGCATACGAAAACTCATCATTCAAAATTCTAAATTGCCTCGCAAGCATCAAGAAATAGGCCGCTTGGTAGCAGAAACATCTCGCTATCAAGGGTATGAAAACAAGGCTGTTGCAATCGGTTTGGTCAATGAACCGAGATACACAAAAAATGGTCATCTCATGTGGGGTCTTGAGGATGAAACGGGTGAAATGACCTGTTTATTGACAAAGCGTAGCGGAGATGATCGTGACCGAGCTCATGAAGCCATCATTGAAGCAGGATTGATGCCCGATGATGTATTGGGCGTATCGGGTACATTCAGCCAAACTGGCGACCTTTTCTACGTTGATGACTTGCATTTCCCACTTGAAACCAACCATCAGAAAGTGAGTTCAGAAGTTGGTGTGAGTGTAGCTTTTTTATCGGATATTCACGTTGGTTCCAAGACATTTCTCGAAGCTCAATGGCACAAGATGGTACGATGGTTTAACACCGACCCGCTTGCAAAGACCATCAAATATCTCATCCTCTCCGGAGATTGTGTAGATGGTGTAGGAATCTATCCTGGTCAAGATAAAGAATTAGCAATTCCAGACCTCTTTGCACAATATACTGAATTTGCTCGCCTGTTGGAATTATTACCTGAGTGGGTTGAATGTATCATGCTGCCAGGTAACCACGATGCCGTGCGACCAGCAGAACCTCAACCGACCTTTGAAAAAGACATACAACGGGATTACAACACGACGACCTTTGTTGGGAACCCTTGTGATTTCTCACTTCATGGCGTTCGATTGCTTTCCTATCATGGTAAATCAATTGATGACTTCGTGGGAGGCTTGCGAACGGTTACCTATGCTGAACCTGTAGAAGCCATGCGAGAAATGTTACGACGTCGCCATCTTGCCCCCCAATGGGGAGGGAAAACGCCACTTTCTCCAGAACCTGAAGATGGATTGGTCATACGAGAAGTCCCTGACATCTTCGTGACAGGTCACGTTCACGGCCATGAATGCATCGATTTCAGAGGGACGACCTTGGTGTGTTCAAGTACGTGGCAGGACCAAACTTCCTATCAGCGCATGCTGGGATTCCAGCCAAAGCCCTGTATGCTGACGATCATCAACTTGCAAAGTCACAAATCAATTTCGATTCCCTTCGCGTGAAGTTGACTCATTCCTCTGGAGAAAGACCCAGAAGTGGCAATATTTGACGCAAATCTTTCACCGTAACAACGGGGACGTTGGCTTTAGCGAAGGCATCGAGAGAGGATTCTCGAGTTGGGTTGAAGCCGATGAAGCGACTTCCCGGAACGTGCATGGAGAGATCCATTTCAGAGTCTCCTACCGAAACACACTCTGCAGCCTCAAAGCCTTGCATGTCGAGCAAACGATCGATAATATCGCCTTTACCGCTTGCGTGGAGTCGGCAAATACCTTCATCGCTCAGGAACCCTTCCTCGTCGAAGATAAAACCGTTGGCAATCCAATCCTCAACATTCAACATGGCTGCGATGGAACTGACAAAGACATCAACACCTGCGCTGACGATGGCGACATAGATCCCCTCGTCATGAAGTCGCTGAACGACTTCTCGAGCACCTTGCATCAAATTGACACCAGCATAGGCACGGAATATCTCATCCTGATGGATGGGATTGCGTACTGCTTTCCACAATTGAATATCCGATCGCATGAACTCAACGTCCGAGAGCTCGCCACGAATGAACCTGTTGAGGTTCAATCCGTTGTCCGTCCCGAAGGCATCGTGCAACGTTCGCCACGAACTCACGGCATCTACCAGCACACCGTCGCAGTCGAAGACCACAACCTTTGGCGGGTGGGTTTCTGAGTCCATGGTCGTTCCAGCATATGCTACCTTGAAAGGCTTCGGTTGTGAACGTCATTTGACACCCCAAGGGGAGGGAGCCCAGAGGGACTCCCTCTCCGAGGGAAACACATCCGAACGGTGACCTGAGTCACCAACCGGGCGTTCGTGTAGGACCTTCAGGCTCAAGCCTTTCTGTCGTAGCTCAAGTCATCCCAAGTTCGGAGCAAAGCGCCGTCTCCGTTGATAGGAGCGTAACTTAGGGTGATGGTAGCGTCAACAAGAGGTGTGCCGTCAGGAGCGTGGGTGCGAATGAAGATCGTGTCACCGGAGTTGAAGGTCGAGATTGACCTGGATTCATTCTCCGAGATTTGTTCTTTGTTCACTGAGTCCACGAAGGTCACGAATGCATCGCTGTTGGCCGGGTTGAACCCGTACACGCCGTTGCTATCTGCAAGACCGACCGTAAAGGTGTTGAGTGCACCGGTGGCGTTGAGGTAGAACACCTTGACTTCAACCGCTTGAGTAGCGAGTTCAGTCTGAGATTGTTCAACCGTGATACGCCAGTGTCCTTGATCTGCATCGAATCCGTTGATGTCTTCAATGTCAAAGGTCACACGGGGCACGCCCTTCACGTCAGTCTCTGCGAGGCTGGAAGCCCAAACATAGATCACACCGGACAGCACGACTGTGATGGCCACCATAAGGATGGTAGCGATCACTGGGCTGACTGCAGCGTCGTCTTCGCTCATGGACTCAACTTCTTCTTCATCATCAGCACGGCGGCTGGAGAAGGAGAGAGCACTCACAAAGAGACCGGTTAGAGCCACTGCGACAATGCTTGGTGCGAACGATGGCACGGAGCTGGCTCCGATTGTTTCGACAACATCAGGCAAGTTCTGGTCGGTTGACAAGAAATTGCTCGATGGCTGGTTGGCGTGATTGCACACGTCAGCGGAAGCCAAGGATGTCATCATGTTGTTACACCAGTTGCTGTCTTCGAGCAGTGGTCGGCGTTCGGAGGTCTTCGTAGCGTTCTTACCGTATTGACCAGGCTTGGACCATGGGTCGTCACTTTGCACGTTGTTGATGATGGCGTAGTGGGATCCAGGTTCGTCGGCTTGGAAGCGGTCAGCAGTTGTCACTGACATGTCACATGGGTTGGCCAAACAGGTCACAACGTCCATCTCAACCCAGACATGGGTTGTGTCCTTGGTGACGTAAACATCTTCGGTGTACTTGACGGTTGCACCGTAATCTGGTACAGCGTAGTAGCGAGTCTGTTCGATGTCATCATGGCCGTCCGTGTGGTAGGTAATAGCCAGCATGTGGTCGTATCGGTATGGGCCTTCATCGCCACCACCGCTGATACCGACGGTGACTGGCACATAGGTACCGGTCATGACGTTGGTAACACCGTTGAAGTTGAATCCAGATTGGTCATCAAATGCGTAGTCAGGGACTTGCTCACGGACGTTCTCGACACGTACACCAATCTCCTTGGTTGCAACACCTTGCTGGTAGTCAGCAATGGCCATGACACTCGGGTCGTAATTAGGCACGAAGGTATTGTAATCGCCTTGGGTAGTTGGTGCGGTTGGTGTGTCACGCAGGACCAAACGGATTTGACAGTACTCAGAACCAGACGGACCAATTTGGTGGATACCGTTGTTGTTCAGGTAGTCAATTTCCCAGTCGTTAGCGTTGGTTGTTGCATCCTCAATGAGGTCGAACACGAGGTCGTCACCGACGATGGTCGTGGTGAAGTAGTTCGTGTAGACACATTGGTCAGTGGATTCAACTGTCCAGACGAGGTCGTCCATTTCGTGGTCGATGTCCGTCTTGATCGCAGACATGTCGTAAGTCAAATTCGCTGTGTTCTCGTCATCTTCCATCAAGGAGATGGACCATGGGAGGGCAGGGATTGAACCGTTGTCAGCAACCATAACCGTCTCAGTCGTTCGATTCCAGTCAAGGATGACCGGAGCGTCGTTGACTGGTGCAACGGAGAACACAACATCGAGCGTGTCGCTGTTTTGGTTCTCAGCACCGTCGTCAGCAAGACCGAGGGTCACCGTACACTTTCCACCCAACTCGTTGTTGGTGTTTTCAGTGATGGTCAACTCGTTGTTGATGATGTCAACACTGAACGCAGAACAAGCATCGGTGGTTCCGAGGTCAACAGCGTCAGCACTCCAGGTGTAGACCTGTCGTGCGGGTGACTGCTCGTTGGCCATGTCACGGATGTATGAACGGGTAGCGTTCGACACATCGCCGAGGAACTTGGTGTGTGTACCAAATCCTTCTGGCAAGATGTTGTAGTTGCTGTCATCTTCGGAGAAGATCGGCATACAGTCAGAGCGCTCGACATTGCAAATCACAGGCTTGTCGTTGATGTTGTTCACCGTGTACGTGATGTTGTGGCTGTCAACCAATCCGTTGCTGTCTGTCACTTCGAAAGAGAAGACCATGTAACCGAATTGGTCAGTGAGCGGCGTGATGGTGACATCTTGGCCGTTCTGAGCCCAATCTACGAGCACGTTGTCGTGAGCGACGAGGGTGCCTTCAGTGACATCCCAAGTCAAGGAGGATTCCTCATCTTGGACGTCGTCAGCGAGGTTGGTGAGGCTGAAGGTGAAAGAACCAGAGTCCTCATCCTTCGAGAAGTCAACCAATCCGTCGTCGGTGTCGGTACCTTCAGTGTCGATCACTGGGCAAGCACGCTGGATGTCAATGGTACTGCGGACATCTGATGTGTCACCAGTTCCTGCGACATAGCCGTCGTTGAACACAACGTTGGTAGCCATAGAGATGTCTTCAACGGTAGCCCAATCGTAGGCACAGTCAGCGACGGTCTTGACCATCAAGTCGTAGTTCTTCTGACCGGAGGCCGTTGTGCTACCCTTGTAGGATTGGTAGACCAAGACTTCGTCGTTGAGTGAACCACCGTTCAAATCATCGTGCGTCAATTCAACGGTCATGAACTTGGACAAGGTCTGGAGCGTTGCTGAACTATCGAGGGTTTGTGTTGGGTGAACCACGCTGATGTCAGCTGAAGATTCGCTTTGTACCACAGCAACGATATCGATCTCGGATGGCATGCCACCGATTCGGCTCCATGGGAGCGAAATCTCAGCAAGCGAGGTCGAGAAGTCAACATCAACGTTGGCTGTGCTCAAACTGGATGGACCCCAGCCGAGGAAACCATAGCTGTAGAGGTCAAAGGAACTTTCACTGTCAGCCCACAACACGTAATTAGCGTTGAATGGCAGGTCGTGAGCTCCACCGAGTCCGTTGTAACCAACGTCTGATCCACTGCTGTCTGTGCTGATGTAAATCAGGACGTCAGAGTTTGACAGGTCCGTGTTGGTCATACCGAAGTACATAGCGTCACCTTCGACGTATGTCACCATGAAGTCGTCCGTTCCGTCACCGCTCATGGTACCGGGCATTGCGTAGCCTGATGGGTTGAGGGTGTTTCCACCGACCCAATCATCGTCCGAACCGTCAACAGACATTGCTTCAGGTTGGAAGGAGGTTGAGACGTAGGAGGCACGTTCCTTGTCAGTTGACATGAGGAGCAATGCAACATCATTGGTTGTGGCCGCACCCAAGTGAGTGGACTCAATGGACATCAAGTTCGCTTCGTCAATCACGCCAGATGAAGCAACGTTGATCTTGGAAGGGTCCAAGGTGTTGCCAATCGAAGTGACATGGGAGTTCGCTTGAGCGTCAATCTGGACGGTTGAAGCAGACCAGGTCAAGTTCTCAACACTGCCTTCAGCATCCTTAACAGCAAGAGCTGTGGTAGCATCAGAGACACCACCGTCCCAGCGGAATGGTGTGTTTTCAACATACATTCCGATGTAACCAGATGCATCCATCGGGTAGACCCAAACATCGTCACTGTTGATGACGTGCAGTCCAGTACCAGTGCTTCCACCGTCAACCGAAGCGTCAATTGCGATGACGTTGACGTCATCTGCAAAGACACCGTAATCGGTTCCTGCAATGCTTGCATCTCCAATCAGCACGAGGTCTCCGTTCTCCTTGTCGACACCAGTAGCAAAGCCGCTGATGTCAGTTCCGTTAAGGGTCAAAGGATTGTTGCTGTTGTCAGTCAAGATACCAACTGTTGAAGCGGTGCTTGAACCGGTAAGGGTTGAGCCAACGTCACTGTATGAACAGTCCTCGATCACGATCGCGTTGTCGCCGAGCGTGATTGAGTTCGCACTCGATTGAATGCTCACACCATCACAATCAATAGCGGAAATTCCCACTGCATTCGGTGAAACACGACCTGCTGAGAGACCAATGGTATTTCCACTGATTTCTGGTCCAGCATAGCCCGAGGAGCCAGAGGTGGCTTCAAGGACATCGATGTCAGCACCACCGTCGCCCCACGAATCCCTGACGACGAGGGTGTAATTGCCCGCATCGCTGTAGGTCCGTAGTGGACTGTATTGGGTGTTGCTGCTAAAGGAGTAGGTACCCCAAGTGTCTTTTGTACCGTCAGGCTTGGTGATTTCCAAACTGATTTCGTATCCCCAGCTGTCTGTTCCGAAGTAGACATCGGCACTCTTGCCAGCGCCGAGTGTCCACGAACATGTGTCAAAACTTCCGTAATCGCTACGTCCGATCTCACACAACGAGTTCGTAGGTGATGGAGGAGCTTCCATACCGTCGAGGTAGATACCACCGTCAGCATCCGTGAGGGTGTTATCGGTGATGTCACCACTGCCTCCGCTGATGGAAATACCAGTCGATGTTGGGTCACTAATACCGCCAATCTGGTTGTTGTCAATCGTAAAGTTGTTGACGTTCACCAAGTGGATGGCATCGTCGCCTCCAGTGATAGTGTTCCCTTCAATCAGTACGTTTTCGCTATTTCCACTGAAGAATTCAATGGCATGTCCGCTGGTTGAAATATCGTTGCCGGTAATCTCAACACCCTGAGCTTCGTTAGAGCTGTAGAACCAAATGTCTGCAATCTCTCCGCCATTCGTGAAGGTGTTGTCGCTGATCGTTATGTTATCTGCGCCAATCTCGTTCGTGTTGTGGGAGTAGTAGTACGGTGA
>JADHPT010000016.1 GCA_016778305.1 Candidatus Poseidonia sp. | reverse complement strand
GCCACTTCGTAGCCTTTCCAATCGGGCGCTTTCATGTTGTTGGACTTGAGGTTCTCGAGCACAAAGGAGCGAACTTCTGCACTGGCACAGAGGGCTGCATCATCTTCAGGGGCTGCGATACCTGCCTTCTTGAGAGCAGCACGAAGTGAATCCATGTTAGGATGGGCAACCAGGAAGGTGTTCAGCATGTTACGGCCGTCAAGAACACATTGTTCGATCAGTGGGTTGAGCTTGATCGTTTCTTCAAGCGAGGAAGGAGAGACATACTTGCCGTTTTCCAACTTGAATTGGGACTTCACTCGGCCCGTGATGGAGAGGTATCCATCGGTCAACTTACCCAAGTCACCGGTGCGGAAGGTACCCGGTTCAATGATAACTTCCTTGGTGGCTTCATCGTTATTCCAATATCCCATCATGACGTTGGGGCCGGTAACGATGATTTCACCTTCATCAGATCGGTCTGGGTCGTCCCATGCATCGGTGTCGATGGTAACGGTTACTCCGTTAGCAACAAGGCCGACGGTGTTGAGTCTGCTCGTGCCTGCACCCGACCAGCCATTGGCGGAAACGAGGGGAGAAGTCTCGGTCAAACCGTATCCTTCGTAGCAGTTGAAGCCGACCATTTGGATGAAAGCAGCCACGTCGGGTGAGAGCGCCGCAGCACCGGACATACAGAAGCGGATGTTTCCACCGAATCGGGCGCGAACCTTGGCCCAAACGAGTTTGTCCCAGAGTTTGTCAAAGAATCCACTGGGTGGGACAGCATCACATTCGACGCCGGCCTTGGCAATACGCTTGGCAGCTGACTTCTGTGCCTTGTTGACGAAGACTTTCTTCAAGCCGGTTGCGCTTTCAAACTGAGCGTTGACACGGTCGTAGAACTTATTCCACACACGGGGCACGGCAAGCAGGACTGCAGGTTTGATCTCAATGCATTCGTCTGCAATACGGGTCAAGTCGGAAATCAAGTTGATGTGAACACCACATCGAATCATCCAGTGCAGGTCAAAGGTGGACCCGAAGGAGTGGGCCCAAGGCAGGAAGGCAGCATTTTTGTCACCCACGTAGATGGTGAAGGCGGATTGGACGCAGAGAATGTTTGACAGCGTATTCCAGTTGGACAGCATAACACCCTTTGGGTTGCCGGTTGTACCTGAAGTGTAGATGAGAGTGTTGAGTGCAAAGGGGTCGTCTGCGATTTCAAAGTCATCCGCCTTGCGACCAGCAGCGACGAATTCAGACCACTTGTGAACGGCTACTCCTTCGGGAGGGAGTTCATTGGGAGCATCCTCTCCGAGCAGCAAAACACCACAAGCGGGCCATCCGCTAGCTTCTGATGGCAAGTTTTCAACGAGTTTGTCGAGCACCGTTGTATCTGCAACGGCGAGAAGAGAGGGTGTTGAATCGTTGAGGATGTAGGCCCACTCTTGTCCGTGTTGGTGCGTGTACATGGCGGTGTAAGCCGCACCGATGCCGTTTGCACCGTAAGCGATTGCAGCCCATTCAACAGAATTGTTGAGGATCAGGGCAACACGGTCGCCACCCTTGACGCCGACGGCATTGAGTTGCTTGCCAACAGAGGTTGCGAGTTCTCCAAATTGATTGTAGTTGATATGGGTTCGAGGCATGTCCTTTTCAGGGATGTAGCCGAAGCACGGTAAGTCACCAAATCGGCTCACGCTCGTCATGAGCATTTGATAGAGCGTACGAGGATCATCGCCCTCTGGCTTCTTCCATTGTCGGTCATTCGGCTGGCGGTCCCATGCGAGTTCAAAAGGTTCCATGGGACAGGTGTATACCAAGGAGCATTTGAACATCACCCCGTCATTTCCTTGAGCACATTTGTAACATTTTCACGCCAATCGGCCCCTTCGTTTCTATTTGCAAGTGGGCTGGCTGGACTCGGATGCCAGCATGCAGTGATCTTGATTTGCCGTCCATTAGCGGTTTCTCCAGGTCCCGTTTTACCGGTGTTAAAGGCGCGCCGAGCACGCTTTTCAGCATAGGCTCCCACGCCCACAATCCGGTTGATTCCCAAGATGTTAACGACCTCACGAAGGTGATCGTCGCAGGCTTCCAACACGGGTTCGATCAGAGCCTTGGGTAATTTGTCGGGCGTGATGTTTTGGCCACGTTCACCAAGCAAGAGGAGCGGGCAGTGGTTGACGACAAAGATGTTGGAAAACGTTGCCTCAGGTGTGCCATACAGGGTTTTCATCAGTCCCCACAGACGCCGGCCTGATACCTCCTGTCGTTCAAGACTCAATCCCACAATCGGCCGCTTGGGATGAGCGTTAGGAGGGGTGAGAAGCGAGCGCTCGTCGATGTTGAGAAAGGTCCTGGCCATCTCAGTTGATCCAAATGGGACACCACTTTGTGCCATGCCCCACGGACCTGGATTCATACCCAATAGCAATGTCTTCGCCCCCAAGCCCCCCCACTGTTGGATGTATTGTTCATGGTGCGACCATGCATAATCCAAGGGATTGGTCGCATGGGCGACATGACCACCTTTTTCGAGCCTTGGAATCGCTTCATCACAGATCGTCGACAACCGCTGAGCAGCGTCCATCAATTGCTCAACGACGCTCACACGACTGCGACCCGTTAGGGTTTGATAGTGCTTCGTGCTCAATCGTCTTGGCGACGACTCAGGCCTACACCGAAGGCGATGGCGACCAAGGTTCCCATCATGCTGAGGGAGGGCAGGAGTCCACCTGCGTCTTCAACAAGTTCATCAGAACCCGATGGGAGAATGACAGTCGTTGAGATAAATGGTGAACTTGAGGCTGCGCCATCGCTTGCCACAACTGAACAGGCGACGGTTTGGCCAACTCCGAAACCACCCGTGAGAGTGTCTGAACCAGTCGAGATAATGGTGCCGTTCACAGCCCATGTGACGATTGTTGTCACTGCATCCCCGTCTGAGTCGGTTGTTGAATAGCTACAATTGAGCGTATCGTCCACGGTGGCAATCAAAGGTGTAATGGTCACGCTGGTCACTGCAGGAGGATTGTTGACAGGTTGGACGGTTGCCTCACATCCCGTTGCATCAACGCTCACGCCGGGGGTTGAGTTCGGACAAAGGTCGTCAGCGTCCAGGACACCATCACCGTCTGCATCGAGGACGGTATTGTTACCACCAGTGTTGTTACCGGTACTGTTTCCGCCGGTGTTGTTGCCGCCAGTGTTGTTTTCAGATGTTCCATTACCCCAACCAAATTCCGAGCATTGCGCATTTACACCAATGAAGAATCCTATTCCAAAGTCCCATTGGAACGAATCTACTCCAATAGATGCATTCGGGTCTTGATAGAGTCCGAATGTAGCATAGTAACAACCAGTGGATAGATAATTTGCCGGGACATAGAATGTCCCATTAGAGAAGTTAGCTCCTCCTGCTGTAAATGTAGTGAAATTTTCCCATAATGCAGGAGTTGTATATGCTTGGCTGATCGGATTTACTCCTCTAACATTTACTGTCACGTTGTACAATGGCGTATATCCAGGGTTTGAGCCTCTGAAGCTCTCAAGATCACGAGCAATCCAATTCAGATCTATTTCATCTGACGAACTGTAATTCCCGAGATGAGAGTACACTGAAGAAATCTCTGGGTAATTATCGCCGCCCGTGTTGTTGCCAGTGCTGTTACCGCCGGTATTGTTGCCGGTGTTGTTGCCAGTGTTGTTTCCACCGGTATTGTTTCCACCTGTATTGTTGCCACCTGTGTTATTTCCACTCGCTATTAGGTAGGTGAACTGGAAAGATGAGCTTGAATTCATTGAGTTCGGGCAAGCATGGTATCCGTTCGGGCCACAGTTCAGGATTGAAGCATTAAAGTTCAGTGTGATCAGCGTATTGTTCTGAACCGCTGAACTGAATGATAATTGCCAACCTGAGTTGTAGGTGCCGTTTGCCCAGAGGAGATACCACCAAGTATCGGAGAGGCCAGAAACTCCCGCATCGTTGGTTGTAGCGTTAATGCCTGGATAATGGATATCGATGCTGCAACTGTTCTCGAGATCGACAGAGACATAATATGACGAATCAACACTGATATTTCTCAAGTGCAAGCAATGGGCAACGTCATACATGCTGTTGTTACCAGTGCCGTTTCCTCCGGTATTATTTCCGCCACTGTTGTTGGCATAGACCACGAAGGAATCAGAATCACTGTCAACAAGGGTCCCGTTGACATAGAGGTCTGCATGGAAGGTATAATTGCCCGCAGCGAGTCCAAATACGGACCCTGTGAAATTTGAGTGATTGGCCGTACCGTACCATGATTGGTTACCGGAATAAACGGTGTAATAATTCGTATTGAAGATATAATAGTCGAGGAACATATTGGCGTTCGTGATTTCACAATTCACGTACATTGAGGTTGTGAATGATTGATTTTCCATCACCGTGAAAGGGGCGTATGCGTACACGGAGGTATAATTGACGTTGTTTCCACATGGCGAGGTTTGGTTGCCACCGTTATTTCCACCACCGCCACTGTTGTTGCTGATGACGGTGAATCCATCGCTGTTGCTGGCAACATAACTACCGTTTGAATAGAGTTCAACATGGAAGGTATAATTTCCCACGGGTAGCGATGTAGCATTCCAATAGTGCGTGGTTCCGTTAGACGAAGCCGTCCATGAGTAATTCCCAGAGTCCAAGGTGACGTTGCTGCCGTCGTAAATCCAATAATTCAGCAACATTGACGAATTGTACATCGGACATTGAACATACATCATCGTGTCAATGGATTGGTTCGCAATTCCATAATAGGGCGCGTATGCAAACACGTCGGTAAAGTTGAGGTCATAACCGCATCCAAGACTGCCAGGGCCGCTATTTGTATTGTTGTAAATGAAGAAGGAATCTGAGTCAAGGTCAAGCACTTCAAGCGACATTGAAGAGTTGTTGTACCAGCTCAACGTGGCTTCAAAACTATAGTTGCCTATACCCATCGATGCGAGTGCGGTAGACGTAACATTGTGGCTTTCGTAGGTGTTGGTAGCGGTCCAGTTGAAAGAACCACTATCAACGGATGCGTTGGTCGTCCATGAACGAATGGTCCAATCAAGCACCATGGTTGAGTTCGTAATTGAACAGTAAGTCGAGATGGTACCCGTGAAATTAAGTCCGATTTCATAGCTTCCATAATGCGAGTAAGCATAGACGGAGGCAGAATTCGGGTCAACTCCACACGGAATGGTAACCGGGGCGGTGATGGAGAAATTATTCGTGTTGGTTTCAATCGTGGGCCAGGTCGAGCCATCATAATACCTCAATGTGGATGTTAAGGTGTAATTGCCCACTCCTAACGAGGAGGCGGGGATGCTCCAGTTGCCACTGAAGGATACGTTGCTGCCGTTGTAGGTTACATTGGCAACGGTGTAGGTAGATCCATTGTTTTGATTTGCTAATGAGGCAGTGAGGTACATCGAGGTGTTCAAGAGGTCACAATATGTATTGATGTAGACGTTGATGGTGCTGGTTGAAAGTACATAGGTCGGGGCATAGGTGTTCATCGAGGTATAATTGACGTCGTAGCCACAACCTGAACTCGAATTATTTGAACGTGCACCGCTTTCTAAAACGGGTCCCTGCCATTCTTCCTGCTTGGTATCCATCGGTACGACATAGAGGGCAGCAGACATCGCTTGGACGAGAAGGAGAAGAGCGAATCCACAAGCAGTACGGTTGTTCATGGTCATTCGGGGGGCTCCCGCCTTTTTGTTCTGCCGCTCCATGTAAAAATAACAATAACTCTACATGAATAAAAAATTATTCAACACGCATAATTTCCGAAAAGAACGGCTCAAATGCTTCCAGATAGGGTGTTTTTGCAGTTTTGAACCATTCTTCGACGCTCTCGTAGGGAAAGGGGTCGCCCTTCTTTCGTTGCGAACGTACACGGGCACTGATGAGGCCCCACGCTGTTTTATCGCCGATGCCAGGAATTGCTGCAAGCTGTTTTTCTGTGATGCTTGTGGGGTTGAGGCCTCGTTCAACCCCGGTAAGAGAGCGTGCACCATGGCCGGTGATGATAATGTCAGATTGAGTTTCGAGAGGGATTTTGTATTTCACGCCGATGAGGATTGGATAGGCGCCAATTTGACGTCCAAAAGTGATCCCTGCTTTCCCGCGAACAGCCTGTTCTGTGTGCTGTTTCTCGTGGTGTGCAGGAAGCCGTGTACGCCCGTCGTGCGCTTCCCAATGAATGTCTCGTAGGGTTTCGCCTAAGGGAAATAATTCTTCGAGCAACGGGCGGTCAATCTCTTCTCTACATTCGGTCTTGAAGGCCGTGAATGCATCTGAAGGAATCTCCTGGAAACCCTCGCCCTCAACTTGACGAATATTGATTCGACGAAGCAAAAGCCCCTCCGAGCGGATTTCTCGTAGCAGGTCCATGTTCATGCCGTAGGTAGCCTTGGTTTCACCGTTGAGGCCAGCGATGAAGTTGAGGCCGGGAAGGAGTTTGGGCAAACCACGAGCCCCGCGTTCTCGCCCGTATTGATTGATCAAACGAATGGCTGATTTCAGTTGGGCCGGATCGCAATTCAACCAATTCGCTTCGTGAACGCTCGGGTCCGCTGACTCCAAACCGAACGAGAGGACCGCCCCATCGGATAGGGTTTCGACAAGCGTCTTGGTGATCGCCTCAGAAGGCTCAAGGTTTTCCGCGATGATGGAAGGGTTGCCGTTGTCGGTGTGCAGAATTCCAAGCCGCTCATCATCCCGCAGACCATGAAGCAATTTGGCAATCGGCTCTGGATTTGGAACTGGATATTCAAGTTCCTTCACACCTTCTGCCATGTAAGTATAGGTGTCGGTCATACCACCCAAACGCACGTGTTCAACTCCAGAATCATGAGCGAGTTTGACTTCTTGGATGATGTCTTCAGGCGTACGCCATATTGGAACGCCCTTTTTTGGTTCAATGCAGAACTTACAACCGCGTTTGTAGCGTACACATCCCTGGTAGACTTCCACTTCGTAAGTGAGCGGGCCTGGCCGTTCGGATGTCGCCAAATCCGGATGGAGGGTCACTGCCTGACTGGTAGCGCCAGCGTGCGCCCAAGCAGTCCACTGTTCCGCCGTACGTCGCTGATGTTTCCATTCGTGTTTGGTGAGGTAGTGATTCAGCGTTGCGTCTGTGTCTTGAACGGCGAGGAAAAGATTGGCTCGTAGCGGCGTCCATCCTTGTTGCTTCCATCCTCGAATGGCCCATCCTCCAAAAAGAGCTGGCATGCCAGAGGGCAGGCTTCGAATCAACTCCTGAGTTTCTCGTAGGGATATCGGTGCACCCCGCAAATATTTCCCAGGGACGACGGCGCCTGCGATGCAAATACAACCGAGTTGAGCGCTGATCCATCGGTTCACACCCTCGGGATCTTGGCGCTTTTGTTGTCTGAACTGATCGATGGTCATGTAGGTGTAGGGGATCTTGTGTTGCTCCAAAACGCCGCAGACGTAGCGGATGTGAAAGCCAACATAGGGCGGTACGCCGAAGGCTGCAGGTTCATCTTCGTACCCGTCCAGCACCAACCATGTCGGTTCGGAGGGTTCAACCATGGAGGAAGCGAGGCAACCTGCCCCTTCAATCCTTCTTAGGGCGAGAGCGGCGATTTCGCTTCTTTCCACCCTCTTCTTCTTCTCGGAGCGCTTGCATTTCTCGGGAGGACTTTCCGCCCTTGTTTGCGTCTCGGCCACGATCTCCACCTTTGCCACCTTTGGCTTCGGCGATGTCGACCTTGATACGGCGGCCGTCAATTTCGCTGTTGTTGAGCGCACCGACGACTGCTTCACCCTTGTCCTTTTCTTGAATGAATACAAATCCAAAGCCCTTGGGTTTGCCGCCCGGCCCGGTTGCCAGGATGACTTCGTTGACGGTAGCATGAGCCCCGACCATTTTGTTGAGTTGCTCACTGGTGGTGGTAAAGGGCAGATTACCGATGTAGAGTTTCAAGCCTTGAGGCTCTTTTCGCTCTCGCTTCTTGTCTTTCTTTTTGTCGTCATCAGCATCACGAACACCGATACGCCGTCCATTGATGCGGTGTCCGTCAAGAGCGCTGATGGCTGCTTCAGCCATGGCCTTGTCAGCATAGGTGACGAAGCCGAAGCCTCGGTTCACACCAGCGTCATCGGTGAGCACGATGCAGTCGGTCATTTCGCCGTGTTTGGTAAAGAGGTCACGTAATTCATCCGTTCCGATTTCACGAGGCAGTCCGCCCACGAAGAGTCGTGTACCTGGTGCTGCACGTTGTTGAAGTCCACGTCCTCCGCCTGCTTGACCTTCAAATCTGAAGTAGGTTCGCTCACGACCGTCTTCTCGAACATCTGCTGCGATGAAGGTCGCACGACCTGCGGGCCCCTCAGCAAACATGGCTTCAGCAGCGGCTCCCCATCGTTTTCCAGCATTGTTGAGGCTGCTTGAGCCTTGGTCAAGTTCAGCCCAACCTGCTCCGAAATTATCAGCAAGAGCACGGTATGATTGGTAGCCACATGTCCCACAGAGGACGTTCCAGTCTCCGTCGAGATGGGCTTCGAGGGTATTGCCACAAGGCGGGCAAATTGCGTGAAGAACGCCACAGTCATCACGTTCTCGGAAATCGAGTCGGACGACCGGTTCAACTTCTTTAATCACAGCACGGCACACGTCACGGCGACGGAGTGCATCGGATGTTTGATGCATGAATCTGTCAACTAAACCGGTGACGAAAAATTGTCCGTAGAGGTGTTGGGGTTGGATGGAGCCAGGTTTGCCTTCGATGCAAAGGACCATGGCCTCACCGTGTTTTTCGTCGAGTTTCACAACTTCGCAAAGAACCGTGTCTCCGACTTCAGGCGAAACGATGGGTTTGGAGGCAGTGACGTTGATGGTCCCTCCATCAACATGAACGTAACCCACCACCGTTGAGATGATGTTGCCGTCATGAACTGAGGTTCCTTCGCCTTGTTCGTGTTGGCCTTCTTGGCCGATGATGCTTCCTGGGGTGACGAGGCTCGCCGTCATTGTAATCATTCCTTTAGCGACGTGGCTCGGTGTGAGTCGCACGCTGTTACGCTGGTTGAAGGCGAGGGCTCCTTCCTTTTCAACCCCCCTCACGGGTCGGCTAGGATTCGTCTTGGGGAAGGCGGGCATCACCGGGTCTGTGAAAACGCCAGCACATGACCTCGGTATCCCCGCGTCGCTGGCTGTGGTGCATGTAAGTGGGAGGCAATCTGAAGACGGTTCGTATGATGTGTTCCCACTCCCATCCGAGGTCCTTCGCAAGGGGCTCAATATGTGCTGCTTTCTCGCTGTGGAGCACGTGAACGGCAGAAGCATCGGAGCCAAAAGCGAGTTCCAAAAAAGGGCGGTCAGCCTTGGCTGTTTGAACACCCCAAGGAGGGTTCATGACGATCAAGTCAACGGCGGCGAGGTCAAGAGCGTCACGGCCAATGCGTGCATTGATCACGTTGGCTTGGGCCAGCAGTGATTCATCGAGACTGTTGATATTGGATTGCAGGACCTCGAGAGCGTCCTCGTCGGTTTCAACAAAAGTCACCTTCCGTGCGCCCAAAAGCAAGGCGGCAATTCCCAAAATTCCATTCCCGCTTCCTAAATCAACAATGTGCTGGCCTTCAATACCATCAAGTTGATCGACCGCAAGCATCCAATACGCGGCGAGGTCTCCCTCTGTAGCGTACTGTTCAAGTTCAACACGCAAGCATGGATGCGGTGCTAAACGAGAGAGTTGAATCGCCAAATGCTTGGGACGCATGCCCTTCACCAGCGACGTTGCTGATAGGAATTGCCTTGTTGTTGGGTCTGCATCTGGAGACGAATTGCATGAATCTGCTGTGCTTCGATTCGAAGGCGTTGGAGCAAGGGTTCGCCAGGTTGTTGATTGCCACAAAAGCGGCAGAACCGGGTGCCATCATGATGTTGCTGTCCACAGTTGATGCAAAATCCCATGTCGCTCCCTCATGATTGGCACGGTCTCTTCATCTTCAATCTTATCGGCTCATGGCTGTCATTTCCAATAAAATTGGCCAGGTTTCTAGGCTTTCAGCAAGGGCGCGCTCGTTGAGGTCTTCCCAACGTGCATCATCCATGAATTCGCTTGGTTCAACCCCAGCGTCGATCAGTTCTTGGAAGAAGGAACGCAATTCAATCTCAAGGTCACTTCGGTCCGGTTCTTGCTCAGCGACCGCCTCGGGTAGTTCGACATCCTCTTGTTGCTCGAGTGGCATTTCTTCTCCCGATGGTTGCGCACCTGCTCGGGCAGGGAGTGGTACCTGTTCGGGATCGTCATCGTCCACTGATTCGTCCGCAGGGCTAGCAGAGGGTGGCAAGGGGACGGCGAACTCTTCGGGCAGTTCAGCAGGTTCAGGGGCTGGAGGAACAGGTTCTTCCGGGGTTTCAACGGGAGCCGCTGCTTCCTCAACGTTTGGTGCAGGCGGTTGTGGCGGAGCAGGTTCAGGTTCCGGGACAGGTTTTTCCAAACGGCCGATTCCTAAGACCTCGGCTTGTTGACGAGCCATTTCTGCAGCAGCCCTGCGAGGGAGGCTGACAAAGCACTTCCCGGGTAGTGATTCCACAGGGAAGGGCAGGTAGTACTTCTCGAGTGCAGGCAGTGAGGGATGACGGAAGTAGAGCGTTCGCTCGGTTTCAAAGGGTCGTTGGGATGGCAATCCTACAGAGAAGGGTGTTGATGCGATCTCAATTGAGCCACGAATCCATCCTTCATTGTTGACCATGTGTTGCATCCATGGACCGAGGTCGGGTGTTGAAATGTCAACAAATTGGAAGGAAGCAGCCCGAGGGTCAAAGCCTTGTTCCTCAAGAAGAGGGGCTTCTGCTCTGGGTCGATGAAAGACAGCCATCACCGGCTGGCCGTGCTCAACCATATCACCGTGCAGTTCCATCATTTTCCGTTCTTTGCGCGGGCACAGCAAGAGAATGCGCATCCGGGTGGCATGTTGGTCCCAGATTTCACCCCACCGGGCTGACGCTTCTTGGGTCAACTGCCCAATGGTCATGTCCGGTATCATTGCTGTGATTCCCATTGGCGCACCAGTTCAATGGAAGGCGAACGGTGTTTTAGGCATACCGAATTAAAATCACGAAGTGTTGGCGAGCACAAATTCCGCCAAATAGACGACGCCTCCTGCTGCCCCACGCACGGTGTTGTGAGAGTATGCACTGAAGGTAATCTTGCATCCGTCCACCGAGACATTCCCCACAACAACAGCCATGCCGGTTTTGAGGTCCTTGCTCGGGTCAGGATGTTCACTGAATGAAGTTCCATCACTCCACAGGTGATGATCAACGTCAATCTGCTCGACGATATGAATGGCCTGATTGGGGCGACTTGGCAATTCACCCTGCAAGCCCAACATGCGAAAGGCATCGATGATTTGATGGTGATTCAGTGGCTCAGCGGTGACGAGTTCAACAAAGACCTGGTGACCATCGGGTCGGGAAACTCGCTCACAATTGACTTCAATACCCATCTCGGCGGGAGAGACCGATTGGTTGGAGAGATTGCCCATTACGTGGAGGAGCTCTGCGGCTGTCTTTTCAGCCTCTCCATCGATGAAGGGGTTGACTCGACCTGCCAATGCTTCTTCATCGAAGAGGAGTTCCCACCCCGCACCCGACAGGGCTTGTTCGCTCCTCATTTGGACTGACAGAACTTCAACGACATTGGCGAGAGCAGCAACGGGAAGAGCAAGAGGAATGAGCGTGCAGTTGGTGGCACAATAGTGACGAGATTCAAGATAATGCTGCGGGTTGATTTCCGGTATGATGAGCGGAACACCCTGTGCTCTGCGGTATGAACTTGCATTTGAAAACACGGTGATGCCAGCGTCCACCAAATCGTTCTCAACATCAACCGCAATGAATGATGGCAAGGCAGAAAAAGCGTATTCGATACCGAGTAAACGGCATTGTTGACTCAAATCCTTCGCATTGGAATCAATAACAATCGTCTCGGGTAGTGCAGGGCGGGGTTCATCCAATCTCCACGGGATTTCGCTGAGTGAGCGACCAGCAGATGAGGGGCTTCCGGCAACGGCAGCAATTTCGAACATTGGATGGTTCACGAGTCGCTGTTGAAGCCGTTGGCCCACCAGTCCACCTGCACCGAGAACAATTGCCTTGTGCCGGTGCATGGCCTGCGCATTTATCTCAGTGTTTTGAGTTCTTGGATTGGATTCGTCACAGGGTTGGTTCGGGGAGAATGCGGCGGGTGACCAATTTGCGCAGAATCTTCCAACCGTCCGCAGTGGACCCTAACTTCGCCTCGCCGATTCGAGGTCCGTAGGAAATCGGATGGTAACCGAAGGGAATGTTTTGATGCACCATGTTCGCATACATCTCAGCCTCGATTTCAAAGGAGACGCTGTTCAAGATCAAGGTCTCTATGCTCCGTTGGTTGAAGGCCCAATAACCAGAGCAGACATCCTTGGTGGTCACGCCGTAAAGGGCGGTAGCAAACCACGTGAGGAGGTGGTTGCCAATGAAATTCATTCGAGTCATGGCGGTTGGAGCGATCTTGCCACTCAAACGATCTCCTATCACCACATCATAGCGGTCAAGACGTGCGATAAGTTTGGTCATCTCATCAGGCGCATAGGTGCCATCAGCGTCCAACATCACCACAACATCCGCACCCATCACGAGGGCTTCGCTGAAACCATGGCGGATGGCACTCCCCTTTCCATGCCCGTGTTGCTCGAGGAAATGAACGCCATGGTCTGCTGCAACATCACTTGTTTGATCGGTACTATGACCGTCCATCACAAGGACCGATACCGTGAAGCCCATGGTTTTCAGAGCATCAATGGGGAGCCGTTTCAGCACCCAATCCAACCCGAGTGCTTCATTGAGCACGGGAAGGAGAACAACGAGGTGTTGCATGTCGGTGCTAGCATGGATTTCTTCATGGCTTTTGCTCATGAACTCACGCCCTGCCATTCAATCCAATGAAACTTGACTCCCGTACGATCGATCAACACCGTATCTCTTCCCGATAAGCCCAATGGATTGACCCAACGCGTAGGTTCATCCACCTTCCATGAAATATTGAGATGCTCAATCGGTGCATCGTCATCGAGGTCAAAGCATCCCTGATGGTAGCCAGCATCCTGCCTGAGGGCATGGAAGGGCCGTTCGAGACCGCTGCCGGATTGGATGTACAATCCATTGACTTCGCCGATGACTTCGTAGGTCACGCAGAGTTTCGTGGCCGTTGGAGGCGAGGAAATCTTGACTTGTGCTTCGGTCCCCTCAGCAAGGAATGGGCGCTCGTCTCCAAGGTTCATTGGATCTCGGAACCGATGGTCACGCCAGGGGTCAAGACGAGAAGTACATGCCACACAATCCTCACCACCAATACCGGTGAGGATACTTATCTCGGCATCTCCTTCGGGAACAAGCACCCACAATGCCGCACCGTCTACCTCGATGAGACGCTCCCAGAACGGGGAAACTGCCAGAGCCCATTGAATGGTGCCGAGAGGAGACGTAAGGGCGTGATTCATGTTATTCACACGAAAATAACTGACATTATCTGCGTATATCGCTCGAGTGGCATTGCTTTGTTCTCCCCCGGTCAAGTAAACGAGTCCCAGTGCGGGAATTGAAGTGGTTTGAACACCTTCAGGCGCATTCCAAACATAGCCCCAATGCATGTTTTCGGTGTAAATTGCACCTTCTAATTCACCAAGGCGTTCTCGCAATTCATGATCGCCGGGAGCGACTGCTTGCAATTCATCATGTTGTGCCAGGCTCAATGCGATGGATGGTGCGAACAAAGCACCTAACAATACGCCACTCAACACGACGAGGCCTGCAGATTTTGGCATGGATGGCCACCTGATGACCGCGTCTTCATCCACGGGTGTCAAGTTGGTTTTGGGTGACCACCAAAGGGCCACCAAGAGTGCTAATGGGACGTGGAATGCATGCAGAGCCATGGAGTAAAGCGTGTATGAGAGAAGCGAAAGAATGGGGATGTTTTGCAAGCCTTCAACCAGATGAACACAACTCAGTAACCAAAGACAGGCAAACCACGTTGTGATGATTCTTGCTTCAAGGGTCGCTCTCAAACCAATGGCTGCAAACCCAGCAGCGAGGAGTACAAATCCATTGTACACCAAAAGCGGACGACCGCCCTGCCATCCATATTCAGAAAATACGGCCTCCTCGAAGAGACGCGGAGCGATGACGAGGAGTGCAAGGGCAAACCCGAAGGTGATGAAAGTAGAGACTACGTAAGCAAAGCGACGAACCAATTCTTGATGCTCCTCGTCATCCAGTTTGAAACCATGAATCACGTGACTGAGCATGAAGAGTGCCAGATAGATGGCGCCCGTAGGATGGATCATGGCGATGCATAGCAAGGCCATGCAAAGGCCCACCGTGTGATGTCGTTGTCGTTCGTGACTTGGGCGCAGGAGCACCAAGACTCCGACGATGAGGCCAAGTTGACTGGCTACGCTTGGGTAACCCGAATCGAAGGTCTTTGCAAACAATCCCAAACCCAACCCCATCGACAAGACGGCATAAGCGCCAGCGCCGTGACGATCAAAAGCTCCCATAAAGCCGATGAGGAGGACGAACAGTGTGTAATGTCCCAGATGAAAAACGGCTTCTCCTGCATCGGTCCCAGTGATTGTAACCACCCACGATGCAAGCGAGGGAAAGGCAGGAGGGTAGGTCCAAAACCCTTGATTGGTCCCACTCAGCGTCAAGTTCCCCTCGACTGCTATTTGTTGACTCAAAACAGCAAAACCAATCCAGTCCACTCCAAATGGATAGCGTTGCAGAAAAGGACTGAGCAAGGCGATAGAGGCTATTGCGATGCTGAGCGCCATCAAGGGGAGATGACGGTTCGCCTGGAATTCTAATTGCGCCCCCGCCTCTTCGCTGATGGTTGTGGTAATTGTTTCACTTACCTCACCGTGCATAGCCGCTTCGAGCAGCTGCCAGTGGCTGCGCTGAGATACTTCCTCATGACGAACATACACCAGTCTCCAAGCGATGGCATTGAGGGCAGCGAAGGCAATGAATGCAGTCCAAATTGACCACAGGTTGAGCAACAGAAGCCCCCCGGACACGCCGTAGAGAAGTAACAATCCAAGTGCTGGTGAAAGCAACCCTTTTCGTAACCGATCGCCACTGCCGTCGAGAATGGATGCAAGAGCCCAGCCCGGTAGCAAACTCGGTACCAAAAGCACAACAATGCTACCGAGCATGAAAGGAGCACGTCACAGGCATGACTTGAGTATTCTGCGAAACCTCAAGTAGAAACCCCCCGTGTGCAAGGCATGGATGAGCCATCATCTTTCTTTCATCCAACGCTTATTTTTGATGAATCCTATTGGGTGCATGATTTCTCACGCCCCTCTCCCGATGATTGGCAAGCCCCCTACAGATATTCTGTCGGACGATATGACGAAAACCGTCCGATGATGTATACCACCGAATTGTTTGAAGGCGAACGCACTCACCACGTAGGCTTGGACCTCGGTGCACCCCATGACACTCCCGTCCACGCCTTCGGGGCGGGCAAGATTTTCGCCATTGCCGTGAACGACGAACCGGGCTCCTACGGCCCGACCCTGATCACTGAACACCACCTCTCCTTGCCCGACAGTGTGGGGAGTCAACAGATGCAACCAGCACGTACATTTTGGGTTCTCTACGGGCATTTGAGTTGGAAGAGTCTTCAAGATTGGACCGTAGGTGATACCTTTGAAGCGGGTGATGTGATTGCACGCTTGGGTCATGAAAACGAAAACGGCGGCTGGCCCCCTCACGTCCACGTTCAGATGGCTTTGAATCCACCAGAAAACGGCGATTTACCGGGCGTTGTTAGGCCAACAGATCGACAAGCTGCGCTCGAGCAATTCCCAGATCCACGACTCATCTGCGGGCCGCTTTATTGAATTGAATTCAAGTATGCTTTGAGCGATGAAATAGGTGCGATGGCCGCAGGGTCCTTTCCACGAAGCAAAGCCAAGGTCGTCGACAACCAATCCATTACCAGACAATGGTACAGCATGACCTCAAGCAACGTTCCTCCCTCGCCGGTGAGGTTCCATGCGGTCTCAGTTGAAGCGTGAGTCACCATCCAATCGAGTCGCTGGCGGACACGTGGAAGCATGCCCTCCCATGTCAAAAGCAGCAAGGCTTGATTGGTGGCATCGGGGTCAGCATCTTCTCCAATTCCCCCCCAAGCAACGCTCTCGTTGTGATTCATTTCAGGCAATACGCCAACACGAACAAAACGCGCTGCATTTTCATTCATTTGATTCTTGAAACGAGTGAGCACAGCGGACAATTCTTTAGGACCAATCACTGCGATTGGCTGGTCCATTAAACTCGAAGCGAGCAATGCGATATCGCCTTCAGGATTGGTTAAGATGTCAAAATGGTCGTTGTGTTGTTGAAGGCGCAGCAGCATAGCATTCCGATCCGCTTCGGTCATTGCTTGCAAAAGCCCGAGCGCTTCCAAACAGGCGAGTTGGCGACTGAAGATGTGGCCAAAGGCCGTTCGAGGAGGTTGGCCACCTACGGTTGGAATCAAGTAACAACGATCTGAAGTTTCAGGAAGGCCTGCAAGAAGGCCTCCCGATGCGATGACGACGACCGTCGCCCCCCTGTCGAGTGCCATTTGTGCTGCTGAAACAGTTTCTTCGGTATTGCCACTGTGGCTGGTCGCAAGAACCAACCAGGTTGCATCAAACCATGCTGGGAGGGTGTAGCCACGAGATACGAGAACGGGACATTTGCCCTTTGAATCGGTGAGTGCACTCAAGAAATCGCCGCCAGCTCCACTGCCCCCCATGCCGAGGCAAATCACGCCTGACCATGGTGCCTGACGAAGCGTTGTCAGCCAGGGAAAGCGCTCAACATTGACGGCTTCAAAGCCGCTGCGCAGATCATTGACAAAGCGACGAATGAATCCAATCATGTCCTCGGAATCATAACGCTGAGCCAGATCGACCAGTGTTGGTTCGTGTTCAGGCTCCATCATGATTCCTCCGAGGACTCAGGCAGGTCAATCGCGAATTGAGGAAGGGCTAGCCATGCATCATCTTTGCGTACGAGCAACCCCTTTCGGCCCGTTTCGTGGTCGTAAGGAAGGCGAACGGACTCCATCTTCCAGTTCGATGGGTCAAGGAATTCTCCTACCGATGCATCTTCTGTGATAAAATCGACTCGAACCAATTCATGCATTTGTGCCAGCACCTTGGCCTGTTCGAGGTCTCTCCAAGTCGCACCGGTGCGTTCTCGTCGGTCAACCCGTTCCATAATGGCCCCATCCTTGGTCCAAGATGACGGACGCCATGTGTGCCCTCTCCAGGCAATGACGTCCCCGATTTCATACCCCGGCTTACGATACAAAAGGGTCAGTCGGGTCACGTCGACACCATCCTTGCGTCCTACGGTTGAATTGGTTTCGATGACCATGCCGCCGTATTCAGAAATAAGATGCCGCCCCCATGCCCGTGCGAGTCCTTTACTTCCAAGAACCACATCATAACCTCCGGTGACGACTCCTTCAGAAGTGATGAAGAACATTGGGTCGTCTGAGAGTTTTTCCAGAACGTCGTCAAGTGTTTTTCGCAGGCGCGTAAACTCATCTTCAGTGAGTCGACGGGCACTGGAACGCAACTGCACGGTGGCCTCGAAGTAATTTCCTGCCCGGCGCGTGCACGTTAAGCAGACGCCATTGGCCATTCGGGCACGCATGGTATGTTCTTCTTGGAAGAGGAGATTGTCGATCACGCCTTCAATTTGTATGTACAAAAGTGTGTGGCGATCTGAAACTGTTTTCGATTCCATGCCCAATTCAATGGCCTCTGCACGTTCATGAACGACGAGATTTCGGTGCAGCAACTCATCCCAGACTTCGTTATCGGTGGTGTGTTCCCACTTGCCGTCAATTTCCACGATTCCACATCGTGCACACCGAACCCATGGAACATTTTCGGGTACTTTCGCCAGCGTCGTTCGCGCACGCATGCACGTCTCGCACATTCGGTCTCCGAACAGGGGTGGATCAGCACCACAAACCAGACAAAACTCACCTCCGAGACGCCCAGTCATGTATCTCCCCGTTGAAGGGGCTCGCTTACAACCTTTGAACGTGTTCGCTTGAAGAGAGAACAGAAGAGCCCTTTTTGGCGACCTGGCCTCAATCGTTTTCAAATCGGTCAGACATCGCTACTTCAAGCGATTCGAGTCGTTGGTTCAGACGGCGACTGCGTTGCACTACCGTGTAGGTCCACAGGGCAATGGCAACGAGCATGCCGAAGTAGGCGACGGCCAAATACGTCATTCCCTCCACGTTAAATCACCTTGTCCATTGTGGCTTGAAGCCGTTCAAGCCTCTGCTCGAGTGACGTCACACGCATTGAGTTCATGATATGACCGATGATGAATACGGTGAAGGAAATGGCTCCGAGCAGCAAAACAAGCCCCATGTCGCCGTTGATCGAACTTTCATCTCCAGTTCCCACGACGGGACCGGGATGGCGGATGGACCAGATTCGCGTGGCGACATAGGTGATAGGTACCAATACGAATCCATAGAGCCCAAAGGCAGCAAAGGTATCCCTCGTCTCAACGCCATCAGGTTGACTTCCACGACCTAATACCAAGTAGATGGCCAGAAGAGTAAGTAATCCAAATGTGTTCAGTCGAACATCCGTCCAATCCCACGGAGTCCCCCATTCTGCAGCACCCCATACACATCCCGACCATACGGTCATGAGGCCAGTTGCCAGTCCGGCTTCCGCCCCCGCGGTGTGCAGGCGCCACATGACCTCCGATCGTTTGAACAACCATCCTGCAGAACCTACGAACAATGCTCCAAACGCGATGAATGCCGCCCATGCAGCAGGGACGTGCCAGTAGAAGATTCGTTGTGCTGCAGGTGATTCAAAGGCATCAATTGAGACGCTTGGGGCCCAAAGCAGAGCGAGCACGAGCGTGGATGCAATGCCAGCGAAGCCGAAGAAAAGCAAGCCCTCGCCAACCTTCTGCTTCATGAATTAAGGCGGAGAGTCGCCCTTCTTGAAGGTGGTTGTCCTACTGGCTCAGGAGGTCGAGAAGAAGGGCGTAGGGGAGGATGAGAATCGGGGTTAACAATCCAACAAATACGGCTCTCGGGCGAGCCAAACGGTTGGTTGCCTCTTGAAGGAGGCGAATAATGTGCCAGGTGACGAAGGTCAGCAGCCCGCCAACGATGATGATGTTCGGTTCAACAACGACGGAAAAACTGAGACTACTGAGGAGCGTCAGCAAACACCCGAGTGCCAAGGGCAGAATACCACTGTGTGGGTTGGCGTTAGCGACTGCTCGCCACCACGCATTTGTCCGTTCTTCCCGCGACGCCTGTACCATGGCCTCACCGCACAGACCCGCCGCAAAAGCGGGTGCGAGAAGAAAACCGTAGCGCTGCATATCCTCGAGGTCGTCGAGCAGGTCGCCAAAGGAAAGTAAGACTCCGAGTGTTAACAAGGAAGCGACTGCATTGTGATTGAGCCAAGCCAACGTTCGCCATTGCATCTTCCAGCCAAAGGCTGCGGGTGAAATCGCTTTGACGGGTTGCGCATTCATGTCGAGTTGTGAACTTGGTTCGTTGGGTATTACCTCTGTTGCTTCTGAAGTACTCACGTCAACGTGTGTCGTCGCACAATCAGAGAGGCGTTGATCGTGGGTGCAAATCATGACAGCATGGCCGGAAATTCGAAGTTGAGCAATCCATTCACACAGCACAGATACGGACCTCTCATCCATTCCAGCTGCGGGTTCATCGAGGAGAATCAGCGCTGGTTGCTTGCTTGCAAATGCGGGTAGGAGGGCTGCGAGTACGGCCACTTTTCGCGCTTGACCTTGGGAGAGATGGGCGATTAAATCATTGGCTCGATGTTCCAGTGAAAAGGCTCTAAGAAAGGGGCGGGGGTCAACGCTATGTCCGCTCATTGACATGGCGGTCTCGAGGTGTTCAACTACGAATTCACTGCCCATCATCCCGTTTTTTTGGAGGGCCAATCCGAGGACAAGTGGGGTAGGGCGCCTTCGACCCTCATGGTCGGCTACGACCACTCCAGCGTGAAGAATTCGACCCTGTTCGAGGGGCAGTAATCTGGCACATGCTTCCAGCAGAGTGGATTTCCCAGCCCCGTTTTCACCGGTTAGAGCCAGCACCTCTCCAGAATTGAGCGAGAGGTTGAAGGCGTTCAAAACGACATGCATGCCCCGACGAACTTCGATGCCATCAACGGCAAGAAGTGGCTGCGCCATGAAACGGGGACAAGCACATGAAGAATGAACCCTCCTGTTTCTTCCCATATTTCCAGCAAGTCAAAAGAGGTCCACCCCGACCGACATCCATGCCCTTCGCCATGAGTCTGTTTGACACGGCGGAATGGGGTGTACTTCTCCTGTGGTTTGCAGCGGTCTTATCCCCGATGATCTATGCTGTTCGAACAAAAACATCGCTTGCTATGGGCATCACCGTGAGCGTACTTCTTGGTGCAGTGGTTCAAGTTCTATGGGCCGTTTTTTATTCCTGGGGTTGGGTTGAGTACTGGGTCTGGTATGATTTTGTCCTCATCCCGGTCAGAAGCACGATGCCTGAATTTTGGCACACGCTGATCTCAGCAGGCTTTCTCCACAGTCAAAATGACATGATGCACGTGTTAGGGAACGTGATCATCCTTGCCCTTGTGGGCGTCCCTCTTGAACAGCGTTTGGGAACCAAACGTTTTGGCATCATCTACTTGCTTGGCTTAATGGGTGGTTCAATCGGTTGGATTGCATTCAACGCTGGTTCATATACACCTGCACTGGGTGCTTCGGGGGCTGCCTTTGGCCTCTTGGGCGCTTACCTTGCGGGTTGGCCCAAAGATGAGATTCCTTTCCCGCTTCTGTTGATTCGCCCTTGGCCAGTGGTATTCATTGCTCTCCTCTATTTTGGTCTGGAATTGATGCGTGCCTTCACAACGATGGAATCCGGTGTCTCAAGCGGCATTGCACACATGGCCCACATCGGTGGCTTCATTGCCGCATACGCCCTTCTTCCTTTGGTCGCAAAGGGAGGTCCCGTTGAACTCGGAGTGGTCGATGGGGGGCCGAGTCACCGAGATGCGGTGACCGCTGAGCGCCGACGAATGAAATCACAGATGGTGGATATGGCCACGCTTCAAGACCCGTGGACTGAGCAAGGTATTCCTATCCCCAAGCATTTGCGAACCGCAATGAAAAATCTCATGCAGGCAAGCGATGAGCCAGAAACCCGCACGGCATGGATGGAACACATTGCAAATACAGGGGTGTGCCCGCATTGCGATGCACCCCTGGGCATGGTCGTGCGTTCGAGCGGACCGAGATTGCAATGCTCAGCGAATGCGGAACATCTTGAATGGCCGAAGGCTTGAATTGAGGCCCTAAATGGGACACCCCGTAGACGAAGGGTGGATAGAATGAAAGGTAGCCGTGCACTCCAAACTTATGCGGGGTGGACATGATGGTTGAAAATCAGCGCACGTCATTGCATATTGGGGCCCTTCTCATGGCCATTCTATTCCTCTTTGCAGACATGAGCGGAATGGTTCTCGCTCAGGAGCCACAACAGGGTCTTTCGTCGGACGATGTGGCTCCAATTTTGATTGATGGTTTGCCTCCTTTGGTCTGCGATGAAGTGTTGTGTGAACGCCCTACACGCCTCATTGATCGTGGTGAACGCGCCTCTGCCGAACCTCCGATGTGGTGGCTCGGGTACGGCCCCGACTTGGATTGGAACGGAATGGATGACCGTCTTCAGCGCGTCCTCGCAGGCGAACCGTCTGTTTCACCAACTGCCATTATCGGACCTGATGGACGAAAGACGGTCGCTATCGTGGTCGATTATGCATGGCACCCTGGCGAATACGAAATCGCAGCACTTCGAAGTGTTCTTGACGATCACGGATGGGTCGG
The DNA here is from genome assembly GCA_016778305.1 of Candidatus Poseidonia sp. Classification (GTDB taxonomy): domain Archaea; phylum Thermoplasmatota; class Poseidoniia; order Poseidoniales; family Poseidoniaceae; genus Poseidonia. The sequence continues at coordinate 11,216 of JADHPT010000016.1, read as the reverse complement.
GGAAGAAGGAAATGCTTGGTTCCAAGCGATGGATTCTATCGATGCCTTGGTGGTCGACAAAGTTCCAGTCAGCGCCCTTATGGACATCTATCATTTGGACGCAGTCGTCGTGATTGAAATGCAAAATGTGATGATTCCCTTCAATGGAATTGCCAGTCAAGCGACCCGTTCCATGCCTTCAGATGACTATACTGCTAGTGCCTACGAACGTGGCTACACTGGAGAAGGAGTCGTCATTGCCATCTTGGATACCGGCGTGGACAATGAACACCGTGCACTGAATGATTTCGATGATATCGATGACGAACCTGATAGCGATGCAACCAGCTACAATGACCAAAAGTGGGTTGCAGGATTTGATGCTACATCTTCTGCTTCAAATCCTGACGGCACTGCCGATCCGGACGACGGCCAAGGTCACGGCACCCACGTTGCAGCAACGGCTCTTGGAACAGGTGGCTCAAACCGCGTTCATACCGGTTCAGCAATGGGCGCTTTCTTGGTTGACATCAAGGTCCTCACCGATTCAGGCGGTACCAATTCTCAAGCCTCACTCAACGGCATTCAATGGATGATTAACAACAAAGACACGGATTGGGGCAATAACGACTCGAGCCGAGGGATTGATGTCGCATCAATGTCCTTTGGTTCATTCAGTTCTCCGCTCAATCCAGGCGATGAAGGTGACAACGGTTCAGGCGCTGAAGCACGTCTCGTTAACGATGCCCGTGATGCGGGCATTGTCTGCATCGTAGCCATGGGCAACGATGGCACCAAGCGTGTGCCGTCTCCAGCAAGTGCGGACGGAGCGATCTCCATCGGTGCGGTCGATGACCGAAACTCTGTGAATAGGACCGATGATGTCCTTGCATCATACACCAATTATGGGCCACGTCTCGACGACGGGGACGATGACGAGTGGGACGAATTGAAACCTGACATAACCTCTTACGGGACAGGTATCACCTCGGCAACAGCAGCGACAGGTCCGTCCTTCCCGGGCCAACCCGAACGCCCCCTTGCTGACAACGATTACGATTCCAAAGACGGAACCAGCATGGCCACACCCTTGGTCTCTGGAATCGTTGCCACACTTCTGCAGGCGGATGATAGCCTTGAACCCGAAGAGATTCGCAACATTTTGAGGAATTCCTCCGAAGAACGAGGCTCAGCCTCTGAACCGGGAGTGTCCAACCGATGGAACGACAAGTGGGGATTCGGCCTCGTCGACGCCTCTTGTGCCCTTGACCGCGTCCTCGACCGAACTTGTACTTCGTTTGAAGACGGAGGGAGCATCATCATCGACCCACCTCCAGGCGGTGACGGATTGGGTGACGATGTCGCCATCTCTTCGCCAGCGAATCAATCGCTTTACCTCTCAGGCAATACCCTCTCCATTGAAGGGGAGACCGATTTGAGTGAAGTTGACTATCTTGAAGTCCAAGTGAAACTAGAGCAGTTTTACGATGATGGAGACAGTACTGAATTGACCAATTGGTTGGGCGCTGATGGCACCGTCGAAGAATGGTATTACGATCTCATCATCGATGATGACTGGATTGACGAAGACGAAGCCTACACCTTGGTCTATGCTCGTGCACTCAATGCCGCTGGAGATGCCTCGTCAGTGGATGTTCGAATCGTTCACCTTACCCGTTTGTCCATCTCAATTTCAGAACCCGGTATCGGAACTGACCTGGTTGGTTTTGTTGATTTCAGCGGAATTGTTGAAGGCCCAGAACACGACCGCGTGGAATACAAAATTAACAACGGCGACTGGATACTTGGCGACACACTTTCAGAGCAGGATGAAGGAACCCAAGCGTGGTCCTTCACATGGGATTCGGCATCGGTTGCAGACGGTTCTCACCGAATCAGCGTACGAACAATCAATGCTTCAGAGGTTTCCAGCGAAGTTCTGCGTCGAACCTACGAGGTGGATAACCTGCCAGCAGCACCGGATTTTGCCTTTTCAGGTTCGGTTGAAGTTTTCGATGCGGGCCTGCCGGTCAACAACGCTGTTGCTGGAACGATATTGGAAGTTCGTTTTGGCGTCCGCAACATTGGTGATCTTAGGGCCAACGAAGTCTATCTACGGCTCGATGGACCTGGCGATGACTCCTCAACCTATCCCTCGGAGGGCAAGATTACTTCACTCGACGAGGGCGAGAGCGTTCGAGTTACCTTGTATTGGTGGGCGACTGAAGCAGGAACTCACGACGTCACCTTGTCTCTTGATCCGTCCCAACAATACGAAGATGCTGATAGAGACAACAACGCCTACACCTTCAGTTTCCAAATCGACCCCCGTCCCGTTGAACCCATGCTCCGTTTCTTAGCCGGTTCTTCCCGAACCCAGCCTGAAATACCTACTCCAGGGGCGCCCTTTGACATCCAAATCAGGCTGGACAACCTCGGCCAAACCGACGCTACGAGTCTCAATATTGGACTTGAACGATGGCTCGATGATGTGGGCAGTTGGACCCGCCTTGATGATCGAGGCATCAACCTCGTCCCCGGCTCAAGTACGACGTCGGGTTATGCATTCACCAAGTTTGCAGACGTGGTATACGAACCGGGCCATACCGCCTACAGAGCGGTGCTGAGCGGGTCAGGTGTTGAACTCGAACACAGTCAATTACGATTCAACGTGACCGTGGTTGATTTGTATGTGGGATCCAAAGTCCCCATCTCGTTGGCAACGGGTGAAACCCCAGTGGAATTTGTTGGACTTGACGACGGAGGGCTTCTTTTCACAACCATCGACGGTGAGCTGCACGCTCGGACCATCACCTCGACCCTCAGCATGCCAGGGGGTGTTGTCATCGAAGAATCATGGGGTGGAGAACTCGCCGTTCATGAACGTGATGACGGACTTGTTCAACTTGCTTGGACGCGCCGCACATTGAGCCTCGAAGGATATGTCCTGACCGATATCGCAATGACCTCGATTTCGGCTGCTGGGAAAACCACTCCGAAGCACTATCACATGCCTGCACTCAAGCTCTCAGAAGGTTCCTATTACGGCTTTACCTTCGATCAGTACGACGGAACCATGGTTCTCGCCGGATACCATCGAGATCTTTCGACGGGTGGATCTTGGCAGGATCTAACATCCATTTTTGTCATCTCTTCGCCCACGCCTGACCGGGGCGCTTCTTGGGGCAACGCTTTGACAGTCCTGGTAGACATTGACATTCAACCTGCAGATGCCCAACCGCTTGCTATTGGCTTGGGCGAAGAATACTTGCACATCTTCTATCAAGAATACAGGGATGACGTCACGGGAGTGGAGCGCGTCGGGCTGATGTATACGCATGGTGTATTGAACGAGCCCTCCTGGAGTTTCCAGTATTCGATCGGTGATGAGGCCACTTCACCGCAACTCAATGTCCTTGTCGATGATGACTCGGACAGATTGATTGGGGCTTGGATTGAGGGGCAAGGAAAAACTGCAAGCGTCGCCAGCATTTCAACTGATTCCATTTGGTCAAATGACAACGTGATTCGCACCTCTACTCCAGGTGTGAGTACCATCGCTTTGTCCTATCAAGAGGGCGGGGTGTACCTCTATCACGACGAGATTAACGTCTACGGGCCGGTATCCCGAATGGGCCTTATTGCAAATGAAGATGGAGAAGCAACCCCTGGTCTCTCGAACATGCTCTTTGAAGGATATACGTTCGGCATCGGGATGATGGAGGATGATACCGTCGTATGTACCATGACGCCTGCTGGGTCTTATTCGCTCAGCAAGGTGGTCTCCTTGGGCGGCTCCCAAGACGTCATAGAGTCACCCGGCCCCTTCGAAACACTTCTTGAGTACCTCCCCGGAGATTCTGATGAATTCAAGATTCGTTTATTGGGTATCATGGCGGTCATCTTCGTATCCTTCCTTCTCTTTGTGATTGTGAGTGTTCGGCGCTCCCATACAGAACTTGAGGGAATGGAAGCCGTTCTTTCAGAGGAAAGAGACGGCGTGGAAATCATGGTCGATATTGAATTAGACCAAGGTCCTCTTCTCCTGATAGATGAGAGTGAAGATGAACTGACCGTCAGTGAGTCTGCAGTAGCGGTGATCGTTGAAGAGGAAGAGACCCTCGCTGAAGAACTCGAAAAGAAATTTGAGGACGGTGAAGCAAACGCACGTCTTGAACGCCGCATGCAACGTAAGCAGCAGCGAGAAATGGGCGAAATGGCTGCTGCTCTTCAGCAAGGGCTCCCTCCTCTTCCCTTGCCTGGACAACTGCCACCCCTCCAAGGCATTCCTCTTCCAACAACTCCAATTCAACCCGTTCCCTTGCCCCTTCCAGATTTGAAGCGTGATGCTCAATGCCCATCATGCCAAGCGAGTTTTAGCGTGAAGGATTTGATGCTCAAGCGCATCAATTGCCCCGTATGTGGCGCTGACTTTGATTTGTGAGGAAGAGATATGTGTGGCATTTTCGGGTACATTGGAAAACGATCAGCTCTTCCTGTATTGGTTGAAGGCCTACGCCGCCTAGAATATCGTGGCTATGATTCAACCGGGGTCGCTATTCATGATGGTGACAAGATTACGGTTCACAAAACCGTTGGAAAGGTCCAAGAGCTTCATTCGGTCTTGCCCGAAGACGTTCCTGGTACGATGGGGATCGCTCATACACGGTGGGCAACCCACGGCGGGGTTACCTTCGTGAACACCCATCCACATGCTTCTCACGACGGTAAGATTCATCTTGTGCACAATGGAATTATTGAGAATTTCAGATCACTTCATCGTCGTGTCCAATCTCACGGTATCGAGTGTGTTGGACAAACGGACTCTGAGGTTCTCGTCCACTTGATGAGCATTGAACTCGCTGGGGGGGCTACTCCTCAAGAAGCAGTAGAGCGAACGCTCGCCCTCGCTCGTGGTACATGGGGATTGTCCATTCTTTTTGTTGACCATGATCTCTTGATCTGTGCTCGCAATGGTTCACCTCTCATCATCGGCCAAGGCGATGGGGAAATGTTCGTTTCAAGTGACCCTCATCCCCTCTCTGCTCATACCCAACGGGTGGTGTACATGGAAGACGGAGACCTTGCAATCCTCACACGTGACTCCATGAAAATGGTGACTCGAAAAGGCCATTCGGTCGACCCGACGGTCACGGTACTGGAAGATTCGTGGTCGGAATCCGACCTTGGTGACTCGCCTCATTTCATGCACAAGGAAATCTATGAACAACCTGAAGCGCTTCGTCATTGCATCGCAGGTCGTGTTGACAGAGAGATGGGTTCGGGCCGTTTGGGCGGGATGCGTTTGGGTCATTCAACCATGGTTCAAGCCCCACATGTCAGATTGCTCGGTTGTGGGACAGCAAATTTCGCCGCTGAAATTGGCCAAATGTTGATTGAAAAAATGGCACGTATCCCTGCAGTGACACATATCTCCAGTGAATTCCGAAACAACGACCCAGTCATCAATCCAAAAGCCATCTATCTCGCAGTGTCACAATCTGGAGAAACTGCAGACACAATTTCAGCAGTGAAGGAAATTAAACTCAAGGGCGGGCAGGTATTTGGTGTCGTCAATGTCGTTGGGTCTACCATCGCGAGGCTTTGTGGTCAAGGCGTTTACATCCATTCAGGGCCCGAACAATCCGTGGCCTCAACCAAGGCCTTCACGAACATGGTAGCAGCCCTAACCATCTTTGCAACCCAATTGGGAAGGACCCGCCACCTCTCGAAGGCCAAAGGTCGAGAAATCATTGAGCATCTTCAACAGGCGCCTCATTTGATGGAATCTTATTTTGAGAACCCAGGGCCCATCGATGAAGCAGTGGCTCTTCTTGCCGATGCTAAATCGGTACTTTTCTTGGGCCGTGGACTCTCCGCACCGGTCGCAAAAGAAGGTGCTTTGAAACTCATGGAATTGGCATATATTCCGTGTCTAGCCTACCCCGCTGGCGAGATGAAACACGGACCAATTGCCCTGTTAGAGGAGGGCAGTCCGGTCGTTATCGTTGCCCCCAACGACCACTTGAAAGAAAAAACCCTCTCCGCATTGCACGAATGTCGGGCTCGAGGTGCGAAAATTATTCTCATTCACGAAGAAGGCGACATCATTGCATCAGAAGGTGATGTTTCGATCCCCGTTCCACGCATTCATCCGTGGTTAACGCCCTTATTGACGGTGGTACCACTTCAACTGATTGCCTATTCAACGGCATTGCATTTGGGTAAAGACGTTGACCGCCCTCGAAACCTCGCCAAGTCAGTGACCGTCGAGTGATTCAAAGAATTGTGAAGCGCTGTTCTTCAGGTTTCCATGCAAATGGTTTGTAACCCAAAATGTGATTGGTGTGGCGCATCTTGACTATGCCGAGTTTACGCATGACGTCGTCACCGTGGCGTTCCATGACGAGGTGAACAACGCCGTCTGAAAGATAATCTTCTACACCGTATTCGCCAAATTGTTTGTGATCTTCTCCCGTCATTTCGCAGATGAAGAAGGAGGTTAGCTCCAAGCGTCGTACTGCTTCAAAGAGGCGAAAAATTTCATCTCGGGGGTTCTCCATCTTGGTCAATGTGAAAAAGGCGCCAAGTGAGTCGAAGACGAGGAGTTCAAAGCCAATGGATTGGCGGTAGGACGTCAACTGTTTGATGAGCTGGCCCATCCAGTCAACTCTGTTGCTCATGCCCTGTTCGTCAAGTTGCACGCGAAGGTCGGCCAAATCAATGATAGCAATTCGGTTACGAACACGTGGGTCGTCAACGTTCATTCCCATGTTCGCCATGTGCGAGCGCAACGAATCCTTCCCTTGTTCAAGCGTCACGTAGATTCCACTGGTTTCACCATACAGGACGGCATTGTAGAGCATTGAGAAGGTCAGACTTGACTTCATGGCACCCGAGGAACCAGCAACGATACTGATGTGGCCTTGGGGGATGCCTCCCTGCATGTTTTCATCCAGGCCTTCGATGTGGGTAGGGATTCGTTCCAAGGTTGACATTCGGCTCACTCACGTTCCGCTATACCTTCCGATTCTTCAAGGTCACCCTTGTTCATGATGAAGCGGAATCTCCTTGACCCGCCGCTCAAAGGAAGACGCATGAACCTCTGGTTGGCCTCAGCCTCACCTCGCCGAGCCGCTATGTTGCGCCCCCTCTATCCATTCCTGCACCAAGAAGGCCTTGATGGAGTTGATGAGTCTCCACCAAAGGGCACGGTCGAGTCCCAAGTCCTGAGTATTTGCAAGCGAAAGGCTGCGGCACTCAATGAATCAACGAATTTTGATGCCATCCTCGTAGCAGATACGATGATCAGTGACCCTGATGACCATTCCTTAAGCATTGGAAAACCCACCAGTAAAGCACATGCAGCGGTGATGCTCCATCGACTTTCAGGACGCCATCACCAAGTTTGGACTGCCAGTGGACTGTATTGGAACGGGGAATGGACTTTCTGGTGTGAACATGCAGTCGTGGCCTTTCCCGAATTCTCTGATGAGGTTTTTTCTGACCTCATTGAATCCGACTCCTGGAAGGGTAAAGCCGGAGGATATGACCTGCATGGAACTATGGGTGAACATGCTACGCTTATCGAGGGTTCAGAATCGGTTGTACTCGGCCTTGCCTCAGGTGCATTGGAGCACCTTGAGGCACTCGCCACACTGCTCTAAAGTCACAGCAAGGGCGTCAAACCTAATTCGCGCTTCTGCATGTCAACGACGATGTCAATACCTGGGATCATCAGCAATTTGTCTTCTGTATCAAGTGCGAAAATCTCAACCCCTGCCTGGTCACCCATGTGTTTGAGTTCTCTTCTGCATGCCATTTGGTGACTGTCCATGTGGACAAGTGGGCGGAGATCTACGATTACGGTATCCCCTTGTATCACTCGCTTGAGAATGGATTGGCTATGAATTCGTTTCATTTCATCAGGCGCAACGTAGCGGAGAGCCTGGGTTGGGATGGGTAAAGGTGGGGATTTGACCATGCCGAGGTCGTGAAATGGTTCACCATCGGGCGTGAGGGGTCCGGTCCATCCAAGAGGGACAGGTCTCAGCCCGGCACTGTTGGGCGTGACGGCGGGAGTTGGCCTTGGTTTGCTTTCGGAATTGACCGTTAGTGTGCTTTTGAGAGCAACAGGCTGATCTGCAGGGACCGCAGCCTGACGTCGTTGAACAGGCGGGTTTCCTTCAGGGTCGGGAAGTCCAAAAAAATGCCACAAATTAACCATGCATTCGCCTCAGAAATCCAAATCGTCCAATAAAGAACTCAACTGGTCTGAAGCAGGGGCGGGAGGTGTTTGTGAAACTATGGGTTGAACGGGGGCTGGTGCAGGCTGATTTGCGGCCAACCACTGCTCACCGTAGTAATTCCACTGTTCCATTGTCCAGCCCGCAGGCAATCCGCTCGCAGGCAAGGGAGGCCCGCTGTTGTAGGGCTGTTGTGGTGCGGGTTCCGGTGCTGGGGCTGCTGCAATGGCTGCAGGCGCCGCTGCTGCAGGTTCAGCAGGCTGAGGCGCCTCCATAGCGGGCAAACCGCTGCTCATCTGTTGTCCAAATGAAGAGAAGTCCTCGTCCTTTGAACCGCTTTGGCGTGTAAAGAGCAGGAAGACTACGAGTCCAACAATCACAAAGCCCAATACAACGATGACCATTGCAGTCGTAGATCCAACCGAAGCACTGATCACTTCAAAGAAGCCTTCAGCAGGTGCCTCAGCGACCAGAATCGTGATCTCGCTTTGTCCAGATTCTCCATCGTCATCGGTGACGGTCAGAACGATGGTCCATGTACCAGCAGGAAGGTTTTCAATCGTCCATGTTGGTCCAGAGTAATCGACATCGCCGACCTTCGCTCCATCGAGGTCGGTATCGAGATGAGATGCGTCCCACTGGTAGGCGAGAACGGCTTTGTCGCTAGGAGAATCGATGGTTTCAAATCCGCTGATTGTGAGGTTATCGCCCGCAGTGAGATTTTCAAGAGCAAGGTTTTGGTAAGAGATTTCAGGGAGAGGTGCTCTATTGATGACGCTGACGTTCATTGATTGTTGTGCGTATTCACCGTCGTCATCGGTCACGGTCACCGTAATCCATTGCATACCAACATTCGGCCATGACTTCGAGACTGATTCGCCTTTCATTTCACAGTCATTGTCCATAACGCCATCGTTGTCAACGTCGACATTGCGATCAAAGTCCCAGCATACCTCGAGGGAATTCTGGTCCGATACGGTATCTTCAATCGTTACTGAAAGGTCGTAATCTACATCCTCATCAACGGCTTCAAATTGCGGAAGACCCGTAACGGTTGGAGCAACGTTGTGAATCATGACGTTGGCTTGGAGAGGGTCAGAACTCGCACCGTCTGCGTCAATAGCGCGTACTTGGATGATATGTGGCCCTGCCGTCGGCCAAGAAACGGCTTCTGAAGAACTAACGCCAACACTGGTGATGGTCCAACTTTCATCTTCAGCAGATGGATGCCATTCGATGATGAGCGTACCAGCATCGTTGGCCGAATCGGTAGCTGTAGCGCGCAAGAGGGCTACCTCATCTTCATTCAGATGCCATGTGCCGTTCTCATCGAGAAGGAGTTCTTCTCCACCTTTCCACAGTTGTGGATAGTCCAAGGTTGGAGCAATGTTGAGGACATCGATGGAAGAGTAGACGGTCGTTTTGGCCCCATCATCGTCTGTCGCTACGGCGGTGATGTTCACGGCCCCCTCGAACATCGGTGTGAAGGTGCAGGTAGGTTGTGTCAAACCCTCGTTGCAGTCGAGGGTTGGCCACGCTATGGACACTTGTTGGCCGGAGGGCGAGGATGTGTCAATGTCAAGAATCTCAATGGCCTCAACGGTGACGGTGGATTCAACAAAGACCGATTCGGGGTGCGTCAGATTGAACGCTGGTGGCCGATTGAGGACGGTGACTTCCATCTCGACTTCGTCGGTATCCAATTCCTCGTCCACGACGAGGACCTTTACCGTCCATGAGCCACTGTTTGACCAATTCCACTGAGTCCAGCAACCGGGTGCTTCAATGATGTCAACCAGGCCAATGCGTGATTCAATTTCGAAGACACAATCGACTGAACCTCCGTCTTCGTCAAAGCTCGCAGTAGCGTTTAAGGTGACGTTCTCAAAGGTGTATTTGCCCTCATCAACCACCAAATTTCCTGTGGGTGAACGTCCGATGAAGATTGTGAGTGTTGCATCGTTATTGCTACGATTCGCATCAGCGGTTACATTTTGGTCGGGGTCAACGGTGAATTGCATGGTCTTGAACCCGACAGCCAAGGTTTCAGGGACCGACCAATTGACCACAACACGCTGCTCGCTATAAGGTTCAATGGCTGGAATCACAGCACGGACGGTCGACTCATCGGGCGTCTGGATTTCCATGTAGGTGGGTGGAGAAGTCAGTACTCCACGATTTTGAGCGGGGAGCGAGAATGAAATGGTATCGCCAGGGAGTGCATTGAATCCAATCGACGAACTAAGGGTTGTTGTTACGCCGCCTCTGCTTCGTTCAACGATGGCCGAATTCGCCTGGGCTACGAGGTCGATACCAACCACGCTCAAGTCGACAACGACGGTCGTGGCACCAACGATTTTGTTGGCTGGGTCATATACCACCACGCCGTTGCTGGTGTGGTCGTCACTGCTTGGCGTATCATCAACCTCAGAGGAAACGTTGAGTGGGACCTGGGCGAGCCCGTTATTGTCCGTAGTCGGATTGAGAATCGTATCTGCAATTTCATACCTCAGCTGGAGGTTTGTATTTTTGATCGGGATGGATGGCGAGCCAGCGACGGAATAATCAATCGAGATTTGCTCCATTGAATCGGGTAGCGTTGCAGAATATGCTGTGTAAACCTCAATCTCGGTATTTCGTCCGCCCGGGAAAGAACCAGGCGTTACGCTGTTGGAATCCGCAGGATTGTAGGTTTTGAGAATCCAGTCGATGGTAAATCCAGCTGAGTTGATGATGCGATTCCATACGCTCCCCCGCACCGCTGGGCAGTACCAGTTAAATCCGGTATTTACCCCGGTTTCATTCCACTCTGCAATCTTGTATGAATCGTCACAACCCGAGTATTGTGGGCTCGCCCCGTCTTCAACAGGAGCCTCGTTCTTGATGACCTGCCAGGAATTGTTTTCATCTTCTTCCGAGTCAAATTCGGAGGGGTCAAAGTAATCGGAGGAACCTGTAACTTCAGTTTCCGCCGTGAAGGGCATGTACCAC
>JADHPT010000005.1 GCA_016778305.1 Candidatus Poseidonia sp. | reverse complement strand
CGTTGACGGCGCAGCACCCGTAACATGTGACAACCCTGGCGGATCTGGCGGCGTTTGCGGCCTCGTCGAGTTTGGAACAACTGACGACCAAGTTTGGTCCGTCGGTGACGGTGTGACCATCGTGGAAACCGGTACAGACATCTGCTCAGGCGACTGCACCATCGATGTAACCATCACGGACACCCGTCAAGGTAGGACCATCGACACCACCTATGGCGTTCCTGCTGAATGAAATTTCTGCCCTTGATTTCTTATGAGGCGGGCGTCTGGGACAGGTATGGGCGACTCCACGCAGGCCGTTCCGGTTCTTTCCAAGGCTGACGGGACGCCGTACAAAGCGGCTGTATTGATTCCAACCATCAACAATGCGGATGAATTGGACATCGTTCTTGAACGACTGGGAATGCAAACCTATCCGCATTTTGAAATCGTTATTTCCGACTCCAAATCCAAAGACCACACCAAAGCCGTGTGTGAAAAACACGGTGCTACGTGGATTGAAGACCCATCTCGCAACCGTGCCGACGCCTGTAATTTCGCCCTCAAGCAAATGGACCACGACCTGGTGCTCTTCACGGACGATGATACCGTGCCGCCGCTGGACTGGGTTGAGAAACTCATTCGCTGGTTTGACAACCCCGAAGTTGGGGCCGTGGGCGGACCCAATTTTGCTCCCGACGACGACCCCTTCGGTGCGAAATGTGCCGACGTGGCCTTTTGCACCAAATTCATGACCGCAGGCACGCGCTACGGTGCCCAACCCAAGGGAGAACTCGTCCCGATCACGCACAACCCCGGCGTCAATTGCGCCCATCGCATGGCCAACCTGCGAGAAGTAGGCTTCTTTGAAGAAGGATGCATTGGCGCAGAAGATGTGGTATTGGACGCCAAGATACAACGTGCTGGACACAAACTCTTCATCGACCCTTCCAACGTGATGCCACATCGCCGCCGCCGCCCCTTCAAGCCCTACATGAAGCAAATGCGAAATTACGGCTACACTCGGATGGTTGCCAACAAGCGTTGGCCTGAAATCGCCACCTGGTCGCACACAGCCATCGGCTTCTTCCCGCCAATCGTGGTCATCGCACTTACCGCCATGCTCCTGGGGGGTCTCTCGGGCGGCGCTGAGGCCGACCTATGGTTCAGTCTTTCAGGCGAATGGGACCTTGCACGTGTTGCCTTCCACATCCCCTTGGGACTGGTGAGCTTCTACATCGCACTTTCATGGCTCGGGGCAGCGATTGGAACATCACCGCACCGGTCATTGGGCACGGTATTTTTGGCGCCTCTCTTCGTCTTTTTGGCCCAGTGGGCATACGGGCAAGGCGTCATCAAAGCCTGGCGAGAAGTTCGTCGTACCGGAGGCCGTGCTGGCGAAGGTGCACAAATTGACGACCGCATTCGTACGGCGTGAAAACCAACCTCATCGATTCGCCAAGGAGGCCAATCTCTATGACTGCTGACGCGTAAAAGCACGACATGGCGGGTCGGTCACTGGGGCAACGGTTGGTTGACCTTGACCAACCAGATCAACGCGGCGAAGCCGAGGCGATTTGGCATTCTGTCCGACCTGTTATGCTCTTGCTTCGGGTTCTTCTGGTCGTCGCCGTTATTCTGATTGGAGAGATTTTTGACGACCTGCGCATTCAAGGCTTGAGTATCGGCGTGTGGGCGTTAATCGCCGGTATTCCGCTGTTTTTGCTTGTTTCAATGCTGATTGTATACCTCGACCAGAAAGCGGGCATGAACCAGGAGAAACCGGAGCCATCCCCTTGAATGAATGACGAACAATCAAATAAGGATTCGATTAAGTTTCGTTCATGAGGCCGCAGGTTCTGCTCGTGACGCTCCTCTTGCTCTTGATGAGTCAGAGCGCCATAGTAGACGCAAAAAAAGACGGGAGATTCAACAGTGCCTCCTCTGGTTGTGGATGCCATTCCGGCGCCGCAGGCAGTGTATCACCAGTATTGACCGGCCTTCCATCAGCCTATGATGCGTCGACGACCTACGCCTTGAGTATCGGCATGTCTACCACTCCTGCAAGCGGGGGCTTCAACCTACAGGTAAGCAAAGGAAGCCTGTCAAATCCAAGTTCAGCCGCTCAAGTAAGTTCAAACGGAGTTCAAGCAACCCATGATACCTGGACCAGCACGTCCTGGACCGTGGATTGGACCTCACCATCGAGCGGCTCGGGTTCGGTGCAATTCAATCTCGCCGTACTCTCTGGAAACGGACTGCAGAATACAGGAGGCGACGATTATGCCACCACCAGCATTTCACTGAGTGAAGCAGTGTCGGCCAACAATGCCCCCACGGTGTCTTCACTTACCCTCCAGCCTGCCAACCCTACAACAGAGGATGCCCTTCTCGCGACCTATACCTTCAGCGATAGCGATGGTGATGGCGAAGCGGGCACGAGTTTTGCTTGGCACCTCAACAACAGCCTCATGCCCTCCCACACCACTGCAACCCTCCCTTCATCAGCCACGGCAAAGCATCAATCATGGACCGTTGAAGTGACGCCATCCGATGGAATTGATGCTGGAACGGCGGTCATGTCTTCGCCGCTCATCATCGCCAATTCGCTGCCGCTGGTCACCAACGTTCAACTGAGCGACACAGCACCAGATTCCAGCACGGAGTTGTCCTTCCAGTACCTTTCAGATGATGCAGACGGTGACCCGATTGACATGCATGTTCAATGGAAACTTAACGGCCAAGTTGTACCTGAACTCGACAATTCCACAACCTTGCCAGCGATCGCAACACGCAGCAACGATGTTTGGTCCGTTGAAGTTCGCGGACATGATGGTGAGGGCTTTGGTGCCTGGACCCCATCCCCCAACGTGACCATCGCCAGCGGCAATACGCCCCCGGTTGTGAGCCAAGTCAGTCTCGTCGCACCCTCACCCACCAATACCACCTCAGACATTCAGGTTCAGTGGGACGAAGTTGACGGAGACGGGGACGCCATTGTTGACAACGAAATCATCTGGACCGTCAACGGTCAAATCATTGAAGCTGCTAACGGCATGAACCCTCTTCCTTCTACCATGACCGCCAAAGGTGAGGTTTGGAAAGCAAGCGTTCGGGCTTCAGACGGCATTGGCTGGTCAACGTGGCAAGAAAGTGACTCCATCACCATCGCTAACGTCGCTCCCGTCATCATCAGCCTGCAACTCAATTCAAGCAGCATGACGGCCATGCACGACCTTGTGATGAATCTCGAACATGACGATGCTGACGGCGATACGGTCAGTATTACCTCCATTCGATGGTTCAATCAGGGCCAAGAATACTCCACCTTCACCGAGGCAAGTCTCCCCATGTCAGCCCTTAGCAAAGGCGATGAGTGGACGGTGCAGGTCATCGTAAGCGACGGCGAATTGGAAGCAAGCAGTACCAGCGAGAAGGCAACCATTCTCAACGCAGTCCCTTCTGTAGTCCTGCAGTGGCCTGAATCCTCCACATCACTCAGCGAACTCGCACCAGAATTATTGGCCAGCGATGCAGATGGTGATGCTGTCGAACTATGGACCAACTGGTACAAGAATGGATTTCGAGATGCTGGACTTGAAAATTCAACCCTTGTTCCCATCGATAAATTAGCGCCCGGTCAAACCTGGACGATGCATGTCAGCGTTTGGGACGGTGAAGCCTTTAGCGAAGGCGTCGAACACACCCTCGTCATCGCCAACCTCCCCCCAAGTGCTGCTTTTTCGGTCCTCTCGACGAATGTTTGGTTCGGCGAAGAGGTGGTCTTGTCCGCAGAATCATCAACAGACCCTGACGGAAAGGACCTGACCTACACGTGGTCGTGGACGACAGGAAGCGCGTCGGGACACACGCTGACCTTGGTGCCAAAAGGTGTCGTGGACTTGACCCTCACCGTGAGCGATGAGTTTGGTGCCACCAACAGCACCACCCAGACGCTTCAGCCGACCGTTGGACCACAGGTGCAAAGCCTGATGGTTCTTCATGACGGTAACGGAAGGGTCGACCTCTCATGGTCGTGGAACGGAGACGAGGCTGCTTTCAATATCCTACGGGGCGGTCAAATGATTGCAACGGTGAACGATACCTCGTTCACGGACAATCCTCCGATGAGCGGTTTGAATGAATATACCATCCAGCCCGTTGACCAAGACCGAATCTATCTCAACGCCATGGATACCATCAGCCTCAGCATTGAACCACCTGCCGTGGAAACTCCAGAGGCATCGGCGACGGGAGGTTTTGGCCTCGGCATCTTACTCCTGCTGGGATCCATCGTCCTGCTTCAGCGAAATCTCAGTCGAGGAGGTGAGCGCTGATGCGTCGAAACTTCTGGGTCATGCTCGCTACGCTGTTGTTATTCGCACCCAGTCTCGGCTCAGCCAACCCGAGCGGAGTCGGAGAGGGCGCTTTTGATGCTCAATGCGGGGGTGCGTGTCACGGTGACGCCGACATGAACCGGTCGTCCACTTCAATCGTCTCGCTGCACAGCGAAGCAGTGGCGTATGAAGGATTGCTGACCAGCGTGACCGTTAGCATCGAGAATATCGAAACCACACAACAAGGGCTCCTCGGCGTCTTTCTCCTCAGCAGCCTTTCGGGAGCGGGAGACTTGCCATCCGACGACGGGTGGACCATCATCTCCAACAGCGAAGGTGGGACTGAAAATTATGTCGAAATCACCGTGCTTCCATCCCAAGATCAGCGCAACGTAACCTGGACCTTGCGCGCCCCTAGCATCGGCCAATACGAGTTGCACGGAGCCATTCACCATGGAACTGAAGACGGAAGTGAAGCCCCGTTCTTTGGACAAAGTAACACTCCCGCTGTCGTGGAGGTGGTGCTCGTGCCGGAAGACCTCCCCCGATTGACATCCGACTACGCCCCCACCACCCAACGCCTCCTCGGTGAAAGCACGACAATGCAATTAGAGACCGCCTTTGTTGAATCCGTTGAGGTTGAATGGAGGGTCGCCGGAGGCGAAATACAGACGACCGAAGTCATGATTTTGAGCGATGGAACATGGTCCTTCGACCTACCAGCCTCGCTTCAACCGACCGTGGTTGAATGGCGCGCCCATTTGGAAGGAGAAGGTCCCTCACAAACGACGCCTTGGTTCCAATTGCGTAGCGAAGAGGCTCCTTGGACGGTTGACGAAAGCGCCGCATACGTGCAATCATTTGCCCTCATTGTTGTCTTCATGGCAGGTTTCATGGCACTTCAGAACCGTCGGCCCGAGGGCATGAACATACCGAAACTCACCGATGAGGAATTTGAAGGAGGTCAGATCTGATGGTGAGTTCAGGTACGCTTCACGTCGTGAGCACCGAGCTCACCGTCGGGTCCTTTGCCATGGCTGGAGCAGCCTTCCTCTTTGCAGGACTTGCCAGCCACCATCTTCTCGGCCTGCAGCGTCATGTCAATCTCTTTGACAATGTTGCACATTTCGCCCTCGCATTTGGTTTGTTAGCGATGCCAATGGCGATTGCTACGGGTATTGCTTCAAGCCCTGGAGATGGCATTGACCATCCGTTACTCATCAACAAAATGTTCCTTTCCTGCGCTTCTCTTGGCCTTGCATTGGGTGTGCTGAACGTACGGTACCGACAGGGCCCCAGTATCTGGGCAGAAAAGTGGGGAAAACGTTGGCAGATGCTCGGTGGCATGGCCGCATCGGGGCTGATCCTAACGACCGCCTCCTTGGGCGGCACCTTTTCTCGAGGGGAATCATTGCTGGACATCTTGCACTTGCCCTACGACTTCGTTCCATTGATGCCCTTGTGGCTATCTGGACTTGTCCTTCTCGTGGGCATCGCCAACATCGTTACTGGCCGCCAAGCATCCGCTTGAGGTTCACAGACCGGCCATGTCGCCTGTTTGAATCGTCCATTGGCTGGCATAAACGCCGCCTGAAGCAACCAAATCGTCGTGGACGCCACGTTCGACGATAGCTCCGTCTACCATGGAAAGGATTTCATTAGCGTTGCGAATGGTACTCAATCGGTGAGCAACCGCAATGGTAGCACGGTTCTTTCCTGATGAAAGAAGGTTTTCTTGGATACGTCGCTCTGTTTCAGCATCCAGTGCACTGCTGGCCTCGTCAAGAATCAACAGACTTGGTGCTCTCAAAATGGCTCTTGCGAGTGAGATACGGGCTCGTTGCCCACCGCTCAACATGGCACCGCGATCGCCGACCATCGTGTCCAGACCGTTTTCCAACTCTTGAACGAAATTCCACGCACCAGCCATCGTAAGTGCATCCTTCAGCATTTCTTCGTTGGATTCTTGGTTGTAGACGACGTTGTCGCGAACGCTTCCGTAGAAGAGGAAGGGGTCTTGACTGACAAATCCAATGGCTTCACGGAGTGAATGCAGTGTGAAATCGGTAATTGGCTCACCGTTGATGAGCACTTCGCCGCTGTCGGGCGTGTAATAGCGCATCAGTAGTTTGAGAATGGTTGTTTTTCCTGCCCCAGTATGGCCCATGACGCCAAGGAAATCACCTGCTTCCACCTTGAAAGTGATACCGTTGAGCACCTTGATCGTGGTGTTGGGATAGGTGAAATAAACGTCGTTGAACTCAACGGATTGAATGCCCCCTTCAAGCACTTTTGCGCCCTCCTTGTCAACGATGGTAGGTTCGAGGTCAACGACCGCAAAAACACGTTTTGCTGCAGCCTCACCGCGCTGGAGCTGATTGACCAGAATACCAAAGATGAACATCGGCATGGTCATTCGTGTGCTGATGAGAAGGAAGGTCACGAGTTGGCCCGTCGTGATTTCATTCTGACTGGCCAGATGACCACCCGCAGTAACCAAGAGACCGAAGGCAACGCCAGCAATGGCATAAATCATTGGTATGAAGCGATTCCTATCTTTGCTGGCACCCATGGCTTGGTCACGATATTCGCCCGATTGTTTGCCTACACGATTTGCTTCCCAATTTTGTGCATTGTAAGCCTGCACCACTGCGATTCCCGATACCAGGTTTTCAAGGACGGCGTTAATGTCGCCCGTGGATTCTCGTTGTTTGCGGTATTTTCGCTGCACGCGAGTGGAGAACCAATACACGGCAGGCACGATGAATAAGAGCGGAACGAAGAGAACGGCTGCGAGTTTTAAGGACATGATCGACAGGATGATGAAGGCGGTTGCAAAGGTGATGACAATTCGAATAATCGATGTTGAAGAATCTGAAACAACGTCCTCCAGTTGATTGACGTCGCTTGAAAGAACCGACATGATTTGACCCGTCTGCCTGAGGTCGTAGTAGGATGCCTCCATGGCGATAAGCGAACGCGTAGCATCCATTCTCAAATCGTGCTGAATATTGTATCCGAGCGTTTGCCAAGCATATTCAGAGATGCCCTGGAACAGAGCCAAACAGAGGAAACAGAGGAAAATGAGGATGCCATAACCGAAGGCTGGGTCGCTGTGGATGGTCGTCACCATGTCCTGTACGATTTGAGGCCCAGTCAGGATATCTGTGGTGAAGTAATCAACCGCCAAACCGATGGCAACAAAGGGCATGAGGTCAAAAAACCGGGCGGCTGCATTGGCGAAAATACCCGTTGCAACTCGCTTTGGATATTTTTTGGCATAGGGGACAACACGCCAAATTTGTCGGCCGAGTACTTGAGCACCCTCGTTGAGATCCTCTGGACTCATCGCATCTTTGCTGCCTTTGGATGCATGTCCCCTCGTCATAGAATCACGCCCATGCTCGGCATTCTTGAACCCTCGCTAAGAATTCAACCACAAGCAAGCACCAGTCCTGATATGCAATCTTTCATGTGGTAGGCCTGCATAGAGGGAGATATGCTGACCAGTCGCCGCCCCAGTTCCATCCTCCTTATCGGCCTGATGTTGCTTCAACTCATGGCCCCTATCGCCATGGCGAATGGAGTGCAGTCCACGGATATTGACGTTGAAACAGATGCCGATTTGGAACTGCTCTCCATGCTGAATATCGCACCAAGAGCGGACAGTGAACACGGCTGGCTGACAAGTGATGATGCAACGGACACAACACACCTGCTCTACCGTGATGTTTCGTTGCTCTCCCCTACGGAATGGACCGAGCGAACGGGTGAGGAAAGCGTCAGTGGTTTCCACATCCTCAGTCACGCCTATCCAGTGCCATCGCAATGGTTCCACGATCTCGCTGATGAAGGCATCAAGTGCTATTCATTCCTTCCGCCGACCGGATTCCACTGTGACGTCAACGACAAAACGCCCGCCCAACTTGCGTCCTTGAACGTACAGGGCATGGCCGTCATGGACTCCACCGACAAAATCCGTACCGACCTCGCACGTGGCTTGCTGGGCGTTGAAATGGAGATTGCCAACCCCTTCGTCAACCAGGAAGGCGCCATTGTCAACGTGGTTCTTTCTGGTGAGGAGCTCCCTGATGGTATCAACGAACGAAGCGGCATCGCCTTGGATTCGCATTCAGGGCGTTTTGCCACCATGGCGGTCGACGCTGATGGCTTGACTTGGCTCGCAGCCCAACCCGAGATTGAATGGATTGAGCCAAAGCCCTTCTTTGAAATATTGAACAGCAAGGGTATCGAAGTCATGCATGTCGATGACCTGTGGGACAACACCAACATGGCAAGCATTGACAGCGGATGGAACGGACTGGACGGGACCGGTATCATCGTTACCGTAGCCGACACGGGCCTCGACAACGGCGTGAACAATTCAAACATGCATCCTGATTTCCGCGACCACATTACCGGTATTCTCTCCTTCCCGCCTCCCGCCTCCACCTGCACCTATTACGGGATGAGTCCGTGCGGTGACGACGCTGAAGACAAACACGGTCACGGAACGCACGTTGCAGGCTCGGTATTGGGTGATGGAACTCACAGCAACGGAGATATTATCGGAGCTGCCCCAGAAGCACACCTTCTCTTCCATTCCATTGCCACCACGCGTGGTGGAGCGGAGGAGTTGCTCGGAATACCCAATGACCTCAACGATTTGTTCAAACTCGCTTGGGACAACGGAAGCCAAGTACACACCAATTCATGGGGCTCAAGCGTCGCAGGTCAATACACGACATCGTCGATGCAAGCCGATAGCAGTGCTCGAACCTACGATGAATTGGTGATTCTTTTCGCAGCAGCCAACGAGGGTGTTGACACCAATCCACGCGACGGTGAAATCGATTTGGATTCCATGGGCTCACCTGCGACTGCAAAGAATGTACTCACCGTAGGCGCTACTGAAAATGCACGTGCGAACATGTCTTGGGTGTGGGGCAGTACGAAGTATGCCTCACCAATTTCAACCGATAAATTGGCCGACAACCCCGATGGAATGGCGGCATTTTCCTCCCGAGGACCGACCGATGACGACCGCCTCAAACCAGACTTTTCAGCCCCTGGGACCATGATTCTCTCGGCAAAATCTCGTAGCACGACCGATACTGGATGGTTGGCTCATAACGCAAGTTACACTTACATGGGCGGCACGAGCATGGCAACCCCACTCACCGCAGGTGCTACGGCCCTTCTGTTGGAACACCTTACGGAAAACCTCGGAGAAAGCAATCCAACTTCTGCCCTCGTCAAAGCCATCTTCACCGCCAGTGCTCACGACATGACAGGACAGTACAGTTCGTCCACGAACGGTGCGGGTGAAGCGGCACCAAACGATCACGAAGGATGGGGTCGAGTGAACATGTCACAAGCCCTCAACACATCGTGGTTGCAAGACCAATCAGTGTCAACCAATGACGATCGTGGATGGTCGTTTAACGTATCCTCCAGTGCTGACGACATCAGTTTCGCACTTTCTTGGACGGATCCTGCCTCTACCCCTGCGGCTTCCACGAACTTGGTGAACGATGTTGATTTGGCAGTCAAGAGCCCTGCAGGAACGTGGACAAATCTGAGCAACAATGTTGACAATCTCCTCGGGATGACGTTGTCTGCTCCCGCTCAAGGTACGTGGGAAGTTCACGTCGTGGGCACCAGCATCCCGACCGGTCCCCAATTCTTCGCCCTTGCAATGACGGGTGATTACAGCCTCACCAACCTTACGCAAGATGCTGATTTGGACGGATACATCGATGATCAAGATGACTGCAACACGACTGCAGGAACCTCCAGCCAAGATCGAGATGGATGTCCTGACACCGACGGTGACGGCTATTCCAATCCTGACAGCGGATGGACTGTTAACGACGGCGCAGATGCCTTCCCTTCGGATCTAAGTCAATGGGCTGACACCGATTATGATGGATATGGCGACAACGCTGCAGGTAACGAGGCCGATGCCTGTACCTCAACCGCTGGCAATTCCACCGGTGACCGTTACGGATGTACGGACTCCGACGGGGATTCCTTCTCGGATGCAGATAGCGGATGGACCACATCAAACGGTGCTGATGCATGTGCCAGTGTTGCTGGACCGTCAGACCAAGATCGGAACGGTTGCCCCGACGGCGACGGCGATGGCTATTCTGACCCAGATGGTTCGTGGGGCGTAGCGCTCGGCGCTGACGCTTACCCCAATGATGCCACACAGTGGATTGACAGCGATGGTGACGGATACGGCGACAACCCACCCCCTGCAACAACAGGAGATGCTTGTCCCTCGAGCAGCGGTTTGTCTAATCAAGACCGCTACGGTTGTACCGATACGGACGGTGATGGTTACTCGGATCCTGATTCTGGATGGACGGTCGCTGCAAATAATGCGGATGCATTCGTCTCTGATGCCACGCAGTGGGCTGACGGAGACGGCGACGGATACGGTGATAATGCGACTGGAAACAACCCCGATGCTTGCCCCTCAACGGCGGGCACATCCACACAACTCGGTCGACTCGGTTGTGCAGACAGCGATGGTGATGGTTACGCCGATGTTGATGATGCCTTCCCGAGCGAATCAACTCAATGGGCGGACGCTGATGCTGACGGTTACGGGGATGAGGCCAGTGGTTTCCAAGCCGACGCGTGCCCGTCAGCATCCGGTACATCGACTCGTGACCGTTTCGGTTGTCCCGATTCCGACAATGACGGTTCCTCGGACAACGACAGTTCTTGGACGGTCGGTAACGGAGCCGACGCCTTCCCAAGCGATGCCACCCAATGGGTTGACGGGGACGGAGACGGATACGGCGACAACCCTGCGGGAACCAACGGAGACCAATGCCCAACATTCTCAGGCACTTCCACTCAAGATCGCTTGGGCTGTCCTGATACAGACGGCGACGGCTACTCTGACGCAGATTCACTGTGGACCATTGACGACGGTGCTGACGCCTACCCCAACGACCCTACTCGCTGGGGCGACAGTGACGGAGATGGCTACGACGACGGATTGGACGATGACTGTCCTGCCTTCTTTGGCACCTCGATGCACGATAGAAAGGGCTGTCCTGACCAAGACGGAGATGGCTATTCAGATCCCGACGCCTCATGGACAGTCAACGACGGCGCTGATGCCTTCATGACCGATACAACCCAGTGGAACGATACTGACGGTGACGGATACGGCGACAATGCAGCTGGAAATTTACCCGATGCATGTCCTTCAGAACACGGTCAATCGTGGCAAAATGGCACCTATGGCTGCCCCGATAGCGATGCTGACGGGTGGGCAAACCAAGACGACTCTCACCCCGACGAATTTACCCAATGGATGGATGCTGACGGCGATGGCTACGGCGACAACCCTGGTGGCGTAGAGCCAGATTCATGCACCAGCCAAGCGGGGAACTCAACCCAGGGCTACCGACTCGGTTGCCCCGATACGGATGGAGATGGATGGGATGACGTCGTCGACGCATTGCCCAATCTTGCCACTCAATGGCTTGACCAGGACGGCGACGGCTATGGAGACAATGCGAGTGGTATACAACCCGATGCTTGCCCGGGAGAAGCAGGAACGTCAACCATTGACCGCTTCGGCTGTGTTGACAGTGACGCTGACGGCGTATCCAACGGAACAGATGCCTTCCCCAATGACCCAACACGAACGACTGACAGCGATGGAGATGGTTATGATGACGTCGAAGACGTCTGCCCGCTCATCAGCGGAAATTCAACCTCTGACCGGCTCGGATGTGTGGACAGTGATGGCGATGGTGTCTCGGACCCAACGCTGCCAGTTGGCAACCTAAGCGGCTGGAACACGAGCGATGGTGCAGACGCATTCCCTGACGAACCAACACAATCCGTTGACAGCGACGGTGACGGTTTTGGTGACAACATCAACGGTCACGAGGCTGACGTGTGCCCGAGTGAATCCGGTTCCTCAACGATGGATCGCTTTGGCTGCTTGGACAGCGACGCTGACGGAACCTCCGATACCAACGATGCCTTCCCCGCCGAAGCAACGCAATGGGCCGACGCCGACGGTGACGGATACGGTGACAATGCCGACGGAATGACTCCTGATGCCTGCAACGCCACGGCAGGCACGTCGATTCTTGACCTGTACGGTTGCGTTGACACTGACGGAGATACGGTGAGTGACTCAAACGATCTTTGGCCTGCAGATGATTCACAGTGGTACGATACAGATGGCGACGGATACGGAGATGAAGCGACTGGAACCGACGGGGATTCATGCCCGCTAGTGGCTGGAACCTCGACTCGAGGAAGCCAGCAAGGATGTTTGGACACCGACGCCGACGGATGGGCAGACGATACGGATGCCTTCCCTGATGAACGAAGTCAACACGTTGACAGCGATGGTGATGGCTGGGGCGACAATCAATCTTTAGGAGCACACAAGCCGGATCACTGGCCCGATGATGCTTCTCGGAACTCAGCGGAAGCAAGTCTTTCCTGCACACCGTTGACCATTGACCTGGACCTTGCAGCAAGCGGATATTTCACCTTCAGCTGTACCTTAACCACGTCCATGGCCTCAGCCTTTGCCGCGAATATTGACTGGTTGGCGACCTCCAGCGTAACGGGAGAATCATCGGGTCACTTCCTCACGTTCACCTCTGAGAGTGGAAATTCACAAACCGTCACCTTCTCAGGCAATGCACGTGATGTTGGTAATCACCAAATTTTGCTAACCGCCTATGAGCCAGGTGCAGAGATCCCCATGGACACCGTCACCGTCGTATTGCGGACTGAGGATTCGAACGCCCCGGTAACCGTTTACGACAGCGAGCAAACATCGGCATTGACCGCACTGGCTGAGAATTCAATGGTGCAAGCAGCTCTCGGTGCGCTGGTGCTCTTTGTCCTGATGGGGGCGCTCATGATCCGTGGTCACAGCCGTAACGTGCGAAGCGACGCCATGCGCGTAGCCAGAGCGGAAGAGATGCGACACAGTCGGGGCATCAGCCCCCGGAGCCCCTCACCTCCTATGATCGGCCAACAGAATGCCCCGCCGACCGTTCGGAAGCGGAGCGTGAACTCGTCGGTCTTTGACGACCTTCGGCGCAAAAAGTGAACATGAAGTCCGTCCACCGATTGACTCAAAGAGTAGAGGTTGCTGGGTCGGCACACCACACTGCGGATATGGTGAAGTGGTTATCATCTGAGGTTTCCAACCTTATGTCGTGGGTTCGACTCCCGCTATCCGCACCTCTCAACGCTGAGTTACGTCAGTATCCCCACTGTGCATGAAGTGAGCCACGGAAGTATGAAAGGCTCGCCGTGAGGACATTTTGCCCAAGAAGCCATCTTGAGGTGCCCTATCGTGAATTTCTTTCTCCTTTGTCTGCTTACGCTCTGGCTCTATTTGCCAGGTTTCCTCGCCAATACCTTTGCCATGATGTGGGGGAAATGGTTCCCTAAGACCGGTTACGGTCCGTGGCCAATCGACGGTGGACGTGTCATGAAGGACGGCAACCGAATGCTTGGAGACGGAAAAACATGGAACGGTCTCATCGGCGGCTCCCTCACATCCGGACTCTTGTGCGTCATCATGGCCACCACACTCCCCGAGGGCACGATTGATGGCGTTTTGACCGGTTCAACCGTGTTCGCTAACCCCCTCATCGGTTCAGAGCAAACCTGGTTTGATGTGGGAGGTACCTTAGGAACGGCATTTATTCTCGGAACCTTCCTTGGTTTGGCTTGTTTGGTCGGCGATAGTACGGGCTCCTTCTTCAAGCGACGTCGTGGGCTCAAGCGGGAGGGTGACATCTCCTCAAAAGCCCCGCTCCTCGACACGCTACCGTTTGCGATCATGGTGTTTTTGTGGGGCCAACTCTTTCTCGGCACGTCGGTATTAGCCGCAGAAGAACTTCGCTTGCCCATGATTGGACTCATTCTCTTTACGCCCGTCCTCCACCGTACCTTCAACATCATCGGCTACAAAATCGGTTGGAAAGACGTACCCTATTGAGTCCATCTCCATCTTTCGGCAGAAGGCTAAGACCTAAGAAGAGCATGCGAGAAGAAGGGATATGTCAGGTCACGGGCAGAAGACTCGCAAGGCGCTTCTCATCGTGCTCTTGATGTTGCTCACCCCACTCGCAGGATGCTTTGGTAGGGATGGAGATGATGTCGGCGTTGACGCTGACAGTGTGCTGACAATTGACGGCCTTTCAGCAAGTGATGCCGTGGTTCGAGCTGGAGAATTCCACGAACTCCTCCTTATGGGAGAAGGGTTGCGAATCTCCGCTCCAGCACATGATGTCTTGTTCTTCGTCAACGGTTCAATCGATATTGATAGTTCAGTGCCTGTAGACGGTGACCGAGTCCAACTCAAGTTGTTAACCACGCCTTATACTGAGGCCGTTGAATTGACGATTTACGATGCTGAAGGTCGTAAGACCGTGTTGAATCCCACCGTAGGAAACGGAACACCTGCCATGAGCGGATCGGAATGGTTCGAAAAAATGGATTACATTACCTGTGACACGCCTTCGGCAGACTGTGGGTCCTACAACTTCCGCTGGATGGGCAGTCCAAATGCCCAATTTGAGCGAGCAGCTTCCTACTTCCAAGGCCATTTTGAGGGATTGGGTTACGACACCCATCTCATGCGTGTCATCGACACCTTGAATCCCACTCAGCCCGAGTCTCTGAACGTCGTTGCTTGGAAAGAAGGTCGGACAGATGATTGCGTACAAGGTATGGGCGCACACATGGACATCGCTCCACCTGCTGGACCGCCCGGTGGCGGCACCTGGGAAGGCGCCTACGACAATACTGCAGGCACCGTTTCGATCATGCTTCTCGCTCAGGTTTTGGTTGACCTCGAGGTTGAATGCGACACATTCCTTGCATTATGGTCCTCTGAGGAAGAAGGTTTGCGAGGCTCCAATGCCTTTGCAAACAACGATTGTGATGCATGTCTTCCGCAGGATAAGGAACTTCGATTCTATATCAATATGGACATGATGGGCATCTCGTGGCCTGCCGTGAAAGAAAATGGCGACCCTTTCCCATACCATGCATGGTCGGGACCAGACATTGACCCCGAAGTCCAAGATGTTGCCATTACAAGTATCCTCGACCACGTTCATCGTAACGTGTTGAAGGCACCGATGGACCTTCGTATCGAAGACAGTTATGGTGCTGGTTGTGACCAACACTGGGACGACCACTACAACCTCGTTATGGATGTCCACGAGGACACTTTTGGACGCTCAGACCACGTGACGTTTAGGGATCTGGGCGCTCAAACAATCTTCCACTTAGGGGCCTATGACGCTGATTATTCGGCTTACCATTCTCCAACCGACACCCTCGAGAACATGGTTTCGGTTGTTGGAGGACAAGAAAATCTCGAAGCGAGCATTGAATTCGTCATGTGGGCTGCTATGCTGGAATTCCTCTTTGCGGATCAGACTCCCGAAATTCGCAATGTAGGGGCCTGAATTCGAAACGAATCTTCTTGAAGGCGAGGGGCTTTTTAGATGATAATGGAGTCTTTGGCAGCGGAGGAAGAAACTACCCTCGCTTCACGGCCACCCCTAATGACGGCTGTTCTCGCCCTGGCTTTGGGTTTCTTCGCATCCTACGGGGAAATGATTCTGCGACTGCTTCAGGGCAAAGATATCGTAGATGCTGTGTGGCCTCATGCGGTTCGCTCTCTTGAATGGACCATGGCTCTACGCTCGTCAATGGAAGGCGTGCTCCTCTTCGTGATGTTCATCGTATCATCAGCCTACCTCGTACGCAAGCGATTGGCCCGAGAGGCTTCACCAAGGATACGTCTCACCATGTATTTCCTCATCGGTTTGACCTTCGGTTCGACCACCATTCATTTCCTCATGGATGTTTTTTACCTGCGCGGTGCGTTCTTGCTCCTTCCCACCCTCTTTGGGGTGATACTCGTTTCGCTTCTGCTGGCTCTTAGTGGGATGCCCACCATCAGGGAAATGGGGCAACAAAGGATTGCTTGGCCTCGTATTCTCCATCTCTGCGGCGTATTTTTTGCGGCTTGGCTTATCGTTCCGGGCGTACCCGCACTCATTGGCTTTGCACCATCACCACCCGATGCTCCCGTCATCGGCTACGGGGCTGCTCCAGGACCCTTTGATACCGTGCAATTCAGCGAAGCATACGAGATGCCTGAAGAGGTCAAGGCAGTCCAGGGGGAACTCGAAGATGACATCACCTTCAGCGTCTATCTGACCTTGCCCCTCATTGCAGAAGATAAGGGAGTTGAATCGATTCCTCTCGCCATCCTCCTACACGGATTCGGTTATCCCGACGCTGATGCTTACCAAGATTGGATGAAGCATCTTGCAGCGAAAGGCATGGCTGTGGCGCTTCTCCAGTATCCTTCAGACCTCCGACCTGACGGCCATGAAGACTTCGAAGCCACGGACCTTGGAGGGGAAAGTGATTTCTTGCAACATACCTATCGTGATGTTGCTATTCGGGCGGCTATTGAACACCTCAACTTGATGACGATGCAAGCACCAAGGCATGCTGAGGTCAACGCCCATTTGGGTGACATAAACGTCAATCCCAGCGATCTATGGGTGGGCGGCCACAGCCTCGGGGCGGCATATACCTTCATCACTCTGGATGATGTCCTCAGCCGGGGCTGGGCAAACCATTCCTTGGTCGTCGCTCTCGAGGCCCCAGCGAGCCGTCCTGCCCAAGCCAGCCTTCAACCAAATCTGACCAACCTCCCTGAACAGACGCTGGTTCAAATCGGCGTTTCAAGAGATGATATGTCAGTAGGCGTTTGCCCCGGGGCTTTTTTCCAGCAAATGTTTCCACAATTACCAACTGAACGAAACCAATTGATTGAGGTTCAATCTGATAAATATGGTTTCCCACGACTCATAGCAAGTCATTATTTGCAGGCCGACCCCGCCCATGACACCCTTTCAGATTGGAGTTTCTACAGGAGGATCGATGCGCAAGCTGACTTCATCGTTGCCCAGAGTCGCGGTGACACCTTCACCGCAGACTGGGCATATCAGTACTTGACTGACGAGACGATGCTTACCCAAATGGGCAAATGGTCGGACGGAACGCCCGTTCTTCCGCTCAAACTTTACCACGATGGATTGAACACGAGTTCAGACTTCAATGACTGCAGTTGAGAACAATCTTTCAAAAACTCCCCTACCTACTGAAGATCATGAGCGAGCCCGTTGCATCAGGCGATGTCAAATCGCTTTGGAAGGTCGTAGGAGGCTCCGCCTTCCTCGCATCCATGTGCTGTTTCCCAAGCGTGGTGCTGGTCATGTTTGGCCTTGCTAGCGTGTCATCTGCTACGGCCCTCTCAAATAATCTGTATTGGGGAGAAAACGGGTATTGGTGGTTCCGTCCCGCCCTTAGCATCCTCTCAATTGCCTTTGTCATCGCAGGTTTGGTCCTTTATTTCCGAAGAGATGGCATCTGCACCCTCGACGAGGTGCGTCGTCAACGTCAGCGCGTGATCAACACTTCACTGGTCGTTGCCATCGGTAGCGTATTGGCCTATATATTGTTAAATTTCGTCATCCTCACTGAAATCGGAATAGCATTGGATCTCCCATGGGAGTCAAGTCGCCTGTGGAAGTAATTAGAGACCCTTGCGATTTGTTTTGCATCCAACGCCCCAGTCTGGATTCGCATCCATTGCCGATCTCGTTTCCTCCAAGAGGGTGTCTTCTGCACTCATTGGGCGAACCTCTTGCGGGGTTGTAGCCAAGGCGATTCTGTATCCATTGTGTTCGTAATAATCCAATTGGATTTTTAAATTTTCAATTGAAATAATTTGATTATTACTTTCAATTGAAAGTTGAATATCCCGAGGGTTGAGATGCATTCCCAAACCCATTGCTTTTTGCACTGCTTCTTTCTTGACCCACATTCGCATTGCATGCTGGGGTTGCGACAGAAGTTCGTGGAGTTCTTCCCCTTTGGCCATGAGGTCAAAGGCATTTACAGCCAATTCGCGTTCGAGCAACTCACCGTCGATGCCAATACCTACCTCTGCGGGAGCAAGGGCTACGAAGGCATGACCACCAGCGTGGCCGATGGAAATTGAAGGCAATGCCCTACGCTGCCAAACACCTTGGATGTAGGCCAATCGAGGTGCGCGGAACTCATCACGTTGGACTTCAAGATAGGACAGATCTCCACAACCCCATTCACTGAGCGCTAAACCCAGCAAATATCGGCCGCTGAGATGTTCCCTTCTTCGTTTTTCAGTAACGAAGGTGGCCACTTCATCCGGATTCGCTAGCGGGACCTTCTCCAATGAAAGATCCTTGAATGGCATCATGAATGCCCGATGTACTCCACCTGAAAGAGGAAGTTCGATGACGCTCGAATCCATGACCTCACCGAATCATCGGTCAAGCGAGAAGCGCTGACCCTCTTCTACCTGCGCCATGGCCTTGAGCTCCAAGCCCTTCAAGGCGAGTACCGGGGCATCATCCTCCCCGACGATGAGAACGTCGTGAACGGTGACGCCTTCTTCCTTCGCCGAGGTTTGAACACTCCTCAAGCGAAGGGTCTCATGTTGCTCTGGAACCCGTAACATGGTCGACCACGTGATACCAACTGGCAGGCTGCTGAAGCCCAGCGTCTCCATGGCGACGAGACCAGCGTTCTGGAAGCCTGCCTCAATGAGCATTGGTAGCGACTCAAGCAGGACTTCTTCACCTTCGGACTCACTCGCAAATTGATCGGTTTGTGGAAGTTGATGGCGCATCAGTGCCAGTCCGTCAATGCCCATGAGTTCTTCATCGCCAACGCCGCGAAGCACACCTCCGTGTGATTGGAAGCGCGGGCCGTGGAAATAGCGGCTGTAAATGAAGTCTGGATTGTGCGTGAGGGTCCCAGCCGCCGGTGTGCCGATACTCGGTAGCTCGTCCACTTCACGTTGGAGGAAGGGGCACAGATCATCACATTTCTCAACCAAACGTACCAGTGCTACATGATGCTCACGCTCACCAAAGACTTCACCTTTGGAGTTGCTCAAATCAGAAAGCAAATGGCAGCGAATCCAAGTCATATCTCCTTCTTGACGTTCAACTTCAGCCTTGATACGAACCGTCACGGGTCCTTTTAACAATTTGACAGGCAAGCCAAAGCGTACTTCTTCAAATCCAGCGAGACAGGTTGAAGGTCGCAGCAACAAGGCGTTTTGAGCGAACATCTCAAGAGCCATTACACCGGGGTGGTAAGGTACATTCTCGATGGCATGGTCAATCAGGAAGGGATGTTCTTGGGTTGAGAGCGTCGTTTGTGTGGTGAGGCTTTGACCTTCTTCAACCGTCAAAACACGGTCAATAAAGGGGAAACGGGCTGGATCTGCAATCGTAGCGGCCATTCCAGGTGGTAGTTTGAGAGGAGCGTCCCTGAAGGAATTGAAGCGGTCCATGAGGCCCAAGGAGCCACAACCAATAACTCGGCGTTTTCCACCTCGAAGAGCCTCATCAACGAAGATATTGACACCGTCTTTAACCGAAAGGGTCTCGATGCCAGCAGCAGCGAACACGGCTTCAATCGAACCACGTGTGGCCATTCCAACGTCTCGCCAGCCCGTCCATCCAATGGCAACCCCTCTTCCTTGACCCGCTGCCGTGATGCGTGCCATTTCAGCGTCGAGGACTGAGTTTGCAGCAGCGTAATCTGTTTGCCCGGCGTTACCAAATCGACCAGCGACACTTGTGAAACAGCAGGCAAATTGGGGATAGTCCAAGCCTGATGCCCTCACGGCTCCAAGCAAGGCTCTCCAACCGTCGACTTTGACACGAACCACCTTGTCAAAGGTGGTGTAAGCCTTGTCATCAACGAGTTTTGAATCTTCTAAACCTGCTCCGTGGACAATACCAGTGATCTTTCGACCAAGTTCACGACCCAAATCGGCCAAGCCTTCGCTGTCCATCACGTCAATGGAATGGTAGGACGCCTTGTTGCCCGTTTGTTCAAGTGCGTGCAATGTGAGGTAAACATCTCGGCTTCGAGTGAAACTCTGCCATGAAGCATTCCATTCAACCATGGTGACTTTGCCCGTTTCACTTGCCGCCAGCATGCGTTCCCGTAGGGCATTCTTTTCCTCTTCGAGTTGGGCAGCATTCCAGTCAATCCAATCTTTCGTGGATTCGATGAGGCGTGAGCGCCCGAGTAATTCGAAATGAGCGCCGGCATTACGACTTGACGTCGCGACACCGATGATGGACGCCGCGGTTACTCCCGAGCCACCGCCAGAAACGAGCCAAGTATCGGCGGAAGTGAGCGGTGTGAGTTCATCGACGACGTCTTCTGCAAAAGCAACCAAGGTCCAGCGGCGCCCATCCCGATCCAGGCCAATTTCAACCTCGCCATCAAGTTCGAACAGATCGCTTTCGATACGAGCGGCTGCAACCTCTTCATCGAATACGAGGTCAGGGTGAAGGTCAAGGGCTCTGCATCGCAGATCCGGACGCTCAAAGGCATAGGATTTCGTCACGCCCGAGGCTGCACATTGGACGGAATTGAAGCGATCACCGAGGTTGCCATGTCGTCCGTCCATTGCGGTTACAGAAGCGATGAAGGCCTGTTTCCCCTCTGCCAACTGGCTGTTCAACTCTTTGAGAAGACCAAACCATCCGTGACCTGAGAGCGCTATTTGGGAAGAAGGATAGGTGTCTTCGTCCCACTGTTCAGAGGCCAATTTTATCGAGGCCATGTGAACCAAACCAGCGAGCGAGGTATCCGCTAATTGTTGGGCGACCCAAGCGACGTGTTCTGGCTGCTCTGGGTCAGCACGGTAGACCGTTCGGCCCCCTTCATCCAGTACAGATGGGTCACGTATTCGGCTTTCAAAGCCAATACGAATCGCCTTCAAACCTCGTGCTTCCATGCGACGACAGAAGGCTTCTGCGATGCCCCAACCGTCATCGGTGACGATCACCGTTCCACTGACATCCAACAGCGAAGGCGTTCCTGGGCAATCCTCGACTTCGATCTGCCAGCGACGACTGCCTTCAATCGTTGATTGATTCACTGCTTGTTGTGGGACTGCGGGCCTTCCTGGTGCATCGGTGGGCTCGGCCGCTGGGGATGCAGATGTACCACCTTGCATCTTGGTGATATATGCAGTGAAGTGGTTCAGCGTAGGATGGTCCGAGAGGACGAAATCTTCGTCCACTGGTAGAGAAAATCGATCACGAATTTCAGCCATGATCTCGGCTTGTTTGACGGTATCAATGCCCAATTCTCCTTCGAGATCTTGGTCGAGCTCTATGAAATCAGCAGGATAGCCCGTGTGATCGACGACAACCTCGATCAAAACTGCTTCAATATCGGGGTTTGATGCCTGAGGAAGTGCTGCTGCCTTGGCAGGTTCAATGCTTGGCTCTGGTGCCGATTCAACGACAGGCGGTGTTGGCAAGGCCGGAGCGCTTGATGGCGAATCTCCACCGCTCATGCGTTGGATGTATCCGATCATGTGGTTCAAGGTCGGGTAATCCGACAAGACAAAGTCTTCATCGATTGGCAAATTGAATCGGTCTCGGATATCGGCCATGATTTCTGCTTGTTTGACAGTATCAATGCCCAATTCGCCCTCGAGGTCTTGATCCAATTCGATGAAATCTGCCGGATAGCCCGTATGCTCAACCACAACCTCAACCACGGTTGCCGTCATGTCTGCATCATCGATAATCGCTGGTGCTTGTATCGCTGCAGGTACCGCTAAAGGCGTTGCCGGAGGAGTTGGTGCTGGCTCCACTGAGGCCGGGGCTGAGGGAAGCGTAGGCGGTACCCTGCCTTGCATCTGTTGGATATAACCAATCATGTGGTTCAAGGTCGGGTAATCCGACAGGACAAAGTCTTCATCGATAGGAAGGTCAAATCGGTCTCGGATATCGGCCATGATTTCAGCCTGTTTGACGGTGTCAATACCCAATTCACCTTCGAGGTCCTGGTCTAGTTCCACAAAGTCTGCGGGATAGCCAGTATGGTTGACGACGACCTCAATGACCACGCCTACCATGCCTTCATCGCTGACCGGAGTTGCTGTTGCAGGCGCTGGTGGAGGCATTGGAACGGGTGTTGGTTCGGGGGTTGAAGTGATGGCCTTGGGTGTTGGTTCAGGAGCGGAGGGCTCGGTTGGTGATGGCAAGCCTTCCCACGCTGCAGTGGGAGGCCACACATCGCCTTGAATACCTCCGTGGAGGTTGTTTTCACCATCGACGTAGGCGACCAATTTATTTTGCAACACTCGCATAACGACCTCGTCGGTTCCGGCGAGACGACGCGTCCAGGCAAGCAATTTTGCACCGTTAATGCGCTCGCCTTCAATGGGCCAACGACGCATGAGTGAGAGGGCGATTTGTGATCCAAACCCAGCAGCAAAACGCAACCCGTATTCGAGTTGTGGATAATCACCGCCCTTGGAGAGATTCAAATCACCCAATTCAGGGTCCCTCTCCTTGTGGTTCGCAATGGGTGGAATACGACGCGTGAGCAAGCCATAGAACATGCTTGCGTCCTCAATACCAACCGCCATGGGATGGCCGGTGATCCCTTTGGTATTGGCGATCACCAATTTGTCGGTGGAGTCTCCAAATGTATTCCTCAAGGCTTTGACTTCGGACTGAGCCGAGCCACCGCGGGCGGGAGTGTAGGTTTCATGGGAAAAGAAGACCGTCTTCGGAGCAATTTCGTGACGGTTAATGCCCCATCGTTGTTCCATGTCACTGACAAAGCCATTCACGACTTGACCTACGTGCTCAACGTCAAGACGTGTCCCGTGATATGCTGAATTGGCTGTTGTTGAACCAAGGAATTCAGCAATGGGTTGAACACCACGTTGCTCTGCTTCTGAATGCCGTTCAACCACGAAGGCTGCTGCCCCCATGCCGAGAACCAAGCCGTTTCTCCTGCGGTCAAAGGGCAGGGCTGTTTCTTCCACAACATTCCCCGTGGCGGCTGCGCCTGAGGCAGCAAAGCCACCTGCAATCCATTCCCACAAGTCATCTCCTGTGACATCGTCCCCGCTGATGATGACCACACGGTCCACTCGTCCAGCATCCAACCAGTCCTCGGCAACACCGAAGGCTGCTGTTGCTGAAGCACAAGCGAGGTTAATGGTGGTATTCGGTCCACGAATACCCGTGTATTGGGCGAATTGGGAATGCCCCATGTTGAGGGTTTGGAAGAGGTACCTTCGGTCGAAACGGCCTTCGCCGTCATCGCCATCTGTCTTTGCGTGCTTCACACCCATCTGCAAGCCGGGGAAGCATGAAGAAAAGACGATTCCAGTGCGATCTCGTTGGAGTTGTGGTACCTGCCAGTTGCGAATCAGGCGAAGTCCACCCTTCCCTACTTGTTCAACTGGAGTGAGTGGAATGCCCGCATCACGAAGTGCCAACAGCCCCGCAGCAACGGCAAGTTGGGTACTAATATCCCAGGCTACAACCGCCTTCGGGTCAATTCCAAATTCTTCTGCAAGGTCAAAGGCCCCCTTCAAACCAGCGAGTTGAGGGATGTCACCGAAGACCTTGGCTTGGTCCATGTTGACCGAGCCATCCCGTCCTTTGATCAAGCGTACAATGTTCTTGTCAAGCAGCCGTTGCTTGTATTCGTCTGAAACCTCACTGATGCAGGTATCACCACGTACCAATTGTTCAAAGGTATCTTCTGAAAAGACCCGCTCCATCCCTGGCAAACCTAAGGAGATCCCGCTGACGACATAGGGGTCGACGTCTCGTTGTGAGATTGCAGGTGCTTGAAGTGCTGAGGCCGTCGTCACAGGTTGCATCTGCGCGCTTGCTGGTGGAGCGGTCAATGTTGCCATGGGCGCCCACGAAGAGGGCGGTGCTCGGACCCAACGGTTGAGGTCCCCCGCAGTTTGAATCGTTGAAGTGTCAAACTCAGCGTCCGTTTCAGCCTCGGAGGCAAGCGTTGAGATGACATCCTGAACTTCTTGCGGTGTGAGTCCAAGCCCGTGTTGAAGGTGTACGTGGCCGTGACAGAAGGATGCGGGGTAGCCGCTGAACTTTGCAATGCGGTCACCAACATAGGCCTGAACGGCCTTTGTTGTTGCATCATCGGAATCGAGTGGTCCCGTTTGGACGACCGAAACAGTGGGTGCAATCGTTGCCGTACCACCGGAATTCGGCAAGGGGCGTGCACGGGTACGAAGAGACTCGAGTTCGGAGGTGGATGAACGCGTTTGGAGCGGGGCTGCTTGATAGGCTTCAAGCGGACCTGCACGGAATCCTTCCTGCATGGCTTGCGAATCCAGAGC
This sequence comes from Candidatus Poseidonia sp., assembly GCA_016778305.1. Taxonomy (GTDB): domain Archaea; phylum Thermoplasmatota; class Poseidoniia; order Poseidoniales; family Poseidoniaceae; genus Poseidonia. The sequence continues at coordinate 81,944 of JADHPT010000005.1, read as the reverse complement.
AGGCCACTGGGGGGGCCGTCCAGCCAAGGCCAAGGCCCCGATAGCGGTGAAGAAGGTGGCAATACCGCCTTGTTTTGGATGGTTGGACATGATCGGCAGGTGAGGTTGACCTTCGAGAATTTGCGATGCAAACATCGACAGGGCTCGTTTGGGTCCAACTTCAACAAAAATGCGTGCACCTGCGCCATACATGGTCTCGATTTGCTTTGTCCATTCAACTGCAGAAGCCATTTGCGGAGCAAGTTTTTCCAGAATACTGAGTTTTGCATCCTCTCCTTCGGTCGGATAGAAGGTACCGTCCACGTTGGCAGTGATTGGAATGGTCGGCCACCGAATGCTCAATCCTTCCAAAAAGCGGCGCAACGGCTCATTGGCTGGAGCAACGATACGAGAGTGGAAGGCGTGTGATGTGGCAAGAGGGACACAGTTGAATCCCTTGGCCTCAAAGGAAGCCATGACGGCTTGAACCGGTGCTGTTTCGCCAGCAATCACCGTCATTTTGGGGGAATTTTTGTTGGCGGCAATAACGTATCCTTCTGCTTCATTGAGAACAGTTTCTACCTCTTCGTAAGGTGCGGTTACGCTGGCCATGAGGCCTTTATCGTCAATCTCTACAGAGCCCATTTCGGTACCCCGAGCTGCTGCGGCACGTAATGCACCGTCCATATCAAGAATACCAGAGGACATCAGAGCAGCATATTCGCCAAGGGAATGCCCTGCAACCATATCAGGGTGATGTCCGTAGGTGTTGAGGGTTCGTTCAATCGCCAAATCAGCAGTGAGCATGGCGGGCTGAGTGTATTCAGTTTGCTTCAATTTATGCTCGGCTTCCTTGCGTTCGTCTCCATTGAGGTTGCTTCGCAACACGAAACTCGAAAGGGTTTCACCGTCCAAAACCTCAACCATCGTCTCATCGGCTTGCTTCCAGACCTCTCCAGGTGCGGTAAATCGCTGAACAAGGTCGTGCGTCATTCCGACGTATTGGCTGCCTTGACCGGGATACATGTGGGCGATTTTGGCTTTTGGAGGCATGGGTGAATCCGTGCTGACCAAGACGCCTTGGGCTTGGAGGAAACCCCATTTGTCTCGATCGTCAAGGGCCTTGATTGCCAAGTTTTGTCGCTTGGTAAATTCTGCCCACGAAGTTGCTACGAGGGCCAAACGGGCCGCTGCAGTTTCGTCGAAGTCGGAACTCGAGGTTTGAAGTGCCTCAGAAAGGCGGCGACCCCGCGGGTCGTCATCGAAGAGAGGGCCGGAAAAAGAAAGGGCTGCAAGTTGTTCCCTGAGGGAATCAACGGAGGTTCCGGAGAGCAGAAGGACTCCTCCTTCAATCGCCTTCATGGCTTCGTGAGAGAGCGAAGGTGTTGCTTTTTCATCCACAATGGAGGGTGCTTGAGCCTGCTCTTGGCGGCTGTAGGCCTTCCAGCGTGCATCCCATTCAGAAGCCAGTGGAAGGTGGTAGTCGGGCTCAAAACCTTCCAAAGCAACGTGGAAATTTGTACCTCCAAAACCGAAGGCTGAGACTCCTGCACGGCGAGGGTGATGTTCTGGACGAGGCCATTCAAGCGGCTGGGTTGGGACAAAGAAGGGGATGTTGGACCAGTCCACGGTTGGATTTGGCGTTTCGAAGTTCGCACTTGGGGGAATCGTGCGGTGATGCAGGGCCATGACCGTCTTCATGATACCCGCAATGCCAGCGGCGGCCTTGAGGTGGCCGATCTGGGATTTGATTGAGCCTACTGCTACCTTTCCTGTTCCTCCGACGCCGGTCCAGAGGCGTGAGAGCGTTGAGAGTTCGGTCGCATCGCCTACTTTCGTTGAGGTCCCGTGGGCTTCGACCAATTCAACACTTGATGCGGGATATCCTGCTTGGCTGTAGGCACGTGCTATCGCTTGAATTTGACCTCGTTGGCTGGGAGCCGTGATGCCTTTTCCACGCCCGTCCGATGAACCGCCAATACCTCGAATCACAGAATATATTTCATCTTCATCACGGATCGCATCCTTCAATCGCTTGAGGACAAGAACACCAGCGCCTTCCCCCATCACGAATCCGTTAGCACGTGCGTCAAAGGGAGAGGAGTGCGTTGGTGAAAGAGCACCAATTGCAGAAAATTTAGAGAAGGTCGCTGGGTCCATGGTTCGGTCAGTGGCTCCGGCCAGCATGATGTCGACTTGCCGCATCTGCAGCAGTCGGCAAGCGTCCAAGACAGCAGCCATTGAGGAGGCACATGCTGCATCCATTGCGTGGTTGGGCCCCTGAAGATCGAGCAAATTAGCAACACGTCCTGAAACAACATTGGCCAATTCGCCAGGCATGGTGTCTTCGTTAACTCGGGGTGTTCCTTCGATAATGTCCTCGGTGAAGGCTTCAGCATTTGATGCAGGCAGGCCATGCTGTTGAGCCAATGAAGCCGTGTGGTGGGACCAGACACGAATGTTCGAGAGGTTCCTGTTTTCACCACCCAAAGCATTCGCAAAGACAACACCCGTGCGGGTTCGGTCAATGTCGCGTTCATCGCCATCGTAACCAGCGTGCTCAATAGCATCGGCTGCGACGGTTACCGCCCAAAGTTGGCACGGGTCAATCTGAGCCAAGGTTCCGGGCGGTTGACGCCAGCGACGCCAGTCGAATTCAGCTTCTTTCACCAGGGCGCCGATTTTGGAATACGTGAACCCTTCCGTGTGCTTGCCGGGCTCACCTTCTTTCCAAAAGTGCTTGATGGGGCCAGGCCAACGGCCCTCGGGAAGTGGCGCTATGCTCACTTTCGAATCGATGATATTCTGCCAGAATGCGTCAATTGAATCCGCATCCGGCATCAATGCACCAAGGCCGACGACGGCGATTGGTTCGAAAGGACCTTGGTCAATACCCTCGCAAGGTTTGCCGTCTTCTGTGGTCAGTGGCATTCTTTCACCTCAATTCATGATGCTCTCGGGTACCATCGTAATCGAATAGCCTGCGTCGACGTAAATGCACTGCCCTGTAACTCCCGAGGACAGGGGGCTTGAGAGCCAAAGCGTCGCTCCTGCCACATCTGCTTGGCTGACGTTTCGTCGTAGAGGAGCATTGGCTTCAACGTGGTCAAGAATCCGATCAAAGCCCGGGATGCCTCCGGCGGCGATGGTGCGAATGGGCCCCGAAGAGATGGCATTGATGCGATGCCCTTCTGGACCGAGATGGCATGCCAATTCACGTGTCCAGCATTCGAGGGCTGCCTTTGCCATGGACATGATACCGTAATTGGGGACGTATCGATTTGAAGCAGCATAGGTGAGCGTGACCGTTGAAGACCCGGGGTTGAGGTACGGCAAGGCATGTTTGAGGCAACGCTGAAGGGAATTAGCAGAGATGGTCATGGCGGTGTTGATATCTTGGTCCTCCACAAAGAGAATTGGACGATCAAAGCAAGCCCGAGGAGCGAAACCAATGGCGTGGATGAGAATATCTGCTTTTTTGCCGGGGTGATCTTTTGAAAAGGCTGTGAAGAATTCAGCGGTTGATTCGTCGCCTGCGACGTCAAGTGGATAAAATCCGTCAATGGCGGGCAACTCGTCTTTGAGCTTGAAGACCCTGCTCATGAATCGCTTCTGGTATCCCAGGTAGAGGGTCACGCCAGCCGCTGCTAATTGTTTACAGATCGCCCAAGCGATGGAGTCCTCACTGGCCACCCCGAAAACAAAGGCGATTTTACCTTCCAGTCCTATCATGAAAAACACTCCGTAGATAACAGGTGTAGTGTGCTACACCAAGCCTTTGAGTGTTACCCTTCGGAGTGAAGTACATCGGCCGAGTTCATGACCTTAGGGAGAATGCCGTTTGCTCGGTTTCACAAATCAGCAAAGGCGGCGTCAAGGTCGTCATCATCATCCTCTAGGAAGAGGTCGTCGAGGTCTGAGAGGTCCAACTCGTCCTCATCTTCAGCCTCATCCTCAAGATCCACAGTGGGCACGTACATCGGTTGTGAGTTGGCACGGCGGCGCAGCGCACGAGCCATAGCGACAACGAGAATCAAACCAAAGATGGCGGCACCTGCGATGCTTCCGTAGAGAACCAATGTGTCTTTATTCACTTCCTCAAGACCGCCTCCCAAGCCACCTGCGGCTGCACTGGCTTCCAACTGCACAGAAATTGTAGTCTCGCTCAACGCAGCATCCGGATCGTTTTCACTCTCTGCCTGGAAAATGAGTTGATGTCGAGAATCTTCAACGATTGTAGAAGGCGCCCGAATGGTGAGTTCTCGAACCGTAGAGACGCCGTCTTCGCTCACGGTTTCAGCAACGAATGTGCCATCAGGGAAGGTGAAACCAAGTTCTTCGAGTTCGTCTGCATTGACGATATTGACACTGATTTTATCCTCATCATTACCGTTGTTTTGGAACTGGAAAGATACCTTGACTTCCTCGCCCTTGCCCATGGTCCTCGTGCTCTTATCGGAAATATCCAGATCGACCATCCCGTAGGTTCCAATGTTCAAATCACCGTTCACGCTGGCGTTTGAAGCAAGTGCTTCTGGCCAATCCAACACGCCGACATTGGTGACTGTTGCAATCAGGGTAAATTCGTAGGAAATTGAGGAGGACATACGTGTTTGTCCGGAAAAAGTCACGGTGAAATCCTCTTCTTCATCGGGTCCAAGGTCAAATGTATCTTCATCCAGCATCATGTCAACTTCAATGCCATCCCACTGCTTCTCAACGCTGATGGATTCTTGGAATGAAGAAGGGTTCTTGACCGTGCATTTGATTTCGATAGAAGGAGTATTGAGCGGATGCACGTCCAGCTCAGGCTGTTTCTCATCGCAGTCGATTTCAACACCTGGCGCAGTTGGAGCCTGAGCGCTAACCGGCACGGAGGCGAGAAGCAGCGCGAGGGTGACGAGAACCAAACTTCGCCCGGGTTGCATAGCGGCCACAATGGAAGGGTGTGGATTCTCTTTCATGAATGTGATGGGAGATTGGGTGCCTTATCGGGTCAATCTCAATTCATGGTGCAGCTGGAGGCTCCCCGTAGACTTTCATTGCCAACTCGTGGTGCGTCGTCCACAGAACATCCTCATCAATACCCGCTTCAAGAAGTTGTTTTGTTCGCTTCGGCACCGTCTTTGGACCCAAAACAGCACCCGGTCTTCGAGGGTCGTCCATATAATCCGTCTCTAAGAAAAAGCCGTGGCTCGAGGCACCTTGTGTTTCAATCAGGCGATCGAGTGCCCCTTTACCGATTAACACGCTTGGAGTCAGGCCGTGAGTATGGCTCGCACGCACATCGGGGGGCGAGTAGTGACGAACGAGTTTGACCAAATCCATTCCCTGTTTCGTGGCTCTAGCGGCAAGGTCTGGATAGGTTGCATCACTTTCGCCTTCTACGTGCAATTGTAAAGGAATGCCCTCCTGTGCAGCAAGATGCATGGTTTCATCCAGTAGCATGTTGGAAAGGTCCCAAATGTGCTCTGAAACCTTCCAGTGAGGGCGCCCAACCTCTCCGATGGCGTGCGCCTTCCCTTCGTGAACAAAATGAAGAGCAGCATCGATGGAATGTCGGTAATTCTCAATGGCTCGCTCCTGCCCAGCATCTCCTTCTTCCTCCACCCAGCGTTCAAACTGATGGGCAAATGCTGCAGGATGTGGCCCGAGGACCACCCTCACACCCAGACCCACCTCGTGGCGAACGGCTTCAGCCATAGCAAGTGTATCGGCGTAGGTTTCAGTGTGGCCTTTGAGTGTCTCAGGTGGTTGGCGGAAATCTGGACAGTGAACCAGGACGATATCGGTTCCACCTGCTCGCTGGAAATCTTTTGCGGCGTCTAAATAGCGTCCGTTTCGATTGAGGTGGAAGTGATTATCCAGAATCGGACCGTCGTAGGTCATGCCATCGCCTCAAATACGTTCGACAAAATATCCGCCTTCGGAGAAGACTGACTTCCAATACACCGCAGCCATCGCCACCATGTTGGGGTGACGAGCATCTGCGACAATCCCTTTCCCGTTTGGCCAAAGCTGAACGGTTAGGTTATGACGTGAATCGTGAATTGTCGTGCAACCAAGGCGTTGGTCGTATTCTGCTTTGCCTGATGTCAATTCGGCAGGAATCGCCTGAAGGTTGATGTTTTGTTCAAATTGGAACGAAGCAACAACCGGCCCCATCTCTGCTACAAGGCCACTGTCATCCATACCCAAACGCAGCAGCAATTCCTTGGCAGCTGCACGCGCCGCTTCAATGCGGTGCGTACCATGAACAACAATACGGCCTTCTTCATCGATCACCAAGGTGGCGCGAGGGCGGTCAAGGGCTTTGATGACGACACCGCTGTTCCGTTGTCCTCCAACTTCACTGACGACTTGGTCGTGATTAACGGGGGTCGGACAGACGAAGCGAACGAGTTGATTTTCAACGCGAACATCCATCGATCCGACTGCCATCTCATTCCTCCTCCATGCCAACGGTGTCCGTTGGTGTTGATGAAATCTCCTCTGGCCGAGGGTGACCGCTAAGCGCTTCCAACATGCCGTGCCTTTGAGGCATGTGAAGTGCGACCAGAAGGGTCGCATCATCTCCATGATCTTCACGTAAGGACGCTAAGGCACCACGAATTCGGGCGGCATAGCGTTCATCTCTTCGCTGATGAAGAAGGGGATTACTGAGCCACTCACACATGTCCCACCAAGCCCCTGCCAGTACACTGGCACTTGACAAATCGGTTGACTGTCCCTTTGGGGGAGGTTGAGCACGAAAGAGATGGGCCTTCACAAAGCGTTTCCATCGTTTCGTGACGCGGACCATACCGAGCAACTTTCTCCAGTGAGAAACCGCTTTCGCCTCTTGTGTGAGATAGTCACTCCAATCCTCATCATCCGCAAGCGGTTCAATGAAGAATACGGGCCGCTCATGGCGATCTGCATTTCGTTGAAGACGGCGTGGTTCCGGGTCTGGAAATCTGCCGCCCTGGATGTCGTCGAGTTCGTTGATGCCTTCGAGGTACTTTCCAAATGCCCCTCCAGAAAGAAGACCATGTGTGAGGTTAATTCCTTGCGATTCAGCCTCGTCCTTCTCTTCTTGAACCCACAAGTCTACGATGTCGGGGGCGTCGAGCAATGCCAATCCATGCCAGTGATCTCTGGGACGCATGGCGTTGGGGAAGACCACGGTAGGGAGTGTCCCATGAAGAATTACCCGACCGCCTTCAGGGTCTGTCCAGACCATGTCGGCCCAGTCATGCTGGGATGTCATGCAGATGCCTCACTGATTGTTGACCCAGTCGTGCAGAGATTCAACGTTCCATCCTTGGTCGAAATAGCCTTGGATTTCTTCTTGAGTCCATTGAGGGAATGCTTCCATTGCTCGTGCCATTTCGGGGTCGACATTTGCTGGAATCTGTGCGAGAACCTTTTGTTCATCGTAGCCTGCATCGTCTTCTTCCTCGTATTCATCATCAAACATGGATTCACCTCCACCTGCTCCACGACGTGCGAAGACGAAAACCAGTGTCCCTAGAATGCCGATGACAGCGACCAAGAGAACAACGATGAGGAGCATCGAAGAACTATCTTCCTCGAGTGCTACCTGGACGTTGAATGCATCTCCTTCCACTGAACCATCATAGAGAGGAGTACTCGAACCGTTGAGAGTGATGACGTAGTACATCCCAGTTGTTTGAGCACCGAAAGGTTCGAGGGTGACTTCTATCCAATCGCTCGTTTCTGCAATCCCTAATTCATCTGATTGAACGACGAGTTCAACAACCGGCGTCCCACCGTCGGTGACGGATTTAATGACCAAGTCGGCAGTGCCAGCCATACTTCCGGTGTTCTTGACCTTGATGCGCAAATCCATGCTCTCTCCGACTCGTGGTTCTGAATCGATCAAGACATCTTGAATTTCGAATTTTGCTTCTTCACGGATGAAGGTGTACTCCGACTTGTATTGGGGTTGGCCTGAGAAGATAGGAAGTACTGAGCCGTCCTCTTGAGGTCCACCGCCCAAACGGACGGTTGATCCCGCAGAATCCGCACCAGAGACCCAGAAGATGAGTTCAATGTCGTCCCAATCACCTTCAGGTTCGTAGATGTCATTGGTGATTGGCCAGAGGTCAACGCACTCTGCTGTGGCAAGGTAGCCACCGCTCATGGTACTCAAGGAAAGCGTCTGTGATCCTGGTTCTGCATCGAAGTACTTGACATATTCATTCCATTTGATATCGTTGATATTGTCTTGGTAGAACATCCAATTGACCTGCAGGTCACCGGGGAACATGGCTTCTTGCTCTTTGATTTGGACCTGCATGTCCACGCAATGGTACACTGCAGTCGAGAGGACATTGCTGATGATGCGATCAGGAGCACTGGCGTCCAATGCACCCTTTTGGGCGAGCCATGTATTGGAGACAACTTCGGGTGGCGTACGGTCGACCTTGAGGGTGAACGATTCACATCCAAAGGACGTCGAGGTAGCACAGAAAGCAGAGGTGAAGTCTTCTGCCCCATCTGGTAGGTTGATCAGTTTGAATTCGTATTCATACTCGTTGGTGAAGACCGGGGCTGTGATGTTGAAGTCAAAGACACCGCCCGTAAAGGTGTGCGTGATGGTCTCTCCTGGTGTCGAGATGTAGCCCTTAGCGAAATCTTCCGTAGCATCTTTGCGGATGATTTCCATCGTGAGTTCAACTTCAGGGTTGATGTAAACGCTGTTGTAAATCCCTTCTCTGAATGCATATTGCCCGTTAAAGCGAATGGTGTCACCTGCAAAGACAAATCCTTGACGGATATCTTGTGTCGTTGGTTCACTCATATCCTCAAAGGTTGGAGTGACCATCAGATTGTTGACTTCATCCGTTCGCAAATCAAGTTGAATGCCGTCATAATATCGCCAAATTTGGATGTATCGGCCCGGCACACCCGAGAGCATGGTGTACAGTGGATTGTCAAGATCTTGCATTTGCAAACGAGGTTCGAGGTCCTTACCGTCCATGCCAACAATCCCCCAATTGATGCGGATAGGGATGTTGAGGATGAAATCTGATTCAAACGGGTCGATGAGCGCAAATCCATCCATGTTGAGCATGGAGGGTGAGGTTGTCCCATCATCCACAATTTCGATGTGCGGGCTGTTGGTCCATGCCGTTCCATTTCGAGGGAAGTAATAGATGACCATGTCATCTGATGTTTTGTCGAGATTCAACTGGAAGAAATCTACGTCACGCCATCCGTTATCGTCACTGGCTTCCATGATGAGGTGGTAGGTATTTCCAGCGTACATGGTTTGGTTCCAGGTGCCGTCCCACTGGTTGGCATTCGAGTTCAGGAAGCCGTTGCCCTGCGAATCTTCAATGAAGAAATTTCGAATCACCGGTGTCTTTGAGGTCATGGAGACGTAGGTGATGCGGTCGTCATCGAATCCAGAGGAGCCACCGTCAATGGGGTTACCTGCTAGATCAAAGCCCTCAATCCACATTGAAACTTTGCCTTCAAGTCCTTCGTTCGCTACGTCGTTGTATTCCCCGGTGTAGTTGGCAGTTGGAGCTGCTCCATCACCGTTCATGGTGACGGTGATGTATTCGTCAGCATCGGGTTGTCCGTCGTCGTTAGCGTCGTGATCGTGCTCAACCCAAATGTGCAAGTCCAGGCTTGCAGGTGGGCTAGGAAGGTCCTGACTGGACATGCGAATCTTCTGGCTTTGCTGAGGAACAACCCACGTGTCGTCCACCAAGGTTCTCCAGTTTTCTTCGACGTTTGCATCAGTACCGGGGCTCAATACCTGTATGTCAAGGAGATTGGGCTCATAGGTATCAATTGAGATATCAAAGGGAATGCCGCAGGTCTCATCGGGATTGTATTCGGCAGGTGGGCAAAGCAAATCGCCGCCCTCATAACCTCGCACTGCGAAACGGTAGGTTTCGCTTCCTGCAGCGCTTCCAAGATCGATGTTCCAGTTGAAATCGCCGCCGATCACACCTGAACGATTGGCTACTTCTTCCCATTCGATGGTGATGTTGCCGTCAGTGGTGTTGACGTGCTTGATTTCGAGGACCATGAAGTAGGATGATGGGTCGGGTGCTTGATTCAAATCCTCGAGGCGGATTTGCCCGACGAGATTGATGTCTTGTCCTGATTCTGCCCCTGTCAATGATTGGGTGATACCGATGCTGTTTTGAAGCGTGAACATGGTAATGCCTGCATCGTTTTCAACCGCATTTCCTACGGCAGGATCGAGCAATACAGCATCCGGCAATCCGTTGACGTTATTGGTAGTCGTCAATCCAGCATAGAGACGAACTGCTTCGGTGTCGTCCCATGCGGGGTTGACTCGGAAATGCCAAGTGACCTGCTTTCCATTGGTGATGTCGCTAGCCGATGAGGTTGCCTCGAGCGTGACGTAATTATTGACATCGCTCGCCTCGCTGAAGGCATTGAAGTCTGAATAAGCGAGTTTGATGTAGTCAGTTGGTGTTTCAAAGGTCAGCCAGGCTTCAGAGAGACTCGTTCCAGTAACCGTATCCACAACGTGAGTGGTCACTACTTCGTAAATATCTCCGCTCGGATAGAGGCCTACTGGGTTATTTGTAAGGGAGATGGTATTGGTGTACCCCGTGCTGGAGGTCACTGACAAGTCAGAGAATTTCACGCTGCCGCCGCTGGATGTATGAACGGCAATGGGGACGGTAGCCGTTGCGCCACCGGTCCACAAAGCGACACCCTGATTCAATTCAATATCGAGACCGTCGTTGGAGTTCAAGGTCGTTGAATAATTGTAAACGATGTCGAGGTCAACGACTTTCAGGCTCGTTCCAGAAGAAGCATTGGGGGAATCAACGCCCAGTCGGAACATCACCCAGTAGCGTCCAAATTCGTCTTGATGAGTGCCAGGCACTGAAGGATTGGTCAACAAATTGTTCAAGGAGTCCTTCAGAGGCATCGACGGACTCAACATCTCAGGAAGGATTTGGGTTGCGTTTGGCATGTCTCCTAAATCCTGAGATTGGGAACCGGCCATGAGCGACAGTTCGAATCCTTCCGAATCATCGCTGTTGGAGCGGATGCTGACTTGGTCAAAACTCAATTCTGCGCTTGATACCTCAGCACCTGCTGGTAGGAGGAAGAACGCACCTTGTGCAGCTCCGTTAACACCCAAGGTCATGGATGCGTGGTCGCTACCGTAGTTGATGTTGTCAACCGTACTTGAAATAAATTGAGTTTGGCGGCCGAACATGCCGAAAGCAGGCTCTGTGAAGCCGTAGTCGACATCACCATCATTGGCGATGTCAATTCGTAAATCATCTGCATGATGTCCAAATTCGAGATCAAACCACATTCCTCCGACGTCACAGGCACCTTGGTAGGACAATATTGCGCTGAAACCAAAGAGGGGGGCTGCGAAGTTCGTCTTCACGCCGTCGTCGAGTGGGATTGAGTTGATACTTCCAGTTGGATTGATCTCTATGCCGGGTGCCTCCGTGCAAGCATCTTGGATGTAGGGTGTGATGGAGGTTATCGGCTGGCTGAATTTACTGCGTTTAAGAGATGGTGAAAATTGATGTTTCACAAGTTCCGGAGTATACATCATCGGCTCGCCGCCACCAGTGGTTTGCCACACACCATCATCGATAGCCGACGGCCCGATGGACGTGAAATTGAAACCTGTACCGACGCGGGTCCCGATGCTGAAACCGTGCAGAATTGGAGTCGAAAGGCGATCTGGACCTGAATTGAAATTAAACCGTAGATTGACGGCGCGATTGAGTTGAGAATCAATGTCCCACAGTTCAATGATGTCACCGCTGAGACCTTCCATCAGGTTCCCGTTCTTATCAACAATGATGTTATTTGTGGTGTCGAGAACGTCTACGGTCAAGGTGGCACTTGAGGATGTTTCTGCCTCGAGTGAAAGGAGGCCGTAACCGTTTGGATGGTTTTCGCCACCCATGACCGAAGGGGTCATGCCGCGAACGATCATGCTTCCGTTTTGAGGTAGGAGGTCTCCTAGGAGGAAGTTGTCAATATACCACCCCGACATATTATCATCGACGTTGGGAAGAGTGCTTGCGGTATGGTGCATCACGAAGCGTAGTTGTACATACTCGTCGATGTAGTCGTTGAGATCAATACCCAGCGACATCCAACCGCTTGGATTGGATGAACTTGTGGATTGTCCAGCAAGCCCGTATTCCCAATCGGACCCGTTTTGCAGACCGGTGCAGCCAGACCGGATTTTGCCGTTCTGACTTCCTCCAGCACCTTGAGCATAATTGCTTCCGTATTGAATACCAGTGCTCGCACTTGTGTCAAAGCTGATGTGAGAGAAGCCACTGTTGTCCGGTGGGAAGCCAGGATTGGGAGACGAGCGGATTTCAACATATGCGCAGTCCAAAAAGCGAAGCGTGTTGCTTTGCGTCCCTACGGCTGTTTCAAGATTGTGCCAGGAATCAAAGGTCACCGTCTTTGATTTTAGGAGGGGGTCGACAAAGAGTTCTGCGGAATGCAATGATACTTTGAATTCAGCAACACCGTTATCGTCGGTATAGTTGTTATCAACCAGATTCGTTCCCCAGCATTCGTCGCCAGAAGCACATCCTGCAGGTGTATCGCTAGCACTCAAGCGGCCATGTTCCCAACCGGCGCCAGAGAGCGGCATGTCGTTGGGGTCGGTCCGGTCATTGAAGTTTGCACCCGTTCCCTCAAAGTCAGTGAGGAAGCCTTCAGCCTTGAGCGAAACAGGTGTGGGTGTGTTATCAACTTCTATTTGGAATAATGAGATATCGCTAAATTGCGTTAGCTGATTGTTGTCGGCAGGATCCCATACGTTCTTTCCTTCTTGAGCTCCATTCTCCAAATCTATACGGGATTGAGCAGCATGCTCAACCATCGAGGTCGAAATGGTCATCGTGGCGCCCGTCACCGTTTCTCCGTCGGGGAGATTGATGGCTCCGTCATCGATATTCACAAGGGGATTTCCGTCACGGATGACGATTTCTGCTTCTTCGTTTCCATTGGCAAAATTCGTCACATTGGCTGCTGCAAAAGGTGCGAGTAGCATCAGAAATACAAGAAATAATGGCGTGCTTTTTCGGGGTGATTTGGTTTGCATGGTGTCACCTACGAGGTAGGGAGGGGTGCACCCCCTAAAATCTCGTCGCTTTGTGGTTACGGCGGAATTGTGCGTCAAGGGGCTTGATTGTTGACGATGAATTATGAGGGAGAAGGCTGTGGACAGACCATGGACCCCTACTCAACCGAGCCCGTAACGCTAATCGAAGAGGTCTTTCCACAGGACACCAACGCCTACAATACGCTCTTCGGCGGTCGCCTTCTTTCATTAATGGACAAGGCTGGAGGCATCGCATGTGCTAAGTTTGCCCATCGTGAATTCGTCACGATTTCCATCGACACGCTTACTTTCATCGCGCCCGCTCGCCAGGGTGATCTGTTGGAAGTAACTGGCCAAGTAGTCTACACCAGCAGCCACACTGCCTGCACCAAAGTCACGGCATATACCATGAGCAAAGCAACGTGGGAAAAGAAAATTATTTGCGAAGGTTACTTCTTTTTTGTTGCCATCGACTCCATGATGCGCCCGATACCCGTGCCTCAATTTTCACCGAATACTGATGGCGAACAAGAAGAGTGGGAAAAGGCAGAGGCGATCCGTGAAAACATGCTGGCACAGAAGGCCAAGCGTAAGGAATGAATACCCTATCCTTCATGAAGCCCTGACCGTTGGGTGCAGATATGGTCGTACTCAACATCGCCATCATCGGCTCCGATGACCTCGCAAAAAGCATTGCAAAAGCAGCTGATCAACGAGACGTTCACACCTACGTTCACAAAGAAGCAGGGCAAGACGGCGCGCGCATCCTCTCTCTGATACGCCCTGCAAAATATCCTGAGCGATTGCCCCCCTTTCTCAACGCCCTTTCAACCGCTCGCGTCGGCGTAATCGAAGTCACCGCCATCGATGCAACCCTCGGTGAGGTTTTGGTCGCCTTTGCCAGTGCAGGTATCGAAAACGGGCTTGCTGTCCTCAATCCACCACAAGGCGAATGGGTTGATGAAGACCAAGCGGCAATGTTATTCAAGCAAGCAGGCTTGAAGGATTGGACCTTTGAAACCAATGATGGCGTTCACCTGCGTGAGTGCCTCTACAGGTTGATGGACGAGAAAGAGCCGGAACTTCTCGCCAATACCCAAGCACCACTCGTACTCCCCGTTGACCAACATTTCAACGTCAAAGGTATCGGCCTGGTGGCGATTGGATACGTCCAAGCAGGCAGCGTTAACGTCCACGACGAATTGATGTTGCTCCCAGCCCGTGGACCTGGCACTGCAAAATCACTGCAGGTCATGGATGATGACGTGCCCGTTGCCTCTGCGGGTGATCGAGTCGGCCTCGCTCTTCGGAACGCGAAGGAAGAGCACCTAACAGGAAGCAGCATCATCGTCCATCCTGCCGTTGAAGACAAGCAAACTGGAATCACGCCACCGCTTGCGATTGAACAGCACAGTACTTCGTTGGTCCATCTGAAAACTTCGCCTTTTCAAAAGCGAGTCCTTGCCAAGGGAGATGTCGTCCACGCTAGCGTTGACTTGCAATTTGTTGTCGGCCGAGTGGACCATGCTGAAGGAGAGCAGGTGACCGTGAAGTGGGAGAGCCCTCTCTTCATTCGTACTACTGATCCACCCTCTGTCCTCATAGCCCAACTTGATTCAAGACCTCGAATCATGGGCTCTGCACGAGCAGAACGTCAAGATTGATTGGCTCTCGGCGTTTCTCCATCAAGGAACTATCTTGCCTCAAGAGGTGGAAGTTTTGCGGTGGTTTCTTAACCTCTCACCAATGGACCGAGGAACGGGATGCACGAAATTGGGCAGCATTCTGTACCAACGAGTGGGGTGGACACGGAAGTGTTTCCGTCGCTTCGGTTGGCAGAATCATCGGAACGGGTGAACATTCATCTGGATGAGCGCATGCTAAGCATCCGAGGCCGTCGTACCACGGGCATTGACGTGCGACTGGGTGCCATCGACACTGTCCAACACCACTCAACGCACTTGGTCCCTGCTTGGCTGGTCGTTCTTGGTGGCGCATTTATTTGGATTGGATACCGCTTGATGGATCCCCCGCTTTACCGCCTCGCCTTCATTGGATTGGGAGCTTTGTTCATCTTGGCTCGCTTCCTCACAAAGCAACCGACCTTTACGGTTCATGCATCATCCGGTGATTCACACGTTCTATTTGGAAATGAGGCGACCCTGCACCGACTTGGGTTTATGGTTAACAAAGTGTTGAAAGGGAAGTCGGTTGAGGAGGCGAGGACCAATTACGAAGCCATTCTTGCGGCGAGTTATGGAGGCTGGAACGATTCAGAGATCTTACCTGCCCCTGAGTTGCCCGTGATCATCCACCAACCTGCGTCCATTGACCGTTTACTCCTCCCAGAATCAAGCGATGTTTCTGATGCCCCTCTGATTGAAGATGAGATGGATTGGTTGCCAACCGACCAGTCCATCCCTCCAGTTCCCACGCTTTTGCCCAGTTTTCTCACCACTTATCACGGTCAACAAAGTCAGGCTGAGACGGCAACATACAGCCCTGACCATCGCCCAGGGCCCATCTCCCACCCAATTCTCCTCCCCGTCCATGCTGTTGCTCCACCGATGCATCAAGGAGCAGGCATACCTACGACGGCGGATACACCTCAGCCACTGCCCTCGTTTTGGGGTCGGTCGGAAGTTCACATTCCCTCCCATCAACAAGCGGTTGAGGAGCCTGAAGACAATGGTGAGGACCTCATGTTGGATGCTGAACTTCTTGAGGCCATCATCGAGCCTGAAGAACTCCCAGATCCCCTACCTCAAACCCCCCAAGTTCTCAAACCCAGGGAACCACGAAGAATGGAGGATACGCCATTCACACCTCGACGCGTGACAGGGTTTACCTCTCGGCCACCTCAGGGCAGAGGGTTCTTGAGAAGGATCAGAGATGTATCCGCCACCCTGCTCGGCAACACGATTGGCCCGGCTCGCCCCTCACCCTTCGGTACAAGTGAAACCTCATCTGCACTTCGTGAGCAAACCGAGAGCAATACACCCCCCAACGAGGAAATCTTAGACCGCCTGTCGGTCGAGAATGGCGGTTTGTTAGAACGGGAGGCTGCGGACCGTATTGCAGCACGTGGACGCGCCATATTGGCTGCAGCCGAGGAACTCACGAGTGAACTTCAAGAAAGCCTTGATGCACTTTCATTTGGCGATTTAACCCCTACGACATCAGAAGATGAGACCGTTCATGTTCGCCGCTTGGATGACCGTTGATTCAAAGTCCGAGCATCGCACGATAGGCCGCATAACGACTATCGAATTCTTGGACCTCTAAGGCTCGTAGGGCATCAGTTCCAAAGGCTTCAAGGGTGAAACTCGCCATCACTGTAGCCATCATCAAACCGTCGCGCAATTCGGCCATTTCCAAAGCATGAGTACGTTGGGAAAGATGTGAGGCCAGTGCCCCTGCAAAGGTATCACCACAACCTGTGGGGTCAACGAGGTTGCCAGTAGGGTAGGCCGGGAGTGCGAGCAATTCACCACGATGCAGGGCAAGCACGCCGTGCTCACCTCGCTTGACGATCAGCGTGGTCGTCTCCGTCTGCTCCGCAAGGTCATGCATGGCACGAACGAGATTGTCTTCTTGAGAGAGCATGCGTGCCTCACCGTCATTGATGATGACCAAATCTGCAGCCGTCATCACCTCGAGCAATTCAACACGAGCGATGTCGATCCAGAGATTCATCGAATCGAGCATCGTGAAGCGAAGGGGCGATGTTTGCTCCATCACGTTTCGTTGAATGACCGGGTGAAGGTTTGCGCAGAACAAAATCGTTGGCTGCTTTGCATGGTCGGGAACTCGTGGCTCAAAATGTTCGAACACGTTGAGGTAGGTCGCACGTGTTTCCGCTTCAGCCATCGCCCCGTGATAGGCGCCTTCCCATCGAAAGGTTTCACCTTCAGCCACCTCAAGTCCACTGAGTTCAAGACCTGATTGAGACAAAACCTCACGGTCTGCTGAGGTGAAATCAGAACCTACGACGCCCACGAGGCTGGCATTTGGACCATCGTGGAGACGCTGAATGAATTGACACGACAAACCGCTGTAGGTGGCAGAGCCACCCAAAGCATTGGTCACGGAGCCGGCGGGAGATTCCACCGAGTCGTAAGCGATACTTCCGACAATAAGAACACTCATAACAAACCACCTCCAAAATCATCCAAGAAGTTCTTGATGCATGTCGATATACTGAATCGTGATGTCACCGCTGTTGAAATCCTTCTCATCCATAATCCTGCGGTGCAGCGGAATGAGATGTTCAACACCCGTGATGATGGTTTCATCAAGTGCCGTCTTCATTCGAGCGATAGCGTCTTCACGATCACGCCCCCAAACGAGTAATTTTGCAAGCAGGGAGTCAAAGCAACCTGGCATTTCGTATCCGGGGTGAGCGTGTGTGTCACATCGGACACCGAAGCCACTCGGGAAATGGCACTCCCACAAACGACCAGGACTGGGCACGAATTCACGTGGATCTTCTGCATTCAATCTGCATTGAATTGAGTGACCTCGCCACGTGATGTCCTCTTGGGAAAGTGGCAGTGCTTCTCCTTGTGCCACCCGAATTCCGAGTTCAACCAGATTATGGCCGGTAATCAATTCGGTAACGGTGTGTTCAACTTGGACGCGCGGATTGACTTCGAGGAAGTAAAAGTCACCGTGTGCATCGCGAAGGAATTCAAAGGTTGCAAGGCCCTTGTAGCCAACGGATTCAGCTCCGCGGCACACGAGGTCTCCGATTTCTGCTCGCTTGGCATCATCCAACCATGGACCCTCTTCAACCAACTTCTGATGTCGGCGTTGGATGGAGCAAAAGCGTTCACCGAAATGTATCGCCTTCTTACCATCGGCAAGAACCTGGAACTCGACGTGCTGAGCTCCTTGGATGTATTTCTCAACAAAGACCCGTTCGTCACCGAAGGCCGACCGTGCTCGTGATTGACACAGTTTGAGAGCGCCTTCAAATTCATCGGCCTTCTCGACAATCTGCATGCCTATGCCACCACCGCCAGCTGCTGCCTTGATGATGACGGGGTAACCGATTTCATCAGCGAGTTCACTTGCGACATCAGCACTGGAAATAGGTTCTGAAGAGCCTTTCGCGGTTGGAAGTCCGGCCGCTTCCATCGCTGCTCGGGCCTCGATCTTATCGCCGAGCAACGTGATGACACCCGATGCTGGACCGATGAAGGTAATTCCTTCCTCCTCAAGGCGAGCTACGAATGCGGCGTTTTCGGCTAAGAAACCGTAACCTGGATGTACTGCGTCGCATTCCAATTCTTTTGCAGCCTGTACCACTGATTCAATGTCGAGATAGGAGTCTAAGGGGTTGGTTCGGTAATTCGGATAAGCAATATCTGCCATGCGAACAGGAAGCGAGAGGCGGTCTTCTCGACCGTGAATAATCGCTGCCTCAATGCCCATATCGCGCAAGGTGCGGAGGATGCGGAGCGCAATTTCGCCTCGGTTTGCAATGAGAACACGCTTGAAGCCCATAGAACCACGGCAACCGAAGCAATCTATGAGCAAAGCGGTGATATTTCACGTGGAAGAAGCGATTCAAGGTGGGGTTTCAACCACGGATTCGTCATCTCCCTGAACATAAGCGACTGCACGGACAAAAGGCTGACCCCGAGGACGAAACATGGAGCGCCTCATCATGCCCAAGATGCCTCGTAAAGTCACAAGCATCCTCTTGAATGAGCGCCATGGATGACGAATGATGCGCAGTGGGTTACCGATACCGGTCAGCGGGTATTGCAATTGCTCCATCATGGTCATTGGAATGTGTTCATCAATTCCGTATACGGTTGGGCGTTTGTCGCTGGGCATGTAATATGTTCCAAAGATCAAATCCCACAGGGGCAAGAAGGTCGAATAATTGCACCATATGGCATCCTCCTCATTGGAGTGATGCCAGTGATGAAATTCGGGTGTCATGATGATCTTCGATAGCGGACGTAACCAAAGACGGACATTTGCGTGGAGGAACAGCCCGAGTAAGATTTGGGCAATGGCAATCAACCCTGAAGTTTCTGCGGAGAAACCGGCTGCGATAAGAAAGAAAAACGCTGGAGCGATCAGCGTACCATCAAAAGGATGGGCGCGAAAACCGCTGGCCCAATCCATGTCTTCTGGTGAATGGTGGATGGCATGAAAACGCCAAAGTTGAGGTACCTCATGGTAGAAACGGTGAGTCCAATAGCCCATCAAGTCAAACAACATCACACCCACGATGAGCAGATATGGTTCAGGTATTGACTGAACGTAGGGGCGAAGCAACAATCCGGGAATCCAAGCTAAACTCAGAACACCAACGAGAACGGCCGCTACCAAACCAACGCTCTGAAGGACAGGCGAGGCAAATGCATAGCCTACATCAAGTTCGAGATGCGGACGGCGAAACCCCTGATGGTCGTGACGTGGGAAGAGCCGTTCAAAGGGGACTACCAGTACGAAGAGAACGATAATTGCCCCCAATCCATCTTGGTTATTTGATACGGCATAGCCAGCGAGCGCCAATGCCAGGATGCGAAGTACAATCGCTCGAGGCCATCCACCAACTGGTGGAAGGCGAGGTGCTGCAGGAACGCTTGCATCCGAGGAATCTTTCACGTCTTCATGACGGGCCAATCATTCTTACGATTTACCTCGATCTGAGCAGAGGAATTAACCGAAAAACGGAAGAAATTTGATTGCAGATTGGTAGAAATTGACTTAGAAATGAAAAATAATGCCGAGATTTGATAACCCCCTACGCCTATGGTATAACATGAGCGGAGCAGAGGCAACCGGCAGCAGTGTGTTGCGGAAACTAGCAGGAAAGGACCTGAATAACGATGGGCGAATCATCAATTTGGTCATTTGTGGAAATTCTAAATTTTATGATTACTCCTTCCTTGAAACCGAAATTGAACAGTGGGTGAAGTACCAGGGTTATCCAGATGTCATCATACTGGGCGGTGCGAGCGGGGTTGATTTTCTAGCCGAGCGCTGGGCTGATAACAACAACATTCCCATTGCGGTTTTTACTGAGGCGTGGGCGGGTCCGCGTTCATCAGACGGAGTCGATTCAGGTCGTCCAGAAGCAATTGCTGACCTTGGAAAACGCATGCTCAAGCATGCGACGCACATGTTGGCATTCCCAGGACCTGATTCGGTTTGGACCAAGCGAATGGAAGATTTGGCACGAGCCTCAGCAGTCCCAGTAGTCAGCATTCCACTCCCGTCGGAGTGAAGATCAGTAGACGTCTCGAAGGTAGCGCTTTTGTTCCTTCATCATCGTCTTTTCGATGAAATGAGTAGCATCGTCAAGTGACATGCCACCGTGTTCAACGGCGATGTCAATGAGGGCTTTGTGAACGTCCTTCGCCATGTATTGCTTGTCGCCACAGATGTAGAAGTAAGCACCGCGCTCAAACCATTCCCACACTTCTGCGCCGTGTTCTTTCAGGCGGTGTTGAACGTAGATTTTCTCTTCTTGGTCGCGTGACCATGCAGTTGTAAATCTGTACATGTGACCTTCATCGATCCACTGTTCGATTTCATCCTTGTAATAGAATTCAGTTTTCTCTGATTGATCTCCAAAGAAGAGCCAATTCTTACCTGTACCACCATCGTGAACTCGCTGCTCCATGAAGGCTCGGAAAGGAGCTATTCCTGTTCCTGGACCAACCATGATGATATCGGTTTCTTTGTCTTCTGGAAGGATAAAGGACTTGGTCGGTGACATAAAGACACCGATTGGAGCTCCTGAAGTGTCAATTTCATCGGCCATGAATTGGGTGCAAAGCCCGCCACGGGCTCGCCCGTTGTACTCAAATCGAACAATTCCAACAGTCAATTCCACGAAGCCAGGGTGGGCATCATGAGAAGATGCGATGGAGTAGAGACGGGGTTTGAGGCGGTCAGCGAGTTCAAGGAATTCTTCATGTGGGTATTTTACCTCAAATTCACGCATGATGTCGATATAATCCCGAGTCCATAGGTAGTTTTCGATGGCTTTGGCGTCAGCAACGATGGCTTCGATTTGAGAGGCGGGGTCATCGGAAGGAACAGAGGGGCGAAGTAGCGTTGTTGCGTCTTCAGTTGCTTCCCAGGTCTCGTTGTTGCGGGACCGGGATACGATGTTCATGGAGATCTTCATGCCGCTTGAAATCACCTTTTCTGTGAGCGATTGGACGAATTTTTTGTTGGCGAGGTGTACTTCAAAATCCTTTTTCAATGCCTCACGGAGGGTGCGTTCTCCTTTGTGGGTCGTGACCTCTGCCTCTGGATTCCAGCCTTGGAGTGCAATCAATTCGTCAACGATGTGAGGGGGATTTTCAGCGACCACACCAAGCGCATCGCCGACTTTGTAGTCCAAGCCTGAGTCTCCAAGTTCGAAGACGATGTGACGGGTTTCTTTTCGCGACCCTTCACCGTTGAGAACGAAATTCTCAGTAATTTTACTCATGTAGGGATTTTTTGCAGACCAACCATCAGCCATACCTTCACCTCAACCACATAGTGGCGATGGTTTTCCCACCTAAGGTTGCTTTATCATCATTGGTATGAATTCACATCTTTCCAAGGATGCAACATCGGTCAACTAAGAAACACCGATGAGAAGAAGAAGGAGGGCGTGTTAGCCACCTCAATGGACCATCGCATCGTGATGCTGGGGACTGGAAATGCTTTCCTTCCTCACGGCAGACATCATTCGTTTGCGATGTTTGACGAGCAACACATCATCGACGCACCCCCAACTGCACTGATCGGCATGCGAAGAATCGGTTATTCGCCCGCTCACCTCCGAACCGTCTTTGTCACTCACGTACACGGCGACCACGTCTTTGGATTTCCGTTCCTCTTGCTCGAGCGCAAATACATTTCCGACCGAGAGCAGTTACAGCCACTCCGTGTTGTTGGTTCACCCATTGTGAAAGAGCGTCTAACTCAATTGTGCCAACTCGCCTTCCCTGGTTCCTTGGAGAGCATTCTTGAGACGGTTGTGTGGGACGAACGGGATGTTGGAACAACCGACGACGGTTGGACATGGGAACGCTTTGAGGTTCATCACGAAGATGCCGTGGACCCTCATGGCTATCGATTTGAGCATCAAAGCGGTGCGAACTTTGTTCACAGCGGAGATTCGGGGCCATGTGATGCACTTCACGAGGCGATTGAGCGATCGTCAATCGCTGTTCTTGAGATGGGTTTTCCAGATTGGGTCCCCTCGACACATCATCACAAGCCAAAAGATGTGGAAGCGTTGGCTTTGCGGTGCTCGACGCCATTGGCTATTACCCATACCTTCATCGATGAAGACACGAAATTCGAAACCACATTGACCAAGGAGGTTCCTGAACTCCCCGCCCACGTTACCCAACTTTCAGACGGTGACTCCATCGTGTGGAAGACAGATGGTTGGACCATCAAGAATTCCTTCGACCAATTCTCATGGCCTTGAATTGTTCTTTTTTTCTTTTTCACCTGCTCTCTTTATATCTGCATATGAGCCGTTCCTTGTTCTCAAATTCATGTCATCCAATGGAAGGAGTGGACAGGCATATAAGGGGGACTCGGACTCAAGGGACATATGGCGTTCGGTCCGAAATGGACCCTTTGCTATTAGGTATAAAAGCGGGGTGAATTTGAATGAAGGACAACATCTTCGACAAATTCATTTCGCAGAAAACGCTCTTCAAAAACAAAGAAAATCTTCGTCATAATTACCGACCAAGTCAACTCCCTCACCGCAACGAAGAGATCGATACCATTTCCTACAACCTCTGGGAGGCACTGAAAGGACATATCCCCTCAAACATGACACTCTACGGCGTAACTGGTGCTGGTAAAACGGCGGTCACGGCCTATGTTTGTCACCACCTGAAAGCCAAGGGGGAATCCATGGGGAGTCAGGTTGAATCCATCATGGTGAACTGTCGCCAGATTGACACACAATATCGAGTTCTCAGCCACATTGGAAATTCGCTTCTGGAATCCTACGAACAGGATGAGATCCCCTTCACTGGATGGCCAACGGATCGTGTCTTCAACGAACTGATTCGCCGAATGGACCAGCGCGGTGGTGTTTTTGTCATCGTCCTGGATGAAATTGATCACCTGGTCCGCAAAGTTGGAGATGACCTCTTGTACAATTTGACCAGCCTCAACTCCTCACTCAAAAAGGCCCGTGCTTGTGTTATTGGAATTTCCAACGACCTAAAATTCACGGATTTCCTTGACCCAAGAGTCCGTTCAAGACTTGGCCAATTGGACGTTTTGTTCAAGCCATATGATGCTGAGCAACTTCAGGATATTCTCCGGCAGCGCGCCCTCGAGGGGTTGAACGAAGGCGTCATCGGACCGGGTGTCATCGAACTTTGCGCAGCACTCGCCGCTCAGGAGCATGGAGATGCACGATGTGCATTGGACCTTTTGAGAATCTCAGCAGAAAGAGCGGAGAAGCAAGGAGAACATTCGGTGAATCAAAACCATGTCAGGGGGGCCCAGAGTCAAATCGAAGCCGACCAAATGACACCTGTGATCTCAACCCTGCCAAGCCAACAGAAATTGGTCTTGGCTGCCGTGCTACTCAATGAACAAAATGGACTCAAGAATGTCCAAACCGGTCAAGTTTACGACATTTATCGTCAAGCCTGCAAACACATTCGACAAAATCCACTCACTCAGCGTCGTATCTCAGGTCTTATTTCAAATCTTGATATGCTCGGATTGGTGACTGCTCGAACCATCAGCAAGGGTCGTTATGGCCGCTCCAAGGAAATTAACTCCTGCATTCCTGGAAATATCGATGCCCCTGAAATCATGAAAGCTGCCGAGGAGGAAATGGCACTTGTTTTCAGAGCAGCCTACCATCACCAAACCTCGCTTTGAAGCGTGGTGATGGTTGAATCGCCTCTCGTTCTGGTTCGGTGTGCTTAAATGCACCTCGTCAGTCCGCAGGAACATGAGCGACGACAAGGTAAGCGTTGATTCGTCTAAAACCTCCGGTAACGGAACGGTTCCATTCTACTCCAACTGGTTCATCATCCTCGGTGCTTGGGGACTCCTGTTGGCTGTTCTCAACACGATGAGCATGGCCCATCCTACCCAACATATCTCCTGGGGAGGCTTGTTGACCTTTGAGGCAACGAATGCAGCATTTGGTGAAGCAAAAGATGGATTTCACTTTGAGATTCTTGGAGACTCAATTTTCATGGCATTCTGCCTTGCATTGATCTTCTTCGGATTCAAACCTATCAACGAATCCGGTAACCTCTCAGCATGGTTCCGAGGCCTCGTCATCAACGACACATGGACTGCATTGGGCGACATGACAATTGGTGGAGGACAACGAACAATGGCTGCTTGGTGCCTCTTGCTCGGCTTTGTGTTTTATTTCTGGTTCGGCCTTCAGCACGATGGTTGGATTGATGTCGGTGTTTATTCAGTGAGCATTGCCCTGATCGCTACAGGGTTCGCCCTCAACCATGCGAGCCGTGTTCCACCCGGTGATGAAAACATCGATTGATCAAGGCCTGGAACTGAAAAGATTCCGATGACCGTGACGCCCGAGCAGAGCGTCCAGACAACCCAAGAGTGTTCCTTGCCAGAGTGCGATACTCCATCGAAACGTTAACCAGCGGACACCGATCATAATACTCAGTTTCCCTTTGGTTGATGAGTTGATGACGACACGATTGACAACGCCCAACGAACCACGCCACAAAATTGCTTCCTGTACCACCAAGAGGACGGCGGAGAGGAAGAGGCCTTGAATGCTCCATTCATCAAGAATTACTGGCGTATTTGCCACGCTCCCGAGCAATGAACTCGCGAAGGGAAGGCTGAAACCAGCGATGAGGAGCCAAATCGGTAAGAGCAAGAGAACCATCGTTGAACTCCCTAGAAAATCAAAGGCCGGACCCTTTCGTTTCCTTCTTGGATGATGACGGAGAATTCGGACGTGGGCTCTCGCATCACGACGCCGTTTGTGAAGGAAGAGAGTTGTCCCTCTTTCCGGGACGTGTCGTACCAGGGCATCTGGTGCATAGACAATGGTGCCCCCAGCCTCTAAAAGGCGCAAACTTACTTCCATATCTTCTGCATGGTACCAGGTGGGATCAAATCCACCTATGGTGCGAAGCGACTCACGATGAAACATGGAGCAGGGGCCGTTGGCTAAACTCGTTCTCCTGGGCCTCGAGCGATACTTTGAGGCAATTTCAACCGAACGAATTCGGCTTACGAGGTCCTCTGCACGATCAAAGACGGTACGGCCTGTAACCGCTACCACTTTTTCAACATCATCGACTGGACTTGAAGCCAAGACGAGGTTTGTAATCCAATCATGCTCGGGACGTACATCAATGTCCGTAATGGCAACCCATGTTCCTTTGGCATGTTCAACTGCCCAATGGCGACCTGCTGAGAGACCCAAAGCTGGTTGATGGTGTACACGAACTGGGGGGCCTCGCTCTCCATGTGGGTCGTGCCAATGGTTGACGCGTTCGGAGCCTCCGTCCGTTGAGCCGTCATCAACAAGGAGAATTTCCACATTCGGATAGGTCTGTGAGACGAGGGCATCGAGGCAACCATCGATCCAATGGTCTCCGTTTCGCACACATACGGAGATTGAAACAAGTGGATGGTCCACTCATTCCACCTCAAAATATTCGAGTAAACGACGACATCGTTCTTTGGTTGCTATACTCGTCAATTGTACCACGACTCCCAGTCCTGGTTGGCCGTAGACAACGATGGATCCAATGGGGGCAAGAAGATGTGCATAGAGAGGGGCCAGATCTTCTTCCCCTTCAACATCAATCAAACAAGGTTCTTCTTCATCTACTGCTTTTTCAAGCGCCGTGAGAAGTGATGGTGTCAGTTGACCGGGTGGGTTCACTGCACGCAGGCGATGGGAAAAGGAGCCGGAGTCCACCTGTTCTTGTTCTGGAAGATGTACTCGTTTTGTTTGTCCGTCGATCAGTGCGATGTCGGGGGTGATGCCCATTTCGAGCATGGTTCGCACCGTGACGTCCCCAACTGCAATGAGCATGTTTTGACCCAATGCACGATCTTCCAATGCGGCGAACATCGCTATGTCTGGAGCATCTTCTGGACCTTCGAAGAGTGTCCCCATCGGCGTTTTGAGTTCTTGGTCAAGGCCAGGATGCATCAACAATACGTTTTGTGACATCGAGGAACTCACCCACGGATGGCCTTCTGTGTCAATTTTGCCATTGCGTATTCGGGAAGAACTGATGATTCCTCCGCAGTGATCTGCAAGATGGTCGACCTCGATGATGTGCAAGGGGGGTAAGTTGTTGGCCGTTCGTAATACATTGATGTGTTCACATTGACCACGCGTTTCGGGTGTGGCTACGATACAGTCCGCAGTGGGATGGTTGGGTGCTGGACCTTGCATATCGTTCAATTCAAACACTGTTCCACGCAGATGAGCGTGCTGATCAATCCACTGCAATAGGTGCTCCCGTCGTGTTTCAAATGATTCTATGTTGGCCGCTTTTGCATCGGCCATTCGGTCGCTCGTGATATGTATTTCAAGATGAGCTGCCTGATGCTCAGCCGCCCCAAGTAGGAGACGGTGTCCTGCATGAAAGCGGTCGAAGGTGCCGCCGACCAAACATCGCTGAAAGCGGTAGGCGCCCTCCATGAACAACGGTTGGGACCAACAGCCTTTGAGGTCATCGCAACATACGAGCGTTGAGAAGAGGTTTTTGGAAAACTGTGCCCCGACACCTAACGGCCTCGTTCATCGTTTCCTCGGAGGCCTGACCCTCGGCATCGGGGCGTTCTGTCCGGTAGGGTGGTTGTCTTGAGGTCATCCTCTCGTCGTCCAAGGACCCATAACCTACCGATGGTTTACCGCATTTGCACCGGGAATCACGCCCCGAAGGGTCATCCCAGTCTTCGATTTGCGGCCGTACTCATGGTGTCAGACGTCATAGCAATGTTTCACAGTAGCTCAGCCCGATGTTGCAGGTACGGTATCATCGGCTCAAGACGACTCTATATCACTTCATCGGTGACGCTGAAGACATTCTGTAAGCGAAACTCCTTCCGAAGAGCACGCGTCCGATGACTTCGTCACCGTGGTGCATGACCGTGGCACCAAGCATTGGCCATGTTTCAATCGGTTGAACAAGCCATGCTCCGTCCCCATGTGAGGATACAATGGGAACGGGAAGTTGATGGTCACGAGCATAAATTGCCTGAAAGAGGTCTCGAAGTGGTCCTGAACCGGGACCGTCGGGCAACAGATGGATTCCGAGAAGATCTTCGCCTGTTAATTGACATCCCGGATGGTGTACTTCATGACCGGGAAAGCCACATCGTTCACCTTCTGTTCGACCAATAATGGCGAGCCAGGGCAGTGGATTCTGACTCAACCAGACCCTTCCTGACGCCGTGTTCAATTGATTCACAATCCATTCATTCCCGTAAGGCAACCACCATGAATGCGGCAGTAACGTCATGATCTGTCGTTGAAGTTCCGTCGTCCAAGGAAGGTTTTGCTGGAGAGCATCGATCCCCCGAGACCAAAGGTAAAGCAATGATGACTTAGGATGGATACGTGCGGCCTTGAGACACGTCTCCAAACGGGTATTTGTTAACGGATCATCTGCGGAGCCAAAGAGATGTTCAATGACTTCGACAGCCATATGAGGCGTATCCAACCAAGAAAGAAGGGCCTGGTCAAAGAGGTCGCTGTAGGTGTCATCAGCAAGATGAAGACTGGCCACCAAGGCCGTTGCATACCATGGTGCAACGGGTGATTCATCAAGTGCTTGCGCAAATGAAAGAGCCACTTTTGGCGCATGTGGGAGGTTCGCCTTGAGTCGCCGTAAAGCGAGGGTCTGCCATTGATGAGTAGCTTTTGCAATGGCCTCTGGAAGATCAACCAAATCAAGAGCATCAACCTTCAGCAAATCTGCCCATCCGTCAGGAAGGTCAGGATGGGTGCGCAACCATCGTTGGGAACGTTCAGCTTCAGGAGATGCAATCCACGCTGCTAAGGGATGAGTGGATTCGAGTTCATTGGCCATGCGGGCATCACCCTTCGGAAAGACATTGAGGCTGTGAGAAATTGCATCACCGTGCCTTCCTTTTGGGAGTGGAGAAGTAAATATCGCTGCCTCATTTGCTACCAATGGAGCCAATAATTCAGTCGCATTCCTCGGCATGTATTCGCGAGGTGGAGAGGAGGATTGTGAAGGCGAAGACGGAGAATTGAGAACGATCGGCAGAGAACTATCGCAGCCAATTTGAGCATAGACCTCTGCTAGATTTGGAGAGGTCACGAGATGGGTTGAGCCTTTCGATACTGAATGCCCAGTACCTCGACGAGTCATGAACAATCTGCATTTTGGGTGAAAAGTTAGACGTTGGTAGAAGTCCTCATCTGGTTCTTCAAAGGGCCAGTCGACCACACACGGCCACTGCGAGTCTTGAATGAGGTATGATATGAGCGCTGATAAGCCATTGACAGACATTCCATAGGTGTCGATGGTGCCCTCATTGACTTCGTCAACGGACCATTGAACATCCCCAAAATCCGAAAATATATCCTTTCTCAGGGATTGAGGAATTTTTGAAGTATTCTTGAGCAAATCAGAACGAATGGATTCGTACATGACTTCAATGCGGTTCACAGACATCCTTGTATGACGGAGACCGAGCCACTGGCGAAGAATGGGTATCGGAAGTTTACGCTCCCTTCGCCCCTGCCCGTCGGTGAGGCAGATCGCTCCTTCCCCAAGAGCCTCGACGACGAGGGAGCGATCCAATTCATGTGGCAAATGTGCGGTGATGCCACTCGGAGGAAAGTATTGCAGCGATGTACCCGATACTTGCCCGAGACAGTGGTCACCGTTGAAGAGAAACTGAGGAGGAGTTCGCGGTTCGACGGTGTTTGAGAACCATTGACCTTCGATCAGCGTGGTCAACGGATCTTGTTCAAGCACCTTTCCACGAGCTAGTCCAATCTTCGTAGGAGTGCTCCCAAAATCAGCGAGGGTCCCCGATGTCGTTGCTGAGGGTGCTGACGTGGGTGAAAAATCATCCAACATGTACCACTTGATTTTGTCAACTGGGAATAAAATCCACGTCCCCCCTTGATTTCCTGTGGAAGTTTGACCCTGGTGATTCATGGCATCTGGAATGAAAAAGAGTGAAGATGACGGTGGTTTGACATAACCAAGAAGCACGTTTGAAGATTCGGATTGGACGACCACTGCGTCTGTATTTGCAGGAATTACACTCACGTGACGTTTTAATTTCTCCAAGCCATCGTTTTCCAAGCGTTCGAGACCGGTTTGGCTGAGGTACATTGGGGCGTTTCGTAGCCCCCCTGATTCGTCACGAAGAACATACCCCTGAGCGCGTAATTGTCGGCACGCAAGCGAGGCGTGGGGCATTCGCATGTCAAATTGCTTTGAGATTTCGGAAACCGTACTCGGCCCTCTACTCAACCAAAACAAGATCTTTCTGTGGGCTGCCGAACGAATGCTTTCAGACGGCATCACCAGTCACCTCATACTTGGCGTAATTTTCATGCTTGATAAATTATACTCTTGAAGAGTTTAATAGTTACATTTGGTTCTATATTTCCACTCGAGAAGTGTTCATTTACTTACTCCTCGCGGAACTAATGTAGAAAAAACACCTATATTTCATCATCAAGTGTAACCAAATTGTTGGTCGAGGGAGGAACCATTATATCAGCGGCCTCGCTCCTGTAAACCAGCGGCACAATACCACTTGAGCCACCACATCAATGACAGGAGGAGAAGAACATGAAGACAACACGCATCCGTGAAAAAATCAAGAAATTTTTAGGCGACCGACCACGTAATACCGCTGAGATTTTGGAATACATCAACAGCACCATGCGTCATGGCACAACCAGTCAACAACTCGGCAACGTGCTCTCCAAGGACAAAGACATCGTCAAGGTCGGATACATCAAGCGCTCTGGGGTCCTCTCTGGAGGCTACGACATTTGCGAGTGGGCCACTCGAAACTGGGTTTCTGAACATTGCCCAGAGTGGATCGAAGGCACACCGATCATCGTTAATAGTGAAGGCAATTTCACCACCGGTAGGACCAAACTCTGAGCCCTTACCTGGGACCCTGCCTCGATGCGAGGCTACTCGAATTGTGAACCAATCATTGTTGGATGCCTGTCGTTAGAAATTCCTTTCAATGAAGCCCCGACGTTTTTGGATCTACGCGGCAGGGTCGAATAGAAAAAAGGGCAAAAGCAACCTTTGTGCCTGAACCTCATCAACGAGGCACGTATTGATTCAATTTCCTTCGAAGATGGACATAGCTTCGTCAACAGATGCCCCGTCACAGATGATAGCGTGGCAGGCTGCAGTCATACGGACTGCTTCCTGAGTTTCTTTTTGATGAATGTTACGTCCAGTAGCAGCGCCTTTGCATCCAGAGACGTTGATTTGGTCGTGAAGGCGTTGAAGGAACTCTCGAGGAGGCAGAGTTCCTCCTCCCGAGCAGATAATTCGTGTTCGGCCAGCAGCCTCTACTGCGACTTTGAACGACTCTGCCTGTGTCATACCTTCCCATGCCTTGGGGTAGTTGACTTTGGCGAAATCCGCACCAAGACAGGCTGCAACGCCTGCTGCCCCAGCGATAAGTTGCGGGTCTTTCTCATCAGGAACTGCTTTTCCACGAGGATACATCCACACGACTGAGATCATGCCTTGTTCGTGAGCTTGCCGAATGAATTGTGCCGCTTCAGTGAGCATTTCATGCTCGTATTCGCTTCCGATGTAAACGGTGTAGCCGATACCGACGACGTTGATCCCGTTGTGAATCAGGGACATCACATCGTCCATGTCCCAAAGAGCCTGGGAGACCGGATCTCGTTGTCCAGTTTTGACCATGTGGGATTTGGAGTTAAGTTTGACCAAATAAGGAATTTCAGGGTGGTCCCTTGCATACATGGAGACGAGACCGAGTTGGCCTGCAAGCACGCCGAGTGTTCCTGCTTCGTGGGTCTTCGCTCCGATCTCAAACAAGTGCTCAGGATCGTTGGAACTGAGTGGAACAGACATTCCCCCGTCGTAGAAGTCGTCATTCAAATGTTCAATTTTTTGATCGCAAGCGAAGAGGTTCATCGACCCAGTTCCTGCTGTTGCGGCACGAAGGTTGTCCAGATATGTTTCAATCAATTCATCAGGCACATCGCCCGGTACGTGGAATTCAGACATCGTTTTCAACCCGATTATTGTGTTCACTCGCCAGTAAAGTTTGCTACACGCTTCTCAACGTAAGCGGCGATGCCTTCTTTGGCGTCGTTGCTGTTGAAGAGAGCCGCTTGGAGTTCTCGCTCGAGAGCAAGGTGGTACTCGAAGGGAATTTCTGGTCCCGTTTGGCATGACCGCTTGATGTTGCCAACTGCTTTGACAGCCTTGTTTGGCAGAGTGAATTGACTGCACCAGTCAAGGATGTCACGACGGAAATCATCAGCTTCGCCTTCCCAAATGTGATTGATGAGATTGCAAGCATGAGCGTCCTCAAAGGACATCAATTCGCCAGTGACCATCATTTCGAGTGCCTTGGCCTTCCCGATGAGGCGTGTGAGTCGTGCCGTACCGCCAGTCCCGGCGAGAACGCCGAGGTTGATTTCAGGTAGGCCGACTTTTCCGGAGTTCTTTCGTGCGATGCGAATATCAGCAGCCATTGCGATTTCAAGGCCACCGCCGACTGCGTGTCCGTTGATAGCACAGACGACGAGCTTTGAAGTTTGTTCGAGGCGAGAGAGGGTCTCGTTGGCGTGAAGGCAGAAATTGTACTTGAAGCCAGGTGTGACGCTGTTGAGCATCTGAATGGATGCACCAGCTGAGAAGAAAGATGCGCCGTTTCCAGTGAGGACGATGCAGGTGACGCTGTCATCGAAACGTGCCTTGACAATTGCTTCGTCGATGTCACGCATCATACCGTGAGTGTAGGTGTTGGGTGAACGGTCGTTGGTTCCTTCAATAGGAGCTCCTGCTGAGTCAGAGGTTAGTTCAATCACAGCGATGCCATTGTCTGTCACTCCGTAATTGACAAGACGGTTCGGCATCGGTTCGAGTTTCAATCCATAAAGGTCGCTCATACCTCTACCCACACGGGAAGGCATTATGAAGAAATCGCTGCCTTTTCTTGCACTTGGACTTCAGGTTCGTTGTCGTTTGCAAAGGATACATGGCCACCTTGGCGACGAACTTGTTTCCACTGCTCTCCAATGGCCTTTGCTTCATCCGATGGTTCCCAGTGGTCTCGCTTCAATGCTGGGCGGAAGGGAAGACGGCGTACTCCACGACCCATCGCCTTGTCGTCTTTGACCAGCATGAACGGACTCACCAAGCGATACAGAAGGCGTTTCAACAGTGTCGGACGGAATAATTTACCAATCCAAATCAGGCCATCTCCACGCTTGTTTTGATCCTTCATCCACGCCTTGCACATCCGTTTGAACATGCGGTCACCTACACGGTTCATCAACCAGCGATTCGCTACACTGGTACGCACATATGGCATCAAATAGCGGCGTACGTCGCGCTCATAATCACCTTCGCCTAAGATGTCACGGGCTGCAAGTACGCCTGACCAAACCGCCATACGCATTCCAAAGCCCCACATGAAATCCTGTAATCCACCGGATTCGCCAACATAATACCGGCCGTCTTGTTTGTAGTGCTGGTTGATCGTAAAATCTCCCTTTCCCCCCACGCGTTTGATTGGTTGACGATTCAAGTCTGGGTAATGTCGTTCATACCAAGCAATGGTCTCATTGAGAAAGCGCTCACTTTTTCGTTGCTTGCGCCATAAGCAGGTGCATATCAGGCCAACTCCATCGATGATGATGAGGTACGAATAGGAACCTGGTGCCAATTTATCGTTCAATTGAAACGCAATATGGTTGGGATGGTCTGTTTTGAACATCTCTCCGTAGGCTACTGCAGAGGTCCCCTTCGGGCCGCACGCGATGATGGTGCAGTCTTCCTCTTTGACTCGAGAGCCGTAGTGGATGGTCGCCCCGGCTTCGATCGCCTGTCGCTTGAAGCCTTGGTCGATGGCGTGATCCGAAGTACCACGCTCGACGATCCTGTATGCCACACCCGATGTCCTTGCTTGCGTGATGACATCGTCAGGGTGAATGAGGTCTACGGTGTCGAAGGTCGTGGCTTTGAAACTCGAGGGGGCGAGGCCCCATTCATTGAGTTGTTCAAAAAAATCTTCATCCATGCTCCAGTTTTCCAAGGCTTGGAAATCTCCGTCAAAGCGAGCACCTGAATCCTGTCGTATGTCATGGACGTGGACCTCACGGCCGGCTCTCGCGAGCAAGGTTGCTGCGGCCAACCCTGACAAGCCAGCGCCCATGATGTGGACGGGAGGGTGGTGGCTTGCAGCCTCGGCCATGGTATGCCATGGAGGCGTGAGGTTTGAATGATGTGTTCTCGTCGTAGGACCATGGCCGAGCATATCGTGGTTGAAGAAGCACGAACCGTGCTCGACCCAGAGGCCTTGCTTCAGCAACTCAACACCGAAGGTTGCGGAGCTGTGGTCAGTTTTGTTGGATTGACTCGCGGAATTGATCAGGGAACAGAAATTCTTCGTCTGGAATTTGATGCGTGGCATGACCAACTACGCCCAGTCCTGCTCGACCTCGCAACCGATGCGGTATCGACCTACGGTCTTCACGGAGTAGCAATGGCACACCGCACGGGTGCGGTTGGACCGGGAGAACCCATCGTAGCCATTCATGTTGCTAGTCCACATCGCAAGGAAGCCTTTGAAGCCTGTTCGTGGCTCATCGATGAACTGAAACGCCAGGCGCCCATTTGGAAGAAAGAAGTCACACCGTTAGGAACGACATGGAAAGAGGGATTAGGATGAACAAAACAAGCATCGAAGGAATCGTTGAAATCGGAGGGAAACCAATCGTCGAACGAAGGGCGATGGCGAAGGGAAGACTGTGCCTTCAGGCCTCTACCAAACAAGCCATTGTTGACGGAGACATCAAGAAAGGGAATGTCATGGAAGCCTCGACCATAGCAGCCATTCAGGCCGTCAAAGATACACCGCGTATTATCCCACATTGCCATCCGATTCCCCTGGAAGGAACGAAGGTCGAATGGACGTGGGAGGGCAACGATCTTTGGTGTCAAGTTGAGGTGTCTGCCCACTACAAAACGGGCATTGAGATGGAGGCCCTTACTGGTGTTGCAGCAGGCCTCTTGTGTGCCTTTGACATGGTGAAATCATCGGAAAAAGATCACGATGGACAATACCCCACTGCCATGCTCACAGATCTCTGTGTGGTTGAGAAATTCAAAGGCTCATCAACCGCTTGATTCATGGCATTGCCGCGAGTCCCTGCGCACATGGGCATGACCACGGACCTATCGCACCATTTCCTCGAAGCGGTTGACCAAGCCGCTATTGCAAGCGCTGCATGGCGCGGCAAGGGTGACAAAAATGCAGCTGATGATGCTGCGGTTGAAGCCATGCGTCGTACCTTTGACGCCGTTCCTTTTGACGGACGTGTCGCCATCGGCGAGGGAGAACGTGACGAAGCACCCATGCTCTACATCGGCGAGCAATTGGGTTCGATGATCGGACAGGAAGGAGCCCCGATGATTGACATCGCCGTCGACCCCTTGGAATGCACCAATAATTGTGCAGACAATACTCCAAACTCCATCGCAGTACTCGCTGCAGCTCCACGAGGGGCCTTGCTGCACGCACCCGATTGCTACATGGACAAATTAGCAACCGGACCGCTGTTGGCAGACCATGTCGCTCTCGACGGTGGAGCCACTTACAACATTGAACAAGCGATGCATGTTCTCGATTGCAAAGCAGAAGATGTTCGCATCATCGCGTTGGACCGAGAGCGCCATCACGACCTGTTCAAAGAAATCCGTGCAACGGGTGCTCAACTCGACCTTCTTGGAGACGGCGATGTCTCAGGCGCTATTTGGGCAGCCAAGAGCGAGGGGCCCTATGACATGCTCATGGGAATCGGTGCTGCACCTGAGGGCGTTATTTCAGCTACTGCGATTCGTGGCCTAGGTGGACTGTTTGAAGGCCGTCTTGTCTTCCGCTCAGATGAAGAAGAGGCACGAGCAGAAACGATGGTCAACGATGACCTAACACGATTGTGGAAAGCACATGACCTCTGTCAGAGTGAAGATGCTGTATTCGCTGCCTCTGGTGTTTGTGATGGCTATCTCCCCGGAGCCATACTTGGCGAAAGCACGACGACCACGTTCAATGAATTGATCGACGTCAGCCGAAAAACCGTGGTCCAAAACCAAGAAGTTCGCCCCCGGACGCTGGCATAGAGGGACAGAAGCATGGCACAACAACTGCGCATTGATGTCCGCTTACCAGAAGGGCATTGGGCCGGTGATGTGACTCGAATTCATCCGAAGGCAACCTTACGAATTGAACAACACATGCCCCTAGGGAAAGGGCGAGGGACTGCTCGTTGTTGGGCAAACGTGCCACTTGACGAAACCATCACACAGCATGAAGGAATTGACAGATTGACCCCCCTCGAAGACGGTTATTTCAACGTCGACATCTCTGCGGGTGGAGGTGGTTTTCTTCGCCCGTTGATCGACTTGGGCGTCGTTCCACGAACGCCCTTCGAGGTACGGGACGGATGGGTTGAGTGGACGGTCGAAGGGCATCGTGAACAGATGCGAGACCTGATCAATCGATTCCGTTCCGATGAGATCCCGCACCGACTGCTATCGACGAGGAGCACGGGTCCACGACTTTTGACGCCACGCCAACGTGAGGTCTTTGAAGCGGCATCGCGCGAAGGATACTGGGACGTCCCCCGTCGCATCAATCTGACGGAGTTGGCGGGCTTGCTTAACATTGCGAAGTCGACCCTTTCAAATCAACTCCAACGCATTGAGTCAGCGGTGTTTCATGCCTTCACCGACGAGATTCGTCGGCAAAGCCCCTAACATGTTCAGGCGAACATGTTCGTAAAGGGTATAAGCAGGTCGCCGACTACACCCTAACATGGACAACCTACCGAAGACCTGGGACGACTGGATTGAGAACTTCAAAGCCTGGCAAGACAATGTCGGCTACAAGCGTGAGTGGATGGGAGATTTCGACCTCTCCATTCAATTCGACTGGGAACGTGCTGGTGACCTCATCGAGTACGGTGATTACACGGGACGTGCCAAATGGGAACGCTCTCTCCAAGTCCCGCATCAAAGCATGAGAGACGCCCTCGTTAGTATGATTACCGTTCAAGGTGATACTGAATTCGCTTCAGTTGAGCAACAACGACACCTACTGGCGACCGCTCCAACCGATTACGACCGCTATGCTGCAGCACGAATCATGGCTGAAGAACAACGCCACGGATGGCAAATGGCCTATCTCCTCATGACCTATTTCGGCCAACAAGGACGACGAGAGGCACAAAAACTTCTCGAGCGTAACGCACAGGACGGAGATCGCCTCCTGGGAGCCTTCAACCGACCCATGCCACACTGGCTGGACTTCTTCTGCTACACCATGTTTGTGGACCGTGATGGAAAATTCCAACTCGGTATGCTCTCAACATCAGCCTTCAAGCCACTCGCTGCCAGTATGGGCCCCATGCTCAAGGAGGAATCCTTCCACCTTGGTACTGGTTCCAACGGATTGCGCCGTATCATCAAGGCTGGCGTCATCCCTCTTGACATGCTGCAACGCTACATCAACAAGTGGGTCTCCACTGCACACGACCTCTTCGGTGTCGATGAATCCTCATCTGCCCACTGGGCCTATGTTTGGGGAATCAAAGGACGCTGGGATGAGCGAAAGAAACTCGAAGCAGATCTCGAAGTTTCCAAAGAAACACTCAACGAAGAAGCTCGACAGCACTACCACGACGAAATCGTTCGCGAGGTTGAGAAACTCAACGGCTACCTTCCAGAAGGCAGCACGAAGCTCTACGTTCCACACGAGAATTTCCACCGTGAAATTGGGCACTTCAAGCGTCAACGCATGACCGTTGAAGGCGTGGCTTTCGAGGGTGATGATGCAGCGTGGGAGACCTACATGCACAACCACTTCCCAACCGCTCAAGACGAAGAGGACCTCAAGGCAATGTTCGAACAACAATGGGTGGCTGAAAAGCCATTGACTGCTCGCCAACTTGCCTCTGGCATCGGTGCAAGCGCCTGATGTTCATTCGGGTTGATTTGTGATGATCCCAGTTGCTCTCTACGGCGTGGACGCCGCGATGTGCGAACGCTTCTATGAGGCCCTTCCCCGGTTGGTAAACGACGCCTATGAAGACGAAGCCTACATCGAATCGCTCTACGCCATTGAAACCAAGCATTCCATAGACCACGTGCGAATTGCTGACGTCTGGTCCGACCGGGCGCCCTTCGCATGGC
This sequence comes from Candidatus Poseidonia sp., assembly GCA_016778305.1. Classification (GTDB taxonomy): domain Archaea; phylum Thermoplasmatota; class Poseidoniia; order Poseidoniales; family Poseidoniaceae; genus Poseidonia. The sequence goes on along the minus strand of JADHPT010000005.1, from coordinate 44,417 downwards.
CGGAAGATGTTGTGAACGAAGTAGAAATGGTACTTCGAACCACGAATTATCCCGATGTAGCTTTGCTTGAACATTTGATGACACTGGATGATGTAGACGCTCAGCGTATATCCGAGTGGATGCACTTTTCGACCAACCTCTTCCCAATATACTCGCAAAAAGCCTGTGAAACGCTGGACCGCATGGGGCTGGAAACGCCCTACAAGCCCAAGGATATCGCTAGCTACGGCCTCTATGTGAGCAGAATTGAAGGCCTCAAACTCCATGCCCCTGCTGCTGGACTTCCCGAAATCGGGCTTCCCCGATCGAGGATGTTGCAGTTGGGCTTGGAGCGATTTGGATGAAGCATGCAAGTCTTCACTTCAAACTCGTTTTGGTAGCTGCAATCTGGGGATTAGGCTGGCCTGCGGGACGTGTTGTAGCTGCTGATGTACCACCCATCACTGCTGCATGGATTCGTTATGTCATCGTCATCGTTCTCTTTCTAGCCTACCTCAAATGGTCCAAACAATGGGTGCTGCCGTCCCGTATGCAGTGGCGTCAAATTGCCTGGATTGGATTTTTTTCAACCTTCCTCTATCAGGTCCTTTTCATGTACGGAATGGGGTACACCGCTGCTGGAGATGCATCGCTGATGATCACCTTTAATCCACTTTTTACTGCCATTCTAGCCGTCTTTTTCCTCAACGAAGCAATGACACGACGCTTATTTGGCGGGCTGCTGATGGCTTTGGCAGGGGTAGCGATTCTCTTTGTTGCATCGCCCAACACCGATATCCCGTCCATCGACCGATGGATTGGAAATGCCTTCATCGCTGGGTCAGCACTTGCTTGGGCAAGTTCTTCCATCCTCATGAAGAAGGTTATGACCAATATTCCAGATGATGCCCGCACACCACTCGGTCCTCTTCATCTGACCGTGTGGTCTTCGGTCGTAGGCTTCATGATCCTCACCCCGTGGGCCGGGTATGAAACGTACAACCTTGGATTTGATGCCCCAAACCAAGAGGCATGGTTGGGTATTCTTTTCCTCGCGGTATTTTCAACCGTTCTCGCCTATGTTTGGTTTGCAGATGGCATCCATACCATCGGAGCGGGAAAGTCAGCCTTCTATGTCTACCTCGTCCCACCCTTCGGCATCTTGAGCGGTTGGCTCCTCCTCGATGAGAAACTCGGGCCTTCTCTCCTGCTGGCGTTTGCTCTGATCGTCGGAGGCGTAATGTTAGCTCAACGAAACAACACCACTGGCGAGCAAGCATCATGAAGGTGGAGAACCTCGCAGAAGCATGGCGATTGAACGCGTTGCAGTTATTGGCGCTGGTACAATGGGGGCAGGAATCGCTCAGGTCTGCGCACAGGCAGGTTGGACGACACGGCTCTACGATGCATTTCCTGAAGGATTGGAGCGTGGCATGCAACGCATTGATGCGTTTTGGGACAAAGGCATCGCCCGAGGAAAGACAACTGCTGAAGAAAAAGCCCAATGGAGTTCAAACTTAGAGGCCGTAAGCGACCTAGAAAAGGCAGTAAGTGATGCTGACCTTGTGATCGAAGCAGTTCCTGAAATTCCCGACCTTAAGCACTCAATTTTCTCCCAACTGGACACGCTCGCTCCGAGCCATTGTGTGCTGGGGACAAATACGTCCTCGCTTTCTATTGCAGACATAGCGGCTGCTACATCACGACCAGAGCGTGTGATTGGTATGCATTTCTTCAATCCAGTCCCGATCATGAAATTGCTTGAGTTGGTTCGCCATGATAGCACAAGCAACGCCACGATCGCCCTCGCCCAAGAAGCCGGAAACGCAATGGGGAAAACAACAATTTTGGTGAAGGACATACCTGGTTTTGCCACCAGTCGCCTCGGTGTTGTCTTGGGAAATGAAGCCATACGTATGCTAGCAGACGGCGTGGCGAGTGCAAAAGACATCGATACCGCCATGGTACTTGGGTACAAACATCCCATGGGGCCCCTTGCCCTTACTGATCTGGTGGGCTTGGACGTACGACGTGACATCTTGAAGAATTTACAAGCCTCCTTTGATGATGATGCCTATGCGCCACATCCCCTCTTGGAGCGCCTGGTTGCTGAAGGAAGACTCGGGAAGAAAACCGGCAAGGGAATCTATGACTGGTCCAGCGGAGAAGCGAAAGAGACATCGCTGGATTGAGAACCTACGATAGCATCAAATGGGTTTACGAAGTAGTCTTGTCATGCAAGACGGAACGATGTGGACGCAAAAAGACGGCCAGACAACCGTACAAATCAACCCAAATTCGCCCGGTTTTACCGTAGCAAATCCACAAAAAGGGCCGAAAGTCCCCATGATTATCGCAGCCGTTCTGGTGGTCATTGGACTGATCGGGTTTTCGATTGCAGCGATAGTAGGTGCCTCAATTGAGGACAGATACAATGACCTTTCAACGGAGGATTACACTCGGGTTATCGGTGACAACGGGACCCTTCAGTATGATGACGCAGACGGTATGGGTGAAGAGGGATGGTATCTTCTCATTGAGGGAGACCCGAAGGCTGATTCTGATCGAAACGGGCAAGCCGATGCTTGCGATGGCGTCAACTTCAGCATCACATGGGGCGACGCTACGTCAAATGAGAGCGGGAATGAAATTGATACGAAAATCGCTCGTTTTGACTGTGACATCGGGGGAGATAACAGTAATGAAGAATATTTTGATATCGAAGAGCATATCATCATCGCACGTATTTGTTACACTCTTGCTGACGAGTTTGGCGACAAGGAGCATACATGCCTCAACGGAGGTGAAGTCCATGTCAGTAACGACGGTGGCGTAAATATGTCCATTCTTGATCTTGATAAAATGTACGAACCCTTTGTAGAGGAACTCATCGTAATCGGGGTATTTTCCGGTGGTTCATTCGCTGCAGGATGTTGCTCAATCTGCGGTGGAATCGTAGCGCTCTTCGTGGGATTGATGCGTTTTGGTGGAAAGAAATCCCCCGAACAAACCATCCAATTCCAATCTCAATAATCACTCGAAGTTCGGATCTCGCTTCTCGAGAAAGGCCTTCACGCCTTCTTTGAAGGCAGCTGTGGTTCCAGCCGCTTCAATCAACGTTCGTTCGTGGTCCAAATGCGTTTTGAAATCGTGTTCTGTTTGAACGTGAAGAAGATGCTTGGTTGCTTCCTTCGTGTGTGCGCCCCATGACGACCACATGCTCGCCCATGCTTTGGCAGTCTCCATGAGTTCATCTTGAGGCACAATAGCGTCAATAGCACCGTATTCAAGCGCTTCTTGCCCTGACCATATTTGATTGCCCAGGAAGAAGCGACGAGCAATTTGCTCACCGACATAGCGTGGTAAAAGCCAGGTTGTACCTCCGTCTGGAGAAAGGCCCATCCCGGCGTAAGAAGCAGCCATTCGTGCTTGGGGAGTTCCAATACGCGCATCACATGCCAGTGCCAGACCAAGTCCCCCTCCGGCTGAAACGCCGTTCAAGGCTGCAATCACAACGGTTGAAGATGTACGAATGCGAACGATGAGTGGATGCAAGATGCCCGTTAATGTTCGAATCAATTGGGGTGCATCGCCTTCGTCTATGGAACGTTGAAAGGCATTGATGTCTGCACCTGCTGAGAAAAAGCGACCTTCTCCAGTCAATACAATGGCTTTTGTTTCCTGATCGTTCAATCCTTCATTGATCGCATCTGCAATGAGAGGAAGGAATTCCATTGAGAAGGATTGCGTCGATGCCTGACCAGCCATCGTGATGATACGAATCTGGTTGTGCTGTTCAACTTCAATTCCCATGGTGTACCCTCACAATTTGACATTGACGTTCTTCACCTTGGTGTAGAACCGAAGTGCATCTTGGCTCTGTTCGATGCCGATGCCTGAATGCTTCCAACCTGTGAACGCCGTTTGGGGGAAGGTGATGGGGTATTCGTTAATGGAAACCATACCGCATTCCAAATCACGTGCAAACCGATGTGCGCGACCAAGATCGTTGGTCCAAACGCCGTTGAGCAGTCCAAATGGTGTGTCGTTGCCGAGGGCGAGTGCTTCTTCATCGCTGGAAAAGGAGGTGACGCTCAAAACCGGTCCGAAGAGTTCGTCTTGGAACAACAGGTGTGAGGATTCTACCCCCGTGACGACGGTGGCTTCCATGAAAGCCCCCTCACGGTCGAGAGCATGGCCACCCAGCACGACCGTTCCCCCTTGCTTCAATCCTGCTTTCAGCTTTTCAAGAACCTCACTTCGATGACGCTCATGGACGAGGCTACCCATACGGACGCCTTCTTCCATTCCCGGGCCCACTGGCCACTTGCTCACTTCATCACAAACAGCCTGAACCAGTTCGTCGTGAATGTCCTCGTGGACCAGCAAACGAGAGCCTGCCCAACACATCTGTCCAGCGTTCATGAAGATACCAAAGCAAATGGCTTTGGCAGCATACCGTAGGTTAGCGTCGGGAAATACAATGTTTGCACCTTTTCCACCCAACTCGAGGGTGACGGGAGTCAACTGTTCACTGGCTTTTGCCATCACCGTTTTTCCAGTTGGTACGCCACCAGTAAGGACGATGCCGTCCACGCCGTTGTGGCCGGCAAGAGCATCTCCAGCCAATGATCCTGAACCGGTCAACACCTGGAGCACGCCACTTGGCAATCCTGTTTCAGCTTCATCGACGGCTTTGGCCCATGCTAGAAGTGAGAGGGGAGTCCATGAGGCGGGTTTAGCAATCACCGTACATCCTGCTGCGAGGGCGGGGGCGATCGAACGAAGTGCCAACTGAAGCGGGAAGTTCCACGGAACGATATGAGCGGTCACACCAAGCGGTTGGCGAAGGGTGTAATTCAATCGAGAACCAGGAACGGGAATGGTACTTCCTTCAATTTTATCCGAAAGGCCTGCGAAGTACTCGAACGTCCATGCACCGTACCGAATTTCAGAAAGGGCTTCTCGGAAGGTCTTGCCGTTATTGGCAGATTCCAAAGCTGCGAGTTCTTTCGCTTGTGCGTACGTAACTGCAGCTATTTTGTTGAGAATACGACCGCGCTGAGCGGGGTCCATGGCCTTCCAGTCACGGGATTCAAAGGCAGCGCGTGACGCATCAACACAGCGGTTGACGTCTTCTACGGTAGCCTTCGGAACGGTGGCGAGAACCTCGCCATTTGCTGGGTTCAGCGCCTCGCTCGTTGCGCCATCGGACGAAGCGCACCATTCTCCCGCAATCCACATCTTTTCATCGGCCATGAACCTCCGAGGCAACGGCGATTCAAAGCCGCATCGGTACGACCGCTCCCTTTCCAAGAAGCCTGTTTGGATTGAAAAGAGGGCAGAAGCCTCATGTGCTCGTGGGCATTGGTCGCGAACATGACACGGCGAGTCGGCCTTGCTGAATCTACGGCAAAGGCCCTTGTGACGCGACCACCTCGTCTTCTCGTGATTGCTGGCGCTACGGGCGTTGGCAAGTCAACTGCCTCGGTAGGTCTTGCATCTCGGGCCGGGTTCACTCGGTTGATGTCCACGGATCTAATTCGTGAAATCATGCGAGTCAGTGACCCTGAACACCTTGATGTGGCCCTTCACCGCTCATCTTTTTCCAAAGGAGATAGCGGACATCCCGTATTGGACTGGCAAGAAACCTGCCTCTCTGTTGAACCCGGCCTGTTGGCGACCATCGACCGTGCACGGCGAGAAGGGATCGACTTGATCATTGAAGGAGTTCACGTGAACCCGAGCGCTCGATTGCTAAGGTCGTGGGAAGACGCTGGGGGGGTTGCGCTCGGCGTGGTCATGGCCGTAGACGAAGAAAAGGCACACCGCTCCATGCTCAAATCTCGCGATGCCCATTCTTACCGACGCTCAGACCGATATTTGGCCAGTTTTGATCGAATTCGTGCCATCCAAGAGGGGCTCATCGAGCGTTCAAAAATCACTGGCTGGTCCGTAGTCGACCCGACACGCGTCGATGATGTTGAACGAATCTTCACCCTTCTCAACTGGGCTATCAACGAAAAAGCCGAACAGTGATTATACGTTGAGTGTGAAATCAACGTCATAGGTGAGCATGGCTTCTCCATCCGATACGCCAAGTTCTCCCGTTACCGAAAGCGTACTGGCATCAACTTGAACCAACTCAATGGAAGTTAATTTGATTTCTACACCTCTCAGTTCACCATGATGCAGCAGGTCGTCATGAACTGTTTCAATTGCCAATTCTGCTGCTTCAAAGCCACCAAGGCCGCCGTCCATCCAAAGGTCGGTACGGGCCTGACTGAGTGGTTCAAGCGAGAGGATTACCTCTTCGGTTGTCACCAGTACGTCATCAGAAGCTGCATCGTGTGGAAGGGTCAGTCCGGCTACTTTCACGCCAAAAATAGCCATCGAGAGAAGGGACATGAGCAAGACAACGCCGGTTGCCAGAAGCATTTGACCACGGTCGCCTTCACTGAGTGATGTACGCTGCATCAAGCCCCACCTCCACGAGCCCAAACGTCAAGCGTTACGGTCCAAGCATGTGCACCGACGATAACGAGATGATGAACGGCCACAGTACCCCCTCCGGGTGTACCTACCGTACCGTGAGGAGTTGAAACCGAACTGTCCTTGGCAAGCCAGCAATTTGTCTCTTTACCGGGTTCAATCGCTGCTTGGAGCATTTCGCAGGCACCTTCACGGTCATCATTAGCAAGAAGTTCAACCAAACGGTTCTCACCGTTGATCTCGGCTGCAAGACCCAAGCCGTACCGGATGGCATCGTCACCTGCCATCTCCAATGATGCATCCAACGCGACAGATTGTGAATCTGGGACATGAACTCGGATCAAGAAGGTGGCTGACATAAAGAATAACCAGAACAAGGTCAGCATCTCAAGGATGTGAATCTGGGCATCTTCATTCGAGCGCAGAACATCAACCCCAGTACAGCGGCGTTGGCACAAAGGTTCCCGAAGAGGGGTTCAGTCCAGGCACTTCGGTAATACCGATGAGGTCGGGAGAGAACGCTACGAAATTGAACACGACCAATGCTACCACGATCATCATTCCAGCGTGCTTGAAGCCTGTTGAGAACCGGCCGGTTGCCATGAGACCTGCCATGGAACCATTACCAAGCGCCTGCATGGTGACTCCGTAGTAGAAAATCGTCAGGAAAAACAGAGGGTCGATGTTACGGATGGTCATGTTTCCAATCGTCTGTCCACCGCTGTCTCCACCGTCATCGCCGCTTGAATTGGAGCCAGCAATAGCTGGAATAAACACCTTAGCGAGAACGACGATAACGCCAAGGAAAACGAAGTATGATGTCCAAATAACGGCGATGTAGGACCCAATGGTTCGTTTACGTTCACCTTCTAGGAATTTCAATTCACGAGAATCGTTGGCTGCAGTCACCAAAATATCTGAAATTTTTCCTCCGGCACGGTCCGCTTCGGCAATCAATGCGATAGCACGCTGGACCAAGGGTGTGCCAACGCGGTCTGCGAATTGGCGAATCACATCGCTGAATTTGACACCCCAACTCAACTGGTCTGACATCTTTTTGACTTCGTCATTGAGGGCGCCATATTCTGATGTCGCCAGCGTTTGAACGGCTACTGTCATCGAAAGACCACCTTTCCAGTATTCTGCGAGATCACGAAGGAAATCTGGGAATTTTTCTTCGACTTCGTTCTTCTTATCCTCTACTTTCTCCCAGTAATAGGAAGCAGGATAGATGAAGAAGAGGAAGGTGAGACCAAAGAAATTCAAAAATATCGTTGGATGTATCTTGACCGGTCCGATATCCAACGCAGGACCAAGCCAAAGTGATTTATTGTTCATATTGGTTGGAACACCGTCGAAGTAATGAACCGTCATGTCAAAGGTCACGCTTGAAAGGAATTCATTGTCATCGGTCGTCATCACGATCAGTTCGTAGCGGGTATCAGGTTCAATCGTCACCATTTCTAATCCACAATCCCCGTCATTTGCCGTGCCGTTTTGGTACTCGAGGATGTCCCCAATTGGCGAGCGAATTGCAATGGTATAGTCGTAATCCGAAGAGGCTTCAACTGAACAATTGAGCCACAAGGGCTGGAGAACGACGGCTCCGCCTGTAGCCGTAGACGGTACGCCCGGAACGTCGAAATTTTTACCTCGTTTGGTGACCGATGTCCATTCCTCATCCGTCCACGTAATGCGGTCTGCCTCATCTTGCAAGATGGAACATGTTTGATTGGACGTGTAGGTGGGTTGCTGGCTGGTCTGGAAGAATTCTCCGGTTGATTGCCCGTTTTCATCGGCAGCGGTTGCGCCGCAATACAGATTGGTGAACATGGGTTCTCCGTTCGCGGTGGGAACAAATCCTGAATTTGATATCCAAAACAGACCGCTTGAGAGACCAAGTATGACTGAAAAGAAGAGAATAATGTAGAGTCGGGTCAGGGTTGAATCGTCTTTGGGAAGGTCCAGGTTGACCACAATCTTCTCCTTCTTCTTCGCCATTCATTCACCTCCTTCTACATGTCCTGTTCCTTACTGCTGGTGTACACCAAGACGGCGTAAGCGATATGAATCATTGGGATAAATCCGAGAACAATACCGTAGAGCATGCCTTCACTCATCTGGGCGCCCGAACCCGATACCCAGAACATGATGACCAGCATGACGATCAAAAACAGCGGCATAGCAACCGCGACCACAATGTAGGATTCTGCCAGAAGGGCAATGGACTCGAGGAACATTTGAAGGCGGGTTCGATTTTCACGCATGTAGTGTTCAGCACGATTGAGGAAGAAGAGTTTCAATTGACCACCTGCAGTGAGCGTACCGACCATGCCTTGGAAAAATTCAGTCAACCAAACAGATGCTGCCCGGTCAACGCTCAGTTTGATTGCAGTGATCAAGTCGTACCCGAGAAGCGTCACGTCACGATAAATCATGGCAGCGTCGTCGGCCACATCGCCGTAAATTTCCTTATTCATGGCCAGGGAGCGGAAGATCTTGCTCGGTGTTGCATTGGCAGCAGCCATTGCTGCGGTGTAAGATGCTGCGTATGGGAGGTACTTCTCAATCATGTCACCTCGGCGCTTTTTCTCTCGAGCAGCGCCGCCTTTGTTGTACTTGAAGGCGCCATACGGGATGATAAAGCCACCAAGAGCGACGATAATGACTTTGAACAACGGCGGGAACACCTGGAGTTGATAATCAGGGCAGCCATTGCCTTGCAGCGACGGGTCGATCAAGCTGGGATTCCAATATTCCCATTCAAAGCAGGGATTGACGGACGATGCATCTTGGATGCTCTCATAAAAGGCAATAACGCCGATATCTGGTAGGAAGAATACACCTACGAATGCCCATGACATCAAGGTGATGGCGATGGATGTGACGATCACTGTTGCCAAGTAAACCTCGGGCATCATTCCGATGGAGGCTTTGAGGAGGTCCGACGAGAGTTCCTTGTCGTTACGCGCTCGTTTTTTGACGAATCCACCCAGCAAACGATTGCATATTCGTTGCCATGCAGTCAGGTCCATTGTACCACCACGTTCATTTCTTGCTCAATCACTTCAAGCCGTCCACTCGGGCAAGAAGTTCATTGGGCCGGACATAGTATTCTGTGACAAGTTGTGATACTTGGTCGGCTTTTCTGATATCATTGAGAACCATCCACTCAAGAATTCGCTTCCGCGTGCGGAGTTCTCTTCGCATTTCCTCTTGGCTGTAGTTGATTTTCACCATGATCTTCTCGAGAACATAGGATTTTCCACTGAAGATGAAATCATCGTTGGTAACGTCCCAACGGAATACTTCGTTGGTGATGACCTCCATTGAATTCGGATCAATGCCCACAATCTCAACAATTTGCTTGGTGCGACGAACACGGCGGCCGTTGATACGGGTCTGGATTTGGATACAACATGCTTCGAGAGCGGGGAGCAATACACGTGGAATGTCAATCGGTTTGTTTTCCAAACGGTGAACAAGGGAAGGGACTGAGTCAGCGTGGACGGTTGAGTAGGCACAGTGACCCGTGGCCATGGCTTGGAACAACACGTAAGCTTCTGCACCACGAATTTCACCGACGATAATGTATTCTGGTCGTTCACGAAGGGCAGCCTTGAGTAACTCGAACTCACCGATCACACCGTCGTCACTTTCACCACCGAAACCTTGCCGAGTTAATCCCGGGACCCAGTTGGGTTGAGGGATGTTAACTTCACGCGTGGATTCGATCGAGACAATCTTCATCTGCCAGGGGATAAAGATGCACATAGCATTGAGGGTTGTTGTTTTTCCTGAAGCAGTACCGCCGACGAAGAGCATTGGAACTTCATTTTGGAAGGCGATCCAGAGATAAGCAGTCATCAAGGACGACATGGTACGGAAGGCGACAATATCTGCAGGGGAGAACGGGTCGTCCTTGAACCGACGAATACAGAAGGATGACCCACGAGTTGAGATTTCATGGCCGAGTTTCATGACAATTCGGGACCCGTCCATCAGCGTAGCGTCGAGCAGGGGTTCTGCAACAGAGATGTGCTTTCCACAACGTTGAGCGAGTTTGATGACATAGGATTCCAACTCATGGTCGGTTTCCCAAACGCAGGTCGTCTCCACGGATTCGAACTTACGGTGGTAAGCGAAAATGGGTACGTTGGTCCCGTCCATCGAAATATCTTCAACGTTCACGTCGTTCATCAACACGTCCATCTTGCCGTATCCGATGAGGTCACGGCGGAGGTAATAGAAAATCTTGGACTTGGACTTTTTATTGATTTTCATGCTGTAAGCCTTGATGACCTTGTCCATTGCCGTTCGCACATAGGCGTCAGGATTGGAATCAATCTCCTCAATATTTGCGGTCAGCGAGCGAATGAAAATATCCATAATCTCGTCGCGTTGTTCCTGCTCTTTTTTGGTGAGAGGCGGTTCGATGATCTGGTAGATGATGTTGAGTGTGGTCTTGTCACGAACGATACGCGCAAAGGCATGGGGCGGCATGACGGGGTACTTGTCCATCTCATCGTACTGTGCTCGTTGCTTAGCCCGCTGACGTCGCTCTCCACCACCCTTTTTTCTTGCCATGGTCATCAACACCGCCGAACGCATTTTGCTACAACATCTCCCCGACTATAACACTTGGGTGAAAATTGCCTCCAAAACGCCCCCCTGCACACATTTTGAGCAGGGCCGATACGGGCAGAAATTATGGTTCTTTCAGACCTGTGAGCCAAGATGAGCAACGTTCTTGCAAATCATTCAAATCTTCATTGTTGTGTAACACGACATCTGCTTGTTCGATCAATTGGTCAAGACCCCACCCCCGTTCTCGTTGGTTCCTTGCCTCGAAAGCCGCCCTGTCACCGTCTTCTGACCGCCCACGCTGCTGAATTCTCTGGAAACGAAGTTCAACATCTGTGACGATGGCCACCGTTTGATAGGAATCGCCCCAACGTCGGGAAAATACATCATCTTCTGCTGTCCCTCTTAAGCCCTCGATGAGTACGATCTCGTGGTCGTTGAGAAGCATGTCAACTTCATCACAGAGCCGTACTGCGAGTACATTTTCACCAAACTCTTGGCGCAATGCTGCTGCAACCTCGCCGAAGATATGGGGTGATTCAACCAGCCCCTGCTTTCGAACTTCTGCTCGGATCATATCCCCCATGGAGACTACGGGGATGCCCGTTTGAGACAAGACGGTTGCAAATTCGCCCTTGCCTGAACCGGGCATTCCACACACAGCAAAGACCCGAGCCATGGGTGACTGCCTGCGCCCTTCGCTCATGAAGATACCTCAATAAACTTCGAAAAAGTTCAGTTTGAAAACTCAGAACGGCCCCATCGGCGGTCCATGAGCTTCCACAATACTGCTGAGGCGAAAAGAAGCATGATCGAGATGGTGATCATCCCCATATATCCTTGCTGAACCATTGTATCATCGTACATTTGCGAGGTGGCAGCAAGTCCGTCTTGTGAAGCCCGCTCCCACCAGTTGCCATAGAGGGAGACATCTCCTTGCGTGAAGGAAAGGAGGAATAAACCGAGAAGAGGAAGGACCGTTCCAATCCAAAACCAGATCATGATCGATGCGTCGAAGATGGCTTTGTTGGGACGCAATCCCATCAAAAAGGCAGTCAGTGCTACGATGTAAATCGAATTTGCAAACATCACGATAATACTCGTTGGCAAGGATGCCCATTCGTCCAAACGCCAGGCCATCAAGACGATGAAGATGAGAGAGATCCACGATGTTGCTAGGAAGTAAACCACGACCTTTGCGCGAATCAAGTCGGGGACTTTTAAGGGAAGTCCGTTCATGAATTCTGGCGAGTCGAGAATCGTGAGCCAGGAATAAAAGTTGAATCCGAAAAAGCCCAAAAACGGCGCATAGGATAGGAGGTTGATGGGTATCGGCGCCTCAGCAAAATCCACAAGCCATGCCATTCCCAGCAGTACCAAGAGAGGAATCGCATACGAAACTGTCATCTTTTTGATGGCTCCTGAACGGAAGAGATCAACAAATTCCTTCGCCACAATTAAGCGGACGTGACCCCGGCCGAGGAAGCCTAATCTGTCGTAGATTGGGGATAGCAAATCTCCCTGTTCAACGACACTGACATCAAAGTCATCGAGGATAAGAAGTGCGGCCACAAAGCCGATGCCGATGGAGAGCATTAATCCGAGAATGATGAACAGCCCATTCTGACTTGATTGAGCAGCCAGGCCCCACAACAACAGGTTGGATGGTAGTGCGCCAATTCCAATAGCGATGCCCAAGCCAACAATGGCCACTGGACCAACAATGGTAAAGGGGCGGCCTCTCAACCATAGCGAAGATGCGAGGAAAGAAAGCGCAAGACCTTGACCCAGTGTGGTCGCCATAGCAAGCCAGGTCCAAGGAAGTGAGGTCCACAGGAGCGGTGTGCGAATACCTGCAAATCCGTCCAGCAGGATGCCCAAGGCCATGCCGCTGATGATCGGTGTCAAAATGAGGAGCACATAGAAGAGTAAATCCTTTGCGAAATAGGCAAAATGCGCCATTGAATTTGGTAACGGCTGGAGGGCTGGAGCCGCAAGAAGGTGATTTTTTGTGCCGGAACGTCGTAGGATGGCATCGCGTCCCATGAAAGCGAATGTCCCCATCCCCAAAGAGAACATGAATAACGGAAGGTGAAGTGCGAAGCGCAGTTCCTGCCAGGTGAAGGTTTTCGCGTCGAGGTCGGAGGATTGTGCGGTTGAATCACCAACGAGAAATTGGAGTCCAATCGTCGAAATGGCCGTTACCAGGGTCAGCAGGAGTGGAAAAAGGACGATTTGGCGCTTCTTAGCGAATTCGACGCTTTTTCGAGATTCTTCGATGAACATGACTCGGAATGTGGCGGAGAAGGCGGCCCACCCACGCAACGGTTCGTTGAGGTCAACCTCGTGAGCAGAGGTCCCCAATCCTGCCTTTTGTTCAATGACGTCATCGGTCCATGGCCGTGACTCAATGAAGGTACCCGTCACGTTCATTCCTCCGAATCTTCGTGTGTTACGCCCTCTTCTTCGTGCCGTTCCACGTCCTCAATAGAACGTCCGACGAGACGAATGAAGACATCTTCGAGGGTTTCATCGGAAGATTGTTTCAAGCCCTTGACCGTACCTGCTGCAAGGACTCGACCGTCATTGATAATTGCCATACGATTGCACATACGTTCGGCCATCTCAAGGACGTGAGAGCAGAGGAAAATCGTACCGCCTTCTTCTACGTGGTTGAGCAACCATTCTCGACATTTACGTTGGTAAATCGGGTCAAGGTTGGCAAAAGGCTCGTCGAGGAATAGCAATTTCGGCTTGTGGATGAAGGCACTGGCCAGCATCACCTTTTGTCGTTGACCTTTGGACAGATCCTTGCACATCGTGTCGCGCTTGTCTTGCAGTCCAAACCAATCAAGCCAATGTTCAACCTTGGCAAGCATGTCGTCCACCCCACGAAGTCGGGCAACAAATTCCAGGAATTCTGCAGGTGTGAGGAAGGAAGGCGGAGATTCTGATTCCGGGACGATTCCAATGTTTGCTTTGACTTTCTGAGGGTCGTTAACGGCGTCCACACCGAGAACTTCAATTTGCCCTTTACTGGGCCGCAATTGACCCGTTAACAATTTGATGAAGGTCGATTTCCCAGCCCCGTTAGGGCCGAATACCCCGAAAAATTCACCCGAGTGAACTTCGACATTCAAGGGGTGAAGGGCGATGAAATCACCGTACTTCTTGGCCATGTCTTTTGCACTGACCAAAGGAGCGCTGGCATCACTCATGGCTCGCTTAGAAGGATGCCGATTATCATACCTTGCTTTGTCATCATTGGAGAAGGGGCGGTGAGATATTGAACGAGGACATCATGGCAGAATCATGAACCCCCCGAAAAGTGATGTACTCAACGTTGAACTCCATGCCATCAATGAGGAGGTAGAACTCGGATTCTTCGCCTGCCTAAGCATTGATCGACCCGACAAAATGAATGCGCTGAACGCCGAAGTCATGGACGACCTGAAAGCCATGTGTGCATGGGTAGAAGCACGTGATGATGTGCGTTGTTTGGTGGTCACTGGAGCACCGCCTAACGCTCCACCAGAAGGCAAGCGAGCGAAACCACATTCCTTCGTAGCTGGTGCAGACATTACAGAATTTGCTGGAGCGGGAAGTGAAACAATTCGTGTCAAATTCACCGATAATGCCGTTGAGGCACTATGGAACCTGAGCAAACCAACCATTGCCATGGTCGACGGTTTCGCATTGGGTGGTGGCTGTGAAGTCGCCTGCTCGTGTGACATTCGTATCGCCAGTACCCGCTCCAAGTTCGGAACTCCCGAAATCAATCTGGGTCTTATTCCGGGTTACGGCGCTACCCAACGATTGGAACGACTGGTAGGCTACGGCAAGGCCCATGAGATGATCATGACCGGAGAGATGGTCAACGCTGAGGAAGCACAACGCATCGGCTTGGTCAATCACGTTGTGGAACCCGATGCGTTGGAGGCCACCGTGTTCAAGATGGCCCGAACCATTGGCAGCAAATCCTCTCACGCCCTTCGCGTTGGCAAAGAAACACTGCGCACTGCCCTTGATGTCGGGCTTACCGAAGGTGTTGCCGTTGAGGCTGAAGCCTTCGCTGGGTTGTTTGACAGTGAAGACAAAGAAATTGGCGTTCAGGCATTCGTGAACCGAACAACACCAGAATGGAAACACAAGTGATCCGTACCTTCGTTGGAAAACGTCGAGCCTGTCGGCCGTGTGAGAGGGGGCCAATGCCCCCCCTCTGCCCGAGAGACTGCTCGGGAACAGCGTTTGTAAAGACAACTTCAACCCTTGGTGTATCGAATACCTCGAAGCTTGAGATATTCGAAGAAATGTGCAAGATGTCGCTTGTGCTTCCTGCGGAACCAATGCTGAATCACCACAACATCCGGAGATGCTGAGAATTGACTGAAGGCCCATGTAGGCCGACGCATCAATTCGTTCAACATTTGTTCATTCTTCGTTGCCACTTCGTCAGGTGAACCACAGCAAGGACCCGTTGGGATCCGACGGATTGTGATCTCCTTCTCCATCGCATGTCCAACTTTCAGTTCCTTAGCTTCACGCTCAGCACCATCTCGCTTCTGAGACTTGGCACTTTGATGTGCAGCTGACCGATGCTGTCGAACGTGGGGCTTCATCTCATGCTGCTGAGTCTCTGGGTTGTACCAATAGTCCCTGTTGTTCTTGTTGCCCTTCTTCCTTCTGCCTTTGTTGTTATCTTTCATGATATACTCTCCATACTTCCAATGCTTTTCCAATCGTACTGCGCAGAAACGCGCACTAACACCGCCAGTAGGCGATGCGGCGCTTCCGCATGTCGTTCGGTTTAACCTCGCGTTGGGGTATGGAAATCAGTTCATGGTGGGGCCTCTTGAGCAAGTATGCAGTTAATACTTGGACTCAACAGTATATAAAGAAACTGCATGGGACTTGCCTAAAGAGAATGGGGTGATGCCCCGAACAATGAACGATTCATTCGTTCATTTCATCTCGCAGCGCTGCCAAAGCACCGCTCGCACTGGGAAGAGGGGGCAGCGTCAATGGCATACCATCAGGGCCAACCAACGGAGGTAATTCCTTGCCGTCTGGACCGACGAGCACAGGAACCGTTGGTTCGGGTTTGGCTTTTTGCAAGGATTCAAATCCTACATCGAGGGGCAAGCGTAATTTCAGAATACGACCCTCATCAATCCGGATGAAGGTAGCCCCGTAGACATGACCGGGTTCAGGATGTTCGGGTTCGACCATCACAGAATGGCCGTGACCAGGTGTTTGGAGCAAAGCGACGAGGTCCTCGCCAGAGGCGTGATCCTCCCACATACGTGCCGTGGAGGCCCGAATTTCGGCCATTTGCCCCATTCGGCGGCGCTTGATACGCTCTCGGATGGCTTCATGGCGTTGACGACGATCGGTCACAGTCATTTCAATATCAGCGTCTTCAACTGATTCTGGACTCACATCAACCACATATTCATCAGCGACGTGGACGTTTTCAATCTCAACTTCGATCTCGACTTCAACATCTTCTTGTTCTGACAGCATGCTTGCTTGGGCGGCCTCAGCAGCGGCTATTTTTGCCAATTTACGTTCTCGAAGCGTTGCACCATCAAGTGAACCCACGACCACCGGAGCAGGAAGGTCATCCTCTTCCTCATCTTCGGTTTCAACGACGACTTCGGGTTGTACTTCAGCAACGGGTTGCGGGCGTGGGCGTTGGCGTTGTTGAGCACCGGATGGTGCACCTCCCAAATTGACCCATAGGAAGGCAAGAACACCCATTGCCCCCACAAAACCCCACTTTGCTTCATCGGTTAATTGGCCGACGGTGGAGAGATAAAATGCAAGCACGGAGACAAAGAGCAAACCTACGACGGTCCTCGTAAATCCCATGTCCCTCATCCAGCCGACTCATTGATGCTTTATGACGGTGATGGAGAGACTGTTCGTAAGAAGATCTTGGCCTTCAGGGCAATTGTTCCAGCAAATGCTCAAGTGCACGCCTGCGGTGGCTGAAGCGGTGTTTCACATCCAATTCTACGCCTCCAAAAGCCACCCCGTGAGTGCTTGTTGGCCCGAGTTCACCTGCTGGGAGTGGTTGTCCTTCGTCGTTCAAATCAAGCGGTACAAAGACCGGATCATATCCAAAACCATGGCCTTCATGCTTCTCACTTGCAAGAGAACCCGGGCATTCACCAAGCCCAATGATCATCGAAGTTCCATCCCACAATGCTGTGACTGCACGATAAGAAGCCGCTCTCAATTTCTTCTGCTGAACGGGGTCTTCACTCTCCAAGTGAGCCAAAAGGCGCAAGATGCCTTGGCATCCAATCGTTTCGTAAACGTAGGATGAATATACCCCTGGAAAACCATCCAAGGCGCTGATGAACAATCCAGAGTCCTCAACCATGACCATGTCGTTCGAATTTGGAAGGTGGGCTTTGGCTTGTTCAAGTTTCGAGATCGCAATTTCTTCTAAAGAGTCGGATTGTGGTTCAACGATTGCGCCCTCTGGAACAACCAGTTGTTCGATATTGTACCCCAGTGGGGCAAAATGAAGTTGCGCTTCTTCCAATTTCCCTTGGTTGCTGGTGAGAAACCACACGGTTGCTTCCATGCATCTCCCAGCCTCACGTAGCATAAGACGATGCCTCCTCCACCTTCAAAGAAGGACCTGACTTCACTCAAAATGGACTACGTTCATAGCCTCAGGACTCAACCGCAAGGCATGGTCTCCGACTGGATGGCGGTGGCACTTGGTGGAGCTATCGGCGCTCTCCTTCGGTTTTACGTGAGCGAAACTGTCTCCTCCGAAGGCTTTCCTTGGGCAACACTCACCGTCAACCTTGTCGGTTCGCTGTTGTTGGGCGTGATGACGGCAGCGGTTGCGGCCAGCACCCTCAGCGAAACACAAGCTCTGCTCCTCGGAACGGGTATTTTGGGCGCTTTCACGACCCTCTCCACCTTTTCGGTTGAAACCGCTACGCTCTATCAAGAAGAACAGTGGTCTGCGTTGCTGGGCTATGTTGCTTCATCTGCCCTCGGTGGACCCTTGCTTGCCCTGATTGGATGGCGGGTCGGTAGCAGCGTTCTTTTCCCGCTCACTTGGTGATGGCGAGCATCCGTTTTAATGCGAGAAGAGAGCCCTCTTGAACCTCATCTGGAACGATGACTTGATTGGGGATTTCACCGTTCACCAAGCGTTCGAGTACGTCCATGAGGTAGGCTGGATGAATCATGTACATGGTTGAACAGGGACAAATCTCATCGTCAAGACATTCAATGTGCTTGTCTGGATGCTCCCGTGCCAGACGTGCAACCATGTTGATTTCAGTTCCAATTGCCACGTTTGAGCCAGCAGGTAGGTCATTGACATAGTTACGAATGTACTGAGTTGAACCGTTGGTATCGGCGAGTTCAACGGTCTCTTTGGGACATTCAGGGTGTACGACAACGAGACCGTCGGGGTATTGCGACCGGAAGTCGTGTATTTGTTCGGGAGTGAAACGCTTGTGAACAGAACAAAAGCCGTGCCAAAGAATGATTCGTGAATCTTTAATTTCACCCATGGCTCCAATTCCAGGAGTCCAAGTAGGCATTTTTTCTTCGCTGATGCCCATTGCTAATCCCGTATTTCTCCCAAGATGTTGGTCGGGGAAAAACAACACCGCACCGTTCGGACCTGCTCGCTCGAAAGCCCAATTCAACACACCTTGAGCGTTGGAGGACGTACAAACGACGCCCCCGTGACGGCCAACGAAATCCTTCAAATCAGCGCTCGAATTCATGTAGGTTACAGGTACCAAGTAAGCTTCGCCGTCCTCAGCGGGATGTTCAGGATGATCTCTGTTGATGGGGTCACTTAATCCCGATTCGCTCAATAAATCAGCCCAAGCGACTTCAACCTCACCAAGGGTGGCCATATCAGCCATCGAACAGCCCGCCCTCATGTTGGGAAGGATGACTGACTGGTCGTTTGAGGTCAGAATATCAGCGGATTCGGCCATGAAATGAACGCCGCAAAAGATGATGTATTTGGCTGAGGAGTCTGCAGCCTTTTGACTTAACATGAAGGAATCCCCCAGGAAATCTGCGTGCATGACGATGCTGTCTCGTTGATAGTGATGGCCGAGGATTAACAAATCGTCACCAAGCTGTTTCTTCAAGTCTTGAATGTAATCGGCAATGGCCTGTTCCTCCATAGACAGTGTGGTGTCCATGAAGTCGACAGAACACATCGGTAGGCTAATGCTCATGGCTCTCATGTGACCCAAGGCATGACCCTTTTTGAAGGAACGGATGGGGTGTGAAGTTTGAAAACACCCATCCGTTGCGCAGACCATGGCCTTCCATGCCACCCAACGACTGCACCTCGGTGCCGAAGCGGAAGTATGGAAGGGAACATGGTTCGGAAACGATGCCGTGAGGAAACAACGACGACCGCGAGCGTGGCGTCATCCCAACCTCGATCACAGGTTGGGCGTGCGTCGGATGGTCAGCGAAGCCCGATTGCTGGTCAAAATACGACGCTGTGGACTCTCAGTACCTGCGGTTTGGGATTTAGACTACGAAGGCGGGCAATTGATCATCGAGTATCTTCCCGGTCGTCCATTGATTGAGGTTCTCAACGATGAACATACAACCTATGAGAATGTTGAGCAGATTCTTCAACGCGTGGGGGCAAGCGTCCGTCGCCTCCATCGAGAAGCTGTTACGCATGGCGACCTTTCGACCAATAACATCCTCATCGACGGAGATCAGGTTCACCTCATTGATTTTGGCCTTGCATCCATCGAATACGATGTCGAACGCTTTGGTATTGATCTGCACGTTTTGGATGAAATTCTGGGTGCCTCACATCCGCAATGGGAAGGGGCGATCGACCATGTCATTGAAGGCTATTTGAATGCGGAAATCGCCATGGGCGAGGCTCCGCTTCTGCAAGGGGGACCGGTCCCTTCCGCCAAAGAAGTTCACACGCGCCTTGAGGATGTTCGTACTCGCGTTCGCTATCACGGATGACGTTGTGTGCGACGTTCACTTTGGCGCTGCCACATGTTCCAGGCTACCACTACAAAGGCGAGAAGAACACCTGCTTGAAGAATGAGACTTGAGTAGAGTCTTAATTCGGGCTCCCATGAATGGATTTCCAACGTTTGGGTTTCTCCATCCAGCTGAAAGTACACCAAATGATGTTCTAGGACCTGTGGCCCCCACTGTTCCTTCGTATCAGAGGTCAATATTTGCGTGGTATTTGCCTCCAATTCAACGAAGTAAATTTCACGGTCAAGGTACTTTGATTGAGGGGTAAGCGGGTTCAGATGGTCGCGAACGGACCACGCCATTACACCATGACCGATGGACGGGTCGGAAGCGTGATATTTTGGATTGCTTGCAAGCCACTGCATGGCCGATGAACGGTTGTAAAGAACCAATCGATCGGTTGCGCTCACGTTCACCGTTACGGCAAGATGTTCACGGGTGAAGGCAACGTCAACAATACTGGCGTTCTCCATGTCAACGGGTGTCAACCATGTTTCGAGGATAGCGTCTTCTTCGGGAGGGGCAGAGGCATTGATCTCATAGGCCACTTGACCTGAAACACCCAATTGCACGATGTTGACGGTGGTTGGTGCAGCGTTGACAACGAAGGCGATTTCCGAACCCGTACAGGTGAGGTAGCGTATGTCGTTCACTGGCGCTTGGGTCGGACTCATGGATTCCCCGTTGAGGTTCATCGCCTGTAGTTCGCCGTTGACGGTGAACACGATGACAGGGTTTTGAGCGAATTTACACATCTGCAGCATGTCATGTTCAGGCATCGAGATGGTCGATTGAGGCGAAGAGGGATCGTTGACGTCATAGGTGAAAAGATGGGTGTTATTGGTAACCACAAGCGTCTCCTGAAGAAGGGCGTAGGTTGAATTCATGCTCAGATCGGGTACTGCGAGCATCTCCGCTTCGTAGTCTTCCAGTGAAAGGTCATGAAGCACCAAGACGACGCCTTCGCTTTGATTGTCAAGAGTGACCAGCCATCCATCGGCTGCAGCCGTCGTTTGGGGGGCCTCTACTCCACCCGCAGGCAGTGAACGATTGGTCAAATCCCAGGTGACGACCGCCATGACAACGATCAAAATTGCAACGGCCATTCTCCACGTCTCTCTGCTGCTTGGTGTACGGTATTGCTTCCAAAATATCTGGCTTCGATTTTGAACCACAGACCATGCTTTCTTCGGACGGGTGAGTACGGTGACGATGCGAGCGTTCATGGTACGCTCGTCAAAGAATTTCCACCACGTATTGGAGGTACGGTCGGCCATGGAGACGGCTGCACCCGCAACGAGCATGCCGCCAATGATGTCAAGAAACCAGTGGATGCCCAGATAGATGATGGTGAATGCAGTCAGGAGTGTATAGGCAAAAACCGTGTGACGATAGCGGTTCCACCGGCGGTCGTCGTCGAACCGTGTCAAGCATAGCCAAACTGCAAACGGTATACCAATGTGAAGGGAAGGCATACCGTTGGTAAAGGGATCAACACGGCGAAACCAATCAGCGATTTCAGGGGTTAACGTGTAGGCCAAGGTTTGCATTTCGGGTATGGCGTCCCCCGTGACTCGCACGTTGAAAAAGAGATAGAAGGGTACGGCAAAGATGTACACCCAAGCGATTGAAAGTGTGACACGGTCGGCCAGCCAACGGTCGTCAAAGTAGGCAAAGTAGAACACAGAAACAAAGCAAATGAACATGAACCCTGCCACGTAAAAATGCGTCAACGCTGCGGTCAAGAGTGGATGTTCAAAGGTTTGCTGAACCCACAGAACAAGGTTGCCTTCAATGGCCCAGATATAGGGTGTCATGTCCAGTCCGGTACTCGCCATAAGGACCCGATCGATTTGGTCAAGCCCGTCCTTTGCATTGTAAATAACAAAGACGATGAGAATGTGAATCGAATACCTTCTGAAAAAGTCAACAAAAGGAGGCAAGGATATCTTTGCCCAAGGAGGTTTGAAGACAGGCAACAGGAGCACGCCGAGAGCAAGAGCGCTGATCATCCAAGTCAAGTAGACGCTCTGCATGGCACTCACTCCGTTGGTGGGTCATGGCCTCTTCTTCATCAAGGCGTCGTCCCTTTGGCCGAAACAAAGGCGTTCTCTCTACCATGCACCGTGAACGTAGGGTCGTCCACGGTCAGGGTCGCGACGCAGAGCAAGGTCGTGGATTCGCTCAAATCGATAAATTCCGCTCGAACATCCCTGTTGCCATTCAAAGCCAAGGGCGTATTTTCCTACGGTTCGAATGTGAGGTTTTTCAGCAGGCAGGGCTTCTATTTGGCGACGTAGCGTACGACTTGCATCGTCGTCATTGCGCATTGGTGAGCACTTGGCACAGGGGCAAGCATGGCGCAAGTCGTCGTAAGCTACGGTGTAGGTAGTGCCGTCATCGTAGGTCAGTTCCATGTCCTGCTTTCGCCTCTCTAGTTTGTTCAGGGTGGGAAGCGTTTCAGTCATGTATTCACCTCAGATGATTTCCAATCCGCCATCAGAACCGTCAGAGAGTTGGTCGAGGATGGCTGCAACTACTTTTGAGAAGGCTACAGCGGAAGGACCGTCTGGTTCAGAAACGATGCGATGAACCCCGTCATCCCCACCCCGTACGAAGCCTGGATCGAAGGGAAGGGCGCCAAGGAAGGGAACGCCAAATTCCTCTGCGGTTGATTTGCCACCGCCTTCTTTGAAAATATCGAGCGTGAAGGAGAAGTTGCCTTCGCCGTCAGCTGACGTGGTGATGGTTTTTCCACCCGGTGCAGCGACTGAAAACTCACTTCCGGGCGAAGCGGTGCCGCTTACGGTAAATCCGCTCATGTTCTCAACCACACCGATCACTGGAACCTTCAAGGATTCCGAGAAGGTGATCGACTTGCGGCTGTCCAGAAGAGCCACTTGCTGGGGCGTGGTTACGATGACCATGCCGTCAATATCTGGAAGTGATTGAGCAACGGTGAGAGGTTCGTCAGATGTACCCGGCGGGAAATCGATGACGAGATAATCCAATTCTCCCCACTCGACATCACCGATGAATTGCTGAATGGCACCCAATTTGATAGGACCGCGCCACACGACGGGGGTGTCTTCGTCTTCGAGTAAAAAGGCCATGCTGATGACTTTTACACCCAAGTGGCCTTGAGCGGGGTGGATTCGCTTATTCTCGACGTGAAGGCGACGTCCGTCAAGCCCCATCATCTTCGGAACGTTGGGGCCTGTGATGTCGATATCAAGGATTCCCACGGCATATCCTTGTTGCGCGAGGGACAGGGCGAGCCCGGTTGAAACGGTTGATTTGCCAACGCCACCTTTGCCTGAGAGGACCATGATCTTGTGCTTAATATTGCGACCAATCTCTTCCATTGACATCTTGCGCTTCATTTGTGCATAGGCTTGCTCCATCTGTTTCTGCTCTTGAGGCGACGGGCCTGCTGATGCTGCATCGTCGCTTCCGGGGGTCGTGATGGTTACGGGTGAATCCGCCATGTTCCGACCATCCTACAGGGCTACTTCAACCCACCCACGCCGGAAGGTGCATCGCTGGCTAAGGCCACGTGCATCCAGCCATGAATGCTCAAGATGATTCCAACAAAGACACCAACTGCATAAGGATTCCACGACATTCCGCCATAGGCCCACGCTAAAGCGAGTGCCAGCGGTAGAGCAACGAAGGTGGCCATGCCATTGGTCCTTCTTCGCTCAAGCCTGGAAGGGGCATTTTCAATCCACACGGTCAGAGGTCCAAACAAGAAGATCTGGAAGGTAATGGAACAAGCAACAAGGCGGAAGAGCATGTCCCATTCAAGAGACGCCGCCACCACGTGGAGAGCGAACAGTACGGCAAAAGCACCGAGATTCACAACCAATGCTTTCCAAGGCACGTCGGGAGGTGGCGAGCCTCGTATGTCAAATCATGCATCTAAAGAGAAAGGCTTGATAGGGACTCGCAGTCTATATCCTCATGATGAAAGTCCTCTTCGTATGCGTTGGAAATTCTTGCCGCTCCCAAATGGCTGAAGGACTCGCTCGCGAGATGGGATTTGAGGCCAGTTCGGCTGGCACACATCCTGCTGACGAAGTTGCTATCAATGCAAAACGATTCCTCGAAGCTCGCAACATTGACACCAGCGAATTGACACCAAAGAATGTCGACCTCTTCAAAGCAGAAGATTTCGACAAGGTCATCTCAATGGGATGTGGCGTCCACTGCCCCGTGATGCGAATTGACGAAGATTGGGAACTCGAAGACCCGGTTGGGCAGGCCTATGAAGTGTACGAAGCAACTGCGGCAGAAATTGAACGCCGCCTCAACCTACTGGTCGCTCACTCCTCTTCGGATTGAGGAACTTCGCCCACGCCATCAAGATCGATACGAAGCACGCTGACGGTTCGCATGGTTCCACCATCGGTTGGTACTTCTTCAGAACCGCATTCAATGTGTTGAATCTGAATTGTTTCAGGCAATCCTTGTGCGATGTGCCCGTTTCTTCTTCGACAAATCTCCGCAACGTCGACGGCGCGGGAGATCGTTGCTCCACGCGCAACGAGTTGAAGGGCACGATCACCAGCCTCCATCGCCATCACAACGGCGCGTACATAGGCATGCAGGGGTTTTTTTCCAACGAAGATGGTTCGGCGGTCAGGCATGGGGCTCTCCGTATAATCCGTAGCCCATTCACCCCATAAAATTTGACAAAATATTGGACGTGATAGGCTCGCCGTGGGTCAAAGAGTGCGAGCGCCGGGACTCGAACCCGGGTTCAAGCGTTGGCAACGCTCGGTGATAACCACTACACTACGCTCGCTCGCATCCATCCGACTTGGCGGGAGTTTAAACCATTGTCGGCGTGAACCTTAGCGCGCGTTCGGCCCACAGCGTGTCAATTGAAGGAGAAGGCTATACCCTTATTGCATACCGAACCGGTCGTTTTCCCCGTCCTTGCCCTCGTTGCTTCTCATGAGGAGCGCAATGACAAGACCCGCTGCGAGAAGAACACCAACGCCGACAACCGCTAAAATTGCCACGCTCAGACCCTCTACATCATCTACAGAAGATTCAGATTGGGAAAGTTCGATGACGGCGTCACCAAGATTGACTTCACCGTAAGTGTCGAAAGCACGCAGGGAAATCTCATGAAATCCGAGGGGCGTACCCGCACGAACTGATAGCAAGGCAGTATAGTTTCCATCTCCCGCCACTACATCACCGCCGTTGAGGCCATCATCGTACATCAATACCCACGATGTGACACCCACCTGAGCGTACACACCCATGTTGATTTGTACCCGCTCGATGCCGTCTGGGTCGCTTACATAGACTGAGTATGGAATGTTTTCTAGGTCCCCTTTGGTAATGACAATGGGCTGTGTCAGGATCGTTGGCCGGTCGTTGAGAATTGTGACCTCAATGGATGATTCACCTCCACCGTTGACATGATGTGGCCCAAAGAGGGGATGGCCAACTGACTGCAAAGGTTGCATCCATGTGCGATAGGACCCACTGGCACCATCAAGATCGGTAAGAGAAAGGAGCAGACTCTGGTCACCTGGAGTCATACCGAGTGGCATTGGTGCCATCGTTGCCCAGACATTGTCGCTTTTGTTCAAAGCAATCACAGCCCCTCCGTATTCGCGAAGGTCCAAGTGTACGCTTTGAACGCCGTGACCATCGTAGGCTTCGATGTTCAGGACGATGGATTGGCCACGCTCAAGGCTGGAGGGGACCAAGTCAACCGAGGTGATTCGAGGTGCTTGATTGACCACGAGAATGGAGCCAGAAGCGGAACTGCTCGCTCCAAAACCATCGACTGCGGTGACGTTGAGAACAATATCTCCAACCTCAAGCCCCTGTACGATGATGGCGGTGGTGAAGACGTCATCACCAACGGCCAGATCCCCTTCAAGGCCTCGGTCGTTGAGTGCAACGATGTCGCCACCTATTGGACTCAGGTCAACTTCGACCGTTTCGAGATTCCATTCTGAATCTTGCACGACAACTTCGAGATGGGCGATACTGCCTCCTTCTCCGAGTACAAGACCTTCTTGCAAGCGAAGTTCACCGATGACTGGCGGAGAGTTCTCATCCTCGCTTACGATAGATGGAGACACCACACGCTCAAGGTATTGTGATTCGACTACGGTCACCGTTTCATTCGATTCACCAAATGGAATTGACAGGCTACGCGTCGTGCTGGACAGAAGGCCCTGGAGCGGGCCCACTGAAACGATGGTCCCCGAGGCTTGTCCTGATTCACCTGACCCACCGTAAGAGCCAGACCATTCGATAACTGAGAGGTTGTGCCCGTCTCGCGTATCAATGCGAGGAATCCCTGCGGTGATCGTCAAGGTCAATCCGTCTTGCCCGTCCAAACGTAATTGATCATGTTGAGCCATGGGGATTGGCATGAGGCCGGTTTCACGCCCAACGGTCAGGTCGCCCAAGCCATCTTCAGCTTGTGGAGCACTCGCATTTTGTTGAATCGGACTGCGTTCGGGTCGTTCATCACCTTCTGAAGCATCTGCTCCAGTTTCCCTCCAAACCAGGCGGACGGTCCGGTTATCCCAATCTGAATTCACGACTTGATAGTCCCAGGTTTCGTTGTGCGTGGCACCAAGCCCAGCCCCGTCAAAGAAATTACCGCCGTTTATCCCGGTGATATTGAACCAGGATTCTTGATGAATGACATTGACCAAGAAGACCTCTTCTGTTGCATTGGCTTGCGAACCCGTCTCTTCAATTCCACGAAGGACACCAAACGTTCCTTGAACGTCTCCCGAAAGGGTTCCGTCAACGTGAAGGTCATCGATCAGTGTCGTACCGTTGACAATCTTGGTGTGCAGGTCGAGAATGCTTCCGTTGACCATGACCGAGGCATTTTCATCCTGATCTTCGAAACCAAAGGTTCCAGTACCGTACAATTCTTCATGATGTTGTAAACGAACGCCATCCTCCCAGCGTTCAAGCGACGTGAAGCCATCAAGTGAAACATCCAAACGGGTGCCTTCATCGATGAGAACGAAGTCTGCCATGGCCTCAAATTGTGTGTGCTGGAGAACGCGTTCCCCGTCCACATCGTGGTACTGGAAGTAGAATACCGAGAGTTCCCCGTCAATACTGAGGTTGGAATTATCTTCATCCTCTGAAACATTAAGCTCTCCAGTCGCTTCCAGCAGGAGGCTTTCTTCAATCACGCCTTCAATCAGCGAGCGATTCAGATGAGCCTGTGATACGTCGGCATGAATCACAGTAACGGTTTCGCCATCAATGACGGTCGTGTCCAATGAGCCATACCCGCGAGCATCAAAAATCTGGGAGGTAAGAACGCCTCCAACGATCGTTTCATTTTTCCAAAGTTGGGTGAAGACGAGGTCGAGGTCGGTTTGTCCATCCTCGGTTGATTCCAATGTTTGGAAGGTCCCGTTGCCAAGTTCCCAGGAATTGAGAACATCCCCCGTACGTTGTTGCCATCCCTGTCCGTCAAAGACCAGCGAAAAGCGTTGCTCACCCTCATCGGTGGTGTAATTTTGGTCCATCGACCAGGTTGTTGAAAGCAAGACTTCGTGATCGTCCATGGGCTGATTCCAAACACCCACGACCATGCTACGTTCTTTTGAAACACTGATCGGCATCGTATTGTGGCTGGTGATATCCACGCCCAAATCGATGGTATCGCCCCATTGAAGGCTGGTGTTGAACGTCAGGAGAGCCGTTCGCATCCCGTTCTCGTGACCCCACTCGAGTTGATGGTCCGTTTCAAGAGCGAGTTGGTCGCGCTGATGAAGCATGTTGATGTCCAAGCCGTAAGTTCCATTGTCGGAAAAGGTCAGCAGATAGGCGTGATCGTTGGCACCAGCACCGCTGGGTAGCCAATGAGTAGTGATATCCACGGATGGAGAAGTGGTCTCTTGTGCTTGAATCGGCATCGTTGAAAGGATGAACATGCACAGGAATCCAACACAAAGGGCTCGCCGCATGTTGTTCATGTATCAAAGGTGATGATGCTCCCCTTCAAGACTTTGGGTGTCTTGATTCCTCAGAGGTCCAGAACATAACCAAATAACAAGGGCAGAACAATCGTTGCGTCGCTGTTGATATTGAACTTCGGTGTGTCAACTGCAAGTTTGCCCCATGTTATTTTCTCATTGGGTGGCGCACCCGAATAACCTCCAAAGGACGCAGTAGCGTCGGTGATCTGGGCAAACCAAGACCACAGAGGAACGACATCTTCGAGATCTTGGTGCAGCAAAGGAACAACACAGATGGGAAAATCGCCTGCAATACCTCCGCCCGATTGGAGAAAGGCAAGCGGTCTTGTTTGGTTCTTGTAAAACTCGATAAGATGGAGCATGTAATGAGTACCTGAAGCGATGATTTCAGGTTTCACCACGCCTTGAGAACAACGCGCTGCAAAGATATTACCCAGTGTGGAATCCTCCCAACCCGGGACGTACAGAGGAAGGTTCGCTCTAGCTGCTTCCAAAAGCCATGAATGGGGTGCACCGTCGGAATTCACAGTATTGAGGACATCAGAAAGCAGCAAATCGTAGAGATATTCATGCGGCAGTGCATTGGTTGATTCTTCACTGGCTTTGGTCCACAATCCCATGAGATGGTCTTCGATATGGCGAATCGCTTCCTCTTCGGGAATACAGGTGTCCGTGACTCGGTTGAGCCTTCGCTCCAACAGCGAGGCCTCGTCTTCCGGCCCGAGGTCTGCGTAATTTGGAAGGTGAACGTAGTGCTCACCAGCGACCAATTTGAACAAATCCTCTTCCAAGTTGGCACCCGTACATGAAATGGCAGCGACATGACCTTGACGAATCATCTCGGCCAGACTGCGTCCAATCTCTGCGGTACTCATCGCTCCAGCAAGTGTCAGGAAGAGGCGCCCTTCACCGTTCAGGAGAGTGGTTAATGACGCACTTGCACGCTGCAACTCTCCAGCATTGAAATGGCGGAAATGTTCGTCCACAAAAGCTCGTATCTTCACGACTTCACGCTCCGGTGGTAAATCGATCAATACGTTCTCGCTTGACCAACACAAGTTCCGGCATGGCCTCCATAAGAGCAACATGCAGGTCATCAGCCACCGTATCGGGATCGGTTGGACCGCAGGTGAAACAATCAACGGCTAACAAACCCCTGTCAGCATAACAGTGGGCTGTCAGATGACTCTCATCGATCAAAACCACTGCAGCAAAACCCGGAGGTGAAGTACTGCCGTCAAAAGGCACGGCTTTGGAATGTACTTCGGTCGCAGGGCTTCGATCCACGGCAGCCCTCATGAAATCGAGGATTTGCATGTGGGCCATTTCATCAGAGAAAAATGCCCCAGTATAGTCCATGAAAACATGGGCGCCAGAGCTTTGAGTAGACGTCATATTATCACCCTGTGACCGAAGTTCCCTCTTGTTTATGGCGATGGCGCAACTTGCTTGAAGTGTTCAAAGGAATAAGTGGGAGTTGAGGCGCGTTCCCCAACCCCGCTCTTTTCCCAGCGGCCTTCCCGTTTGGCGAGAAGATGGCATGCAAGGATTTTGGTACCGAGGCAGGCTGCTGTGAATTGCGTTAGAGGAGTGTCTTGTTGTGGTGTTATTTCATTGACGTCCGCACTGATGACAGTGATGTTGGGATTGCCAAATAGCACCTCGATGGTCTCTACGGCTTGCCAATAGGACAGTCCTCCGGGAACAGGTGTGCCCGTTGCAGGAACAAGTGCCCCGTCAAGTCCATCGATGTCGAGTGTGAAATGCACAGGCCCTCTCAGTTCCCGAAGTTCTTCAAGCCACTCAGACCACGCCTTGCTACCGGTATGTGGATGTTGGGTATCACGGGCAAAGAAGGTGGTAATGCGTTCGTCCGAGGTGATTCGTGTGGCTTCTTCAGAAGAATAGGCGCGAATACCTGCTTGAAGCAATCGCCCGACTCCGAGGTCCAAACTTCTTGAGGCAGCGCAGGCATGAGAGAATATTTCGCCGTTGAGATGAGAACGGAGATCTGCGTGTGCATCCAATTGAACGACCGTTAACTTCGAAAGGTCGCCACCGACCAGGGGATGAGTTGATGCGGCCTGTATGATGGGGGGTAGGATGCCGTGTTCACCACCCAAAAAGAGCGGAAAACATTGTCCATTGAGCCACGGATATGCGTGGCCAAGCATCTCATCGAGTTGCAGACGAAGTGTTGGAGCCTGAGCCTCAAAGTCCTCTAGCGTCACCATCCTTGCACCGGCTGGCAAATCTTCACCCAAAAGTTGGTCAAATAACTCAACTTGAGCGCTGGCTTCAATGCAAGCACGCGGGCCCTCAGCCGTTCCCATGCCGTAGGAGGTTGTCAATTCATACGCCAGCGGAATGACGGCGACACCAACAGGGCCGTCCTGTGAAGGCAAGCCAAGGAATTGACTTCCATCAAAAACCTCAGGCATGCCGTCGGGGCAGCGGCACCCGTTTAAGAACTTGCCGATACCCTTTCGGGGGGGTAAATGAGGGACAACGTCGTGTTTTCATGAAGTTGGAGGGAACATTTAATATGGGTCGGAGGACAATATAATATAGCAACGGGGACCGAAAACACGCGGTCACGGTTTCCGAAAACGGAGTTGTAGAGATGGGGATGACACTAGCAGAATTAACCAAGGCAATTCAACAACACATTGACCGCGACATGGATTCCGAGGTCGCTCAAGGCATGGCTGAGCACGCACTGGGTTTCTTCGGATTCTACAATCGCATCATTGACAACGCCCTTGAACCAACGGACCGCAACCTGTTTTACATGTTCCAAGATTACGACCTTCTGACGACTGAATCCGAAGAAACCACGCTCTGGGACGGCCGAGAATGGAGAATCCACTACTGGAAGTTTAAGCCCGACCTTCGCGAGCGTGTTGAGGCTTACATGCAGCGAAATCTGCAGGAAGAGGACATCGATCCATTCGCCGACATTTACAGCACCGACGGACCAAGTATTTGGACTCGGGAAGGTGAAAAGGTAGCCAATCCAAACGCCTTTACATCCGATTGGTGACCTTCACCAAGGATGCAAGCATTTTTGATTCGCCGCAAGAACGGCTGAGCATGCGAGTAGCGGTTGGGCTTGTCGTCTGCATGATGCTGGCGGTCGTTCCGTCTGCAGCCGCACAGTATGACCCATCGCAGACCGCAATGTGGCCCGGAGAACCCGTTGACAGTCACGTCCACATGACATGGGCGGCATTGACATTGGAAGTAAACGAATGGGCCGATGAAAACCCAGATATCGTTGACCTGGTCAGTGCAGGGGAGTCCGAATTGGGAAGGAGTCTCTGGGTTGTCCGCCTTTCAGACTGGTCCATGGAGACCAAAGCCAACGGTTCAGCCAAGGAAATCATCTACATTGATGGCGGACATCACGGCAACGAGTACCTCGGCACGGCGCTAGCTTGGCTGAGCGCAAAATGGTATATTGAAGGATGGAACGATGGAAACGAAGAGGCCATCACAGTCCTTCAAAACACTGAACTTCATATTCTCATCATGCTCAATCCCGACGGCAATGACATCGACACACGATGGAACATCAACCAGGTTGATCTCAACCGAAACTATGACCACTATTGGAATACATGTCCTACCACGCAACCAGGCAGCAGCGCCTTCAGCGAGTCCGAAACGGCTGCGAATTCAGAATACATGAACGCGTACGTCACCGATGCAGACCTCTATGTCACCATGCACACAGGTGTTTGGATCATTCTCTATCCGTGGGGCAAATGGCCTGAACAACCACCTGACTGGGAATTGTTTTGGCGAATTCGTGACGATGTCCAAGCCAACGTCTCTGAGATTCCGATTCAAAATGCAAACCAAGGCCTGTATCCGAATTGCGGAACGAGTCGAGATTACGGCTACGGCCAAATGGGTTTCCCGACCTTTACCTTTGAGACCGATGATGAACAATTTGTACCCGGCAGTTTTGAGAACCTCAACGACCGGCTTAGCGAAGAAATGGATGTGATGCGGTTTCTGATCAATGACGTCTGGTACTGGCGAGCACGTTTGGATGTCCAAGCCCTAACCGTCAGCGATGATGATGTCGAAATGACGGTTGAAAACCTTGGCAGAGCAAGCACTGCCAATGCATCACTGCAACACATGGACGCTTCGGGTGAAGTGATCTGGAGTTCTCCAATGTTCACCGTAAATGCATCCAATGTCACCAAGGTTGACTTTGACCTTGACATGAAACCCCACAGCGACGGAACCTGGGCGTTGATGTATCAAAAGCGAGTCATCAATGCATCTCAATGGGTCAATGAATCCATTAATGCAAGTTCGATTCAAACCGACAAGGACGATGAAGGCAATCTTTTGACTGGTTTCGGGCTGTTCAATCCAGTTTCTGTTATCCTTTCACTGCTCGGAATCAGCGTAGTGACGAAGCGAGAAGACGATATCTGAATTCAATCATCCGGCCTTTCAGCACCTCGCACAGGGTTCGTGTGAAAAGCAAGTCTGCGCGTTCTTATTGCAGAAGACAGGGGAAAAGGTTTGAAGTGGGGAGGTTCTTTGGACAAGTCAAGTGATATCATGCAAGTAACAGTCAGTTCAGGCAACAACATCAACGGCACGCTCGTTCTTCCGCTTTTTGAAGGCGCAACATCCCTCCCCGAGACCGATGAAGGAATTCCATCCGCACTGAAGACCCAGATCAATCGTGTCCTCGGCGACGGGGACTTCAAGGCAAAAGCCAATGCGACCATTTCACTCATGGGCACCGAAGGCGGTAAAGCAATTCTGATCGGTTTGGGCAAGGAAGACGAGGCCGACCACCACACCTACCGAAAAGCAGGTGCAACCATTGTTGCGAGTCACAAGAAGCACCATGGCAACGAAATGACAGTGTTCTTCAACACGTCAGACATTGATGCCATGGCTTCCTTTGCTGAGGGCATGATGCTCCGCGATTACACGTACGACCATTACAAAATGGCTGACGAGGATGACGAAAAAACTGAACTTTCAGCACGCATGAACTGCAACGAGGGCGATGCAACGGTGCTTTCAGCTGCCATTGACCGAGCAGCTTCCGTCACAAGTGGCGTTCATCTCTCCCGTGACTTGGGCAACTGCCCTCCCAACGACATGTACCCCATGGCCTTCGCTGAGAAAGCCGAACTATGGGCTAAGCAATACGATAATGTCAAGGTCCAAGTGATCGACTTTGAAGAAGCAAAACGCCACGGTATGGGCGGTTTGGTCGCTGTTGGTATGGGCTCTTCCCGAAAACCCTGCATGGTCATCTTCACGCTCAACGGCGACATAAAGGGACAACATCCAGTTCTTGTTGGCAAGGGTATTACCTTCGACACTGGAGGTATTTCGCTCAAGCCAGGTGCGAACATGGACGAAATGAAGTATGACATGGGCGGTTCAGCCACCGTCTTTGGAACCATGCAAGCCTTGGCCTCCTGTGGATACGACCAGAAAGTTGTGGGTATTACATGCATGGCAGAAAACATGCCTGCCGCCAATGCTCAACGCCCGGGAGACGTTATCAAGACGCTTTCCGGTAAAACCATCGAAGTGCTCAACACCGACGCTGAAGGACGCCTTGTCCTCTCTGATGGACTCTGGAAGGCTGGTACTGACTTCGATGCAGAGTACATCATTGACCTCGCAACCCTAACCGGCGCATGTGTCGTCGCTCTTGGACATGAAGCAACGGGGTTGTGGTCAAACGACGATGACTTCCGGACCCGCATACACGAAGCTGGAAATGCTGTCGGTGAACTCGCCTGGCCTATGCCTCTCCTTCCCGCATTTGAGAAGGAAATGACCGATTCAAAGATTGCCGACACTCGCAACCTCGGTGCAGGTCGATACGGTGGAGCAAATACCGCTGCTGCCTTCTTGAAGCAATTTGTCCCAGAACGTGGCGAAGGTGAAGAAGCCAAGCAAATCACCTGGGCTCACATGGACATCGCTGGAACCTACTGGGGAGCCAAGACCAACAAGATGGTCGGTAACGGCGCCACGGGCATCCACGTCCGAACACTGGTCAAATTGATCACCGGACAGTGAGTTCAAACCATCCCGAACCCCCTCTTGAGGAGGGATTCAATGTTGCATGGCGGCTTGATTAGGTTTATATCCAGTGGCAAACTGGACACTATACAACCGATGGTTTAGTAGTGGTGGATTTTATGGCTGACGACGAATGGGAAGAGAAATTTCTCAAGCAACTGGAAGCGATGTTCACCAAGATGGGCCTTCCATTTAATAAGGAACAACTGCGTGGCTTTTTGAAGCAATTTCGTGACCAATTCGAAGCCATGGGCATCAACCCCGAAAAAATCGCAAAGGGAGAAGTCAACTTTAATTTCGACATTTCTGAAATCAGCAAGATGCTTTCTTCTGGCAACTCGATTGAAGACCTTCTGAAGAATCTCGGCATGGATGTAAAGGTTGACGCTGCTCCCGTTGAAATCGACCCGGCCGCTCTCGAGAGTGAAAGCGAGGAGACCATGACCTTGCCGACAGAAGACGTATACCTTGACGGCTGGAACATGTCAGTCACCCTCGATTTCACACTCAAAGGAGATATCAAAAGCGAGCAACTCGAAATTGAATTGATCAAAAACGGTTCGCAAATGGAGATCCTCCGTTCAACCCAACCCCAACCGATTGCCTCGGTCGAACTACCGCACCCCTGTGATGATGTGGTGGATTGGACACTCAACAACGGCATTTTGGATATTACCCTCAAACTCACCCCCCAAGGCAAAGCTCTGGAAGCGGGTGATGATGACCTCCCTGCCACCGAGGAGGTAAGCATTGACGTCGAAGACGAAGATGACGACGACGAAGATGATGGTGGCATCCCCATCTTTTGAAAGGAAGTGAAAAAATGAGTAAAGTGATCGGAATAGACCTAGGAACGACAAATAGCTGTGTGGCAACCATTGAAAACGGAGAACCCGTTGTCATACCCAACGCAGAAGGCGCACGAACAACACCCTCAGTTGTGGCTTTTGCCAAAGACGGCAGCGAACGATTGATCGGTGTCACCGCCAAGCGCCAAGCCGTCACCAATTCAGAACGCACCGTGATTTCAGTCAAGCGCCACATGGGTACCAAGTGGACGACGGAAGTCGATGAGACTCAATATACACCGCAGGAAGTTTCAGCCTTCATTTTACAAAAACTCAAGGCTGACGCTGAAGCCTATCTGGGCCAAGAAGTCAAGCAAGCAGTCATCACATGCCCGGCGTACTTTACGGACGCTCAGCGAAAAGCCACCAAAGACGCTGGTAGAATCGCCGGCCTTGATGTTCTTCGAATTATCAACGAGCCCACCGCTGCAGCTCTCGCATACGGTGTTGACAAGACCCAAGACCAGACCATTTTGGTGTACGATTTGGGAGGCGGTACCTTTGACGTTTCCGTCCTCGAAATCTACGAAGTCGACGGCCAGCCCCAAATTGAGGTCAAGGCGACGGCTGGAAATAACAAACTTGGTGGAGACGACTTTGATGAAAAAATCATCACCTGGTTGGCTGCCGAATTCAAGAAGGACACCGGCATTGACCTCTCAAAGGACAAAACTGCGATGTCTCGACTCAAGGAAGCCGCAGAGAAGGCAAAGATTGAGCTATCAGGTACCCAACAAACCCAAATCAATCTCCCCTTTATCTCTATGGTGGATGGCCAACCTGCTCACCTTGACATTTCCCTCACACGTGCTAAGTTTGAGGATTTGATTGCTAAACTCGTTGAGAAGACAATGGTTCCTACCCGACAAGCCATGAAAGATGCCGGTTTGAAGAAAGGCGATGTTGACAAGGTCATTCTCGTCGGCGGTTCAACCCGTGTCCCCGCAGTCCAGGATGCCGTTGAGAAAGAGGCTGGAAAGCCCCCATACAAGGGAATCAACCCTGACGAGGCTGTCGCTCTGGGTGCCGCTCTACAAGCCGGTATCATTGCCGGAGATGAAGGTGTTTCAGACATCTTACTCCTCGACGTGACGCCCCTGACCCTTGGAATTGAGACCTTGGGCGGCGTGACCACAACCATGATCCAGCGAAACACCACCATCCCTGCACGCCGCTCAGAAGTTTATTCCACGGCTACTGACAATCAACCAGCGGTTGAAATTCACGTGCTTCAAGGAGAACGAGAATTTGCAAAGGACAACGTGACACTCGGTCAATTCCAACTCGTTGGTATCCCTCCTGCTCCACGTGGTGTGCCCCAAATCGAAGTCACCTTTGACATCGACGCCAACGGCATCGTCAATGTGAGTGCCAAGGACATGGGAACGGGCAAGGAACAATCCATCAAGATTGAATCTGCAACCTCGTTGAGCGAAGATGAAATCCAAGACAAGATCGCAGAAGCAGAGAAATTTGCCGAAGAAGACCAGCTCCGAAAGGCGAAGGTCGAAATGCGAAACATGGCCGACCAAATCCTCTACCAGACTCGTCGAACCCTTGACGAATCAGCGGACAAACTCGAAGAAAGCGATGTTGAACCCGTTAAAGCACACCTTGACGAGCTTGAAAAGATGGTCCACGATGAAGACGGAAAGCCTGTTGACATCGATGCGATGGACGATGCTGCAATCCAAGCCAAGGTGAAGGAAATCGAAGAAGCCATGCACGGTGTCTCCACCAAACTCTACGAAGCTGCTGCCGCTGAAATGGCACAGCAAGAAAGTGGCGAAGACGGAGACATCTCGGTTGACGATGGTGTTGTTGACGCTGATTTTGAAGTCGTAGAAGATGAAGACTGAACTCCTCATCCGTCCAGCCTGAGGGTTTGGCTTATGGAGGTGTGAACGGTGGGTTGCTCATGAGCGAAGTCCCGATTCTCAAAGAGACGACGCGCTCAACGGGACGTGAAGCCCTTCGAAACAACATCACGGCAGCCTTGGCATTGGCTGGTGCTGTTCGCACCACCCTTGGACCGCGTGGTCAAGACAAATTGTTGATCGATGACCAAGGACGGACCATGGTGACCAACGACGGCGTCACCGTTCTCGAATCAGCAAAGGTTGAGCACCCCGTCGCCCGGATGCTCATCAATGCCTCCACGACGCAAGATCGTATTGCTCGCGATGGAACAACGAGCGCCGTGCTCCTCTCCGCCGAACTCTTGCAAAATGCTTGGGAACTTGTGCTTCAAGGCGTGCACCCGTCGGCGATTGCACGAGGTTATCGAATGGCTGAGGACTCCTGCCGCGAACATTTTTCCAGCCTTACCCTTGAGGCGACCGTGGAGCGTCAGCATCAAGCCGCTGCAACCTCACTTTCAGGAAAGATCCATTCCGCCATGCAGGAGCTTCTTGCTTCCTTGGCCGTTGAGGCTGCAAAGGCGGTACTTGAGAGCCAAGAAGGGGTACGAAAAGCAGATCCAACACGTGTCAAAATACTCACACAAACCGGAGGCGCGATGACCGATTCGCACTTGGTTACCGGCCTCGTTCTCGGAAAACAACGAGTCAACGATGCCATGCCCAAACACATCAAAGCTGGCAAAATAGCACTTGTTGACGGTGGACTCGAACGAAAGGAATTGATGGGCAACGTAACGTTGAACGTCACCAGTACGGGCGTCCTTGAATCATTTCGGCAAGAGGAAAAGCGATTGTTATCCGAACAAGTCCAGCACCTTATTGACCTCGGAGTCACGCTCTTTGCTTGCAAAGACGGCATCGACGACGACATGCATGGGCTCCTCTCAAAGGCTGGCATTCAGGCCTACCGGAGAGTCGCACGCTCCGACTTGGACCTTCTCGCACGTGGTTGTGGTGCTACCCTTTCCTTCGATGTCAAGAGCCTCCATGAATCAGATCTCGGCGCCTTCATCAGCAGCAAGAACGAGCGCTGGGACGGCACCATGCATTGGATTGTTCAAACTGAGGAAGGTGGTGCAACCTTCATCGCAAAGGGTTCAACGGAGGAAGCCGTAGGAGAAGTTGAACGATGTTTTGCCGACGCCTTAGGAGTCGCCTGTCAATTGCTGGAGGAACCCGCATTATTGCCGGGTGGCGGGGCTACACAAATTGCCCTTGCGCGTCACCTTCGCCGACAGGCAGAACGCATTCCAGGCCGTGAACAACTGGCCATTGAAGCCTACGCCGATGCTCTGGAAGTCATTCCCCGAGTCTTAGCCGAAAATGCTGGTCTCGACCCACTTGATACCTTGCTTCAGGTGGTCGCCAAGCAAAGCAACCATGGTGGTGAAAAGGCTCACTACATCGGTCTGGATGTCGTGGCTAAACAACCGATCAACATGGTAGAAGAGGGCGTTCTTGAACCTCTAAGAATCACCCGCCAAGTACTCGCAGGAGCCACCGAGGCCGCTCTCTCCGTCCTTCGGATTGATGATGTTCTTTGGGCCAAACAAGACCCGAGCATACCCGATGGAATCGGCATGGATGAAAACTAACTTGGAACTCGTGGCTCAATCCTTGTCTTCAAATATACAAAGAACTCGCACATAGCCTATGGCGAACGAAATTCAAAGGCCCGTAGGTATTGACGACATCGCTATTCATTTCCCACGCTTGTACATGGACATGCGGGATTTTGCAGATTTGCGTGGAGCTGATTACGGTAAATTGAGCAAAGGACTCGGTTTAGAAGCAATGGCAATTCCTGACGTTCATGAGGACACCGCCACAATGGGGGCGATGGCCGTCATGCAATTGATCGACCGCAATGGTTTGGACCCCAATACCATCGGACGCCTGTACCTCGGTACAGAATCAGCACTTGACGGTGCAAAGCCGACCGCGACCTACATCATCGATATGCTCACCCAACGTTACGGTGAACGCTTCGGTTCTGATTGCTTCCAAACGTGCGATGTCGTGGACATGACCTTTGCTTGCATCGGAGCAGTTGATGCTCTTCACACCACCCTTGATTGGGTAGCACGCTCTGATGAAAATGACGAGCGAGTTGGAATTGTAGTGTTTTCTGATAATGCCAAATACGCACTTGAGTCCTCAGGTGAATACACGCAGGGTGCAGGAGGAGGCGCCTTATTGATTCGAAGGAATCCTCGTCTTCTTGAGATTCCTGATTGCATTGGAGTTTCTACCACGCCGGTGCATGATTTTTTCAAGCCACGTCGTGAGGTGACGATTCGGTCCGTGATTTCGAATGTGATTCAACTCGCTCAAGAAGCAGGTCAAACCATGAAAAAAGGTCTTGTTGAGCGAATGATTCGCCATCTTCCGAAATCAACGGTTCGCAAGCTGGGTATCTTTTCACACGGCGAAGAGAAAGTGAGCGTTCATCGAGACGACCCGATCTTTGACGGCCAATATTCCAATCGATGCTATCAAACAGCGGTGCGTCAAGCCTTCCATGATTTCTCCATGAAAGCACAACGGCGAAAGCGTATCGACCCCTCCAAGGACGAGCCATTCACTGAGCAATGGTCTCGGATCATCATGCACTTGCCCTATGCATACCAGGCAAAACGCATGTTCCCTGATGTCTTCCGCCATGATCGGCAACACACCCCGGTGTGGCAGGGTATCGAAGAGCAGCTTGGTGCTCCTCCAGAAAGCCCAGATTCCGACGACCCTGAGGCCCTCATTCAGTGGGAGAAAGAAATGGACGGATACCGACGGTCCATCTCTAAAACTCCTGAATACATTGCCTTCCACGCCAGCAGAATCGAAAAAGGCCAGCGTGCTAGCAGCCTTATTGGAAATCAATACACGGGTTCAATTTTCCTCGCACTCATGTCAACTTTTGAATCTGATCTCGAAGAAAATGCCAATCTCGACGGAGCTATGTTGGGCATGTGCGGCTACGGGTCTGGTGCGAAGGCCAAGGTCTTCGAGGGACGGGTCAGTCCTCGCTGGAGAGAAGTTGTTGCAGGATGGCACCTCTTTGAGCGACTTGCAGGACGCATTGCGATTGACCAGACCACCTATGAAAACCTCCACAAAGGTGTTCAAGAAGGAAGCGTGGTTGCACCCAATTCTGAATTTGCACTGGTTGAAATTGGTGATGAAGGCGTTGATGAAGGAGCCCGCCGTTACCGATGGATTGGGGCTTAAGCGTCAAAATCCAAAACGACTTTGCCACAATTTCCAGACAAAGCGAGTTCGATGGCCCGTTCAAATTGAGCAATGGGCATGCGGTGAGTCAGTACCTTATCGACATCGATGAGGCCCTGCTCAAGCAGCGCATGCATGGTGTCCCAAGTAGACCACATCTTCCTTCCGTTGATGCCTTTGATGTGCAAGTATCGGAACACCACTTCATTCATGGGCACCTGCGGCATCGCCTGCCCGTAGACGGAGAGGACATTGACGTAACCGCCCATTCTGGTAGAATGGATGGTGTTTGAAAGAGCGGTTGGGGAGCCTGAGAATTCGCAACTATTGTCCACCCCGCGCCCGTCCGTGGCTTCAAGAATAGCTGCAATGACGTCATCGTCCTTGCCCAAAACAAGGTCTGCACCGAGTTCTTTGGCCAACTTCATTCGATAGGTATTGTCCCAATCAACCGCAATGATCTGAGTGGCGCCCATGGCTTTGGCAGCGTTGACCGCAAACAATCCGATGGGTCCCAAGCCGTGGATGGCGACCGTGGATCCTTCAACAGGGCCTCCAGTCAGCGTATGGATGGCATTGCCAAGGGGATCCTGAATTGAGGCATGACCCGGGTCTAAGCCTTCGGGCACATGACGTGCGTTGGTAGCGGGAATGGAAAAATAAGGAGCGAAGGCTCCGTGGCCGTGTACTCCGAAGATAGAACCGTTTTCGCAGATGTGAGCATTGCCTTCTTCACAGCGCGGACATTCCCAACATGCAATATGACACTCAATGGCTACATGGTCGCCAATGGAATGCGTCGTAACACCTTCACCAAGGGCTACTACACGCCCGCTGGTTTCATGCCCGGTAATGGTGCCGAGGGGGACATTTTCACGACTCCACTCATCCCATTTCCAAATATGTAGATCCGTTCCACATACCGAGGTGGAGAGTGTCTGAATCAAGACTTCTCCCCGTTGAGGGGAAGGCACTGCGTGCTCAGCGAGTGAAAATCCCCCTTGCTCATCTCGGGTTTTTGTCCAAGCGGTCATGCTGGATGGTAGTGACTGCATGACTCGCCCTCATACCGCTTTTCTTCGGACACCTTTTCATCCTTCGCTCATTCGGTCTTGGCGTAAAATCACAAGATTACAGATTATGGCTATGTTCGGTATGTTGATTAGGGGGGCGCGACGGCCTAAAAGCCCGTTGATGGTACATGAAGTACGTCGTTGTGAGCGGAGGAGTTCTTTCTGGATTAGGGAAGGGCGTCACTGCAAGCAGCATCGGAGTTCTTCTCAAAAGCGCTGGCCTGCGAGTCACATCTGTCAAAATTGACCCCTACTTGAACAGCGATGCCGGCACCATGTCACCCTTTGAACACGGGGAAGTTTTCGTCCTCGATGATGGTGGCGAAGTGGACCTCGACCTCGGAAATTATGAGCGCTTCCTCGATATTAATCTCTCAAAAGACAACAACCTCACGACGGGAAAAATCTACGCCAATGTAATCGAAGCCGAGCGCCGGGGAGATTATCTTGGCAAAACAGTCCAGGTTATTCCTCACATCACGGATGCCATCCAAGATTGGATCGAGGATGTTGCTGCTCGTCCCGCGGATGGCAGTGACCTCGCACCCGATGCTTGCATCATCGAACTTGGCGGTACGGTTGGCGACATTGAATCAGCACCTTATGTGGAGGCGCTCAGACAATTCCAATTCCGTGTAGGCCGTGAAAATGTGACCTTTGTTCACGTTTCTCTCGTCCCCGTGATGGGCCCGGTTGGTGAGCAGAAAACCAAGCCTACCCAACACACCGTCAAGGAATTGCGTGGCCTTGGGATCACGCCAGATATCCTCGTTTGCCGATCCTCCGCCCCGCTCAATGACGAAACCCGTAACAAATTGGCCGC
The DNA here is from genome assembly GCA_016778305.1 of Candidatus Poseidonia sp. Lineage (GTDB taxonomy): Archaea > Thermoplasmatota > Poseidoniia > Poseidoniales > Poseidoniaceae > Poseidonia. The sequence continues at coordinate 2,381 of JADHPT010000005.1, read as the reverse complement.
TTTTTGCCACGTTCAACCCAAGGCAGTGATGTCAGCACACGACGTCCCCAATATCTACCACGTACCTCTCATGCTTCAGGAGCAGGGCTTGTGCGATATTTTGGAAGTGGATTGCACTGCCACCAATCTTCTCGAAGAATGGAAAACGATGGCCCACCACCTTGACACCTTGACCGATGAAGTACGCATTGCGATGGTCGGGAAGTATACCGACCTTTCCGATGCCTACCTCTCAGTCATCAAAAGCCTGCAACATGCCGCCATGGCAGTTGACCGTAAACTCGTCATCGATTGGATTGAAGCCAGTCACCTCGAACCTGAATGGGACAAGGATGAGAGTGCTGCCGCGTGGGCGGCACTGAAGAATACGGACGGCATCTTGGTCCCCGGTGGCTTTGGTGACCGTGGTATCGAAGGAAAAATCGCTGCTGCCCATCACGCACGAACCAATGAGGTCCCCTATCTCGGCATTTGCCTCGGCCTTCAGGTGGCGACCATTGAATTCTGTCGTAATGTGCTTGGTTTGGAAGGTGCTAATTCAACTGAATTCGAAGACAACCCTGCCCATACTGCGGTTGTGTTCATGCCTGAAATTTCCAAAACACACCTCGGTGGCACCATGCGCTTAGGCACTCGACCAACCCTTTGGCAGGTTGATTCCTGTCAAATCCGCACGCTCTACGGACCGGGAGACGCCGTGGATGAACGCCATCGTCATCGCTATGAGGTCAATCCTGATTTGATTGAACGCATTGAAGCTGCAGGACTTATCTATGTTGGTAAGGATGATTCAGGTCAACGTTGTGAGATCTTTGAACTCCAAGGGCACCCCTACTATGTTGGTGTGCAATTCCATCCCGAATTCAAGTCCCGACCCAACCGTCCTAGTCCGCCTTTCCTCGGACTGCTTCAGGCTGCAACCCGTTGATATCTGATTCACAGGGTAGCGAGCAAACCGACCCACTGAAAGCCCATAAAACTGCTATATTCGGTTGGAAGGGGTTTCGGTTGACCCCTTCCAATATACACGAGTTGGTTAGTTGGTGCTTCCAACAAGGGGCATCCAACCGACCCTTTGTTCACTCATAAGATTCGAGAGGTCATCTGCTTCAACCCTTGCTATCACAAGCAGAATTGATTGGTTGGTTCTGTGTATTTGGGTTTTGGAATCAGCCACCGGTTAAATAGAAAATAAGTTTCATGAAGTTATGATAATTAAGAAACCAGCTAAGCCGACAAACAAAGCCATCGCATACATTCGTGTCTCATCCCAACGTCAAGTTGATGAAGGTGTGAGGAAAAGGAACAATGAATATTCATTGATGATGACAAAACGTCCCCAAACCAATATATCTAAAATCCCCATCGCTCAATCATGCACACAGCGGGGAAGATCTTTCTTGGACTTGGATTATTGATTACATTGGCCGGAGTTGGATTGACTTTTGCTGGAGGTTCGAGTCTAAGTGATGCTGAAGATTGGGACGTAGAGGAAAAAAGTGACTTTAGCGGAACTGCAAGAGTTACAACATATTCTTTCAGTGAAAATGTTGAGCTCGACTTTAGCGGATTAATTGTAATGGTTAGTGACGACGTGAGGTGTGATGAATTTACTTTCACTATGACAAATGAATCTGGAGAAGATCATGTGACTATCGACTGTGAAGATGATGGTGAAAAACCAAGAGGGTGGGAAGATGATCCTGATGGTTGGTACCATATGGCTACCATTTACACAGACAACTATTCTGCTGGTGAATATACTATAGAATCAAATGAAGATTATCAGCTTGTTCCATTGTCTCAACTGTATCAAGATGTAATAGTTGGCTTTTCTGCGGTCCTTGGAGGTATAAGTACAGCTTGCGGTGGGATATGCTTCCTGCTGCTAGGCGGAATATTCGCATTAGTCTTGAGGGAGCCTAAGGAAACACAAATCACCGGTTCTGGTAGCGCTTTACCACCGAATAATGATTCTGATTCTTGAAACCGTTTAGTTCAACATAGTCCATTCGAAAACCTTGCAACACCCACGCGTGAGACGGGTGTTGAGAGAGTATCGTGGATATAATACATTTAAAAAAAGTTGGAAGGGGGGCCCTTGCGACTGTATATGGTTGGAACGGTAGCGATACAAACACCCCGCTGCGAACCCTTACAACCTATTTTTAGAGTTGCATGGGTAATGGGATAACCCCTTGTAACATATCCGAATTGATTGGTTGATGGTTCAAACAGGACGATTTTTTCATGCCTCTCCCCCTAATAACCCAATAACTTCCGCCGCTCCAAATGAACTGCCAGAGCCAATATCAAAAACTTTGAACAGGATAAAGAGGATGACAGTAGCAGTCACAAGAGGGTAAAGAAAGCGACTGACG
>JADHPT010000015.1 GCA_016778305.1 Candidatus Poseidonia sp. | reverse complement strand
AGCCATCGCTCAAAGGCCTCGTGTTTTGATTCAACATAGCCGAGTTTGACCATCTCCTCAGCGAGATGAGGTCGGCCGACTGACCCATCGGCTCGAGCCAGTACATCGTCGATGTTGACGGGCATGCCCAAGGCTTCGAGCCGAGCGCACATCAGTCGCATTCTCGGTTCCCGACCGAGTTGTCGAGGCATGAGCCATTGTTTGAAGGCATCAACGGCCGTTTCGCTAACAGCAGGGTGATGCCTTGGGAAATAGGCCAGCAAATGCCATGAAGATGACGCACGTTCTTGGCCTCGGGCTTTGAGTACCTCTGGCATTGGAGGGTGAGCTGGTGTGCATGTAATCTCTACACCGGGAATAAATTGAATGCCACGTGATGCGGCAGCAATGGCTGCTTGTTTCCACCCACTGGTGGTATCGTGGTCGGTGAGTGCCCAAACGGAGACACCTTGTTCTTCCATCATTTCTGCAACGTCATCAACCTCATGCTGGCCGTCACTATTGGTCGAGTGGGAGTGCAAGTCAAAACGCTGTGTCCACATCATTTCAACCTCGCTCATGAACCTCTTTCAACCATTCCATCAAAACAAGTCATCAAGATTTGGAAGGTCTGGTGTCACGGTTGTAGGTGCCTGGGTAGCTTTGTCCTCGTCCAAAAACAGGTCGTCCAAATCGGGGAGTTCGAATTCAGGAACGGTAGGTAATGCTTGCAGAGGCGTGTCTGTATGTTCCGAGGGTACTTTGGAAACCTCTGGCAGTTCAGGGAGCTCAAGGTTTGGAATCGCAGCGTTTGGTAAGGAGGTGGTTTCGGATATAGGGGGAGGGGTTAGAGATGGGTCTGGGAGAGGGACACTCTCGGCGCCCTCCGTTACAAAGACTCTGTCGGGTTCAAGTCCTGGGATGGTTCGTGGGTCCACCGGTTTACTATTTTCTTGACCCGGAAGAGGGACCGGCTCAACATGAACTCGTTGAAGGGTTTGACCCGTAACCTCATCCGCTTGGACAGCCTGTCGTTTATTCATGGTCGATTCGCTTTGTTCCCAACTCTCTTTCATCGTCTTATTCACCGCTTCACCAAATGCACCACTCGAAAGTGTATTCATGGCTGAACTCACATCTGCTGTGTTGCTTTGGTCGTGTTGACCGAGAATTGAGGTGAGGATATTGGCAGTTGTAGGGTTCACTTCTTCCTGTTGGAGCGAAGTGGTGGCTACCGTGGTGAGTTGGTCCAAATCTTCGGGCCCTCGGTAGTTAGCAGAGTGGCCAAGTTCAGGAATATTCCGTTCGACATTAGCAAAGCGAGCGATGATCAAGAGGAGGAGTACTGACGCGATTGCACCAATTTCTTCAACGGTGACACCGGGTTCACCCACCTGTTCAAAATACAGATTCACACCCGTCGCCAAAAGCAAACCGGCAGCCACCAAGGTCGTTGCGGCTGCGAGACGGGGTGCGCGAGGGTCGGTGGCCACGCATTGAGGTAGTCGTTCGATGCTATATTGATTCGCCTCTACGCTTGAGCGGCCAATTCAGCAGCTCGGACCGTGTTTTCCATGAGCATGGCAATGGTCATTGGGCCCACGCCGCCGGGAACCGGTGAAAGCCAGCTTGCGACTTCGCCAACATCGGGATGAACGTCACCTGCGAGGCGCCAGCCACGTTCACGGGAATCATCGTCAACACGGTTGATGCCAACATCAACAACGACTGCACCCGGCTTGACCCAGTCCGGCTGTACCATGTCGGCTCTACCCACGGCTGCGATGATGACATCTGCTTGAGCGCATAATTCTTTGATCGATTCGGTTTTAGAATGGGCGACGGTAACCGTTGCATCCGCTCCACGCGCAGCCATGAGGAGGGCAGCGGGCATGCCAACGATACGTGATCGGCCCAAAACAATCGCTCGCTTCCCTTTGAGAGGAATATTGGCCCAAGTGAGCATTCTCATGACACCGCTTGGGGTGCAGGGTAGCATGCCATCGAGGCGGCCTTGAACGAGACGACCCAGATTTTCAGGATGGAATCCATCCACGTCTTTTGACGGGTGGATGAGATCGGTAAGCGCCTCTTCATCCATGTGCTTTGGGAGCGGGGACTGCACCAGAATTCCATGCAAATCTTCCTGCTGGTTCATCGACAAAATGTGATTTCGCAACGTATCTTCATCAATTGATGCATCCAACTCGAGATGGGTGGATTTGATGCCAAGTCGTTCGCATGTCTTTACTTTCGATTTGACATAGACGTGTGAGGCAGGGTCGTTGCCTACGATGACGACGGCAAGATGAGGCGTAAGACCTCGTTCTTTGAGTGCCGCAATGCGATTGGAAAGTTGACGCTCTACCTCTTCAGCGCACGCTCGCCCGTCAAGCCGTTGTGCAGTCACATAAAGGCCAACACAGGCGGCTTCTTGAGCGTTCGCCTTGGCCTCAAGTCCTTTCACAGGGGGGTTTTGATTCCCATGGCGCGGACGACGCACCAACCTGCTCGTGCTTCAAAAATCGCAAAGGCGCCTCCGAAGTAAGCGCCTGCTATGGCATACCAGCCAAAGTCAATGGAGATCGAGTTGGTGGCCAACAAGATGGCAAAAATGCTTGCAGCAAGGATTGCTGAGACACCGCCAAGGAGGCGGGCTGCCTTTCCACGAGCATCGATATTGCATTCCACCATGATGGGTGTGTCCAACTTTGACTATATCAATGGGTGTTTTTACCGTCTATACGGTAGATTGGAGCCAACGGAGGGACTCGAACCCCCGACCGTCTGATTACAAATCAGACGCACTACCAGACTGTGCTACGTTGGCCTCGGTTGTGGCGTAGCGCCACCCCTTGATGAATGAAGCGGATGATATGTAGGAAAAACCGACATGGGCAAAACAAAGAACACAGAGCCATTGGAGTGTCCATGCGCACCGAGGAGGCAATGCAGTACCTCGCCTCGCACGGGCAACGGAAAACCGGCAATGACACCATCTTTAGCTGGTTAGCGCGCTATCAATCGGCGGCAGCGGCTGGAGCAAGTGCGGTGAATGGGACCATCGGGGCCCTGCTTGAGGATTCGGGTGATTTGGCCATTAATCAGGTGGTCGACCAAGCATTACGGCAAGCACCAGCAGCCGAGTTTTCGGCCTATGCTCCGCTAAAAGGCCTACCGAAGTTTTTGGATTTGGCGATATCATTGGCGTTAGGAGATACGCGTGGACGCTTAGAGGGAATGGGCTTGGGCACGATTGCAACCGCAACACCAGGTGGTTCTGGAGCACTTTACCTGGCCGCCTCAAATTTCACCGAGCGAGGCGAAGCAGTTCTTCTCAGAGATCGGCATTGGGGGCCGTATGCGGGTTTTCTCGCAGGTTGTGGCCTCAACATTGCGACCTATCCATTGCTCCCTGAAGAAGGAGACTTCGGCACTCCTTATTTCGATCGGTCTTCCTTTGAACGTGAAGTTGAACGCCTTGCAACAACACAGACCACCGTTACGACCTGGCTGAACGACCCAGCTCACAATCCCACAGGACTGAGCATGCCTGCTGAAAGCCGTCATGCTCTGCTGACCAGTTTTGTGGAATCAGCAGTTCGCAATGAACACGTTGGACATACACTTCTTCTCGATGCAGCCTACCACCTCTACGCAGAAGAACCACACGGCTGGGCAGAGACAATCGCTGAGGCGCTGGATGATGGCCTGCCTTGGCCAGAAAACCTTCTCATTTGCTTTGCGATTTCACTCTCCAAATCCCATACGATATACGGCATGAGGACGGGTGCTTTGGTTTGCCTTCATCCAGACGAAAGCAGTCTTTCCCGCCTGAATGACGTCATGGGCGTCACCGGGCGTCAAACATGGTCTGCAGCGCCCCGTGTGCCACAATACGTGCTCAGTGAAATGCACAGTCATGAAGAAGGCGGGGCTGCTTGGTCACATGAGCGAGACCGACTTGCTGAGTTGCTCAACGTTCGTCGAACTCGTTTTTTACAGGCATGTGACAATCTTGACGTTCAGGTAAATCCGAGCCATGATGGATTTTTTGCATGGTATGAATGCGAAAACCCTGAAGAAATTGCCAATGCATGCGCTGATCAGCACGTCTATCTCGTCCCGCTTTCGGGTGGAGTCCGTATTGGTTTGTGCGCTATACCCACCGAATTCATTGAACGAGTTGCTGAGGCACTAGCGAAAGCCCAAGGGTGATGGTGATGTCTCGACTGAGCCGTGAAAATTTCCTGATCACTGGATTTGTATGCATCGTTTTCGGGGCTTTTTTATCCGTTGCAAATCTCGGTTCATTTGCCGTTACCATCGGTATGTTCGGTATTGTTTTCTTTATTACAGGGATGAGTATGAGTCGGCAAGTAGGCCTTTCTCCCGAAGCCGTCGCTGCGTGGCAGCCAGATGGAGAACCACTCCCCGATGCTGGACGGGTCATGTTTCGAGTTGATGTGACCCTCGATGAACCCGTCTCATCCTCAATTCTTTGTGGCCCATGCGGTCACGTTGAAGTCCGAGAGGGCAGGAAACCTTCTCGATACACTTGCTCGAACTGTGACCGCCTTCTTTGGGAAGAAGAATGAACTGGCATTTCTCGGTCAATGACAACGGTGATTTCAAAGCAGGTGCAAGGCTGGAGGGTGCATGGATGCACCAAACCTCTTGAATCCTGAGCGACGGATGTTGCTCAAGATGCAGAGTGAACCTTCTAAGTCCACATGGGCCCTTGAAGAGGTGCTCCATGCCTGCGGTTGGACGGACCAAGCCGTTGCAGTGGGAGCAGGCCATGGATTGGAAAATCACGGATTTGTAGAGGTCAGCGAAATCGTTACCAGCGAAGTGCGCCTTGATGTTGAGGGGACGAAGGCTGTTGAAAACATGCTTCTTGAGCAACGATTGTGGAACTGGATGCTCGCTCAAGAAAAGCCTTCCATGCAAGCATTGCAGGGGGACTTCGAACGCCATGAAGCAGGCCCGGGGGTTGGTCTCCTCAAGCAACTCGGTGTTGTCCTCGATGGAGGTGTTTTGCAGGCAACAGATGAGGCTGCTGTCCGTGCTGAACTCAAGTTACGGTCAAAGTTTCTCGGCTCGCTTCCCTGTGATCTCAACGGGGTCGATGAGTCAATGCTCAACCATTTCAAACAACGAAAGAACCTCATCACCATCGTTGACTCAATTCGTCGAACTTGGTCCATCACCTCAGAAGGTACTCGTGTACCTCAAGATGCCTTGAAAGAGACCTTAGTCGTCAGTGAAATCACACCAGAATTATTGCAAACGGATGCATGGAAGGAAGCAGAGTTCAGGGCATTTGACGTCACGCTTGATGCCAGTACTCCCCGAACCGGGCGCAGTCACCCGATGCAAGCTCTCATCGAACGAATACGTTCTGTCTTTCTCGAGATGGGTTTTTCAGAACTCGTTGATGATTATGTTCAATCGGCAGGTTGGAACATGGACGCCCTCTTCATACCTCAAGACCATCCCGCCCGGGAGATGCAGGATACCTTCTATCTCAATGAACCCGCATCGATTGAGTTGCCCTCAGATGTCATGGATACATGGAAAGCCATCCATGAGCACGGTGGTGACACAGGCTCGACGGGCTGGGGCGGTTCCTTCTCTCACGAAACAGCACAGCGTCCTTTACTTCGTACCCACACAACCGTCAATACAATTCAGTATCTAGCACGCCATCCACTCGATGCATGTCGGGTCTTTTCTGTTGACCGTGTCTTCCGCAAAGAAGCGATTGATCGTACTCACCTTCCAGAGTTCCACCAGATTGAGGGCATCATCATGGAGGAAGGAGCGAACTTGCAAATGCTTGTGACAACCCTCAAAACCTTCTATGCCAAGATGGGCCTTCCCGAAGTAAGAGTCCGGCCTGCTTATTTTCCCTATACAGAGCCAAGTTTGGAAATTGAAGTCAAGTGGCGCGGGAAGTGGCTTGAGTTGGGAGGAGCAGGAATCTTCCGACCCGAGGTCACAGAACCGCTCGGCATCGCATCTCCCGTTCTCGCATGGGGGATGGGGCTTGAGCGATTGGCGATGCTCGTACTCGGGCTTGATGACATCCGCCAACTCTACATTTCAGACCTTGAATGGTTGAGAAAACAACCTATTCTCTGACATATGAGCGCTGATAACCGCACAATAGAGTTAAGTAGAACAATTCCTCATTATTGGTCATGGAAGGTCAAGTCATATCGCTTTTGATGTCAAATGTTGAGTCAATCCCAGGCAAAAATGTCGTCAGTTCTCTCGGACTCGTCACGGGTTCCACCGTGCGGGCAAAGCACATAGGGAAGGATTTTTTTGCCGGCCTCAAGAACATCGTTGGTGGCGAATTAAAAGCCTATACAGAATTATTGAATGAATCCCGTAACGAAGCCATTCAACGCATGATGATGGATGCTCATGCACGGGGAGCTAATGCAATTGTCAACGTACGTTTTGCAACATCCAACGTTGCTGCTGGTGCCTCTGAATTGTTTTGCTACGGAACTGCAGTTGTCGTCGAGTGAGGTATCTTCATGTCAAATGCCGTCTCGATTGTGATATATGCCGTTTCAGGCATATTTGCACTTCTTCCCTTATGGTCCTGGGCTCTCGGCCGCTGGTACCAAGCGGGTATTGCCTCAAAACTCATGGAGAATGAGAAGATTCTCGGAAGCATTCTTGATGACAAAATGTCTGTGACAACTTCAAAAAAAGTATCAATGATCGGTGCGGAATATTCGACGCTGCTTCACGTCAGCCTTTGCGTTGGTCCATCAATGGGTCAGATGTTCTTCATGTGGCTCAAGAGCATTTTTGGAGGGCGTCTTCATTCTTACGATGTCGTTCTTGATTTCGGAAGGAGAGAAGCCTTGTTGCGTCTTAAGCAACAAGCAGCGGAGCGCGGATGTACATCGATTGTCAACATTCGGATTGAAACCTCCGTCGTCTCCTTTGCTAAAACTCAGAAGAGCAAGCAAGCCTCGGTAGAGTTCCTTGCATTCGCCACGGGCATCCGTTGAAGTCATTCCCACTTCTCTTGAAAATCTCGCTCTCGTTGTTGAGCAGCATCACTGCTCGGATCTTCCTCCGGTTGATGTTCACCAGGGTCGATGAAGATGGTTTCATCTTCCACGTCATTTTCAGGCCCCATCTGAAATCTGAATCGTGAACGGAAGAACCGTTTGAAGTCGCTCATATCGGGCGGGGTATCCGTTGAATTCTCTCCTTCTCTGCTGAATTCATAGTGTTCGGTCTGTTTTCGCTGGCGAATACGCTGTCGCCAATAGATTTTGAAGGCGCTGAACGTGAGATTCATGTCCTCGTCGAGTGGCATGCCTTCGGGCCATTCCAAACGGTCAGCGAGAAGACTAAATTGATTTAATGCCATAAGAAATGTTTCGATGTCGCTTCCAAAGAGTTCCTCTTCGGTCGGAGAGGGCATGGATTCTTTCCCAGTTTCTGGTTCGTTGCTCGGTTCGTTCTCTTCATGTTCATCTCCGGTCATGGCTTGAATATCCGATGAGTCCTTATCAACGATTGAAATGGTTGAGAACGCACCCTCAATAAGGAAGATTGTCAGGGACGGAGCATGGACCTCTCAGGAGCGGTAAGCAGTGGCCTCGGCCGCGCCCACGTTTTCATGGCTCAACCACACTACCAAGACCAATTCCAATCTGTTCTCGGCCAGAAAGCATGGCCCGGTACACTCAATATTACAATTGAGGCGGAAATGTTGAGCCAATACATAGCCCTTCGCCAAAAAGCAGGTATCGATACATTGGACGCTCCCGATGAGGCTAGGAATCTTGCAAAAGGTCACGACGTGAGCGATTATCCTCTCATCCGCATCAGAGGTTTCCTTCGCGATGGCGTGTCCTTCGGTGGAGCATCTGCCTTCAAGGGGCACATCACGTCCAAAGGTGAATCAATTGAATGCGCACTCTTAATTCCTGATTTGACACGGCATGTTGATGTCATTGAGGTCATCTCCATTGCGTTCTTGAGAGAACACTTTGACCTCAAAGACGGCGACCTTGTGACACTCTCACTTTGAGTTGGCGTGGTAAGCGTCTTCGAGTGTGCCGATCTCAGCCCATTCATTGTAGAGCATTGTTTTCATTTCATGTTGAGCTGCCTGTTGCCATCTTCCCATCTTTGTTCGCTCGGCAGAACGACCCTGTGGAGGTGGCGAAAATACAGGAGCGTGTGTGCTTTGAGGAAGTGGGAAATCCTCCCACTCAACCCCCCACAAAATCAGCCATTGAGATGGAGCAACACCAAAATCAACCGGTATGAGTGGCTGCTCAATCGCAGATTGAATCTCTCCAGCAGTTAATTCACCGGTTGCCAATTGGAACAAAGCATTCGCAACTCTTCTGACTTGATTCCAAAGGAAGGCTTCTCCAATGATTTCAAAGCCTACCAACCGTCCATTTTCAAACCAAGGTGACGCACTGATGATGGTGCGCATGGGATTTTTCCCTTCCTCCAGTCGAGCAAAATTACGAGCATCATAGGTCCCAACGAAGAGTTTCAACCACGATGCGAATTCTTGGTAGTCAGGTTCACACCAAAATTCCATGCCTTCAAGGCGGTACCTGTAAACTCGATGAAGCGCCATTCTTGGATTGTAATCACGTTCGACTTCATCCACAGTGAGAAGGGCAATGTTTGGATCCAAACGGTCGTCAACTGCTCTGATGATCTTACGAGGAGTAAGGGCTGCCCAGAGGTCAGCCGAAATATCCACAATACCTCCGTTGACACGGACGTGAACTCCTGCATCGGTACGGCTCGAGAGTACCAAATAGTGTTCTCCATCTTCTTTTGATAGCCACTTCAACGAGCGAAATACCCGAATGAGTTCTCCCTGAACTGTTTTCACATCAGGTTGAATTTGACTTCCGTGAAATCCATCTCCGAGGTAGCCAACTCGGAAAAAAAGGCGAACGGTGTCGACCACCTTCTCCTCTCCTCAGTCATCGGAATTCAAGGTGGCAACGGCCTCTTCTGAGGTGTAGCCAAGAGCGCCAACAGCCCATTCGAGTGCCTGCTTTAACCAAGGTTGAATCATTGGGCTCTTTCGGCTTGGGTCCATCACTTCAATGGCATCAACCAAGTTTCGACTTGCTGTGAACAGGACCTCATCAACCGGAATATCTTCCAATTCCAGGCGACGAGCATAGCGTTGGAATTCTTTGACTGCAACCGGAATGCGGCGACATTCAAGTGCAAAGGATGCAAAGTCTGCGATGTATTCCATGTTTTCTTCATCGAGTTCCATGGCTTTCTTGTAGGCGTTCATGATTTTTCGACCGGGTATCACATCGTCTTGTGCTTCCATGTTCTTCATGTTTGCAAACTCTGCCCACATGTGATGGAGTTGTGCAACATCGCCGTTACTAGCGATTTTTGAGTCAAGGTCGGTCATGGCTCCGTCAAGGTCGCCGTTTCTAAACAATTCAATCGGTGTTGCAAGCAATTCTTCACTCATGATGTGCATCTCCAATACGGCGTGGTGGATGGGGCTTTTCAAGGCTCCCACAGGCATTTTTCCCCGAGTAATCACTTCTCGTCAGAAGAGATGGCTTCTTTGAGGTCTTCAAGCAGGTTGGACGAGGAGTGTTTTTTATGCATTTCATTCAACATAAGCTTGGTGCTTTCCCACTTCCTAATTTTGTAAAAGCAGTGCTTTGGGTCGGGGTCAACACGACGTGAGGTTCGCTGATAGGACAGGAATGCAAAGAAGGAACGAAGGAAGCCCTTGCGGACTTTGGTTGCGGTAGAATCTTCCGATTTATCAGATGTACCGGGCATGTTTCCGCCTGCGTTAACCCCCACAGTCTCATCGACCAAGCCGACGCCTGAATCGGTCATGATCGTCACCGTAGCATAGCCGAGCATGGTACCCATGGGTGTACGTTCAACCATCACTTCGGAGATACGGTCAAACAGGATTCTTCGGTGTGACCTTGAGAGCAAGAAACTGTGCTGGAAAATGACTGCATTGGTGGTCACTGCATATGAAAAACTGCGTTGATATTTCCACGTAGCACCCCAGAAGAGGAGAGTAAAGATTGCTCCAAAGATGATGTAATCATAGCCAAAGGGAATGAAATCTCCTACGTCTCCGTCGCTGAAGAGGCTCAGAATGTAACCCAACATATCGTCGATCTGAATGAGAACGGGCATGAATGTGATGACCAAAAGAGCGATGGTGACCCAACGGCCAGATGTTGATACATTCATCATGCGATTGGCCCATGTAATGAATCCCATCACGAGTACGAAGCCGATAGGGACCGACTCGCTACCGGTAAGAGCGATGAGGCTGCTGACAATTCTCAAGGGCATCGATGCATCATCGGAGGCATTGACGCCGTTCCCGAAGAGGAAATGCACGCCAAAAACAATCAGGCCGAGTATATACATACCGATGAAGGCCAAGGTACTGGGCTTTGCTTCTCCGTTCGGTAAGACACTTTCACCCGTGATCAAGCGGTATTTCTTCTTGAGCGACTCGGTTTGAGACGCTTGAACAGATTCTTCTGTCAAGGTTTCTTTGACTTCCGTTTCTTGGTTTTCTTCCGACATTACAAGGCCTCTTGGTATGGTGGTGGGTGATGTGAATCAAATACCTTGCCCCGTTTTTGGGCATATTTTCAATGGAGTATGCCCCAAGCGTGTTCGGCATTCCCTCTGGCCCACCCGTAATCTGTGCGAGTTCGCAGACCGTGTTCGTCCTTGATTTCGAGGCGCACGACCTCCAACGGGTATTCGTTGTAGGTCAGGTGTGACCAAAGACCGCCGCGCGTAGGTTGATCAAAATGCCAATGTGCCCGTTCAACAGCTTCCACAACCAGTTTGATGCTCGTTCTCCCGTTCCACATGTGTACGTTAAATCTCGGAAGTGGAGCGCCAGGTGTCTGTCCGTGCTGTCCCTCTCGACGTGACGAAGCCTCTTTGATGACGGTTACACGAGCAAACTTTTCGGTTCGTTGATGTTTTGCATCGTGAAAAAGTCCTCCTTGAGAGAGGGCGATATGTTGGATATCGCGTCGCTTCCACGGGCGAGGGTTTCGTGAGGTCATCGTTGGTGAGAGGTGTGGGAGAAACCAATCCATATAGGTGCCATCCTCGAAATGAAGCACGCCCCAATACCAAGGTGGCGAAGGGGCTTGAACACATACCTTCTGGAAATATGCCGTTCCAGTTACCTCTTTTTCATCAATGATTCCTTTCACCTTTGTCCCGTGAACACGCAGAATATCGTAGCCCATGTTTGCTGCATAGGTTGCATTGGACGGACGAGCGATTGACATGGCTGGGTTCCAAGGGGTCAACTCAAGCTGCATGTGTTGGGGTGCTCCAGCCCGCACGGCATCTGAGTCGCCTTTCAGATTGAGCCAAAAATGTGACAGGTCGCTGGCCAAGCCCATGGAGAGGTCATCGTCAAGCAACGGAGCAACGGCCCCACCTCCCTGCCCCTTTCCCTTGTTTGGCCATTGCGGGTGAAGGTCATCCATGACAATCATGTTGCTCTTTCTCTTGATGTAGGGCTCGTGCATCGTTGTTCCGTCAAACCACCACGCACACACCATGCCATCAAGAATCATGGCTTTGTCATCATCAACACCCGGTCTTCCACGTGGTAGCCACGGTGTTCCGCTGACTTCAACGCGGTCATTATCTTTGGTCGACCACAAAACCATGAGTTGTTGACCCCAAGGACGTTCTTCGTCATCATCCAGCATGACCAGCCACCACCACCAATCCCAGGTCATGTGCCACAAAGGTGGGCGGATTGCGAGTTTCCACATCGTAGAGAAATCACCGATAAAGGCAGGAGGAATGGTTGGTTGCGGCATGAACTCACCTCACTCAATTTCTTTGGATTTGAACAGAACTCCGCCGAGGAACCAACATGAGGCTGCTTGGAACAGGAGGACGATGACAGACACCACGATGGTAGCGAGCGCTCCCAAGCCAAGACCAGGCGTCGAAGCAAAGATTTGCAAGGCTTCCGCACCTTGAAGTGATTCACTCGCTCCGCTGTCAAACCACATGCCCATTTCGATCATCAATGGTGTGTCCGTCCACGTCAATGCTGCTCCAGCATCGACGATGTTCATCGCCCAACCAATCACTGAGAATCTGAGGATGGATGCATCTGGAGCACCAAGGGTCGTGAGGATCATTCCCAATTCCCATGCGGCAAAAGGAAGCGAGAGAATGATGCCGTGTTTCCACATCACTCCAAGCATGCAAAACAGCATGCCATAGACAAGTATTGCCAGTAGAGCAGCCAACCAAATTGAGAACCAAACGCCGAGGTCTTGCAGTCGGAAGAAACCTTCACTTGGACCAGCCAATCCGAACACGATGACTTCAAGAAGAAGCAGAACGGTAACATAGGGCCAGGCAAGAGCGAGGAAGCCAAGCATCCTGTAGAGGAAGACTTCGGTACGTGCAATTGGTTTTGCGAGCATGAAATGCATGGTTCCAGAGGTCATCTCGTTACGGATTAAACCCGTCGCCATGAAGAGTGGCACAAAAATCCCGATCAAGAAGACGAATCCAAATTTACCCAAGGCCAATATGGATGCTCGGTGAATGGATTCTCGAGCATATGCTGCATCGTCGGGGTCTTCGTCAACATTGGTATCACCTTCAATGGCAATCCCGTCGCCATACAGGGCATTGACCATGCGTACATCACAAGGAATGCCGTTGTTATTGCTGTCTTTCTGAGAGTCAGTTCGTGCATCTGTGCGGCAGTCTCCGTCGTCATCATAGCCGTGACTTCCGGCTTCCAAAGCGTCCCAATCAAAGTCGTCTTCATCAATCCACAAACTGGGGTCATCGGGTTCAACTGAAGGATTGAGCAAACCCGGGTGTGAATTCTCATTGTAGATGTCAGTCCCGTAAACGATTTCTTGACCGTTCGGGTAGCCGTCACCGTCGGTGTCAATGGAATCTCCATCGTTATCGATTGGATCATAATCACGAACCATCCCATCGATGTAAAACATGGTCAATATGGCCATGGCTGCAAAACCAACGCCAAAGATGACCCAGGTAGAAAGCCGCTTTCGTTGCTGTTTCATGGTGAACTCAGCGACCGCCATTGCCTTCCTGTCCACGCCCTTCCAGAGGCTGAAGGAGGAATTGTCGCGGCTCATGAACTCCCTCCGGTGAGGTAATTCAAGAGGGATTCTAAATCATCATCAGGATTGTCAATTTCAGAGACATCATGGCCATTATTCACAATAAGACCTGGCAGTTCTGCATGCAATTCTCCAAAGTGATAGGTTTGAATGAGCAATTCGTGATCGTTTGGGAAACTCAAGCCGTAGACCGCAGGGTGTCCGAGGATATCCTTTGCAAGTGCTCGAGCGTCCGTACCCACCAATCGGATGGTGTGAGGTATCTGATCCAGTCGTTCTCGGATGGCATGAAGATTGCCCAGGGCCACCAACTTACCGTGGTGAAGGATGATGATTTGCTCTGTAATGCGTTCAATCTCACTCAAAATGTGGCTGCTTACGAGTACAGTTCTGCCCATCTTTCCCAACTCGCGTATGACGTTCATGATCGTGGTCCTCGCTAGGGGGTCACATCCCTGCAGGGGTTCATCAAGAATAATCAAGTCAGGATCGTTAACCAAAGCATGTGCAATCTTGGTTCGCTGCCGCATACCTTTCGAAAAGCGTCCGATTTCCTTGTTGGCTACTTCGCCAAGGCCTACGAATTCCAAGACCCGCATCGCTTCGTCGGTGGCTTCATCTCTGGTCATACCGTGAAGGCGTGCAAAGGTGCTTACAAAATCTAAAGCCGTCATCCAATCATGCATTTTTTCATGCTCGGGTACGAAACCAACACGTGCATAGGGGGCTGGATTTTTCCACGGATTAACGCCGAAGAGTTTGACCTCACCTGAGGACGGGCGCAATTTGCCCATGAGGAGTTTGAACAGCGTGGATTTCCCCGCCCCATTCATGCCCAATATGCCGGTGACGCCTCCAGAGAGGCCGAGCGTGATATTGCTCAAGGCATGAATTCTGCCGTAGGTTTTGGAAACTCCTTGGAAATACACGACCGGTGCCTGTGGATTTGCTGGCGGGGGAGTATGGGCAGAGGCCCCTTGTTGGGAGACATCTGGAATCATTCACGGGTCACCTCCATCGAAGAGACACGGGTTGCTAAAATGTACAATGCTGCAGCGTTCATGGCGACAAGTGAAACCAGCGAATAGGTCCAAGGATATTGGTCGTATGTGGGCTGGGTTCCAATGATGGCTTGGCCTACATGGGCAACACAGTCGTAGGGAGAGAGCAGGTAGAGGATTTCTCGTTCAAATAAATTCTTGACAATACTCGCAAGTGTCTTGCTGCCAAAAACGATGGCAAGCAGACCAATACCGGGAAAAAATCGCCCTCGTGATACGCTCGATAGGCTCAGCCCGAGACTGGTATATGTGACAATAAGAATCATTCCCGCTATGAGTCCAGCTAAAAACATCGGGAAGACATCGATCATCCAAGACCAACCGCGTCCGAAGGCCAAGATTTCTGCCAGGAAATAGATGAAGTACGTCAACAATACGACCAAGGATTGAATCATGACGACGGAGAGATACTTCATACCGATGTAGTCAAACCTCGATACAGGTCTTGAGAAGTAAAGCGCAGAAGTGCCGTGATGGCGGTCTTCTGAGATCACACCACCAACCAAGAGTGCCGCTACAATGGGATACCAAAGCACGTTGCGAGGGAAAAATCCGAGAACGTGTCCGTAGAGGTTATCTCGGTTGACACCGAACCATGAATGGACTTCTGCACTTCCGATCAAACTCGCAAGTAACGTCATGGCAGCATCGCCAAGTGAGGCTAAGAATGCGATCAAAATGAAAATCCGAGTTGGCATCGACCAGGGGCGATGTCCCTTCTTGAAAATTCCGAGAAGATGATGACGCAGAATCGACCAATTACGCATCCAGCGTGGGTTGAGCGTACCGTTCCATCGAGTATATTCTTGCTCAAAAATCTCACCGCTTTTGGCAGTTGAAGCTACATTCGTTGAGGCGTCCTGCTCGTCACCTGTATTTGCCCCCCATGCAACATCCATCCTTGCCTGCCCGGTGACGGGTGCGTCGGGAGTGAGTTCTTCGGAATCACTCACGCTCCACTCCCTCCCAGTGATTCAGGTGCGTCCACCCTGCGAGCCTCTGTCTTGCCTCGAAGCAGGTCTTCACTTGATTTGACGGCATAGCCAAGGTTGTCCATAATGGCAAGGAAGAGGTCTTCAAGTGATGCTTCGTATTCATGCATTTGTCGAATCTGCGCACCGACCTCGCTCGCTGCTTGAAGGATGAGATGCGTGGTATCTTCTTGGGTGTGAGCGATTCGCATGACACGCCCCTCACGTCGTACTTTGAGTCCGCTGTCTTTCATGCGTTGTTCGAGAGGAGTGGCACCGCCCCATACATGGATTTCGATTTCCCTGTCAATTGCCTTCAGGTCCTGAATTTTCCCTTGAGCAGCAAGTCTTCCTTTGTGAAGCAAAACGATGTTTTCACAAACTCGCTCAACGTCGTCCATGAGGTGACTTGCCATCAACACTGAACGTTGCCCGTCGTTGACCATGGTGTTGAGTGTTGAAATCATAAATTCTCTGGTTTTCACGTCCAATCCATTCGAAGGTTCATCGGCGATCACCAGGGCTGGGTCGTGGATGATAGCACAAGCCAACTTCGTGGCTTGTTTCATTCCGGTGGAAAAACTACCAATGTCTCGATATCGTTGTTCGCCTATGCCCACAAATTGCAGGGCCTCATGGGCTCGACTCATGGCTACGACGGGATTCATTCCGAGCAATTCACCAGAATATCTCACCTGATGAATGGCGTCCATGCCAGGATTGAGAGCGTCGTATTCCGGCATATAGCCAATCCGTTGACGAATTTCAACACCTTGGGTTTTGATATCGTATCCCAAAACCGTGCCTTCTCCAGAGGTGGCCTGAATAAGGCCGAGAATGGTCTTCAGGAAGGTGGACTTGCCTGCGCCGTTTTGGCCCAATAATCCAGTGGCTCCCCGAGGTACGCTGAGGTTCAAATCCTCGAGAGCCATGTGTGGCCCATAGGATTTTGTCAACGCCTTGGTTTGAATGATGAGGTCATTCTCCATAGGCACCACGAGCAAGGGTGATGTCCGACGACCCATGAAGGCTTTTGTTGCTTGAGTGACTGTGAGGTTATTCCTCGGTTGGAGATCCGACTCCACCTCGGGTTTTTACTGCGATACCTTTGGCGAATACAGCCATCTCTGTGGCCGTACATTGTGCGAGTCCATGTCCGAGGAGTGTGCCTTTTTCATTCGTGATAAGGCAGGCTTCCCCAGGAGCGAGCCATCCGTCACACGCAAGCACAAATCCGTGGAATACATTCCTGCCTTTTCGTACAAAGGGTTCGGCGTCTGCACTGACGACCACGACGGCGGGTCCTTTGCTAGCGCTTCCCCACCAAACCGTATCGGGGAGGGAGGTAGGCAACGATTCTGTTCGCAAATCAAGAATACGTTGAGCACCATGGTTCGTGAGTGATACTCCGCCGTCCCTCAAGCGTGGGCTAAGAAGATGCAGACCTGCAACGCCGTTGACATTTTTGACACGGCCCTCACGATTCACTACAAAGCTGCAACCATCAATCACCTGTTCTGCCTGTGAACGCCCCAGATTCAGCAACACCATTTGCTTGTCAACCGCTTGATCAATACGCAATTGGTGGCGAGCTGTTTCGACATCCTCTCGCGTAACGGTACTGTGTACGTCGAGAGTGGTGATTTCAAGTTGCTGGAGGGCTTCTTCCAACCTCAATTTCATTCCATCGCTGGCGACGTTAACAGTGGCGAACGTGCATTCATGGAGCCCCAAATGTTCCAGCTCCCGCTGTATCCAAAGCCCTTCTGGGCGATGTTGGAGCACCCATGAGGGGGCGTCAATGTGAGCGAAGGGATTCAAATCTTCAAGAGAGATTGGTACGAGGCCAACGGGTGTCAGGATCAGCACTTGGACTTCATCCAAGTGATGCTTGAGCCAAACAAGAACTTCTGAGAGCCGTTCACGGAAGGGCCCGCGAATGCCATGGAAGATAACGGCCTTACGACGGGATTCGAGGGGTTTCCAACGGTTGTGCAGCAACAGTCGTGCCTTCTGGATGTGAGGCCTCACAAACGTATCGTCTCCACCCCAAAGCACACCACCGCTGCGTGGAGTTTGCTGACTCCAAACGACCCAATCCCAAGCATCTTCCCACATGCCCTGGTCACCATCAGTGTCTCGCGCTGCATCCCGGTCCGTGTAGAATAAATCAGGTCGCACACCGCGCTGCATTGCCGGAGGGGTCGTTAGCCAGAGGAAGGCTTCTCTCAGGGCAGGATGATGATGACTTCGTTGCTCTGCAAGTTGCCAAATGGTACCGTCACGGACGGCTTGTTTGCAACGTGCGAGTTCGGCCAGCGTCATTTCCAAGTTGTAATGGGCAAGTAAGTTCTCTTGCTCAAGGGCAGGCATGGCTCGCACGTCTGCTGGCGTGAGTTGAGCCACGCACGGCATCAACATCGGCCAGTCCACGAGTTCAGCAATACGAACAGTGCCCCATGGAGTGAGAAGACGACCGTCGCGGGCAAATAGGGCATAGGCTGCGGAATCAAAGAGGTCAGCGCCAAGAGCAATTGACATCGGAAAGAGCATCGGGTGGCCGCAGCCAAACATGTGTACGGGGCGGTTCGGGGGAAGCAAGGGGAGCGTAGCCATCATGATTTTCGCGTAATCCTTGTACCGATGCTGTTCCATGACCGGAACGATACCTCCGATTGGATGGACAGCAAAATCGTGTTGTGCCATGAGTTGAGCAGAGATCTGGCGCAGGGAGCGATGAATGCCTCCTTGGATAGGGCCGTTGAGCATGGTGTCCTGAGCAGCTTTCAGACTTGCAGAGGCCCGTGCATCGGTTTCTCGAACGGCATGTTCAACCTCGGCAAGTTTCATGTCAGGTCGTGAAAATACATCCAGCATGGTAGCGACGTCAACTCCAATCTTTCGTTGGAAATCAACGATTTCATCAACACCGACTTCGACATCTCCGTACATGTAGGACTGGAAGGTCCCAGAATCCGTCATGACCACTCCCGGGTAGTTCAGGAGCGAATGCACGCCGTCCTTGGTGGCCTTTTCTTTCAAATCGTCATGCTTCCAAATGATGTAGGAATTCGTGATGAGGGCGCCGATGCCATATTTATCCCACATGACACGTGGTTCAATGGTGCGAATGTTCGGATTGACGACTGGTAGAAGAGCGGGTGTTTCGAGGACTCCGTGGTTGGTATGAAGTCGACCGAGCCGAGCCCGACCGTCACGGTGGGTGATTTCGAATTTCCCTCGATCTTGTTCACGACACGCAGCGGGGTCAGTGCGTTGCCCGTCTTGCCATGCGACCATGCTGAACCCTCACCATGTGGGCTTTCAAAGGCTCGGCTCATTGCCCGTTAGAATCTGATGGAATATCAACAAATTCAACCGCTCCGTGCGCAAGAATGAATTCACGCCCGAGGTCGTCAAAGGTGTCCAAAAGGGCAGATGAGAAGCGGATGCGCTCAATTTCGTCGTCGTTTTCTAAATCGGTCTTAACGCCTTCAAGCGTCCCCGGTGCCGCACCACAGGAGAGACACGCTCCCGTCAAATCAAGAACGATGTCCAATGCTTCATCGAGATCACATCGACTCACTGCAATGCCGCCGCCATGACCGTCAAGTGCAGCACGGACGGCCCCGAGACGGGCAAGGAGGGCGGGGACGAAATATTCGGAATCCACGAGTTCTCTCAGCGACATGTTGCGAAGTCGTTCTTCTTCTTGTTCATCGGTAGTTTCAGCAATTCGTCGGTTTGCTTCTGCTTCCATGGCAGCCTTTGCTTCGGCAGCATAGGCGGCAACCAAGTCATCGTCCATGGCCTTGCCTCGGGTTGACCGCCTTGAATCCTCGTATGGTTTCCCTCTGGTTCTGGTCGCAACTTCGTGACTTGGTTTGCT
This sequence comes from Candidatus Poseidonia sp., assembly GCA_016778305.1. Taxonomy (GTDB): domain Archaea; phylum Thermoplasmatota; class Poseidoniia; order Poseidoniales; family Poseidoniaceae; genus Poseidonia. The sequence goes on along the minus strand of JADHPT010000015.1, from coordinate 15,262 downwards.
GCTGTCAACTACATCTATTCATAAAGGAGTGACGTGACGCAAGAATAGTGATGACCATGTCCGAAGAAATCCTACGGATTGAAAACCTCCACGTAAGCGTGGACGGTACGCCAATTCTCAACGGGATGGATCTGACCATCAATCGTGGAGAAGTCCATGTCATCATGGGGCGTAATGGAGCGGGAAAATCAACGCTCGCAAGCGTCATCATGGGTCACCCTGCCTATGAAATAACCAAGGGTTCCATCTACTTCAAGGGTCAGGCCTTGGAAGAGTTGAGCGTCTTTGAGCGTGCCCGAGCAGGTATCTTCCTCTCCTTCCAATATCCTGCAGTGATTCCTGGCGTCCAAGTTGGGACCTTTCTCAAGAAATCGGTTCAATCGGTCCGTGAAGAGCCCCTGAAAGGGCGAGCCTTCAGAAAAGAATTGAACGCAGCAATGGATGCTCTTGAGATGCAAAAAGGAGTTCTTTCACGCTACGTCAACGACGGATTTAGTGGCGGTGAGAAAAAGCGATTGGAAATTCTTCAGATGCTTTTGCTGAAACCTCAACTCGCCCTCCTCGACGAAACCGATTCTGGACTGGACATTGATGCCTTGCGCATTGTCGCCAAGGGGATCAACCAAGTCGCCCCCTCCGCAGGATGCCTCATCATCACCCACTACCAACGCCTACTCGACCACGTTTCTCCTGATTTCGTTCACGTGATGATCGACGGTAGCATCATTAAATCTGGTGGACCTGAATTGGCACTCAAACTCGAAGATCAGGGCTATGACTGGCTCGAGACTACTCCGGAGAGGAACGCATGACTGATGACGCACGAGAAGCAGTTGGAGACTATGAATTCGGTTTCCACGACCCTGAACATTCAACAATTCGCTTTGACAAAGGCCTCTCCGAACAGGTTGTCAGAGATATCTCAGAACTCAAAAATGAGCCCGAATGGATGACTGAAATCCGTGTGAAAGCCTATCACCACTTCATGGAACGTGACATGCCCGACTGGGGAAATTGTGGCTCACTCCACGAGATCAATTTCGACAATGTCACCTACTTCTTGCGATCCTCGAACGCAACCGAAAACGATTGGGACGACGTTCCTGAGGACATCAAGAATACCTTCAACCGCCTCGGCATTCCAGAGGCTGAACAAAAATGGTTGGGCGGTGTGACCGCACAGTACGAATCAGAAGCCGTCTATCACTCCATCCGCGAAGATCTCGAATCCCAAGGCGTCCTCTTCTTGGACATGGACAGCGGATTGAAAACCCATCCAGAAATCGTCAAGAAATATTTTGGCACCGTCGTTCCGCACACCGACAATAAATTTTCAGCACTCAACACCGCTGTTTGGTCAGGTGGCTCCTTCATCTACGTGCCAAAAGGCATTCACGTGACCATGCCCGTTCAGGCCTATTTCAGAATCAATGCAAAGAACATGGGACAATTTGAGCGCACCCTCATCATCGCGGACGAAGACAGCAGCATCCACTATGTTGAAGGTTGTACTGCGCCAACATACTCTACGGATTCTCTTCACTCAGCGGTGGTTGAATTGATCGCCATGAAGGGAGCGAAAATCCGCTATTCAACCATCCAGAACTGGTCTGCAAATGTCTTCAATCTGGTCACCAAGCGAGGCGTCGCTCACGAGAATGCTACCATCGAATGGGTTGACGGGAACATCGGTTCAAAATTGACCATGAAATATCCTTCTGTATTGCTCAAGGGTGAAGGCGCCCACGCTGAGGTGATTTCCGTAGCCTATGCAGGGAAAGGACAACACCAAGATGCTGGTGCCAAAGTCCACCACCTCGCACCCAATACCACCTCCAATATCATTTCAAAGTCAATTTCTAAGAACGGCGGACGCTCCTCGTACCGTGGCATGCTTCAAGTGACTCCCAAAGCCCACGGATGCCGATCAAAGATCGTGTGCGACGCATTGATGCTCGATAGCGAGTCACGATCCGACACCTATCCGACCATGGAAGTTGGTAACTCCACGGCGGACCTTGAGCACGAAGCCAGTGTGTCAAAGGTCTCTGGCGACCAGCTCTTTTACCTCATGAGCCGTGGTTTCTCCGAAGAAGAAGCAATGGGTCTCATCGTCAATGGTTTCTTTGAACCCTTTACTCGTGAACTTCCGATGGAATACGCCGTGGAACTCAACAAACTTCTGGAATTGGAAATGGAGGGTTCGATTGGATGAAGTATGCCGATATGGCCGTACCTTCTCGTGCTCAACATCTGTGGCGCTACACTCCATGGGCGCGTATCCACCCGTCCTCCGTTGACCAAGTTCCTGATGCCCACCCCGTTCAATGGAAGGTCCTCGAAGGTGGAACCCTTCACCAAGGAGCGCCGCGAGTCCTTACCGACGAGGACATTGGCCGCGTCTTCTTGAGCGAGTTGGGCGGCTCTGCCCTGACCCTTGAGGCTTCTGGCGAACATGCCGTTGTCCACGTACAAGCGATGGCCTCAGGTCATGTTGCAGTCGGCCATCTTCACCTTGTGATGAAGCACAATGTCACCGTACTGATTCATCTTGCAGGCGAAGCCGACTGGGCAGGCCTCCATCTCACAGGCGAAGTTGGAGCAAATGTCCAGTGCGCCGTTGGGCTGGTCAACGAATTGTCGACCAATAGCAAATTATTGCACTGTGAAAACTGGTCCATTGGACGAGATGCCTCCCTCGAATTAGCCTCTCTTTCAATCGGAGGTTTTCGTTGTAAAAGTGACGTTCGTACCGTCTTTACGGCACCTGGTAGCAATCTAACTCAAGCGATTTCCATTCACGGCCACCAACAGCGGCACGTCGACCATCACATTGAGATCCACCACCTCGTCCCTCATACGGATTCTTCCCTGCACATCCACGCTGCCTGTGACGATCAAAGCCACTCAATCTCAACGGGATTGCTTACGATCGCTGAGCATGCTAATCACTGCGATGCAGGTCAAGTTTTCAAGAACCTCCTTCTTTCGGAGAAAGCCAGAGCAGAAGCAATTCCTGAATTGGAAGTACTCGCTGATGAGGTGGCCGCAGCTCACGGTGCAGCCAGTGCTCCCGTCGATCGTGACCAACTCCACTATTTGATGAGCCGTGGACTTACCCCCGAGGAGGCCATCGCCTTGTTGATTGAAGGCTTCATGCAGGACGGGTTTTCCAACCTCAAGCAAGAAGCGCTCATCAATGAGATGAGAACCCGCCTCACAGTGCACTTAGAATGCGAACTAAAGCGGTGATGTCATGAGTTTACGTGATCAATTTCCAATTCTTCAACGCAAGGTGAACGGCTACCCGCTGGTCTATCTTGACAACGCAGCCACCACTCAAAAGCCTCAGGTCGTTCTTGATGCTATGAACGACTATTATTCCAAATCCAACGCCAATGTTCACCGCTCAGTCCATACGCTGGCCGGTGAAGCAACGGAAGGTTACGAATCCTGCAGAACAAAACTCAAGCAACGGTTCAATGCATCAAAAGTCATCATCACGAGCGGCACCACCGAAGCCATCAATCTCGTAGCTCATGCATGGGGCAGGGCCAATCTGAACAAAGGCGATGCCGTCGTACTCACCGAAATGGAACACCATTCGGACATCGTGCCGTGGCAGATGTTGGCAGAAGAACGGGGGGTTGAATTACGCTATGTTCCTGTCACGCAACATTTCACCCTCGATATGGACGCCTTTGAGCACGCTCTGGACGGTGCTGCCCTCGTTTGTGTTGTTCATACATCCAATGTTCTGGGTGTACGTAACCCGCTCGAGGAGATCATACGTCTTTCCCACCAAGCGGGGGCAAAAGTTCTCATCGATGCCGCACAAGGCGTGCCCCATTCCACCATTGATTTCGAGGCCTTTGGTGCTGATTTCATGGCCTTTTCCGCTCACAAGATGTGCGGTCCGACCGGTATTGGCGCCCTTCTTGTAGAATCATCCACCTTTGAGTCCATGCAGCCGTTCATGGGCGGTGGCGACATGATTGAAACGGTCACTACCGAAGGGTCAACCTACCAAACGAACGAACATAAATTCGAAGCTGGAACACCCCGAATCGCTGAAGCGATCGGTTGGACGGCAGCCCTGGAATGGATGGAATCCTTTGACTTGGATGCGGAACACGACCGCCTCATCGCCATCGCTTCTTGGGTTGCTCAGTCTCTGCGAGATCTCGGCATGCAGGTGTACGGTCGCCACGAGGCAGATGACGCTGCAGTTGTCTCCTTTTTGCATCCAACCATCAACAGTGAGGACATGGCACATCTTCTCGATGCACGAGGCTTCGCAGTCCGCACGGGCCATCATTGCGCCCAACCTCTGCTCAACCGTTTGGGCATTTCAGGAACAGTTCGGGCCTCTTTTTACGTATACAATACACGTGAAGAAGCAGAAGGCTTGATGGCCGAGATCCGCGAAATTGTGGAGAAATTTGCATGACCTATCCCGAGGCTCTTCAAGAATTGGTTGAAGAGTTTCAAGCGGTTCACGATAAGCGGGAACGCCTTGAGATGCTCTTTGAATTGGCCGATGAGGTCATTGAGTTGCCAGCGAATGATTGGAGCGAACAAACACGGGTCCGTGGTTGTCAGTCTGAAGCTCATGTCAGCGTTTTGATGGAGGATGGACGCATACAATTCCTCTCGGCTGCTGATGCTCGAATGGTCCAAGGTCTCATGGGTATTTTGACCATCGCCCTTGACGGGTTAACGCCCGCTCAAGCCGTTTTGATTTCCCCTGCCTTTGCTGAAGAAATGGGATTGCTGAACACACTCACGCCAAGTCGTTCAAACGGTTTCCGCAATATGTACGATAAGGTCATGAATGAGATTCGACAGAGCATGGAGGGATGAGCATGGCTACAAAGGAATCGGTCATGGTGCAACTTGATGAGGTTGAGGACCCAGAACTTGAACTTTCAATCGTTGAACTTGGACTGGTTTATGATGTTCGCTTTGAAGACAAAGAAGAGGGTCTTCATGCTGAAGTTGACCTTACACTCACCTCGCCGGGATGCCCTGCGGCTCCTGAAATAATGGCAGCAGCCCATCGTGCTGCCCTCTCAACAGACGGTCTTCATTCAGTTCACATCAATTTGGTATGGACGCCCCGCTGGGACCCGAAAATCCACGCCAGCGAAGATGCAAGAATGGACATGGGAATCTGGGATTAAATTCCTGCTAAGGCATCTATGCAATCGTGAACAATCTTGAAGGCTACCTCAGCAGCCCTTCTTTTGTGCGACCTGCTCATTTCCTCGTTCTGCTGGTCGTTTTTCTTCCCTTAACTGGGTGCATCGGAGATGCCAACTCAGATACCGACGCTGTTGGGACCTACTTGGTCGAATCAACGTGGACAACGGTTGAACTTGAATCCAAAAGCGCTTACTACGCTGATGATGAACCTGTATCATGGAACTTGGATTCAAGTTTGGTGAACCAGGCAATTGATGATGCGGGTGGAAACGTCGTCGGTATTTACTTCGAGTTGGCGTACTCACAAGAAGACGAGACAGCCAACGGCGGATTATGTACGGGTGGGGAAGACAACGTACCCGATATCATTGATGCAACGGCAGCAAAAGCCGATTGGACACTGAGTGGATCAGGTGAGAATCCAGGATCACATAATGTGAATCTGACTTGGCACAACCACTCCTTACTCAGTGGACCGATTGAGGGATTGACGAAAGCAGGCATTGAATCTCAACTGGCTTTCGGTCAAACGGCTCTTGGCACATATGACCTAAGTGTCATCGTTGACGCCCGTGCCTTTGAAGGCCCATTCTGTTCCCATACTGACGAAGGAGAAGATGTCCAAACAACCGTCAGTCTCCATGTGATCGATTTCAGTATCTTGGGCGAAGATGGCGAAGCAATTTCCTCCCTTGCAGTAGGTGATGGCGCCATCGGTGTTGGAATCTTCCTGCCCTGGTTTGTCGGGATGGTCGTCTTTGTTGGTTATGTTGCCACTCGACAGCGCAACCGTTTCCATTTGGACATCAATTTCGATGAACCAGAGGAGACTGCTGAAGGTATTTCGAGTTCCGACGGCGATACGCTGGTTGACAGTTACCGAGCGCGAGTCATCACGCTGTCTGCCCTCTACGTCGCTCAAGGTGTTCCGTGGGGATTCATCACGGTTACCATGGTGACCTTCCTCGCTGCTGAAGGAGCAGATGCCGGAGATTTGGCCTATTTACTGACCCTCGGTACTCTTCCATGGTCGTTCAAATTCCTTTGGGGACCCGTCATTGACCGTTTCCAAATCCCGGAATTGGGTCGCCGTCGCCCTTGGATTCTCATCGCCCAAACCGGCATGATCGCCTTGCTTGTAGCCATGCTTCTGATTCCTAATTTGACGGACAATATCTCTTTGTTGGGTGGACTGTTCTTCGTCTACAATGTCTTCACTGCTCTTCAGGATGTATCAACAGACGCCCTTGCGGTCGACGTGCTTCAGCCTCATGAATTTGAGCGAGTCAACAGTTACATGTTTACTTCAAAATCCCTTGGTGGAGTCATCGGGGGTGCTGGATTGGGCACCATCATTGGTATTGTTGGCATCAAGGGAGCCTTTTTGATTCAGATTCCGATTCTTCTCGTCATCATGTTAGTGCCGCTATTTATGCGTGAACGCCCAGGTGAGAAGCGCTTCCCTTGGGAGGATGGCGAGGTTGTGGAGGATGAAGATGGGCCTGAAGAAGAACGGGATTTCAGGGTGATTCTGAACAACATCAAAATGGCATTTTCTGTTCGCTCGGCTCAACTTGGAATTGCAGTAAGTCTCGTCATTTCATTGGCTTTCATTCTGATTCCTATTCTCCCTTTGCTCTTCTTACAGGAATTGGGCTGGACCCAAGAAGAGTTCAATGCGACCAAGGGTGGTATTATCCTCATTGTCACCATGCTTGGAGCCATGGCAGGTGGGGAACTCGGACGCCGTTTCGGTGGGAAATCCATGCTCATGTTTGCTGCCTTGGGTGCATCCCTCGTGACCTTGACGTGGGGGATGATGGATTCAATGTGGAGTGAAGGTTGGTTCATGATGTTGGTGTGGGTTGTTCACACCTTCCTTTGGGCCATCGTATCCATCTGTGCTTATTCACTGATGATGCGTGTCACGTGGGCAGAGGTTGGCGGTACGCAATTTACTGGCTACATGGCGATGATGAACCTTTCAGCCATCATCGGCTATCAATTGGCACCCATCGTTGCTGCTCGCTTTGACTACCAGACCATCTTCTACATTGCAGCCTTTCTCGAAACGATGGTCATTTTGGCAACCCTTACCATCGATCCCGAAGAAACGGACCGGACTCTGGGTCCTGGTGATGGAGTCGATTCTCTGAAGCTTGTGCCTGATGCAATCCTTGAATGAGTCTCAGCGCTTCACGACGATGGTGAGGACATCCCCGTCTTTGAGTTGGTGGTCAAGGCCAACGCGCTGGTCATCAAACTTGGCGCTTGGACCACGTATTCGAGCAAAGCGGAATTTCCTTACGAAGTCCCGATGCAATTTGATGCAGATGTTTTGGACGGTAGAGTCGTCTTTGACAATCAGTGGCTCTTCCATGTCGGCATCTTGGCCTTGTGGTTTGAGATAGACCCGCATGAAACCAAGATTGTCGTAAATGAAATCCTTGAGTTCGTCCAAGCCGATATCCTTGAAGGCTGAGATATTCATGATGGGCCAGGTTTGTGGAAGGGCGTCGCGAGCACGAGCGATGTCATGCTCGGTTGCGATATCGATTTTGTTGACCGCAATAACGGCTTTTTCATAGACACGGTTTCCTGCCAGAGCGTCGACGATTTGTTCAGGCGTTGAATCCTCACGAAGCGTGACGAGGGCAGACGTGTAGCCAAATGAGCGGATGATGTCTGCCATTTCTTCAGGTTCCAAATGGGTCTGTTCTACCGTACTCCTGACCTCAATACCACCCCGTTCGGTGCGCTTGATGAAAACGGGAGGTTGGACCTCGTTGAGGCGGAGGCCAGCATTGTGCAATTCTCTGTGCAGCACGTCAAAATGCCCGTCTTGGAAGGGGTCAACGATGTAAAGCACCATGTCGGCGCTGCGAATGACGTTGAGGATTTCGCGCCCTCTTCCCTTTCCTTCCGCCGCACCTTTGATGAGACCGGGTAAATCTAAAATTTGGATTTTAGCTCCGCGGTGCTCCATGACCCCGGGAATACATGTCAGCGTCGTAAAGGCGTAGCCGCCGGTTTCGGAGTGTGCGTCCGTGACCTTTGATATCAGCGTGGATTTACCCACGGAAGGGAATCCGACCAATGCAACGGTTGCATCACCGGATTTCCGGATTTCGAAGCCTTTGCCTCCACCACTTGCTTTTGAGTGAGCAGCCGTCTTCTCTTCCTTGAGTTTGAGTTGGGCGATCTTCGCCTTCAACTTCCCAATGTGAGCGTTGGTGGCTTTGTTTTTCTGGGTTTTATCGATCTCAGCGCGAATCAATTCGATTTGCTCTTTGATCGTAGCCAAGCCAATGCCTCCTGCATCGGGGTTTGGCACGTCGTTCTTGAAGGCTCTTACGAAAACCGCTTTCAATCAACTCTCATTCATCGTGTTGGGTGATACGAACAGCCACCATCATTGCAACCATTGTCATCCAAACCGAAAGAAAGGGGACACTCGGATTTTCGCTTTCTTCCTCAGAACTATCACATGCCGTACCGATGCCATCACCATCGGCGTCAGCCTGGTCAGTATTTGCGATATACGGGCAATTGTCGGTTAGGTCCGCCACACCATCTCCATCATCATCAGCATCCGTGTTGTCACCGATTCCGTCTCCGTCTGTATCGGTTGTTTCGTTTTGGTTGTACGGGAAAGCATCGTCAGTATCGTTCATCCCATCACCGTCATCGTCAGCATCGGTATTGTCTCCAAGTCCGTCGTTATCAAAGTCAGAAGATTCATTTGCATCATTTGGAAACGAGTCCTGTTCGTTGCCGACTCCATCTCCATCCAAGTCATCATCGCATGCATCCCCAATGGTATCATTGTCAACATCGCTTTGGTTTGAATTTGCGATTTCGGGGCAATTGTCATCATCGTTGGCAATATCATCCCCATCGGAATCCCAATTCGGTGCGGCAACGGCAAATGCTCGTTGGATGACGATATCCACCATAGGTCGGTCACCTTCTCCAGTTGCAGTCTCCGAGATGGCTGTGACGATGTCACAACCAATGATGACTTCTCCAAATACGGTGTGAACGCCATCAAGCCAATCGGGAGTGCTGTCGGTAGGTACAACAAAGAATTGACTTCCTCCTGTATTTGGAGCACTTGTCTTGGCCATTGACAGCATACAAGGTTGATGTGTGAGGTTCGTATTGACTTCATCGGGAATGGTCCACGCACTTTCTCCAGCTCCACTACAGGACGAGTCGTTGCTTGGCTGTCCATTGCAATATCCTTGCCAGATGCCAGCATGGCCGCCGGTCCCGTCGCCGTTTGTGAAATCGCCTGCTTGGATCATAAATCCATCAATGACTCTGTGAAAGGTCGTGTTGTCGTAACATCCCATCATCGAGAGCATTGCAAAGTTTGCGGCATTGATGGGGCTTTCAGAATAGTTGAGTTCAAATGTGATGTTTCCAAGATTGTCGCCCAATTCAAATTGAATGTGCGACGGTTCGAGCAGACCTTCAGTGTGGCATCCCTGCTGTGTGTAGTTTAGCGTCAAGTTAAATTCAGTGTTGGTCTGAGATGACGCAGTATTTGGAGGTGGCATGTTGTTTAATTCCTGGACCGAAGCGGACACTGCAATCGTGCGTATCTCGTTATACATGCTAGGAATCCACCCTATCGTGACATTGAAGGATTCTTCTTGGCCTGCATCAACATAAAGTTCACTTGGTGCGCTAGAGGCCAATCCATCACTGGAAATTTGGATGGCTATTTTTTCAATGTAAGCCGTAGGGTTGGATACCGTGCACATGAAGGTGTCATTTCCACCAGCCAAAGGGTCTTCTGGGGCCAATGTGTCATCACATTCCATGGATACAGCAGCACCTGATATCTGAGCATGAGATGTCATCGGAGTCAGTAAAAAACCAAGAATGATGAGATGAATAACAAGTATTCGCATGGTTGGACCACTCCAGTCACCTCACTTATTCTTTTTTACGGCATTCTAAACCTTCTTTTGGGAACGATGCCCTCAAACGGGACCTGTCCTTGCCCTGCACCATGGGCTTGGAAATGGTAGGGCTTCTCGTCCACGCTCCGACCCTTGACCGTCTTCTCGGTCTTTCGTGGGGGGAATTGAGAACCCACATGGAAGCAGGCAGTCTACGTGACTTGCGCCCCGTCCAAGACAGCCGTCTTAGCGTCACCTTTGCCATTGATGCTGAGGCAGAATGGTTGGATTGGATGGATCAAAACGAAGGGGATGATAACGGACCTGTTTTGGATGTGCTCGCAAGGTGCAATAATGGAGAAGAGGGGTTGCTTCATCTCATGAAATGGGCGAGTCCAGGTTTTTGGGAAGTTTGGGAGGGCCGTGCCTTTCTTTACCTCGAAGAAGCCATTGGCAGGGAAGCGACCGACATCCATGAATTGTATACTGCATCGCTGTGGAGTGAAGTTTCACAACGCTTGCGTGGGCTGTCCGAGGATGAATTTTCACAGCGTGTCGTGATGAATTGGATGCAGCGTCGTGTTGAATTGGGCGAGACGATTGAGGAATTCGAAGACCCCAAAATCGTTCCAACCTTTGAGGCACATACAAGGGCGTCCAAATCCTTGGTCTATACGGTCAACCGTGCTGAAGGTGACGACGACCTGATTTTGATCATCGGACGAGAACATCTTGAGGCTTCAAAATGGGGTCATGGAGAATGGAATCTTTCGGCTCGTCTTCATCCTTGAGAAGCGAGGGGTTCAAAATCAACCTACCGAACCGTAGGAACGATGACGGAAGAGATACCTGCTGACGAGCCTGTGGAAGAGACCGCACCTCCTGTCGTTGAAGATGCCCCTGACGAGGCCTCAGGTGAGGGTATCGAAGCGCCAGTTGAAGAAGAACGAGATCCCCTTGAAGTAGCACTTGAACGTGCAGAACGTGCCGAAAAAGAGATCGCATACAGGGATGCTGAAATCCAAAACATCAGAAAGCGAATGATGGCTGAAAAGGCGGAAGTAATTCAATACGGGGCTATGGGGCTCGCCCGACGAATGCTCACCATTTTGGGTGATGTTGATCGTGCTCTCACCGGTATCGAAAGCGATGATGAGAGTCCCGTTGCGCAAGGTCTTCGACTGCTTCGTAACAAATTATGGCATGAGTTGCAAGCCGACGGTGTGATTGCCATCGAAGCCAAAGGGCAGGTATTTGACCCTGCTAAAATGGAAGCGATTACCATGATTCCCCCCTCTGAACATTACGCCGCCGGAACCGTCGTAGATGTGCTCGAAGAGGGATACATGTACAAATCCAAAGTGGTCACAGTCGCCCGTGTCGTCGTTGCGTCTGAATAATCAGCCAGCGTGAACGCCCGTGTCAAAGGTTGAGCAACGGAAGATGGCATCGTGCTCAACCAACCATTCGATCACAGCTGAGGGAATACTCTGCTTGAGAACTTCACGCGTGGCGTCATCGTCCATCACAGTGGATAGCATCCGTATGGATTGACGAACTCGCCATCCTTCGAAGGTTTCTCGTTCGTGAAGATCAACATGATGAATGGTCCAATGACTGGCCTGATACAATTCAGCGGTAGGTCCGTCTGAGGTAACCAATACGCCCTCTCCGTGGGTTTCTGTTGCGTGTTCAACCCAGTTTGGAGCATCGTTGATATCATCAATTCCAACAACGGTAACGGCGTGCTGATGTTCTGTAGCCCAGGCTTGTACCATCTCGCAACGCTCGTCGAATGTCCACGGGTTACGTGCTTCCCATTCGGCTTGAGCGGAGCCAATCGCTACAACCACTTCATCGCCTTGTGCATGCTTAATCGCCGCTTCAACAAGACGTGCATGGCCCATGTGAAATGGTTGGAAGCGGCCCAACACAATGCAGCGTACCATCGTTCAGCCTCACATGAAATGGGATTCAACGTCGACATCTGGAAGGTTCATTCCAAAGTCATTGAAACAGGCGATCATTCGCTTGCATCCTTCAATCATCTCTTCAACGGGTGTTTCACCCATCGAGCCCACTCTGAACATAAATCCCTTGAGGTGGTCCTGCGCTCCAATGACCTGCGTATCGTACTTGTCCTTGAGCGCACTTCGCCATTCATCGTTGATGCCTTCAGGATACATAATGGCCGTAACCGTATCACTTTGTTGGCCAGAGTCTGCGAGGAGCATGAAGCCCAATTCTGTGAACAACGAACGAACGCCCGATGCCATGCGCTTGCAGCGTTCCCATCGAACCTCGTTGGTTTCTTTCTTGAGAGTGTTGAGTGCTGCTGACCATCCCATGGCGAGGTTGATCGCAGGTGTCCACGGAGTCTGGTCGTCGTCCCCTTTCTTAAGAGCGGCGATCATGTCAAAGTAATAGCGCGGATTGGTGTCATTTTGCAAATGTATTGCTTTCATCCGCTCTACGCAATGCTCATTGACGGCTATCGCAGCAATTCCAGAAGGCCCTGCAGTACATTTCTGAGCGCCCATAACAACCGCTTCAGCCTTCCATTCAGCAGGATGGACTGGCATGCCGCCAACTGAGGTGATGCCGTCAAGAATGAAGGAGACATTATGACGCTCACACATCTCAGCGATGGCTGCTGCATCCTGGGCAATTCCAGTACTCGTTTCATTGTGGCAGATAAGAAGGGCTTCATAGCAACCACGCTCGAGTTGTTGTTCCAATTCATAGAGGTCAAACGACCGCCCCCACTCGTACTTGATGTGTTTCACATTGCAAAATTGTTCACAAATGTGAGCTACACGTTCACCAAACTTTCCGTTGGTCGGCACGAGCACCAGGTCGTTTTGACGAAAGCGGTTTGCGATGACCATCTCCATGGCGGCAGTTCCGCTCCCCGTAACAACCACGACTTTGTAACCGTCTTCTCCAGTCCACGACTGAGTTTTCATCTCAGGAGAAGAAGGTGACAAGTTGAATGCGTAACGAAGTCCAGAATTCAGTTCAGCCATCACCTTGCGAAATTCTGGGCCCCGGGCCGTCATGACCGGCGTAGCCATCGCTTGGAGACAGGCATCGTTCATGCGCACGGGTCCGGGGACAAGGAAGCAGTCGCCACTGTAGGCCATGCATATCCCTTGGCACGGCGGTTTTTGAAACACACCCCTCCACACCCTCAAAATGAGCCGTCGCAATGCGCTGAACTCATAGGGAAGGGCCGAGAGCGGTCAACATGCTCCGTGTGGGTATTGCGATGCTCCAAGGTGCTCGTCATGAGCATGCTGAAGCTCTTCGCGGTGCTGCTGCGGAATTAGGTTTTGATCTTGAAACCGTGGAATGCCGTCGAGCAGATCATGTGACTGCAGATCTTGATGCCATGATCCTTCCTGGCGGGGAATCCACCACGATGCGGATTGCGAGTCGGTATGAATCCATGCTTAGTGCGCTCTTCGATTGGATGGACGCGTACCCTCACAAGCCCGTTCTCGGAACCTGTGCAGGGGCCATTCTTCTCGCTTCACCAGGTGCCGCTCGCAAACCCTATGTCGGCGCAAAAATTGCTCGGAATGCCTGGGGGCGTCAACGCCAATCCTTTGAGGGCGTGGTTGATGTTGTAATTGAAACACCTCAAGCCGACTACAAACGAATCGCCTCCATCGGTCCCGACAGATTTCAACATCAGCCCCTCGAAGTCCAGTCCTTAGGGGCCGATAGCTTGGCGGAGGGCTTTCCTGGCGTCTTTATTCGTGCTCCCCGCTTTGATAATTCAAGCGTTTCTTGCACCGTTGCCGCCCGTTTGGGCGATGAGGTCGTCGGGGTTCAAGACGGTAGCAAATTAGGCCTCACCTTTCATCCAGAGCTGACCCTTGACCGACGCTTTCATCGCTGGCTCCTCAACCAAGCCAAGCAACAAAAGGAGGCAGTCTGATGTTGCGTTTGCCAATGGCTACTGAGGTACTCCCGGCAGAAGAAGGCGAAGCTGAAGGATGCATTCAGTGCCAGCACGGCAGTAAATTGGTGCTCTTTGTAACTGGGAAATGTCACTGGGGATGTGATTATTGTCCGCTTTCTGAAAACCGCAGAGAAACGCCTGACATGTTTGCCAACGAGCGGCGCTGTACATCATGGGATGAGGTGATTGAAGAGGGGCATGCCATGAAAGCCACAGGGACCGGAATTACCGGAGGTGACCCTATGCTGGACTTGGAGAAAACCCTTGAGGCAGTGGTTCAACTCAAGGCAGCTTTTGGCGAAGAGCATCACATTCACGTCTACACGTCGATTCCTTTTGATCCTGCACGGGCTGAGGACTTTGCTGCAGCAGGGCTTGATGAAATACGCTTTCATTTACTTGACGGAACAACCAAAAAATACCGCAAAACGATGGAAGAATGTGCGAAGCACGGTATCACAGTTGGTGTCGAATTACCATGTGAGCCGGATAAAGAAAAGGAATTGTTTTTGCTTCTTGATGAATTGGCCACCGTACCAGTTTCCTTCCTCAATCTCAATGAATTGGAGATCACGGTCGGGAACCAAGAAAATATGGACGTACGGGGCTTCAATTTGAGTGGAGGTATTACGGCTGCTGCCGAAGGCTCTGCAGAACTTGCCCTGCGACTGAAAGAAGCAGCCAACGATCAACCCTATCATCTCAAATTTTGCACGGCCAAATACAAAGACGCTGGACAACTGCGAAATCGGTTCAAACGACGTGGCCAGGCAACCTTACGTCCTTATGAGGTTCTCAGTGATGACGATACCATTCTGTTTGGTGCTATACCTACTCCACTTGCGGATGCCAGCGATGATTTGGCAGAACTCAAGTCCACGCTCAGTATTTCTGACGGATGGATGCGCTATGATGGTGCATCGCAGCGCATCGAATTGCCACTGTCTCTAGCAGAGGATCTCGCCCCCCATCTCAATGTGCCAGTCATGCTGGTTGAGGTCCATCCAACCCATGAGCGACTTGAGGTTGGTTTGGTCCATCTCAACGACCACAGATGAACACAGGATGGCTTAAACCTCAACGGCGGGTCGGCGATTTACCTAGGGGCTCGTGGTCTAGGGGTTATGACGTCGCCTTCACATGGCGAAGATCGCCGGTTCAATTCCGGCCGAGCCCACCA
>JADHPT010000002.1 GCA_016778305.1 Candidatus Poseidonia sp. | reverse complement strand
TCCATCGGATTGAATTCCATCAGCATGAGATAGTTGGAGAGTGGAAAAGTGGTCTTTGCCTCATGCCCCCCGTCTCGGTACCGAACATCCATGGTCGCATGACCGATTCGAAGCCCATCAGCGTACATCGTTGCAAAGATTTGACCGCCTTGGCACGTTAGGGTGTCAACAGAAAGGTGCAGGGTTGGCATGCCAGAAATGTGGGCTGGCTCCTCAAGGGCAGCCAGCTGGAAGGAGCGTTGATTGTTGGCGTTCACCGTACCGCTAGCTCCTTCTGCAGTGTCGAGCGTAACGGGCATCCAACTCATGTCGGCAGGGGGCCAGGTCTCTTCCACGTGCCAGTGGCCGTCATGTGTTTGGATTTGCACCATTGGCTCTGGTTCTTCTCCGATGTCTTTGAGATAATAGTTGAACCACTCATAGAGTTCGACTGCCCAATCCATCCGGCTCATGTTGGGGTAGGCCTCTTGGCCGTAACCGCTTCCCAATTCGCCGTGACGGTCAGGCTGGTCAGGATAGTTGTGAGCCCACTGTCCAGCGATGGCTCGGGCGTTGATGCCAGCATCGCGCATCATCTGGTAGGTGGGAAAGGCATGATAGGGGTCAACGTTCCAATCTTGCAAACCCCAAACAAGATATACAGAACCGCGATAATTCTCAAGAACATCTGGCAAATGACGACGCTCATCCCAATAATCGTTCCATTGCGCTCCGCCGAACTCAGCGCCTGCCCAAGTTGTGAACGGATTGAGCGGGCCGATGGCGTCGTCTGCACACATTCGCATGTCGTCGGTTCCAGCATCTGTCGTAGCGCCCTCGTAGAGGGCGTCATAGAGCATGGCTCTGCTCTCGGAAGAGCCGTTGCGATAGAACATTTCCTGCACACCAATCGAGCCGGAAATTGGAACGATTGTTTTGAGGTAGGGCGAGGGTTGCTGAGCAGCTTCCCAATTGGTCGTTCCAGCATAGGACTTACCCATCAGACCAACGTTGCCGTTGGACCAACTCTGTTCTCCCAACCAGTCAACGACCGCTTGGATGCCCGTCTGTTCTCCCAGACCCTTGACATCTTGACAATGAGTGGATTGGCCGGTGCCAAAGGTAGATGCCTGAGCGAGTGCATAGCCGTGAGGGACGAAGGTATCGTAGACCCATTGACCTACACCTCCATCAGGTACGGTATTGGGAGAGGAATCGTCACCAACAACACCCTCGCCCCCAAAGTCGTAGTAGGGGTGAATGGTCATGATCACGGGTATTTTGGTACCTTCTGGGACGTCGGGAAGCCAAAGAGCAACGTGCATCAGCGCATCACCGGGGAATCCCGCATCTTGTTCGCTTGCCGGCAAGTCGACTTCAACGAAATGCTCCTCATAGGGCAATACCTCGTAGGTTCCATTGACAGGGAGTTGGGCGCGAAGGGTGTCCATTGGGAGGTCCATGGTATGGCGCTCACGCAACGGTGTTTCCCACCACTCGCCGCTGAAGTTTGCATCCTTATCCATGGCCTCTTGAACCGAGGGACCGATGGTCATGGCCAGCAAAAGAAATACGATGGACACTGCTATGGTGGCTCCGGCAGAAAAATTCAGTTGCCTTTGAGTGCGACCTTCGACCGATTTGTCCTCGGTTTCAGCAGCAGGTTCTCCATCGGCCATGGTCGTGGGAAGGTTGTCACCGTCAAGAGGCTGACGCTTCTCTGGCCTTTCGGGCTTCGATGAATGAGCGGACACACAGGAAGGTATAGGCCGAGCCCGTCAAGAGCAACATGAGCATTGACCCTGAGGCGTAATCAAGTCCGTCACCCATCACCATGAAGAATCGGGTGCCGCCCAGCGCACATAGCAATCCAAAGACCACAGCGACGTGCATCCAATCTTTGCGTCGGTCTGGATTGGACTTGGCCATCCATCCAGAAATCGCGATGGGTGCTCCGAGGAAACTGGGGAAATAGGATGTGACAGAGTCGGATTCTGAGAGAATTGATACGGCCACGCCCCAAAGGATGAGGAACGTTCCGTAGCCGAGCGTCACGTTGGGCATGAAGTGTGATTGTTCTTCCATGGATGAACCACCCACCTCCTCCTTTTTCTTCTTGATGGTGCATAGAATACGCAGCCGTATCTTTCATGGTGGTGGTACCAATCCCCCACCATGACTCGCACCGCAGGGACGGCCCCAATGCTGGTGCTTCTTTTGCTCCTCCCGCTCCTTGTCCCGAGCGTCAGCGGTGCACAGGACCAACAGCCACTTTGGCGCAGCACCGGGCTCGACCCTTCGTTGTGGACTGACCGGCCTGAAAGCGAAGATTCTCCGATGATGGAATCCTACACCGGAAACGCAGTTATCTCCATGTCAGTCTCGTATCAAGAAAGCCATTTCAGCGGACGAGTAGAGGGTGTAGTCGTCATCGAATTGTTTGAACAATGGGCCCCCATCACGACGGGCAACATGATTGCACATGTTGAATCGGGACTTTACAACGGTGTGTTCTTTCACCGTGTTATTGATGATTTCGTCACGCAATCGGGTGACCCAACCTGCAAGGCTCTTGGAGCCTACCCTGTAACAAGCCCGAGTTGTGGAAGTGGCGGGACAGGCGAAACGATTCCTCTCGAACTTGATGGAAACCTTTCTCACGTGGATGGCGCCATTGGTATGGCCCGTAGTGCCGACCCAGATTCCGCAGATGCACAGTGGTACATTGCAGAAACAGAAGCCCACAATTTGGACCCAGAAAATCGTGATGATGAGGGCTATGCGACCTTTGGTATCGTACGTGACGGCATGAGTCATATCCGAGCCATCGCAGTTACACCAACCAGCGACGATCCAACCGGCATCGAAGAAATCCAAAATCCAGCCTCTTCTGCTGGGAGGCCAATTTACCAGGTTGAGATTCTTTCCATGGAAATGATAGGTGTTGCCGACCCATACGGTTTGATTCGCAATCCTCCAGAACCGGTTGACTCGCAATCATCAGTCGTGTCGTCTGTGGTACGTGTCATCACCTTTCCCTTGCTCAGTATCCTCATCGTTGCTGCAGTGGTGGGGGTGTTTCGTGCTCGTACGGACAAGCCCGTGCTCATCGCACAAGATGATGGCATCCTCGTGGCCGAACTGGTGATTGACGGACAAATGACCGAATGAGATGGCTTAGACCCGTCGGCATTCGAGGTCAAGAACGACATGCCTCACGAAGGGAGCAAACCATTTGACTCGCTCGAGATGTCGGTTGTGAACCTCAAACCCAAGCCCGTATTGGTCTGCCAATTGTTGGAAACGACTCCTTGTTGCTTCCATCCATGACGGAATGTGTTCCTCTTCGACATTCATGTGAACGTGGAGCCATCCTCCTTGTGATTTCAAGGCCCTGATGGCTAATTCCCAGACGGGTTCAGATGAAGGAAGCAAGCCGAGATGGCAACGGTCTGCCATGCCAACGAGGCGGGTGAGACTGACTTGATTGTCGCCTTCATGAACCGTCAAGCACTCACTCACCTTGTTGGCTGCTGCTGCCGCTCGCAAGCCTTCAATGGATGCTGGATTGATCTCGCATGCATGGACGTGTGCTGCTTGGCTGTGAATCAACATCGGTAGGGTGTAATAACCCACGCCAGCGTAAGCATCTATCACCGTCTCACCTTCCATATTGATGGCGCCAATTCGCCGTCGTTCGGTAACGTTTCCTGAAGAGAACATCACCTTTGCTGCATCGAAGGTATAGGTGATGCCGTGATCCACGAAGCTGACCTCGGATGAACCGTGAAGCATGGTCACTTGAGAGGAGCGAAAGGTATCATTTGCGATCGGTGCTTGAATACCGAGTGCATCGCCCTTGAGAGCATCGACGATCTTCAGCCACATGTCGTGTCGTTGGGGATGGTTCATCACTTCACGCCAAGATGATTGTTCGTTGAGATCGCCCGGAAGGAGGATGAGTCCTCCAAGACGTTCCCATCTGGACGGGATCGAGGCAATCAGGTCTGCATGCAGACCTTCTCCGTGGTCTTCCACCCAAGATGCCACCGCCCTCGCCAAACGTCGGTGAGGGTTAACCAGCAGTTGTGTCTTGGCTTCAAGAGTGCAAAACATGGGTGTGAGGTCGATTGATTGCAGGCATGCCTCAACCGCATCATGACCGATGGCCTCGATGAGGGGAAAGGCGACCTTACCGTTCACAATTTGCTGAGGTGAAAGGTCGGAATTGAGCATCATGTTTTCTTTGAGAAGGGCATGAACGACTTCCCCCTCATGGCGATCAACGACTACGAATGGATGGAGATTTGGGGCTTGCTCCATGATAGGCCGACAAGGGGAACTCCTTTCAAGTTCCCGACCTTAGGGCGAATCATGACCCGCGAGCCCGAATCACCATCATTGCAGTTCGGGGTTCTACCGTTTCTCATCATGTCCTTGTTTTGCCTGCAAATGTGGGCGCCCCTTGTGAGCGCTGCTGGCATGCAATCCTGCAGTGCTACAGGTGGGACGTGTGACGAATATGATCATGCAGAAGATCTGACGCCCAACCGTCAGGATTGGGTTGAGGGTACCTACGTTTTTGACTTGGTTTCAACCTCGTCCATCAATCTTGAATTGACGTGGGCGATACGGGAATTCGATCGTGACTCACTTGGATTGGGTTCAGGGACCATCATTGGTGATGCGCTTGAAGATACTGACGGCCTCGATGCAAACGATGGAGCACCTGCAGATTTGATTCGTGAAACCTTCAATCAACCGACCGCCGGGGCGGGCTCACCAACCGTCGGACAGAAGTTGAAATCAGAAGTCAACGATGCTGTCCAAAGCGCTCTTGAATCCGGGTTTGGTACCGTAACGAGCATCTCCACAGATTATGTGAACTCCTTTACCAACGGTGGCGTATTAACTGAATGTTCTACCGACGAAGCAACAGATTCACTTGCAGAAGGTGCAAGTGTTGACAATGTGTTTGAACCTCCCTTGTGCTTTACTGCTGTCGCATCGGTTGAATTAGCAGCGGGTAATTTCAACCTCAACGCCACATCAGATCTTGACTTGGAGCGAACCTACCAGGGTTTGTTGACCATGGGTGCAGAGATCAACACCAGTTTTCAATTGACAACTCAGCCGGGTCACAAATCGAGTTTCGTGATCAATCCACCAAGTTACTCTACCGTGATGGGCGTTGATGACAACGGATCTGTGGTCGCTCGTGTAGGTCCTCCGAGTTATTGGGCTGCGAAATGGTCAATGGACCACCTTAACGCCCAAGAAGTTGATACTGACCTGCTGCAAACCGTTGATCTTCAAATGGCCCATCGTAATTCAACCCAAACGCCAACGGTATGGATTGAACCAGACTCGAAAGCCTTGGACATCAAACTCGTGCTCGATTTACGAGACGACACGGCCGCCACCATCGACTTTGCAGCAGGTTTGTACTATCTTGATGAGGCTACTCTCTCCAGTTGGGGAATTGACATGTTCTCCGTCTCTTCTGCAGCATCCGTCCCCGTCATCACCTCAGATGGCATTCGCTTGGCCTATCACAACGGGATTGTTGATTTGACTCAATTCACCGATCAATTCCCTTTGGGAGATATCGTTGAAGGACTTGGAGATACGGTTGCGGGCGTCGGTGATATCGAAATGAGTGAACTCGAATGGGTTTCACAAACCGAAGCAAACGGTATCTTTGACCAAGCTGGTGGGTTGAATTATTCACATTCGACGGGTTGCACGGAGCCTGTTGCAGCAGGTGTGAGCCTCTACTATTGTTTGCAGGGGGCAGTAGCCATGGATGAGAGCTATCCAATTTACTTGCAAACGACCAGTCAGCCCTTCTCAATGAGTCTTGTCGACATCCTCAAGGCCTACAACACCAATGAAATGGTGGATGATTTCCTGAACGGTGTCCAACAAAACGATCTTGAACGGGTCATGAATTCAGGTATTGCTCTTGATACCATCATCGATTCAAGTTACCTTGACACCATTATTCCCAACAACCTGCCCCCTTCAGAACTCACCGTTGAGATTCTTGTCCCATCATGGATTTCAACCCTTGACGGGACCTCAAAAATCGTGCTGAATAAAACCATTGAAGGCACACAGGAAACAGAAATCTCTCTCACGGGAACCAGTCCTTACGATTGGGAACATGAAATCCGCGACGAAAACGACGTCGTGATCTGCCACGCCAATCAATCCACATGTGTCGTCAGTTCGATTAATTTTGATTGGGAGAAATTCAATCTCAATGAATGGTCTCAATCCATCAGTTTTACCTTCGCCCTGGATGTTGAATTCAGCGTATATCGCATCGGTATCCCCGGTGGAAGCATCGAAAGTGGAGGAACGGGTGTGACCATGGAGGCGATTCCATCCGACCTCATCCGTTTGCTTATCGACATCTCAAGTCGGATGGACGAGCCACTTTCGCATGACTTTGGGGAAGTTGGAGGCACCGACCTCGAAGTTACTGGCACGCGTCAGGGCATGAAGGATTTCACCAAAGACATCGGTGAGGTTGTGACCAATCTCATACATACCGCAGGAGATGAGGCCGAATCGAAGTTTGATGAGGTTCAAATCATGGATTTGTCATCCTTCATCATCCAAACCTCAATTTCTGGTATTGAAGCTCCCGATCAAGACGTTACCGATGATGAGCCGCTCATATTCAAGGTCAACATTCCTGAAGTATCCTTCACGATCGGTGTTGAAGCAAATGTTGCTGAGTTGCAAGAAGGAAATACCGATGGCATGCGAATCAGCGTTGTGACCGATACATTGCAATCTGTGTTCATGGAGCCGATGCGAATGGCCTCGAATCTCTTTACTCAAGGCCTGTACGGCTCACTTGTTGGATCCAATGGGGTGACCTATCCTCCAGAAGGAGATGACCGAATTACGATTCCAATCAAGACTGGTGTCAACGAACCTGAAAAGATCGGCGACGTGGGCGGGGTCGCATTTGACACCTCGATGTTCTCCGAAAACTTGACCGGACCGATCTCGTTCACCCTTCCGAGAGGTGTTCAATTTGTTGATGCCACATCAAATTCGGGCGCGCTCGTTCTTTCGGAAGAAGGAGGCCGCCAAACATTGACCTATTATGTTCCAGCCGGTGATGTCGATGATGAAATTTCCTTTAGGATTCAAGTTGGTTGGATGTACTTTTTGATTCAATTTTGGATTTATCCAACCATTGTGATATTGCTCTTGGTATTGGTGATTCGTAAGTGGCGGAAACGACGAAAGCGAAAGAAACGAGCCGTGGCAAATCGGGCAGATAACATCAACAAAGCCCAGCTAGGAGATCATGAATTTGCTGACCTTGCTGGTTTCTCAAGTCCTGCACTCCGCAGGGGTGAGTCCATTGAAGAAATGGCTGAAATTGACGATTACTAGTCTCTCAGTGAAGCGTACTATAGATTCGCTCAGCCAAGGCAGGGCCGATGCCAGGAACGGTCATCAAGGCGTTGATAGTCGCATGCTCGATGCCTTTACGGCCTCCAAAGTGGCGCAGTAGCGCCTGCAGTTTTTTCGCACCTAACCCCTCTACGGCCTCGAGAGGATCTGCGAGACGTTGACGACTGCGGCGGGAACGGTGAAAGGTATTCACAAAACGATGGGCTTCATCACGTGCGTGGACGAGGACACGGCCTTGACGGTCCAAAACAAGAGGTTCATGTCCTTTGCGATGGATTGTTTCCTCACGCTTGGCAAGAGCGGCTAAGGGGAAGCGTCCGCTCCATCCGTGTTCTTCAAGCGCAGTACGAATCGTATTGAGATGGGTTTCTCCTCCATCAATGAGCAAGAGGTCTGGCCATTCTTCCTGGCGTTTCGCCCAGCGAACAACGACTTCCTTCATCATTCGCAAGTCATCAAGAGCGTCACCTTTGACGACGTATTTTCGATATTCGTCTTTGGCAGGCCGGCCGTTGCGCATGACCACGCTGGCTCCGACACGTTCGTCCCCCTGAAGTTGCGCCATGTCAAAGCAGACGATGTGGTTCAACTGTTCCATGCTGAGGGCTTTTGCGCCTTCATCGGCAGCACGTTGTTCCAATGAACCACTGGATTTACTGGCCAATCGGTGGAGTTGTATCGTGGCGTTTTGGCGTGCGAGGGTAGCGAGGTTTTCGAGGTCGCCTCGTTGCGGCGTTCTCACTTCCACTCGACTGCCTCGTCGTTCATCAAGCCACGACTGCAGGCCATCAAAGAGCGGGACGGGTGAAAGCAAGAGTCGTGGTGGGCGTCGATGAGCGTAATGTTCGGCGATGAACATCGAGATTGATTCTCCAATATCGCCTCGATAGACGACCGGCCAGGCCTCTTGCCCCTGAACCATTCCTTCATCTGCGTGAAGCACGACAATGGCGGCAAGGTCACCCTCAGCGTCGATGCCAAGGGCGTCACAATCGCGGTAGACTTTGCTCGATACAACGTGTTGCCTGGTTGTCGCCCTGACCGCTCGTATCATGTCACGATGACGGGCTGCTTGTTCGAAGGCTTCGGCCTTTGCATCGGTTTCCATCTGGGCGACCAATTCAGCCAACAGGGGGGCAGCATCTCCGTTGAGAATACGTCGGACAGTTTTGACTCGGTCGCCATAACCTGCCCCGTCAATGCAAGGTCCAGCACACAAACCGATATGCATGGACAAACAACCTTGGGGGAGCAATTCTTTGCAATCTCGAATCCCAAATTGCCGCCGAAGCAATTGCATGACCTGCTTTGCAGCCCCCGCATTTGGGAAGGGCCCCCATTGTTCACTTGATTTGGGAGGATGACGGGTGTACATGATTCGGGGATATTCGTCATTCGTGAGTACGAGATAGGGGAAGGATTTCCCATCTTTCAACATCGAATTGAAGCGCGGCATGTGCTCTCGGATCAATTGACGTTCGAGTACCAATGCTGCCTGGGGGGTTTGCGTGACGATGCATTCGATTTCATCCGCTCTGCGCACCAACTCTGGTATCATGACACGGTCAGGATTTGAAGCGAAGTAGGAGCGAATGCGCTCGTTCAAGCGAGTGGCTTTTCCGACATAGAGGACACGGCCTTCTTTGGTTTTGAACAGATAGACGCCTGCTTCTTTGGGGAGGTCGGCTGACGCCAAGTCCACGGGCATATTTTCACCACATCCGAGGTCGCTCAAAAGGCCAACCCCTCACGAGTGTGTGCAAACGCGGGCAGGGATGTTTCATGAAGGAGGTTCCCGACCTGTCCCTTGAGTCAGTGCATGTTCAAGCGTTCCCAAGAAAAATTATTGCGCTACCTCGGGCGCTTTCCCGAATCTCTTGAGGAGGCGTGGGATGTACCTCGAGCGCTCTCTCTGCCAGGGCTTTCAGAAGCGATGGGCGTGGTCCGTTCCGGTCTCAACCAACCGCTGGGTTTTCTCGAATCAAAGGGCTTCATTTTGGTGCGCGTTGCCCACGTCATCGGTGGAGGAACTCGCCGTCGCCAGGTCTACCACATCACTCAACAAGGCAGGACATGGTTGGCTGAACACCCAGCAAAGGAGATTCTGCCCGACCAAGCAGTCGCACCCTCAATCCAAATTATTGGGCGTGAAGATGAATTGACGAATCTCGAACATACCTTGCTTGAAGAACATGCCACGGTCGTAGGTGGTCTTTCTGGAATTGGAAAAACCACGCTGGTTCGTGCCCTTATGCAGCGTTCTCCCTTTGCATCACGGCCACTTCACTGGGCTGACGTCAATGAATTGAGCGATGTGAAAAGCATTCTTGCCGCTTGGTTTCCCGAAGACGAAGTTCGTCTGGGTGACCAAGAAGCACAACTCGAACGAGTCAATTACGGCGATGCCTGTTTTGTTCTCGACGACGTTCACACACTTTCCTCAAGACATAGCGATGACGTTCTTTCCTTGCTTTCATATCTCAAAGAACATGAACGAACAGTGGTCCTTATCGGTCGATACCCGCTCTCTTTGGAACTTGATTGGAAGGAAACTCGCCTAACAAGCCTTGATCCAGAAGAAGCAATGCACATGCTTGGAGAACACCTGGCAGACGAGCAACGTTTATCCATTTCTCGAGCCTTAGGCGGGCACCCGATGGCTCTGAAATTATACCGTGAAGGCGATCCCTTGCCCGAAGCGGGTAGCGATATCCAAACCTTCGTGCAGGATACCATGCTCAATCCTCTCGATACAGATGAAATTTCAACGCTCGACCACTTGATCTTGAATCCAAGCCCCTTGCCAGTGAATGATTTGCCGAGATCGGCGATGATTGGGGCTTTGGATGACCATGCACTCCTGCGGTGGACTTCACAGCATGAAAAGGTCGAGGTGCAACATCTTGTGCGAAATGTACGACGAGCGATGTTGAGTGATGACCAACTCCAACGCCTGCATGAAGCATCGGTAGAGCATTGGAATTCCTACGAAGACATACCTCAGTACGCTGTTTTGAGTCTCTACCATCAATTGGCCCTTGACCATGAACACGTGGTGGCTTCAATGGACGATCAATTTGAGCGTCTTGTTCCAACACAAGACGGTGCGATGGCAGTGATTTTTAATCGGGCGATTGAACAAAAACCAGAAGACGAGAAACTGCATTATTGGGCAGGGAAAATCGCTCTTCATCGCAACGAGAAAGAGCGGGTTAAAAGCCATGCCCAAGCGGTTAAATCCGCACCATTGCGCCACGACCTATTGTACCAGCTCGCGCTGCTTGAGGGTGACGAGACCGAGGCTCAACGTCTGCTTGAAGTTCAGTTGAATGAGGGCTCAGAAATCGATTCGACCCGTTTGCTACTTTCGGCAGCGGTTCAACACCTTGACGACAGAGTCTTTGACCAGCCACCGTCGCAACGTTCCAATGATATCGAGTCGCTTTTGACCCGAATCAACCTTCCCGACGATCCCCGGCTTCGATCTCCAATGACCGTAAGCATCACCATGATTCAGCACGGTTTGGCCTTACTGGCTGGAAATCAACAACAAGCCAATGAATTGGTTGAGGTGCTTGAATCCTTGAGCAGCGTCCATGACCCCCTTCTTCTTCAACTCAATTTCAAGAGCTATCTCGCGTTCAATCCAGACGCCAGTATCGAGGACCTTCACGAGCGGGCTCAACGAGCGATGGAAGCACAACCTTCTCCTTTTCACCGAGCCATCATTGGCCTGGCATTCAGTGAACGCCTCTTCCCTCGTGATGTGGATGAAGCCCGCACACGCTTTGATGGACTACCTCATCCTGATTCCCTGTTGGTTTCGGGTGCAACAGCACACCGTTATGCTGCTCGTTGGTGGTACCTTCGTGGGCTACTCTATGGAGAAGATGCAAGGATGGCGATGCGGGAGTCAGCACACCGATTTCGACAGGCAGGATGCCACAAAGCAGCCCGTGCGGTGGCTCAGCGCTTGCATCGTTTGCTGTGATCAGAGTTCAGCACCAATGAGTGTCTTCGTGTCCCTGATGCCAGGCAATTGACGAATTTCTTCAACGATGCACCGAGTGAGTGCATATTCTTCGTCCGCTTGAACACGAGCGATGAGGTCGTATTCTCCGAAGAGCATCCAGTGACCCGTGACCAGTTTAATGGATTTGAGTGCCTTTCGCACCTTTTCTTCTTGACCCGGTTGTGTGGTCATCAGAACAAAACCAATGGCCATGTTATTCACCCCCCACGGCGATGAGCGTCTGAGTTTCTTTGACTCCAGGAATCAGACGAAAGGTGTTCATCAACAATCCGGAAAGCCCTTTGGAATCGGGAGATGAGATGCGCACGAGCAGGTCAAATTCGCCGTAAAGGGCATGAACTTCACCCACATCAGGGTGGTCACTGAGTGTCAAGTAAACTTCCCGCTCATGGGTCGGTTCGGTCTTAAACAAAACGAATGCTTCAGGCATGTTTTCCCTACGTCTACTCGGGTTTTATTGCTTCCTCCACGTGATCAATAGCCTCACATGGAAGGGAATGCTTGAAGTGTGACGGGGAAGGGTTACGGAATATGAAGCGACATCAATCCTCAAGTTGGGCAGCCCTCCTTGCCGTTTCATTTTTTATTCTTCCAATGCTTCAAGCCTTTATTCCCGTGGATGTGGACGTCTTCGAAGAGTCCACAGATTCCATGATGGAAGCATCAGGTCGCGCACAAACCACGTGGTCGGGTACACAATCACTCTCTAGCAGCTACACGGTGGCTATCTCGGATGAATTGATCATTCAGTCCTGTACCGTTGTTCAAATGTCGGGAGCAGCCCGAATTATCGTCGAAGGGCGTCTAACAATTTTGGGAACTCAAACCTGTCCCGTCACGCTTGAAGCGAGTGGTTTGCAAGACCACGAAGGAATTCAATTCAATGCCTCATCAAATGGCCGTGGCTCCGTTTTACAAAATCTCACCATCACCGATTCAATTTACGGGATGACCATTTACGGGTCAAACCCCGTTATTGAGAACCTGACCGTGGTCAACCCTGATCGCGTTGCAGTTGATATGTTCAACAATGCAACGCCTCGGATTACAGACTTGTACGTGAACCAGGCAGGTCGTGATTTGCCCTTCCAAGGTGACTGGCGTTACGGCCTTGGCCTTTCGATTGGTGCAGGTTCAACACCGATTGTGACTCGTGCCGTCTTTTCTGATATCCTCACGCGAGCGGTCAATATTTGGGGAGGTTCAGGTGGACTGATTCAAGGCATCACAGTGGACAATTGCTCTGGTTCCACCTATTCCATGGTCGCAGGGATTTGGGTCGAGGACAGCCAGCCTTTGCTCACAAATATCAGCATTGATAAATCCGATACGGGGATTGTGGTTCGTCACATCGATGACGAAGGATATACGCACGCAGTCATTCGTCATGCTTCGGTCAGCAATTCAATGTACAGAGGCGTATATGTGGACAAGAACAACCATACGAATTACACCAATTATGAAACGGCCGACTTCACAAATTTGACCATTAGCGGAACAGGCACCTCGGGCGCGAAAACGGCGAATATTGGTTACGCTGCCCTAGAGGTCAACGCCACAGGTGCGTGGTTTGACGATACGGTGATCGAAGACTCAACCACCGTTGGTGTTCGCTTGTATTTTGTAGATGACACGACGACCTTCCGAAACCTGACGGTACGCAATTCAGGGGATCCAGGTCAAGGACCTCACGAGGCTGGATTGGCAATCCGCTCCTCCTTCTTTGCTCCAAACTTTGAGGGCCTTGAGATCAGCGGTTCGGTCGGACCTGGTATCTCTTCAACCTCCGGCGGTGCTATGCAAGGCTCGGACTGGAACCTCCACAACAATTCCGAACACGGCCTCTTTATTGACAGAGCCACCGTCGTAGTCGACGGATTGAATCTATCCAACAATCAACAATCTGGCGCACAGGTTTGGGATGCGCGATACGTGACCTTTGACAATCTCAGTGCCCACAATAACGGAGGTGTTGCCTCCAGCAATCCTCTTGCTCAAAATCAGGCAGGCTTGTATTATGAAGATTCGAATGACATTGAATCTGGTTCGGGTGATGTACGGTGTCGAAATTGCCTCGTAACGGGTTCAACTGGAGCGGGCATCCTTGCCGTCAACTCCGTGGACCTTTGGTTGGAAAACATCACCCTGCAGGAGAACAGTGGCGATGTGCCAGCTCTTGAAATCGAC
Organism: Candidatus Poseidonia sp.; assembly: GCA_016778305.1. Taxonomy (GTDB): domain Archaea; phylum Thermoplasmatota; class Poseidoniia; order Poseidoniales; family Poseidoniaceae; genus Poseidonia. The sequence continues at coordinate 247,188 of JADHPT010000002.1, read as the reverse complement.
AACACCGATACCATGCCAGCAGGTGCATTAGGGCGCGTGACCATCGCTCAAGCAAGCATTACAAGCGAAAGCCCAACACAACCCGCTCTTGAATTGAAACGAACCGCAGCAAGCATCACCGGCCTGACCACGTTCGGAAATAATACAGGATTTATTTGGCAGGGCAACAACAACGGTAATTATCCATCAAGCATCTCACAAAGCACCTTTTCTGGAACGCACTGTCTCCATTTGATCGATCATCCTAATTTGAACGGTACCGGCAATACCATCGCTTCAGACTGTACGGGCAACATCGAGTTTGAAAACAGCCAGGTCAACTGGTCAAATCTTCAGGACGCTGACGGTCAAACAGCCTCACCTCACCTTCTCACACTCGATGCGACCTCAGACCTCCACCTCCATCAGCCTCAATCCATCGACGTGGCCGGAGCTACCGTGGCACCCGGAGCCACCATCGATGTCGCTTGGGACCTGATGGTTTGGGCCGTGAATAATTTCTCAAACGGAATCCCGATGGCCAGTATCAACGTGTCCTTCAGCGATTTTGAGCCCTCCCTTCAACTGTATACCAACGACCTTGGCTATGTCCTCCTCCCAGACTTCATCGGTCAACGCTGGACTTCCAACGGCGCCACTTCATACAATACCGTTACCAGTTCTTGCGGCTACGACAGCGTCTCCAATTCAACGACCACCACCCTCGATCAGGATCAAATCGTCTATTGTTTGTTGGAATTGGATAATCAAGCACCCTTTGTGAATTGGGACACGCCGTTCGACGGGATGATCTATCCTTCCAAAGGCGAAATATTGTTTAACGCAAGTCGGTCTTGGGATTTAGATAACGATCCGCTTTCCTTCACATGGACGAGTTCAATCGACGGAGATATTGTTGCAGGCTGTGCTGGTGTCTTCCAATCCCCTAACCACCCCGCTGATGGAGCTGCATTCCTCGTCAACGGTGATCCGTTAACTCAGGTGCCGCCTTACTGCGAACTCTCAGATGGCATTCACGCGATCACTTTGGGTGTTTGTGACCCGTTATACTGCGTGGGGGAAACTCGAACGATTGAATTGGTCAATTTGGCACCAGCACTCATGGTTGAATTTGAACCGGGCCTCAATCCGTGGAGCGAACTCATCATGCCCCAAACTGGAACGGTGGTGGTGAATACCACTGGCTCTTTTGATCCTGAGGGTGATGATTTCGCATGCGTCATTGATTTCAACGGCGAAGGATCCGGTTGGGGCAGCCAATGGGTGTGTCCCGAAGAACTCACGTACACCTTTGATTACACCACTGAAGACCCGCCAGCTTCCGCCGAGTTAACGGTCATGGCTTTTGATGCCGTGGGCAACAACGCCACCTACAGCGTACCTGTCATTCTGTACAACGAGATCCCCGAACCCAGTTTCACAATTGCAAGAGACACCAACAGCAGCGAATCCCTGGTGACTCTTGACGGGAGCGCTACGATTGACCCGGAAGGTGACAGCTTAACGACCACCTACATTTCCTCACTTGACGGAATCCTCAACGATGGTTCTACCATTTGGGAAGGCTATCTTTCACGCGGTGTCCACACCTTGACGATGGAAGTCACTGACGACCGTGCCGAACACGCAAATCAAAGCCGTTCCACATCCACACTCATTACAGTTGAAAATTCACTCCCTCGCGCTATCATTGGAACTCCCGTAAGTCAGACCTTTGAATCCTCAGAATTGATTGAATTCTCAGCCAATGGTTCGGGTGATTTTGACGCTGCATGTGACACATTCCCAACCGATGGGGCCTGGCATTGCGCCCCATTTTCGCCCTTCGGTGGTTCTGAATTTTTAGTAGTTACATGGACCAGTGACCTCGATGGACGCTTGACTCCTGAAGGCGAAGATTGGCTTTATTTCGACGGACGTTTGACGGCGGGCGTCCACACCATCACACTCAGCGTTGATGACGGCATTCACGACCCTGTTCTCGCACAGCAGACGGTAACTATTGTGGCCTCAGCCCCAGTTCTCGGATTGGTCAGTCCACTCAACGGAAGTCAATCACTTTCCTCACAGACCTTGATGTTTGATGCATCTCAAAGCCTGGATTATGACGGTGATGCCTTCACGGTCACGCTCCGTTCCTCACTCCTCACCGAGCCTCTTCTCGTGGACGTTGATCCGTTCAATTCTCACGCCTTCAACCTCAAAGCGGGTCAACATATACTTACGGTGACCTTGACCGATGAGAGTGGGGATTCCCGCGATGAATCCTTTGTACTCACCGTGGTCGAATCGGAGCCCACACTCGTGTTGATTTCCCCCGAGAATCGAGCCTCGATCGAACCCGGTGGCGTACTGCGACTGGCGGAAGCTTCCTTTGATGCTGACAACGACCTGACCGTCCGGGAATGGCGAAAGTGGTCTACACAGACCAGTTTCCCCGAAGTGCTTTCAACGAGTTCCATCGAGGAATTATCTGGACTCACACCTGGTGAATATCATCTTTCACTCTATGTTGAAGACGCACGTGGACAATGGGTAGAAGAACACGTCAACATCACCATTCAATCCAGTTTACCATCACTTGACCGGGATTCTCTCAGTTTGAGTGAGACCACCTTTTCCCAAGATGAGTTGCACCGATTAACCATCAGCATTCGTCTCGAAGACGCTGACGGGACCACGCAAGATGTTCGTGCAAACTTGACGCTCAACATCCAACAGTGGGAGGTGAATCTCACAGACGAGGACGGTGATGGTGTTTGGGAGGGTGTCCTTGAATGGCGACCCGAAAGCACTGGTAGACCGAGTTTGAAAATCATCGCAAAAGATGGACAAGGCGAAACAGCCAACGTTGATGTGGTCACGCGCACTCTTGTTGTTGAGGTCCAAGAAACCGATCAACGTGCATTGGTGCTCGGCGCATCGCTTGCTGGCTTGATCGCATTTGTTGGTTTGCTCGCCTTCGTTCTTGCCCGTCGAAAGCGGGCGCTTGAGGACATTGACTTGCTGGCTTCATGGGACGCCTTCCGAGCCCCTGCAGGCGAGGCGAATACTGACGAAAAGAACATCCCGTCGCTTGAAGGGAATATCATGGATGGAACTGAAGAAGTTCAAGCCACGCTGGAGGAATTGGAATGATCGGTCATCCACGTTCCGTTAGCGACGAATGAGTTTGTACACTGCAGAGTGTGAAGAAGAAAGTCCACGACCTCGCTCATCCTCAAGCGTGATGCGCTCAAGGCATTCAAGTTCAAAGTGCTCGGAAAACAATGCTTCCACCTCTTCGTCTGGCAGCGAGAAGGGTGGGCCTTCCAATTCGTGTGGAGGGTATGAGAAGGTGATCAACAAACCCACTGCGCCAGCCCGGGTAAGCGCACGAAGTTGGCCGACGTAAGCCTCTCGCATCGAAGACGGCAGAGCGACCATGGCTGCGCGGTCGTACCAAGCATCTGCCTGGACCTGTGCGGGTTGGACGTTGAATAGATCGCCTTGAATCAACACAAATGGTGATGCTGAATAGCGTACTAGGTTGGCGAACTCTTCTTTCTCAGGTACAAGTCCACGTTCTTCAAAAAAATCTTCAACGGGCCGACTCACCAGTTCCAATCCCGTCACGGTATGGCCTTTCTGAGCGAACCAGTCCATGTCGAGGCTCTTACCGCAAAGAGGTACCAGAACATTGCTTGATGCAGCAGCTCCGACCGACGGCCAATGCTTGAGCAGGAGGTCATTGTAAACGGCTCTGTGCCAACCTGTTTGCTGGCTTGTCCAGCGTTCGTGCCAATTCGTCATCGCTCATCGTCTCATGCTTGTTCAGGAAGGTCACCCTTCGTTGAATCAGGGTTGGTATCACGACCGCCCCATGGCGTCAGGGTCTTGTGAAGTCGGAAGCGGCGAGCAAAGAGGAATTTCAAATTCTTCCAGCCATCTCCCCATGTATGAATTTCAGCCTCACCAACACGAGGGCGATACGGAACTGAAATTTCGACGGCCTTTTGCTTGCCAAGAGTCCTTCTCGCAAGGATTTTCATTTCCTCACTGAGGGGCATTCCGTCGTTGGTTGGGCGCATCTTTTCATCGTTGAAAATAGATTTATTGAACACCCACATACCGGATTGAGAATCTTTAACACCGTAGCCGAAGAGCAGGCGTGCAGTAAAAGAGAGCATCCAGTTACCAAAGCCGTGGAGTCCCGACATCGAGCCGTCTTCAGCCAGTGAAAGGCGATCACAAGTGATGAATTCTAATTCATCGTCGATAAGGCGCTTGACGAGGTCGGGAACAAGCTCGGCAGGATAGGTACAGTCTGCGTCCATGGTGACGATAATATCGTTCTTAGCGACATCAAATCCCGTTCGGTAAGCACGACCGTAGCCCTTTCGATCCTCGAGGTGAACTCGTATTCCCTTCTCAAGAGCGATTTCGCGAGTTCGGTCGGAGGAATTTCCGTCAACGATCATAATTTCGAGGTCTTCGCACCAACCGCGAGGGATGGCGTCAATGGTTGGCCCAAGAGCCTCTTCCTCGTTTCGTGTAGGAAGGATGACCGTCACGGTTACGGGTAACACATCGCCCATGATTAGGCGAGCCAACGATTGACCTTCAAAGGTTTGGCTCAAAGCATGCGTAGACATTGAGCCCAATCAATGACATTCAAATGGTGCCTCAGATTAGTCAACACGATGCACATCGCCATGGTCTCAGGTGAATATCCTCCCCGCTGGGATGGAATTGGCTCGGTGGTCTACCATTTGGCTGGGCACCTCGCTCAACGGGGTCACGATGTCACCATCATCACCCGTAGCCACAAGCAACGTACGCCCCAGCAGCCCGGTGTCAGCGTCTTGCAGGTGCCTTGGCTGAAAGCCCCCATGGCATCCACTCGCTCCTACGGAAAATACGCATTGACAGAATTACGCCGCCTGCATCAAGTGAAACCAGTCGATGTCGTTCACACCCTGCTTCCCTTGGTGAGTTGGACAAAGAAAGAATTTCGTTGGGTTGAGGAGCATGTTGCTCCAGTTGTTTCCGCACTCAACGGTAGTTGGGTTGGGCAACGAGAAGGCATGAAACTCGCTGCTCGTCACAAGGAGGCGGCGACGTGGAAGAACCCCAATGATCTCGCCATCCTCCTCACAGGTGGTTGGTACGCTCGCTACGAGCAGGCCGCAATTGAGGCTTCATCGGTGTGCGTCGCCATCTCAAAGTCAACCAAAGAGGAATTTCAACAATGGTACCTCCCCCCTGACGATTGGTCGTGTGAGACCGTCCTCTACGGAGTTGACCACAAGGTATTCCGCCCGGTGAATCACGACTATGAAGAAGACCAATTGGCCTATGAAGAAGTGAGGAAAACCTACGATGCAGCCGATGATGCAGCTCTGATGGGTGAACCCGACACCTCTACACCACTTCTGTTGGCCGTTGGTAGGTTGCTTGCAAGGAAAGGCCACCGAACATTGCTTAGAGCCATGCCAAGCATCCTCAAGGCACATCCTGGAGCAAAGTTGGTCATCATCGGTCGCGGTCACATGCGCAAGACCCTCATGCGACAGGCCAAGCGATTGGGCATATCGGACGCTGTTGTGATTAAAGGTGGCATGAATTTTGAGCATCTTGCGCTCCATTTCAGAAGTGCAGACCTTGTCGTTTACCCTTCCTATTACGAGGGGCAAGGTCTCATACCTCTCGAGGCTTTAGCCAGCGGTACGCCTGTGGTGACCGTCGACCAAGCACCGCTCACGGAAATGATTGATGAAACAGTAGGAGGTCTGTTTGCATGTGGTGATTCAGATGATTTGGCTCGTTCAGTCATTGAATCCCTTGACCGACCCAAAGAGCGCCGAGAGCAGGCGGCTCGAGGTCGTGAGCGTGTCCTCAACCATTACACCTATGAGCACAATGCAGAAGCATACGAAGGCATTTACCTAAATGCAGTTGATTCCTAAACTCTGTTCCCAAACCATCCAGTAGGGGTAAGCCTCAATATCCCCGTTCACGAGCGGATTACAATGGCAGTTGATGGCTTACTAGCCGTGGGAGGTATTCTTAGCCTCGCACTTGGCATCAGTGGGCTTCTCCTTGTAAGGCAGTCATTACAGGAAATAATTTGGAATAAAAAATTCGGAGCTCAATTGCTGTGCTGGAGTTTCGTCTGCAAAGGTGTTGCAAATGGAGTCCGCTCGGTTGGCTATGAGGTTGATGCCTGGAGATTTGTTCTTTACTCTGGGCATTTCGCAGATCAAATCTTTGCAGGATGCATGGTTCTTCTTGCTCTCATCTTCCCTGTGCCATTATTAAGAAACAAGAGACAATTCAAATTTGGTGTCATCGCAGTCATCACGTACACATTCCTCTCGATGATATCAGCAGTTTTCCTGAACGTCAACACACCTCTCGCTGGCTTAGGTGATGCCTACATCGTATGTGGATTCATTTGGGCAACGGTATATCTGAAATTCAGATTCATGAAAGGGCATGAGGACGACAAAGAGATTCAGGGGGTTGCAGACGTTGCAATCCTCCTCTTCATCATGGTCATCGGGCATATTCTCTTCCGCTGGGTTGGTTTATTTGCACTTTCAGATTACTTCTATTTCATGGATATTTACGGAGGGAATTACACGACCGATTATCTATGGTCCATGGGACTCGCATCTGCCGTTATCTTTGGCCTTGTAATCTGCCTTGGAGAACTCCTTCAATTAATTCGAGGAAATATACGAGCGACTTCTTACGTTGTTTTCACATACATGCTGATTGGAATGGTGGGCCATATTGTTCTCTCTGGGACAGGAAATAGTGGTAGTGGTGGAGGAACCAGTGCTGGTTCTGATTATTCTCCCTTTCAAGAAATTTGGACCCAAATCACCTCCGCAGTTCACTTCACGATGATGCGTCCAATCATCGGACTTTTTGTCTTGTTTCGATACGGCTTGATCCGAATTTCGGAAGATAACCAACAAGTTGGGAAAACAATGTCGATTGTTTTGATTGTTGTCGCGACATCTGCATTGCTAGAAATCGTGCAATCGTTGATGCCGATCACTGAAATGCTTTCAGCCGGAATCCTTGGAATTGCCATCGCTTTTGGAATTGGTTGGGAGGAACGTTCCTTCCAATCCTTAATCTCAGATCCGATCCGATTTCCATTGAGGAAAAAGGGGACGTACTTCCCAGAGGTGGTTTTCGAGCGAACCAACTTTATCACACTTGACAAAGCAGTTTCAGCAGCCATTTTATTCTCCCTTGCACTTTCGTACATACTTTACATGAGCAATGTGAACCCGTTTGAGTGAGGTGACCGACATGACACAAGATGAAACTCTATGGTCGCTCATCAAAGAAGAGGATTCAGGTCGCTCGTTCGCTATCTTAGTATCAATTTTATTCCTCGGCCTTATGTTCCACGCCTACAGTTTCTTCGTTCTCAAAGAGGATGATATCAGGAATAAAAACAGCATATCAAATTACGCGATTATGTTTGATGAACAAATAGAACAAAACTCAGATTCTGTATTGGTTGGAGATGGGGAAACGAATGAATTTACACTCTCCCGTCAAGATGCTAGCGCAGATGCTTTCGGCATGATAGCCAAAATCTCCATGACCATTTCCTATACGGAGACTTCGGGTGAATTGTTGGACCCTTGTGACGAAGTCATGGTGAACATTCCACCCAATGGAATGGTTGCAGATTGGGAAAACGAAGAGAACATACTGGCTGATTCAAACGATAACTGCGAGGATATGAACCTCCTTGTCTTCGTGTACCCCGATTACGATGGTCAAGCCTACAATGCGTCTGGGGAAAGTGAGGACCATTGGATCGAAGTTTGGAGTGATGAAACCTTTGGCAGCGGGATGCTCACACTGCAAATCTCTGTTGATGTCAACGATCCGCCGAGCTCCACCTTGCCTACAGTTAATGATGAAAACGAAGAGATTCAAGTTAATTGGTCGATAACCTTCTTCGAACCAAATGTTGCCTCTCTGGATACTTGATGGTATTCAATGAGAACTGAAAAAATTCTTCATCATTGCCAATCGGAAGGTCATTATTGGACTGTCCGTTCGGCAGGACATGCAAGGTCGTGCTCTGCTCCTAGCGTTCATGGTTGTCTCACTCTCTCTGTCTGGATGCTTTGGAGAATCTGAGACGGTATCTGTACCTGAAGAAATAGAGATGGAGAGCCCTCGTATCTTCGTCACCGACAAGACCGGCGAATCCATTGGTGAATCCCCAATGAACATCTCATTCCAGTTCAGCGATGTCGGTGAAACAGGCAAAGAACCGAGCATCGGTATCACTTCGAGCGGTTGTATTTTCTTCATCGCTATGGAGAAGGTGATGCGTTCGTGCGATTACGGTGAGTCTTGGGTTGAATCCCAGGACCCAGTGATGTGTTCTCCTACCACAAGCGACCCCTATGGCTGGGTTGACCCTATCACCGACCGTGTCTTCGGTGTCCAAATGATCGGCCTCGAGACATCATGGATCTGCTGGAGCGATGACGACGGTGAAACCTGGCTTGGGAATCCTCATGATTCAGGAACGACACCCATTAACGATCACATCAAGTTGGCCAGCGGGCCATGGACAACGGCTGGATACGGTGCTTTAGGGCAAATTACCGGAAGCACAATTTACGAAACGGCGGTGTATTATTGCTACAACAAACTTGCCGGAATCTTTTGCTTTACCAGTTTTGACGGAGGTGCAAGCTTTGAGGCAGGTGGGCAAATCATCGGGCTCGCCACTACTAACGGAGGTCTCCACGGAGCGATTTCAACCGCAGCAGATGGTACTGTTTACGTCACGCCTCGGGTCGAAACCCCCTCAGTCATCGTTTCCAAAGATAACGGCTTCACGTGGTTTGACCGAACCATGGGTGAAGACGTAGGGACGCCGTACCCTCGCAAGAATTCGGAAATATCAACGGATACCGAATCGAATGCCTATCACGTTTGGACAGGTGGTGACGAAGGAATTTACATGTCGAGGTCGACCGATTCTGGTGAAACTTGGGAACAAGAAAGCATACGAATTTCTCCTGTAGAAGTCATTTCATCAGTATTCCCGCAAACCGATGCAGGAGATCCTGGTAGAATCGCGGTGACTTATTTGGGGAGCGAAAATTCAGAAATGCTGAATCAATCGGATATTGACGGCAATCCCTGGGATGGGAATGCCCACTATGCGCCCAATAATGCAACCTATCACCTTTACATCACCATCAGCCTGAATGCCCTGGATGCCAATCCAACCTTCCATACCTATCGGGTGACCGACGATCCAGTCCAAGTGGGGTCCATTTGTCTTAATTCAGGCGACTGTCGCGACATTGGAGGATCAAATCGCAATCTCTTGGACTTCAATGACTTGCACATTGACAGAGAGGGCCGTGTCTATGTCGCCTTTGCTGACGGTTGCACGGGTGATTGTGCCACAAATGGCAATGCGACCGCTGCAGATTCAAGGGACGGCAGAGGCTCAGTCTACTACCTTGCTGACGGCCCCTCCCTCTACGCCGATTTCGGTGAATTGTACGCGTTGCTTTGAGCAATCACGGAGGTGGGCTGGGTACTCTCAGAACATTCGTGCCCTGATTTTGCGTAGGTTCAATCGAATGCCGAGCAAAACCTTACGGGTGAATGAAAGACGAACAGGTTGGGTGAAGACGTCACCTGAGCGTCGTACGATTTCACTGAGGATTGATGCGTAGGCGTCGGCCATGATTTCTGGCTGGACGCGAGCTCGAGCGTCGAGGTAGCCGAACAGTTGGTTCGCAGATTCTTGATGTCGCTTAATCATGTCAACGTATTCGATAATGAAGCCTCTCCAGGCCGCTGTTTGAGCGATACCGGGAGATTGTAATTGGTCAAGGGTCATATCGTGCGAAGCGAGAATGTCCAAGGGCAGATAGACTCGTCCTCGCTCCATGTCTTCGTTAATGTCACGCAGTACATTGATCAATTGCATCTGGATGCCCAGATCAATGGCGTGCAGGCGTGCAGCCCGGTCTTCATATCCGTAGATTTCAATCAGGATGAGGCCAACCGCTGAGGCGACTTTGTAACAGTAAGAGCGCAATTCGTCCCAGGTACGGTTTTTCACAGGATAGAGGTCATCTTCCATCCCTTCGAGAACCGTTTCAAAATCATTGAGTTTGATGTCGTAACGGCTGAATACATCTTGAAGTGCAATAAAGATAGGATGGTCGTCTCCTCTGATGTCCTGCATGTTAGCCCGATGAAGCTTCAAGCGAATGTCGACCAAGGCCATGAGGCGACGACGATGTTCATCTTCAGGCAACGAGGGTGTTTTCCCCTCGTGAATTACATTGATGATTTTCTGGCGTTCATCGGTTTCATGACTGAGTTCAATGGTTTCGAGAACTCTTGGCTCTTCGTCTCCATCAACAATGTCGTCAACCCAGCGGCAGAGTGCGTATACCGCATGGACTGCCTTGCGTTTCTGGAGCGAAAGGGCTGAGAATGAGGAAAAGAAGGTGGTTGAGGCATTCCTACAAACCGTTTCGCAATAGGCATAAGCCTCATTGATATCGCTTTGCTCCATATTCAACCCTCAAGCTGATGTTGGTGTGCCTGTTGACGAATCCTTGGTTGATTTATCCAAGGCCACACGCCCCTGCTTGCTTCGCTTGCGGCTTTCGAACCAGGAGTCAACGCCATTCCAGTCTGGAATGATTCCAAGGCTGTCAAGCAGGAGTTTACTGCTGATTCGTGCAGATTCGTAAATAACGGGCAATCCGCTACCGGGGTGGGTTCCGCCTCCAACGAGGTAGAGATTGTTGATTTCGTCAAATTGATTCTTTGGTCGGCGCCATAGCATCTGGTCCAAACCGTGAGCGAGGTTGAACACAGCACCTCGGTAACAGTGGTCTCCCCAATCCTCAGGCGTGATGATCATTTCCGTCACAATGTGGTCTCGAAGGTTTTCGAAGCCGAGTTTGGTTTCAATCTGCTCGATGATTCTATCTCGGTATGCATCCTTTTCTTTGTCCCAATCAATGTTCTCGTGGATGTGAGAAACGGGTACGAGCGCATAGACGGTGGAGCAACCCTTGGGGGCGAGACCGGGATCGATTATGCATGCATTTTGAACGTAGATAGAGGGGTCATCCCAGGTGATTCGGTGGTGATTTTCAATGTCCTCCAGGTTGCTCTCGTAATTTGATGAAGCGTAAATTTGGTGATGTGGAAGGTTATCATAGGTTCGATCCACGCCAAGATAGAGCATGAAGGTAGAACAGGAATATTTTTTATTGTCCAATTTCTTATTGCTCCACTTTTTACGGACCTTGTCGGGGAAGAGCTGCGTCATCCCGTTTGCAAAATCAGCGTTCATGATGACCTTTTCAGCCAGAAATTCTTCCTTGGCGGTGCGTACGCCTTTGATGGTCTTGCCGTCCATAATAACGCCTTCAACCGCTTCATTGAGACGGAATTTCACACCGAGGTCTTCCGCAATCTTGGCCATACGTGCACTGACGCTTCCCAGTCCTCCAATCGGGTGGAAGATCCCGTATTCGTACTCGAGGAATGCAAGCATGGTAAACAGACTGGGGCAATTAAAGGGAGACATGCCGAGGTACTTTGTCTGGAAGGACATAGCCAACATGAGGCGGTCATCATCGAAGAGTTTCATGAGATCTTTTGCAACAGAGCGTTGCGGCCGTAGCACACCTGCGACACGGAATGCTCGCTTGGAGAGCAGGTCGGTCGGTCCGTACCAGGGCTCTTGGAGGCAAGCTTTTGATTTCTGTAATTTAAGACGGTTGTCGACGACGTAGCGCTTGAAGGCCTCGGCGTTGAAGTCGCCTGAAAGGTCTCGTATGCGTTCGGTCATGACGTCCAAATCGCTCGTGCAGTCCAGTTGTCCACCTTGTCCGAAAATGAGTCGATAATTCATTTCGAGGCGGTGAAGTTTGAGTTCTTCGTGAGCGTCCATTCCGATGGCCTTGAAGATGTCTTCAATGACTTCTGGATAATGGAAAAAGGTTGGTCCAAGGTCAAATTTGAAACCGTCTCTCTCGAAGACTTTGTTGCGTCCACCGACACTTCCTGACCGTTCAAAGACCGTCACGTCAACACCTGATTTAGCCAACAAGAGCGCTGAGGCCAAACCTCCGGGACCTGCACCAATGATTGCGACTTTCGGTTGAGCGGTGGCTGACATGTTCCTCGCTCAATTAACGACCATATAAAGGAAGGTTTTTGACCGAAAAGAAAGCTCAAAAAAGAACGTCTTTATGTTTCTGCAGAAATGATTGAATATGGGTCAATGAGTACAGAGAATTCATCAAGATACGGTCCCATGGAACTGATCAAATCAACTTCTGGGTGACCTTTGAGGACCATGCCGTCCATGTACATCAGAGAGCGAATGATTGGAAATGCTTCTTCCCCGAATGCACAACCTGCTAATACTGCTGCTTTGACGGTCTTCATCATCTGTTCTGTGAGGGAAACCTCGCTGACCGAAGTTCCAACAAATCCAGCGTAAAGTTCGTTCATTGAGTCGTAGTAGGTTTGCAGTGTTTTCCCCGTGGGTTGGACGGCTGCCATCGTGAGCATTGCATCAAATGCATGCTTAAGTTCACCTTTAGCAAGGAAGTAAAAGAAGCCAAACAATGCATTGCGAACGTGAGGTGGAGCGTTACAAATCGCCCCTGTGTCGATGAAGAAAAAGTCACCTTCATCGTTCATCATAGCGTTGCCTGGATGCAGGTCTCCGTGGAAGGTGCCTATGCCAAACATGAAGGCACCATGAATCCGAAACAATTCCAACATGTTAGCCCAGTTGAGCGTTTTTTCTTCTAAGCGAGCCTCGAGTGTAGGGTGAGTGATTTCTTCCATAACCAGCACGTGCTGGTTGGATAGTTCGTCCCACATACGAGGGAATTTCAGTTTGGGCATGGGAAAATGTTTCTCAATCTCTCCTGCCTTTTGGATGAGTTGGTTTCGCCCTTCGATTTCATTGGTGAGGTTCAATTCGCGTAAGGTATAATCTTCGATGTGGGCGAGAAGACCAATTGGATTGCCAACTTTTCGCAAGCGTGGATTGAATAAGAGGCCGGTGCGGATCCAGCGCTTCATACGGCGTACATCTCGCTTGAAAGAGGCTTCAAAATCCGCTTTGATGATTTTTACGACCACTCGGGTTCCATCGTTGAGGACGGCCCGATGGATTTGACCAATGCTTGCAGCAGCAAAGGGGACGGGCTCAATGGATTGAAAATGACTCCTAAAATCAGGTGGCGCAAATCGGTCGAGGAGGCGTTGAGAATCTTCGGTCGGAATGGTGGCTCCCCGGCTGTACAAGCGTTGTAATTCAATGCAGCGATCAGGCTCAATGAGGTCGGGTCGAAGCGCAAAGATTTGCCCGAGTTTGACGGCAAGAAGCCCCATGGACTGGATCTTGTCGATATCAATGGGTTTTTTTCCCTTTAATTGACGGAAAAAACTGAGAAATGTACGCAACTTCATGGTTTTACCCACCCCTAATCGCTTAATTCGATCATTTTCATATCGTGACGATGGATGATGTAACGCCACAAATCGCTTGAATCTCCTTCGCCCTCGGTTCGCTGAATCACAACGTTGACTTCTTTGGCGAAACGGGTTGAAAGGGCTCCTTCGATGATTCCATCGTCCATTTCCCACATTGGCAATGCATCAATGTCGTCAACTGGAGGGTGGTTTAGGCCAACTCGGACATGAAATTGTGGGTCAACGTCGTATTGAAGCAATCCCAAACCAGCATGTTCCCACCAATCCATCATCTCGTCGAGGAATTCGATGTCATTTTCAACGGAGCGAAGTGAAAAGGCGATTTCTTGGCCCACACGATTGCCGATTTGACGAAGCATTCGTGCGATATCTATACCCAGAACTTTGAGATTGGAGAGTTTCCCTTCAGTCAAACGCTTTCGGGCCTCATTGACTTCATGGCCCGCAGCGAAAAAGGCATCGGGGTCAAAGGGAGTGTCTTCATCAGGCAGCTCTCCGTCAAAGCCGAGCGCAACGGAGACGTTCTTCAGGAAGGATCCCTCTCCGATGGTCAAACGCAACGGATCGTTAATTTGATTCTCAGTAAAGCGAGCACGTGCCGTTGAAAGGGGTACGGCTCCTTCCCAGATGGCATCGATGAGGTGCAGATGGGCCTGGGAGAAGGGGCCGGACTCAATAATGAGGGCAGCGTCTTCCTTTCCTCGGCCCACTGGGTTGTCTTCAATGTTAAGATATTGAATAACTTCGGCTTGGTCTTGAACGAAACCGAGGGAGTCGAGTTCATCCGAGTGGCGAACTTCGATGCTTCCGTCTAACTGGTCAAAGAAACGCAGGGTACGACCGTCAAGGTGCGTAATGATTTGAACGACGACACCTCGCACTGCGGCGGTATTGACCGCATCCAGGGCGTCAGGGTTGCGGCAAAGATGGAGGATTCCGAATTGGCCAAGCAAGAGAATGAGTCGCTCCTCAGACTCTGTAGCCATCTTTTGGAGGCGATTGTAAATGTGGGTCCGTTCCTTAAGCACGGCGAATCGCGGATCATCGATGTCACGTCGTTGTTTCTCGTACGAGGCATCCGTTTCACTGATGCCTTTCGAAAGGTCATCAAATCCGTGGATAAGGCGGTCAAGTTGCTGCTTTCTCGAATTGATAATGTGCTCCATTGCCTCGTTAATTCGCAAACTTGAAAACAACATCGGTCGGTCTGCAGTGGCAGTGACGATGCCCATTTCCTGTAGTCTCGAGAGACTGTTATAGGCGTCGAGTCTGGTAGTGTTCAATTCCTTTGCGAGTTCTGAAGCCTTCATTCGGGGCCTCGAGCCGAGGATCATGATGGAACGCACTTCGCGCTCGTTAAGCCCTGCTTCGAGCAATAATTCGTCCCACATTCACTGGTCCCCCGTGACCTTGGAAATATCAGAAAGGATTTTGGCAACGTGTCTTCGTGGTCTGAACAGCCAATCGTACACGTAGCGAATGGTATTGTCTGGGCCGATGAGGAACGAGGATTTAGCTGGGAATTGACCGAGATGGACGGGTACACCGAATGCCTTGCCGACAAGGCGCTCGGGGTCAGCAAGCAGCGGGAATGGCAAGTCCCCGAGTGATGCTTTGTGTGCTGCTTGCTCTTCGACCGACCCCGGGCCGATTCCGATGATGGAGCAACCTGCGGAGGCAAAAAGGTCGTGTTGTTCTTTGAAGGTGAGGCAGCCACGTTTGCAAGTGGGTGAGTCATTCCTTGAATAGAAGAAGATGACGCGCCATGTTCCGTTGAGGGAGGTGCTTTCAAAGATCGTGTTTTCATCAGTTTCGAGGGAAAATTGAGGGACAGTTTGGCCGATAAGGTGTGTGGACATGGTGAGGCCTCAGATTGGAAGCATATGGCCCATTCGGACTGCTTTGGTATCTAGATAGGAGTTGTTCTGTGCGCATCGGCCAACGATGAGGGGGACCCGGTTAGCGACCCGAATGCCATTGTCAAGCAATTGTTGCCGCTTTTCGGGATTGTTGGTCATCAATTTGACGTCTTCCACGCCCATGGAACACAGCATCTCAGCTGCAATGTCGTAGCGTCGTGCATCTGCTGGGAGTCCCAGGGCCAAGTTTGCGTCAAGGGTGTCATATCCTATGTCTTGGAGGGCGTATGCTTGCATCTTGGAATAGAGGCCGATGCCGCGCCCTTCTTGGCGAAGGTAAACAATCGCTCCCTTACCCGCATCCTGGATTGCTTTCATGGAGGCCTGCAATTGCGGGCCGCAGTCGCAGCGCAGCGAACCAAATGCGTCACCAGTCAGGCATTCTGAATGGATACGTACGAGTGGATGTCCTTCGGTGATGTCGCCGACGTAGAGTACGGAGTGCTCCTTACCGTTGGATGGATCCCGGAAGGCACGTATGCGGAAATCGCCGAATTTCGTAGGGAGGGATGCGTCGGACTCTGGAAGTACGTCGAGGGTTTTTTGATTGCTACTCAGCATGTTAGGAAATCGCTAGATTTCTTATATAAACACTCGTCTTTTTCCTCCAGTGGCATTAAACCGCTCTTGATATAGTGAAAGAAAATTTTAGAGAATTGATGGCGACCGTATCGTGTGACCTAGGAGTTGCAGCACGTGTGGTTGCAAACGGCGAAATATTGCTCGTACAAGAAGCACTGGGACGCTATGAAGGCTGTTGGGGGCTTCCCAAAGGCCACGTGGACGAAGGAGAAAGCCCCGAAGAAGCAACCTTGCGAGAACTTGCAGAAGAATCAGGCTTCGACGGACGTATATTGGGCCTCGCCGGAGTTCGCACCGCACTTCGAAAAGACCATCCCGCAGTCTTCCTCTGCTACGATGTCTCCATCCATGCTGGTCAAATTCAGGAAAGTAGCGAAGAAATCTCATCCTCCGGATGGTTTTCACTCAGCGACCTTCAATCCCTGAAATGGGTTTCCGAAACCATGCAACAACTGGCCATTGACGGGCTGACCCAACCTGCAAACCTCGGTGGACAACCCGGCTTAACGCTTCGGGAACGGTCCTATCGCGTTTACAGAGCGGCGCTATCCTCGTCACCTACGGGAGGGCGCTGGTCGTGATCGCCTCAACCCGCATTCAAATTCACGGAGCCACCAATCCGTCCGGTGAATACATTGTGTATTGGATGACCGCAGCTCGCCGTCCACATTGGAATCACGCCCTTGAACACAGTATCGAACTCGCCAAAGATCACAACTTGCCGCTGGTGGTCATCGAAAGTTTGGCCCTTCAGCACAAATGGGCCAATGACCGTATCTCCACGTTTGTCTTGCAGGGAATGCTTGACAACCGGGATACTTTTGATAGAACGGGCGTTACCTACATACCCTACATCGAAACCAAGCGAAAAGAAGCATCAGGTCTACTCAAAGCGTGGCTTCAACGGGCCAAGATCTGCGTCATCGACGATTACCCTACCTACTACCCCAAGCACGTTCTCAACACGGCACTGAAAGTCAAACCTTGCGAAATTAGAGTGGTTGACTCCAACGGATTCATGGCAATGCGCGCTCAAGGAAGGGCCTTTTCAACAGCCTATTCACTGCGACGCCATCTCCACAAAACCATTCGAGAACACATGCACGACTTCCCGAGCGCCCGACCCTTAGAGGAGGCAGCTGACCTGCCACAACTTTCCGACCACATTGTCAGCGAAATATTTGATCAATCTGAAACTCCTCAAACGCCCTACGAATTTTTGTGGAGAGTTTCTGAAGGAGGCGATGTCGGGCGAAAGGCACTTTCGACCCTGAGCATCGACCATAACGTTTCACCGGTTCTCAGTAAGAAAGGCGGCTGGGTCGAAGCACGACGACGCTGGAGGGAGTTCTTCAACGAGCGCCTCGAAGACTACCATGAAAAGCGTAATTACCCGAATGAAAAAGGGGCAAGTGGCATTTCTCCGTGGCTCCACTTCGGACACATCAGTGTTCATCAAATTCTTCATGAGGTATTCACCCAGAATCGCTGGGATGTATCCTTGGTCAACCTGCCCAATGACGGACGTCGTCGTGGCTGGTGGGGCTTGTCCGAGCCCGTTGAAGCCTTCCTCGACCAGATTATCACATGGCGGGACATCGGATTCATTCACTGCGCCATGGTCGAAGATCACATGGAATACAGTTCACTACCGGAATGGGCAAAGATTACGCTCGCAGAGCACGCAAATGATCAACGCCCTTACACCTACACGCTGGAGGAGTTTGAAGCCGCTGCAACCCACGATCCGCTATGGAATGCAGCCCAAAACCAACTCCGAAGAGAAGGCATTATCCACAATTACCTCCGAATGCTTTGGGGCAAGAAAATACTCGAATGGTCACCAACTCCCGAACTGGCCATGGAATGGATGATTGCCATCAACGACCGATGGGCTCTCGACGGGCGTGACCCAAACTCCTACACCGGCATTGGATGGGTGATGGGCAAGTTTGACCGTGGATGGACTGAACGTGCCGTATTTGGAAAAATACGATGCATGACCTCAGATTCAACCAAGCGAAAGTTCAACACCAAAGCCTACATGGAAGAGTACAACAACCCACGGTCAGTTCAGATATCCTTGGGTTCCGGCCCCTCGCTGTATTCAGCCCATCAATGAGAGGACTTGACATGCCAACCTACGAACACCTGGCCACCTACGATGCGCCGGTTGAAGATGTGTGGGATTGGTACAACAGTCCGGGTGCTTTTCGCCGCATCATGCCCGAATGGGAAGGTATTGCACCCATTGAGGCAGGTGCCTTGGTCAACGGAGCGACCACACGTTTCAAGGTGAGTCTTGGTCCGGTCAAAATGATGTGGATTGCTCGCCATTATGACGTTGTGAGTGGTGAAGTATTCAACGACGTTATGGAAAAAGGACCCTTTGGCAAATGGGATCATGAACATCGTTTCATCGGTGTAGATTCACAATCCAGCCAAATTCGTGACACAGTTGAATGGAAACTTCCCTTCCACCCGCTGACATTTTGGTCAGCACCGTTCACCGTCAAGGGACGAATGAACCAAATGTTCGCCTACAGGACACTCCGTGTTCAGAGTGATTTGAATCGAATTTCTCAATTTGCAGACAAAGCACGTCACAAGGTTCTCGTCAGCGGCTCAACGGGACTGATCGGTATGCAATTATGCGCCTTCCTTTTTGCTGCTGGACATCAGGTCACACGTCTTGTTCGTCCAACAACGGTCTTACCACCGGATGCGAAAAACGACAACGTGGTTCTATGGGACGACCAGACAGGAGAGGTTCTCAAAGGAGATTTAAACGGTTTTGACACGGTAATACACCTCGCTGGAGCGGGTATCGGAGACAAGCGCTGGAGCAAGAAACGAAAGGAACTCGTAGTTAGCTCCCGTACGACGCCTACCACGAACCTCGCTACGCTCCTCAGCAAACTCGACCAACCCCCGACCAACTTTCTCTGTGGCTCAGCGATTGGCTACTATGGAAACCGAAAGGACGAGGTGTTGACCGAAGATTCAGCCCCGGGTGATAATTTTCTTGCCGGATTCTGTCAGGAATGGGAAGCAGCAGCACAACCTGCTGTCGATGCAGGCATTCGAACGGTGTGGTTGCGGACAGGTCTTGTTCTCACACCAATGGGTGGTGTTCTCAAGCAGCTCCTTTTACCAACTCAACTGGGTGGAGGTGGGCCCGTTGGTGGAGGGCGCCAATATTATTCTTGGATCTCACTCGACGACCAAATTTATGCCATGCATCATCTGATGATGACGCCCTCATGTCAGGGGGCTTACAATCTAACAGCGCCCGAGCCGGTGCAACAAAAGGCCTTTGCAAAATCGCTTGGAAAGGTGATGCTTCGCCCTTGGTTCATCCCTGTTCCCGGCTTTGCAATACGAACCTTATTCGGAGAAATGGGCAAGGCTCTGGTGCTTGACGGTCAGCGAGTCACGCCCCATCGACTTCTTGAGAGCGGGTATGAATTCCAACACACGAACCTGTCAGATTGCTTCCGTCAATGCCTCGGAAAACAGCGACTTTAGGGTTCAAAACGCCGAGTCCCCGTAGGAGTTCGTTTGATAATCCATAGACCTATCCCTATTCATGGGCGGCAAGGGGTGGCTGGTTCTCTTCCTTTGCTTCACCCTGCTTCATTTGCCCGTTGCATCAGCCGATAACAACGCTGCGAGCGCCAACGGACTCACCGATGGTGTCTCCTCAAGCGGCTATGTTTGCGATCCAGATGGCTGTTCTCCTAATGACAAGCGTGACTTTTGGAAAATTCAAGGAAAAAAAGGCGACATCGTCCGAGTGGATTTCTCAGGAAGCATGAGCAACCCTGCATGGTGGTGCCTCAATGATGGTTGGATTGGAACCTTCACCATGGATTCGGTTTCTCAGAACGTAGACGATACGAATCCATCTGCCTCGCTGTCCACAACGCTCTCTACTGCGGGTGAAATCATCATCAAAGTCGAGGGTGGTGATTCATGGTGCAACGACGGATTTGATTATACATTGACTCCGTCGATTGATAAAACAAATCGAGATTCAGATGAGGACGGATTTGTTGACAACGAAGATGACTGCGATGATTTGGTTGGCACTTCGACCAACGACCGTAGTGGATGCACAGACAGTGATGGTGACGGGTGGTCGGACCCTGACGGGGGATGGGGTGTGCAAAACGGTGCAGACGCCTTCCCTAGCGAAATCACACAGTGGTTGGATTCCGATAACGATGGTTACGGTGACAATCTCGAAGGCTACCAAGGCGATCACTGCCAGTACAGCCGAGGCTATTCCTCCGCCGACCGCTACGGGTGCATTGATTCTGATGGAGACGCCTACTCAGACCCAGATCCTGGCGGCCTCAACGGCTATGAGGCATGGTTTGCACATCCTCTCGGGAAGGCCGATGCATTTGTTTCTGAAAGCACGCAATGGAACGATACTGACGACGATGGATACGGCGATAATTGGGCTGAGGCTTCACTCAATGACTCCCGAGCCGTATGGGAAATCGGTCAATACGTCGGTAATGCATCGCAACCCGACGCTTGTCCCTTCGTTACTGGCACCTCCTTCGCAGACCGGTTCGGCTGCCCAGATTCTGATGGAGATACCTTCTCCGATGGCGATGAAAATTGGACCGTTGAAAACGGTTCAGACGCCTTCCCCGCAGAACCGAGTCAATGGGAAGATTCTGACCGAGATGGATGGGGCGACAACCAAACGGTTGGTGCTCAACTGATCGACGACTTCCCGTTCAACCCTACACAGTGGCAGGATACTGATGATGACGGGTGGGGCGATAACCAAACCTATGGCGCCACTCAAATCGATGACTTCCCATTCGTCCCCTCCCAGTTTCGGGACAGTGATGGGGATGGTTATGGTGATAATTTGACCGGATTCGAAGGGGACGTTTGCGTCGCTTCAACACCGGAAGAAGTGGACAATCAATGGATCTCCCGTTTGGACCGTTTGGGTTGCCGAGACACCGACAAAGATGGCTATTCAGATCCAACGGATTTGTGGACGTCTCATCCGTTTGGTTTTGCAGATGCCTTCCCTGACGATGCCTCACAATGGCACGATACTGATGATGACTCTTATGGCGACAATCTCGAATATTTTGACGGCCAAACATGGAGAACCTCCTACCGGCCCGACGGCTGTAGAACGACCGAGGGAAATTCAACCTTTGACCGCTGGGGTTGCCCTGACGGCGACGGTGACGGTTGGTCTGACCCGACCTCCTACTGGCTTGCCAGCCCTGGTGGTTCTGGTGATGCATGGCCAGAAGACTCCACACAGTGGCATGACAGCGACGGTGATGGACGTGGCGATAACCCAATGGGCACCACTGCAGATGTCTGTCCCGACGTAGCAGGAACTTCTGTTGGTCCCTCTTCTGGCGGTGACCGATGGGGATGTCAGGATACTGATGGCGACGGTTGGTCAAATTTAGGTGACGCCTTTATTCACGAACCCTCTCAATGGAGAGACAGTGACGGGGATGGCTACGGCGATAGAATGACCGGACATCAAGGGGACGCGTGTCCTGAAACGCGCGGGACCTCAATTCTTGACCGCCTCGGATGTCGTGATACTGACGGCGATGGTTGGTCAGACCCTACTGAAAACTGGGCAGCCCACCCCTTTGGAATGGGCGATGCCTTCCCGACCGAAGCGCTTCAGTGGGCCGATACAGACAGGGATGGCTTTGGCGATCTTCCTTTGGGCGCCTTTAGAGACGACTGCCCGTATGTGGCTGGTGAATCAAAGCGAGACGTGCAGGGATGCCCTGATGAAAACGGAGACGGCTGGTCCAACGATTATGGTGAATTATCAGCCGCCATTGCCATCATGGGTGAAGATCCAGCTGCATCGTGGTTAACCTACCTCCTCATTGGACTTGGATTCTTGATGGGGGCCGCAGGAGCACTTGTCGTTCGAATGTCTCGCAGCAGAGCCACTATGATGGAGCAACTCGCCTTTGATGCAGAGATGAAACTCATGGCAGCACCGGGAATTGGGGCTGCAATTCCACAATTGATTCCACTCGAAGATCTACCACCACTTCCAGAGACTCAAGGAGGTGAGCAAGATGCTCAGTAATCGCCGCAGTACGGCGTATGTCATCACTCTCTTGCTCATGTTATTGCTCGTACCAATGCCTCAAGTATCGGCGGATACGGCCGCAGAGGAACGACTTGCAGAACGTGGTTTGACCTTGTTGGCTTTGAGAAACGATACCATTGACACCAATCAAGATGGCGACATCGATGCGGTTCGTGTTGTTGTTGTGTTAAATTCAACCGCAGCTGACAACGACCTCATCATCAAATTAAGGGGGTTGCACAAGGAACGAGATGTTCTTGAAACCATCGAAGTTTCTTTTGAGGGTCAAACCAATGTGAGTCTCGTTTACGATGCTTGGTCTGCTGGCGAACACGATTTGAGGCTTGACTTCTTTGATGAGGACGGTGAATCCATCGCTTCCTATCCTCTTCCAACCTTCCTTCTCAAGCCTGCATTGCAAATCCCACTGGTCGACCTCCAGTTGAATGCTGCAAGTTCCATCAGGACTGGAGAAATGTGTGAGATCTACCGAAACTTTGGCGATGAAACAGGCCCGCGCTACGGAGAGACCGGCGTCCGTACCTTCACTGGCGCTCCGTTCAGCGTCCTTGATTCGGACGAAACGTTGGATTGTTCTTCATGGCCAGCAGGGGATTACAAACTGAAGGAGACCTACCGAAACGGTTTGGGGCAAACAGCAGAATCAACGCTCAACTTCACCATTAACAATCGCCCACCTCCAGAATTTTCTCTCATGGCAAGCGGTCATCAAAATACCACAGAAACACCTTGCCAAATCTCTGTGACAACAACACAGAGTATGGGTTATGACTCGTTGATGAAGGTTTGGCGCATCAAGGGGAAGGTTGTTGAAGGCGTGAACAGCACTTCTCTCGACTGCAGTGAACTCCCCTCGGGAGCCTACTTGATTTCTCTTGAAATTGTGACTGAAAAAATGATTTCCTCTACAGAGGGCATGAACCTTATTCGCCTGCCACCACCAAACCTCGGAGAAAATGAAAGCGCTGCTATGCCGTCTACTTCTCTGGGGCCCGAGACGCCGACCGAATCAGTTGGATGGTTCTCCATTGGTGCTTTGACCTTGATCGTCACCTTGGTCGTGTTCGTCTTGTTGATTCGAAACAGGGAGCCTGAGCCTCTTCAACTGCCTTCACTTGGCCCAACACCTCAAGTCCTTGAAGACGGTTCCCCGGACGCCCAAGGGTTGCCAACTACGCTTGATGATCAAGGTGTTCTCTGGCGTCAACACGCTGACGGAAGGTTGGATTGGTGGGATGATGAATGGCAAATTTGGCACGGGTGGGAATGAGATGACGTGGCTCGAGAGAATTGGAATCCTTTTGGTTGCCTTCATCCTTATCGTCATACTACGTTCCATCTATTTGTGGTGGACTCGAGTTCGCCCGCTTCAACCTTCACTAGACCTTGTTTGGGAAAACGACTGCGAATATGCCACGACTGCAACGGTTGATGGCAACGACATCACCTTCCACATGGTTCGTGATTTCGTATGGCGTACAACCCGGGATCGAGATGAGCAGTGGGCTGAGGAAGTGAAGGTTCGCCTTGATGAACTCAAAGACGTATGGTTCATGGTTGACCATTTTCACTCAATTCACGGAATGGCACATACCTACCTCACCTTTGATTTTGAGGACGGAACATGCCTCTCGTTTTCCTTTGAGGCACGCCGAGAAAAAGGCGAACGTTATCATCCATGGAAAGGGTTTTGGCGAGCGTATGAGCTCTACCTGCTGGTCGGATTTGAACGCGACGTAACCGGATTGCGAACACACGGCCGTGGTAATCGTGATTACATGTTTAGGGCCATCACACCTCCGGGAAAGGATAAAGAGTTGCTGATGGGGCTTATTGGTAAATTGAATTCACTTTCAGTGTCTCCAGAATGGTACCACTCTCTTTTGACAACGTGCAATACATCCATTGTTCAAATTGTGAACAGGGTGACGCCCGGGCGAATTCCCTTCCTTTGGAGAAATTTCTTTCCTGGATATACGCCCCGTGCTGCCTTTAAACTCAAATTGATTGAGGATTGGGGGGGCTTTGAGAAAACGCTTGAGCTGGCACGAATCGATGAGAAATCACAGTCGTGGGACGGTGTTCAAGACTACTCGGCTATGCTTCGTACCCATCTTCCGAAGGGCCCTCTTCCCGAAGAGCCCTGATCATCATGAGACTGCCTGATTCGTAAGCCAGGTCAACCTGTGTTGCAGTTGCTCGATTGTGCAATCCTCTCGACCCGCTGTCTAAGGTATCGCCATCGAGAGGGAAATGAGTCCCTTTGAGCATGACTCGCGTAGACATTTCAAATGCAAAAAGCGAGAATTCTTGGCCTGGAAAAAAATCTATAGAGTAATCCACTCCGGGATTAAAAAACAGATACTCATGCGTCTGAGTATGCCACTGAGTTTCGAGCGGTGTTGTGCTGCAGGTCAAGAGGTTGGCGAGTTCATGAGCAGGATCTCCCCCTGTTGCCCCCACAACAAGACTCGAACCAGCACCGATGGATTTGATGTGGGCCAGTGCTTTGTGCAAGTCGTTGGTGTCTTGGTCTTCAACGTTCAATAACTGAGCCCCCTTGCTTTCCCATGCAGTAAGTAAAGAGGAATCTACTGAATCAAAGTCACCGATCACAATGGTTGGTACTTTCAGGTCATCAGTCCACCGGTTCAACGCACCGTCACACACAATCAGATGACGTGATGCTCCAACAAGTCCCTTCATGCGTTCACGGTCTGGCCAGGTTCCGTTGGTTACGACCAACCATCTGTCACCAGCCATGAACTACCCATGCAGAGCCCCTTTCTCAATTCAGCGGTTCATCTCCTTGGAGGTTGAGATTGACCCCCATAGGGGGTCAGGCTTTTTTTTGAACAATGGTTTTCTAGGTCGGCGTGTGTGTATTGGTTATGTCGGACGCCTTTTCTCGAAAAACACTTGCAAAGAGCGTCCTTGTCGTCCTCACGTTTCTTCTCGCCTCATGGTCACCAATGTTGGCCCTTCCCACAGAAATATCCTTGCTTGAAGAAGCGGATAACACACCGCAAAAAAGCAGCATGTATACCGCAACATCTGGCTACGGTCACGACTTTGCGGGCACGACCCTTACCTTTGATGGAATGGTAAATGCAGTCGTCAAAGAGGAATCAATGTTCGATTATTGGCACAGCCAAGAGTTGAACAATTCAACGATCGAAAACCACGGCACTCCGGACCTCAAATTAACACGTCACGACAGGGAGCACTACTGTTGGAGCACAGAAGAAGGGCCAGTTCGAACAGCGGTTCATCGCCCGTCTGGGGCTTGGACTTCCAGCCTTGTGGATACCGTGGCATCTTCCAATTCATCGACACTGGTCGATTGTGCCATTGGAATCACGGCCAATGAATTACCACGTGTCCTCTACGCTGATGGCCCCGATTTGAAAATGGGACGGTACGCACGGGAAAGTGCGACCTACTATGATGGCCCACGCTGGCACACTCGAACCATTATGGAAAATGTGAATGCAACCCACCTCGCCTTGGACATCACGTCTGAAGGGCTCGAATGGGGATTGATGCGGACGGACTCTGGTGCTCTCCATCAAGTCAACTTCAGCGGGGCATATTGGACGAGTTATTTGCTGGACCGAGGGCCAGTCGGCGAAGATTTTGAACTTGAAATCGACGACCAAGGCGTGATTCATATCCTTTACACACGCTCCTCGCTGGGAGAAGTGATTCTGCTACGGATTGACGGTACCGAGCATGATCTTCGTATTCTTGCTACAGACAACACAATCGTTGATGGCGTCGGTATGGATTTGGATGACCAAAACATCGAGCAGGTCGCTACCATGACCCAATCTGGAAATGCCTTTTCGATCAACCTAATCCGGTCTTTGGCAGGTCAAGATTCGGGTCGTGTGAACCCCACGCCAACCCAAATCGTGACAGGTCAGGATGATGTCTCAGAAGGGGCCATCAAAGTTGCCGACCTCAACAGCGATGGCTTTGATGACCTGATCATCGCTACGCCACAGGCTAGTTTACTCACGTATGTTGAGAACGGGCGCGTTGACATCTATTACGGTTCTTCAAGCGGTGTCGCTGACATTCCCGATATGATTCTGGCTGGTGAGTCTAACGGCAGTCACTTCGGTACTGGTTTGGATACGGGCGATTTCAATCACGATGGGATTCAAGATTTGGCGGTTGGTCTGCCCGGTTGGAATCCAACCAATGATTCCAACCTTACACACGGCCAGGTGCATGTCTATTTGGGTAATTCAACAGGAATCTCAGCCATGCCATGGTGGTCTGTTTCTGGCTCAAATGGAGAACGTTTGGGGAGCTATCTAGCGGCTCTCGTTCACGACGGGCAGGCAGACATGCTTGCAGCATCTGCAAACGGGCACGTTTTTGATTCGGGGACTTCAACAATCTACGGGAAAGTCAACGTGTATGACGGTGGTGAATTCAGTCTCTCGAGTCAACGCAACCTGACTGCGTCGAAGAATGGGAACATGTTTGGTCGATCGATAGAGGGCTGTGACATGAACGGAGATGGCCGTGAAGAATTGATTATTTCGAACGTTGGGACGTATACAACCACGCCGGATTACTCATCAGTTGAATACTTCAGCGGCATGGCCACAGGATACAATGGTACCCCCGATCACACGCTTGAAACCAACAAACAGGGTCGTCTCTTCGGGCATACGGTGGCCTGTGTAGGCGATGTTCAAGGCGATGGATTTGCCGATCACATCATCACCGAACCCTTCAATGGGACTGAAACCTTCGGTGGAGGAAAGTTATGGATGTACAATGGAGGCGATAGCGGGTATCAAAACGGGCCCAATTGGACGCTTGTTCCGAGTGTACTAAATTCCCGAATAGGCGAAGCGATTGTTTCAGCAGGTGATATCAATGAAGACGGCTATGGTGATGTCTACATCTCAAGTTTGAACGGAGATGAATCGGGGAAGGTTGAGATCTACCTGGGTAGTGCCAGTGGTTTGCAGTCAGAAGCCCAATTGCTTGCGCAAGGCACGAGCAACCAAAAGATTGGGCAAGGTATGGCTGCTATGGGCGATCTTAACGGAGATGGTTTGGGCGAGATGATATTTTCATCTCGCAACAGCCAGCAGGGTGCCAATTACGGCCTTGAGTATCACATCTTGAGCGAACGTGATTGGGAATCACTTTCCTTTGTTTATACCGGCACGGCTCAAGGGCTTGATCTCGCTACAGCTCATCGAGGTGAAACCAGCATTGTTTTCACCTATACCGACAATACCGGTATGCATCTTGAGAAACTTGAGCACATGAAAGACCAGACTCCTTCGGGACAATGGGTCCACCAATCTCTCACCGAGGATGCGAACGTGAATACGACCTTCATCTTCAAGGCGCGTTCAACTGGACAACCGATCATCATCACTCAAGATGAAAACGCCATCAATCTTCACACAACACGTTCGATGACTGCGGTTCAACAGAATATTGCTTCTACTGGGACCGTCGGCCAATACCTGGGTTCAACCATTGACCAGTATGGTAAGCAAGCAGTTGCTTATACGACTGGAGCAGGTCAACAAATTTTCTATTCAGCCTACGATGAAACGAACGGATGGACCTCAGAAATGGTCCGCAACAGTGTCACGCTCGGTGGCAATATCTCCGTTCAAGTCAACAGCACGGACGTACCCCATCTCATCTATCGTCACGGGGATACCAATCAACTTGCACTGGCAACCCGAGACAGCTCGTGGACGCTCAGTACATTGGGCGAAGAAGGCGAAGCGTTATCCTCTCAGCACCCTACAATGCTGGTAGCGAATGATGACCTCGTCGTTGCCCTGGTCACCCAAGATGATGGAGTGAGTGAATCAAATCTTTCGCTTTGGACCTATGATGGTGTTTCGCTCAGCAAAAGCACCATCGCCAACGGTACAGATTCCGATGTTCAAATTGACATGGCTCAACTGACAAACGGTTCCATTCTCGTTGCAGTTTTGACGGATGATGGAACTCTGAGCGTCTACGAGCAGTGGCCAGGTGATGACAATTGGAGTCAACACACCATTACTCAGCCGAGTGGTATCGCAGGTGAGTTCCGCTTGGACCTCGAGGGAGGAGCATCCCCCATCCTCGCCGTGCGAGGGAATGCGGTTTCTTCTCTGATGGCCATGAACAATACGGGCCATTGGGTGGCCATCCAAGAACGCCCTGCAGCAGCAGTTCATGGGGCTTGGGATGTTCTCCACACGGGGACGCATCTCTTGATGCTGACCAGCGACCCCATCACCCAACACCTCATCGTCAATACAGCAGAATTGAACGGTGTTCATTCGGGCTTTGCTCCGTGGATGTCAGTTCAATTTGGTGATGTTGTGGTCAGTGAAGAACTGAATGCCATGATCGATGCCAACGGCACCGTTCACATGGCCTACTGGGATACGGTGAATGACGATGTCATGATTCTACGACTCTATGAGGACCAAGACCGTGACTTGGTCTTTGATTTGATGGATGCAATGCCCGCAGTGGGAGATCAGTGGATGAACACCGATGGTGACAATCACGGTGATAACCCGCTCGGCCCACTCCCTGACGCCTGCCCAACCACCAACGGCCCGTCTTCATACATTATTTTTGGATGCGAGGATTACGATGCCGACGGCTACAAGGATTCCATCGATGGATGTGATGACGTCGGTGGTACATCGTGGATTGATCGCTATGGTTGTGGAGACCTTGATCAAGACGGTTGGTCTGACAATGACGCTACGTACTACGATGGTGACCAGTTCAAGGGTAATTGGAAACAAGCCCTCGACACCGATGGCGATGGATTTGGTGACAATCACGGCGTGGATTGCTGCCAAACCCCCCTCGATCCCAATGCCAATAGCGGGGATCTCTTCCCATACCTTGCTTCGCAATATGCTGATTTTGACGGTGATGGCTACGGGGATAACGACACAGATATGTTCAACGGAGACTTTTGTCCGTGGGATTACGGAGTGTCGTGGCGTGACCGAAACGGGTGCTTGGACTCGGACAGCGACGGTTCCAGTGACCCGTCGGATGAAGGGAGCATCTTCGAATGGAACATCACACATGGGGCCGATGTTTGGCCCTTTGACTCAACTCAATGGGTGGATAGTGACGGTGATGGTTATGGTGACAATGACTCTGAAAACGCTACCAATCCTGACCACTTCAAATTCTATCCAGCCGCAGCAAACGATACCGATGGCGATGGCTTCCCCGATAATTGGACAGCGCTCTACAACGGCTCCAATGGAATGGGGCTCAAATTGGACGGATGTTCAGACATATGGGGCAATTCAACACGCCCAGTCGTTGGATGTTTGGACAGCGATGGTGACGGCTATACCAACATCTACTCCTACGACCTGAATACCAGTTCTGGACTCAGGGAAAACCAACAGGGCGATGCATTTCCCGACCTTGACAGTCAATGGTCGGATACCGACGGGGATGGCTTTGGTGACCAATTGGCAGGAGTTGAAGGCGACGAGTGCCCCAACGAGGCCGGTGTATTCAACGGCACCAATGGAATTGGCTGCCGCATCATCGACGTTGCAGACAGTGATGGTGACGGTGTCATCAACGATTTGGATACTTTGTGTCCTACCACGCCAGCTGGTGAACCTGTCAATGCCGATGGATGTGCACAATCAGAACTTGATGACGATAACGACGGAGTGACCAACAATCTGGATCTTTGTGCCTCAACACCCACAGGCATTTCTGTGGACGCTGAGGGATGCAGTCTTGAACAGCGAACATCCGACACGGACGGCGACGGAGTCAATGACCCTGAAGACAACTGTCCTGCGACCCCGAGTGGCGAAACGGTCGACACAAAGGGCTGTGCAGAAAGTCAACGAGACAGTGACGGCGATGGCTTGTCGGATTTGGATGATGCTTGCGATGATACGCCCGCAGGTTTCCCTATTCTTGACAATGGATGTACCGATGAAAGTGCGTTGGATACCGATCTGGATGGAGATGGCTTTTCTGGAATGTACACCTATGATGTGGACCCCACTACTGGCCTTCATACCAATCAAACGGGTGATGCATTCCCTTCGGATCCAACCCAATGGTATGATTCGGACGGCGACGGCTACGGCGACAATCCATCTCCAGCATTCAATGCGGATGATTGCCCCAATGAAGCAGGGACCTCGTTCAAGGATTTCCTAGGTTGTTACGACGATGGTGATGGATGGCGCGATGAGGACGAACCTGCCTCTACCCGTGATGACCCAACACAATGGCGGGACACTGATTTTGATGGTTTTGGCGATAATTGGGGTGAGGCTTCTTGGAATGCAACACGCGAAGCCTATTACGAGCGCTTGAATCTCAACGATCCCGGCCAATTCATCGACGGTGCGGAAAACTCGGACCGCTGCCCGAATACGCCGTTTGGATTATCAAACTCTGTCGACGAATTCGGATGTCACATTTCTGAACGCGATACCGATGGAGATGGTGTTCTCGACGATAGCGACAACTGTGTTGATCAACCGAAAGGCGTTGATGGCTATGATGACGGCTGTCCTTATGTCCCACAATCTGGTGATGGCGATGACGATTTATTCGGCCTCGATGCCGGAGCCCTGATGATAATCCTCGGTGTTAGTGGGCTCAGTCTTGTCATCGTCGGTCTCATCATCGCACGAATGCTACGAGAAGACGATGATGACGAAGATGACGACGACTACTTCTACGATGACGACGAGGAAGATGAAGAACGTGTCCTTGACGTGCTTGATCGCAAAGGAGTTTCCCCGATGGCATCCCGACCTCGGCAAGCAAGCCAACCATCTGCCAAGCCTGCACAAAAGGCAGCGCCGCGAACACCTCCTGGGCGACAAAAATCCTCAGGTCCTCCAGGCCGTCAACCACCCGCAAGGGAACCCCCCTCTCGCAAGGCGCCCCCTGCTCAAAAGGTAGCCAAGAAAAAATCAGTTCCATCCGAAGATGCGTCTTCAAAGAAGGTCCGAAAGGCACGGATTCAAGTCGATCTCAACATCTTTGAAGACTGGCAAGAAGACGACCGAGAATCTGCTGTTGAGTGGGTTGTTGGTGCCATCTCAGAAGGTGAAGATGAACGGAGTGTATTGATGCAACTCCAAGAAACCGGGTGGTCTGCTGAACAATCTCGAGCGATTTGCAATCTAGCAAAGAATCGCTCGGCGTGATGATATTCATGAGGCCTTAAATGGGGAGCCCAAGTGCGGTTGATAGGAGGGTGCGACGATGGCAGATGACGACGCAAGCACCAACTCTGAAATTGAGGTTGATGCTGCTGCAGCATACTTCGGTGCAACCGGTTCATCCGACATGCTTCACAGCATGATGAGCTTGCCTCGCAACGAGGCCATGACACTGTTTTTTGAATATCTCTCTGATATTGTTCTTCAACCGGGGGACTTTGATTTTGAGGCTGCTAGTGAACGGATGGCGTGCGAGGGTGGAGAGATCTACTACCTTGTCGCGGGCCATCTCGAATTGATGAGTTTGCCCGATCCCTTGTTGAACGCTCTTGGCCAACCTGGGTCCTCAGGTGAAGTTCAGGGGCAGAAGGTTACGGGAATGACCGCGCAGCAGGAACAGCATCTCTCCAGCCTTGCTGACCCGATGCGAATGATGAAACTCTTCGCTGTTGCCCACCAAACAGGAAAGGGCGAGGAGGTCCTCAAGTACCTCAGCGCTCTTGAAGGCCATCTGAGCCACGTAGAGGCATCCATGGATGCCCTCGTGAGCATTGATCAGGAACTCAATGCTGCTCTCGATGTGGCAGGACATGTTCTCCCCGTGGCGACACTTGCCAGTGGAACGGCCTCCGCTGCCACCATTGCGCTACCACCCTCACCACCCAAGCCCACGGTGCAGGAAGCAGCCCAAATCCAAGATGTTGCTGAGAAAACCAACGAGGTTCCAGCAATACCGTTGCCGAAAATGAGCAATACTGAACCAACTTCAGTCGTTCCACTCCCCGATACTTCCGTCGCCCTTCCCAACATTGAACCGGTAGAGGCTGCACCCGAAGCGGTGAATGTTGAGAGTGAAAAGCAGGTTGCTCGAGCCACCCAAGACGCCTTCGCCGGTGCATTTGATCTCGAGTTGGCTGCAGACGCCCCTGTCGATGCAGAGACACAACAAGAGGTTGCTGAACCCCAACAAGGGTTGCCTGAAGCCATTGAACTGGCACCTCAGCATGAAGAAGAACCAGAAGAAGAATTTGTCAGTGCAGCCGAACACTTCATCGCGGCGGATGAAGACGGCAGCGGTGCTCTTTCGATTGAAGAATTGGCCCAAGCAACGGGAAGCAGCCTTGAGGAAGCAGAAGAGCTTCACGTAGAGGCTGACACCGACGGCGATGGTGTTGTTTCCCTTTCGGAATTTATAGCCTCTCCAGCCGCTGAAAAAACAGCTTCGTTACCCAAACCCATCGCTCCCGTACGAAAGCCGCTTGGACCTGCCTCAAAACCCGTGGCTCAACCTCCTCAACCAGTCAATCAACGCCCGCAACCTCTGCCGAATCAACAGAATTGGCAACAACCCCCGACTCAACAACCCGTTCCACAACAGAATTGGCAGCAACCCCCACCTCAACAACCTGCTCAACAAGGGTGGCCCCGTCAACAGGCCCCATTGGTTCAGCCCACCATACGCTCGGGTATCCATTGCCGTGGATGTGGCATTGGACTTGATCCATACTGGCGCTTCTGCCCCGTGTGTGGTCAGCAAAACTTGGGTTATTGATCAGTCGATGAGAAAGGTTCCATCCTCGACAATTGGCGTCTCATCCAGCCAAATGCTCGGTGTATCAAGCACGCCAGAAATATGAATTCCTACAGCAGCTGTTCCACCAAGTCTCGTGTTATCACCAAGAGAAAAGTAAGCGGTTCCAAGGCGTTTTTCGTCCTCCAAAACATTGCCCATAAGGCGTGCATTTGGATTCATTCCAAACCCGAATTCAGCAACGGTCCAAACGTTTTCTTGTTCCTTGCTACGAAGGCGCTTTGCGGCCTCGCCGAAGGCTTGACGGATCTGCGCAGCAGCCGTACCACCCTTGACGTCAACAACCAGACCGTCCTCAATCTGGAGGACAACGGGTTCATCCACAAGAGCAGAATCCCACGAACCATCAATCACGATCGTTCCATTCATGGTGCCCTCGCGGGGCAGGGTGAAAATTTTGCCTGCTGGCAAGTTAGTGAGCATGCGTGGGCGATTGCAAATCCCATTATCGTCAAGTTTCCATTCCCGCCAATTCACCTCAAATGTGACATTCGTACCCGAGTTCGATTTGACATTAACAATTCGCTTGCGACGCATGACTGGAGTCATTTCCCCCATTTTCTTCTTGATCGCAGTGAAATCAGCAGACATACCTCCTTGCGTGAACATTTCATTGCTCATCCCTGGCATGGTTGCAACCCGTGCGCCATCTTTGATCGCTTGCCGGACGGCACGTGTATGGGTTAAGGAATAGCGTGTTGGTGCGATGACCACCTGCTGTTGCCGCATCAGGTTCACAACTGGCGCAGGAGGTTCCTCTCCGTGATGTCGGCCTTTGGGCATGACGATAAGGAGAACACGGTCTGAACGCTGGCTTGCCGCTTCGTGCAGCGCCTGACCGATATCTGTTGTCGTCGGGTCGCAGATCACCAAAATGTTCTCGCCTCGTCTCAGGTCCATGCAGGTGTCGATGACAGTTTGGGCGCTCTTGGCCATGAGGTCGATGTCTTGCAAGTCGCCCTCTGGCGGAGTTTCAACGGCTGGTTCTTCGGCCACAATTGGCTCGGGGAGCCCTTCTTCAAGGTCAATGAGGTCTGCAATGTCGATGTCGATAGCACCTTCGTCACCTCTCCCTTTTCCTTTTCGGCGGAAGGGAGAGGCCATGGTGACTGTAGGTCACAACTCTTATTCAATGTGTGCTTCCATGGTGCATTTATTCCAAGGTATTTTCCACATACGAGACAAGGGGAGTGTTCAAGAAGAACCTCTTCTTAACATTTCCATGGACCTCTATGTTGAGTTTTTGAATCGGGTAAAAGACATCCACAGACTGAGTGCTCTCCAAGGTCATTTAGGATGGGATCAAGAGGTTCTGATGCCTGCCAAAGGTGCTGCTTCTCGAGGGGAAATGATGGCATGGTTAGCAGGACAGCAACACCAACGTCTCGTTGATCCTCGAATGGGTGAATTACTCCAAGACCTCGCCTCTATAGAATTAGATGAGGATCAAATAGCCAACGTCCGCGAAATGAGCCGCAGCCACCAACAGGCTGCTTGTTTGCCACAATCCTTTGTTGAATCATTTGCACAAGCACGTTCAGAGGCTCTTGTCGCATGGCAACAAGCACGTGAGCAATCAGATTTTCTAGCCTTCAAACCCGCTCTTGAACACCTCATTAGCCTCACACGTCAGAAGATTGACTACCTCGGAGTTGAGACAACTCCCTATGATGTCTTGCTCGACGAATATGAAGTCGGGATGAAGGTTGCAGATTACGACCCACTTTTCGCAGGTCTGAAGGCGAGATTGGTGCCGCTTCTTCAATCGATTACGGCTGCACAATCGGAGCAAGAAGAACCCATTTTACCACCTGAGATGCGCTTCCCGATTGAATCACAGAAAGCCTTCTGCCACGATGTATCCGCTGCCATGGGCTTTGATTTCGAAGCTGGTAGAATGGACGCTTCAACACATCCTTTCTCGGCAGGTTTGTGGCCAGGTGATACTCGCTTCACAACACGCTTTGACGAAAAGGACCCCTTTTCCTGCTTGTATGCCGTGATGCATGAAACAGGGCATGCGCTCTATGAACAAGGGCTCGATCAACACCATCGCTATACCCCACGCGGTGCAGCTGTCTCTCTTGGCGTTCACGAATCACAAAGTAGGTTCTGGGAAAACCAAATCGGAAGAACCCCGTCCTTTTGGAAAGTCGCACTCCCTTGGTTCAAACGGGCTTTCCCCGAAGCACCGGATTGGGATGAACATACTCTCAACCGTATTGCCAACCGTGTCGAAAAGGGGTTCATTCGGGTGGAAGCCGATGAAGTCACTTACAACTTACATGTGATGATACGCTATGAGATTGAGAAAGAACTCTTCAACGGTGATCTGAGCGTTGAGGACCTCCCTGCTGCATGGAATGCGATGTTCAAGGAATGGTTTGGTCTCGACGTACCTGAAGACAGAATGGGATGTTTGCAGGATATCCACTGGTCCATGGGTGCTTTTGGCTACTTCCCAACCTACACACTTGGTAATCTCTATGCGGCTCAACTTTTGGAGGCCATGGGTGAAGAATTCGGCAATATTGACGACATGATTGCTACGGGGGATTGGTCGCCTATGCTCGATTGGTTGCGCCCTAAAATCCATCAACGAGGCAGCCAAGTCAGTCCTGCAGAACTCATCACAGACGCCACAGGAACTCCTCCGAGTCCCGAACCCTTCCTTCGCTACGTCGAGCGAAAATACGGCCAACTTTACAATCTGTCTTGAGGATTAACGCCAGGGTGTCATCACAATCGGGGTCCCTACTGCACCCGATTCGACCAGAAGTGTTCCTTTCTGACCGGTTTCCTCTGTGCGTTCAAAGACCGGAGTTCCTCCGACGATGGTCACTTGAGCCCAACCAACGAGGGGTCGGCCTCGAAATGGACTCCATTCAACTCTGGTCCAGGTCAACTCGTCCTCTACAACGACTTCCTTGTTCATATCAACCAATACAAGATCTCCATCTGCTCCTTCTTCCAATCTGCCTTTTCCAATCATGTTGTAGCAATCAGCAACGTTGGTTGACATCCATTGAACCACGTCTTCGATGGTGCATTCGCCGTTCTTCGCATGGGTGAGCATCACGGCAAGTGAGGTTTCAACGCCAGGCATGCCACTTGGAGCATTGGGGAATCCGAGGGCTTTCGCCTCGAGGGTGTGGGGTGCATGGTCGGTTGCAATGCATTGAATTGTTCCTGCTTTGAGTTCGTCCCAGAGTTGTGTTTTGTCCTTTGCATAACGAATCGGCGGGTTCATCTTCAAACGAGTTCCTTCTCGCTCCACATCGGTTTCGTCGAAGGTGAGGTGTTGAGGCAACGTCTCAGTTGTGATGATGGCTTTTTCACCGTCACTTTGTGAGGGAAGTGAGGTAATGCCTCGAAGCCATTCAGCTTCAATCCCGCTGGTAAGGTGCAATATGTGAAGGCGATGTCCGTGCTCTTGAGCGAGTTCTACTGCCAGTTTTGTGGCCAAAAGGGCGGTCACATCATCACGCCATTCGGCGTGAGCAGCCATATCAGTACGTGAGTTGTAGGTTTCGTATCGCTCAAGCAATCGCTTTTCATCCTCTGCATGCACGGCGATAAGGCCGCCTGTTTTGGAGAAAATTTCGTTGAGTGCATCGCGTTCATTGACCAGAAGCGTTCCGGTTGAGGAACCCATGAAGATTTTGATACCACATATGCCGGGGATACTCACTGCCTCTTCGGGCGTACCTACTGCTTCCTGCAGATCTTCAACATTGTCTGGAGTAGCGCCAATAAAAAAGCCATAATTGTTGACGCATTTTGCGGCAGCAGTATCCAATTTCATCTGCATACCTGCTAGATTTGTGATTGAGGGCTTGTTATTGGGCATATCGAGGAAGGAGGTGATGCCACCACTCACAGCGGCAGCAGACCCAGATCCTAAATCCTCCTTTTCAGGTTGTCCTGGGTCACGGAAATGGCATTGAGGGTCAATCATTCCGGGCATAAGATGCAATCCTTCAGCATCGATGAAGAGTTCGTCATCGAGTGGCTCCAATGTGCCTTCGATAGCAATGGAGTGGATGATACCGTCCCGAACTCGCAAATCTCCGATGACAGTTTGTGTTGGTAGTGTCATGGTAGCACGGTGGATG
The DNA here is from genome assembly GCA_016778305.1 of Candidatus Poseidonia sp. GTDB lineage: Archaea > Thermoplasmatota > Poseidoniia > Poseidoniales > Poseidoniaceae > Poseidonia. Next base: position 210,085 of record JADHPT010000002.1, on the reverse strand, counting down.
AGGATGTTGCCCTTCATTGTATTCTTCTCCTAATACGAGCAACGAAACGCAGCACATGAATGTGATGATAGGGAGTTCATCGCCGAGCAGCCGATTTTGGGCGGAATGCGAGACATACTTCATCTCGCATGTCCATGTACGGCCCTCCCGTAAGGTCAATACAATACGGAACGGCTTTCCAGATATCATCAATCGTTTCTCGGATTGCTTTTGGCCTGCCGGGTAGATTGAAAATCAAACTCGTTCCTCTCAGCCCACCCACCTGCCGGGAAAGAATTGCTGTCGGGACAAAGGCCAGAGAGATGGCCCGCATCTGCTCCCCGAACCCCGGTAATAATCGGTCACAAACCCGTTCCGTGGCCTCAGGAGTCACATCTCGAGGGGCGGGACCTGTTCCTCCAGTCGTGACCACGACATAGCATCCGACATCGTCTACCAATTCTCTTAATGCGGCTTCTATGGCTTTAATCTCATCAGGAACGCAGCGGTAATGTGCTTCCCATGGACTTGCGAGGGCCGCTTCAAAAAATCCGAGAATCGCCGGCCCACCTTCATCTTCATAGGTTCCCGAACTGGCTCGGTCACTGACGGTAACGATGCCGAGTTTGATGAATTCACCAACGTGTCCAGGTTGACCTTCAAAGGCCGATATCTCATTCACGGTATCACCTACTGGTCACCGTACTTGGCGAGAACGTCGGCATGGAAATTGTCAAGAAGCGTATCTTCAAACAATTCGGTCTGACGTCGCATCTTTGTTGACCGAATGTGCAGGACTGCCATCAGGATGAATACACCGATGATCATGGGAATAAAGACTTCAAGTTTGTATTGGTGCATGAACTTCACAATGCCTTCTGCGGTGTAGGCCCAGGTAATCGATGCGATTGACCCCCCGATGAGGGTTGCAAGGAGAACACGCATGAATTGCATGCGAGATAGAAGACCGAGCATGGCTCCGACGAGGACGCCAGATGCCATGAACGGAATCCAGACGAAGAAAATCAAGCCCCAAAAGCCCCATTTGTTGATCATTTCACGCTTCTCGTTGGCCATGTATTCTACCGTTGAGAGGGTATCGCCCAAGAATTTCGTTTGAAGCATACGGCCGCCCAGCCCGTCTTGCTTGGCAACGGCTACGATTCGCTCATCATCCTTTGTGGTTTGGCGTTCAACTCGACCTGCCCCCGACCGGTCAGCGAGGGTTGAGACTTCGTTTCGAGTCTTGACAATCAATTCTTGTGAGCCCAATAACTCTTCATTTCGATCGTGGATGAATCCAAACAACTCATCCTTGATTTGAGTGGAGGTTTTGTTGAACCGAAAGAAGGCGAAGCGTTGGGTAGGTCGGTAAATGACCGAAACAAAGACAACTCGGTCGTCGCTTGTAACCACAGCGCCTTTCATCTCAACGTCGTTGCGGCGTGTAAAGAACAGATCCAAACTATCACGCACATCATCCTCAATGCGCGAAAGTGAATGGAGTTCAGAAAAGAAGGAGGAGTAATCTTGTTGTTCGCTTTCAACTTCGAGAGCATCTGCTTCCCGGCTACCGATACCTACCCCTGAGTCAAAGTCGATGACCCGACCGGCTCCGATCACCCTTGTATTGAGCTGTACGGGCTTGAAGACGCGGAAGATGGCAAATTCTTCAAGCAGTTGGCGAAGGATTTCAGAACGGACCTCTTTCGAGTCTGAAAGGGTACTTTCTGTGTTTTTGTACGCAACCATGATGTCTATTGAAAGCTCTCTGACCTCTGTTTTGAATAATTCCTGATCAACGTCGATGTTGAGTCCTTCTGCGATCGTTTCAACCGTGTCTTCGACCAACCGCACAATGTGATTGCGAGAAAGGATGTCGTCAGTATCTTGATGGTATACTTTGTACATGACCGGATAGATGATGAGAAGCGTGATGATCGACAGTGAAAGGGAAATGAATGCCATCCACCAAGCAGGAATACCCGCTGCTCCACCGGTTAACATGGCCGTTTCTCGGCCTCCACCGATTTCAGCCCCCATCAGGAGATAGCCCCAATCGCCCAGATCTTGAACGGACCAGCACGAACGCGGGCCCGCATCTTCGATGCGAACTTCGGAATGCTCGCTATCATCTACAAAGGGCAAGAAGGCAAGTGCTTCAGATGAAATACTGTGTTCAAAGGTCAGTGATTGACTCAATGGTCCAATGATGAGTTGGGATGATTGGTTGGCTTCTTCGTAGACGGTAATTCGAAACCTCAGCTCGTAATGCCCCTCAGCAAGGTCTGAGTACGGTGCTCGGAAATAGGCCCTTCCGGAGTTGTTGGTTGATTCGTCGAGCAATCGAGTCGTTTCGTTGCTGCCGTATTCTTCGGCGACAAGTGATTGTGTTTCCCCGTCAATGAAGATGTATGAATAATTGAGGAAAGCGACGCCATTGGGTAGGTTATGGCCGGCGATGGAAAACAATTCCTCATCAGGGTCTGGGAAGATATTGAGCCACGGTTCTTCGGTAATTTGATTGCATTCATCCCCAATGTCAAGGAAGGTCGTTGATGCAGTATGATCCAACGCAGTTGAATTACCGAGCACACCTGACGACATCGAGAATAGCAGAAGGGCAAAGAGAAGTCCGTATGCAAGGCCCGCTATTAATACAAAATCTTCAATGTTTGAGAGGAACATTCGACCACCGCCCTGGCGACGCTGTCGGATTTCTTGGAGTTCTTTTGCTTCCTTGTCTTTAGCACGCGAGTGCTCTTCATGAGCCTCGTTGACCGAGGGTTGGTCCTCACCCTCATTGGCCATGTTACCTGCAAAGCACAACTTCTTCAAGAACCCTTTTCCCGATAAGGATGAAAGTCACCTTTGAATATATTATTCTATAGAATATGCAATCCCAGTAATCCTATGGACACACATTCGTAGGATGTGCCATGTTGGTGGGTCAGGCCGGACTTGAACCAGCGACCTCGGCATCTTCAGTGCCGCGCTCTCCCAACTAAGCTACTGACCCGTGCAAGGCTTGCGAGTGCCCTCGCCATATCAAGCCTTCCGATGGGATGTTGAAGGTAAGAGACACGATACGTTGAAGAATCAAACCGCTCCATTGAGAACATTTTTCTGATGCTGGAACAATGTCTCCATGCCGCCGTCTGCCGAAGCGAGAAGGCCAGACAGTTCCTCTGCCGAAAAGGTAGATTCCTCTCCAGTTCCTTGAATTTCAACGTAACGTCCGTCACTGGTTTTGATCACATTCATGTCGACATCTGCATTGGAGTCCAGAATGTAATCCAAGTCGAGATAAACATCTCCGTCAATAAGACCTACAGAGACAGCAGCGAGATCGTGTGGGATGACATCGTTCTCATGGTTGGTGCGCTCGGCTTCGCTCATTGATGGGGGCTCCCATCCTTCTTTTCGTTGCTCAAAGGTTGGGCGAAGATCGACGGGCAAACAGTCTCCTGAAGCAATCAATCGTCGTACGGCAAGACGTAGAGCGATGTTCGCCGCAGTAATGGATGCGCAACGGGTACCGCCGTCAGCATTGAGTACATCACAGTCCACGTTCAGAGCCACGGGTCCAAGTGCTTCCAAATCAACAGCGGCGCGCAGGGAGCGAGCAATGAGGCGTTCAATTTCTTGCGTTCGTCCTTTGGCCCCGTTTCGCTCACGTCGAAATCGAGAATCGGTTGATCCGGGCAATAATGAATACTCGGCGTGAACCCATCCCTTTGTGGCGTCACGAGGGAACCAACGAGGCAGTTTTGCCTCTTTGGTGCAGCATGCGAGAATAACGGTGTTACCTTGGCGGTAAAGAACCGAAGCAAGGGCATTTGGTGTGAAGTCAAGTGTGACCTCAACATCTCGCATTTCGTCAGGTTTTCGATTGAGTTCCAGATCGGTTTTGAACTTCGCCATGACCATGCCAAGAGCCCTGCCACATCAAGCCTTCTCAAGTCTCGTTCTTAGCAACGGTCACCTTGAAGGCATCCATCATGCTGGCGTTGGTCATGTCCCAGCCAAAAGCGGTCATCTGTGGTGTTGCTCGAACACCAATTGGAAAATTCCTTGGTACGCTCTCATCGTTTAGCGCCGTGGATTTGGGTGTTTTAACCGTCAAAGAACTTCTCACCCGGATGGACATTGAACCTTCGTCCGGCGTCATTGATGAGGTACTTTTTGGCCAGGTATTGCAAGCGGGATCGGGTCAAAACCCTGCTCGTCAGGTCGCTCTTGGAGCGGGCTTGCCCGTCTCAATTCCTTGTTCTACCATCAACAAGGTTTGCGGTTCCTCCCTCAAAGCAGCCATGATGGCAGCAAACAGCATTCGTGCCGGTGAATACAAGGCCATCATCGCAGGTGGTATGGAGAGCATGAGCAATGCTCCGCAATTATTGATGGGCCAACGAACTGGAGCAAAAATGGGCAATTCTACGCTCGTCGATTCAATGATTCACGACGGGCTATGGGATGTCTACAACGACGTTCACATGGGTGCGACTGGAGAGACGGTCGCTCAAGAATGCAACATTTCTCGAGAAGCAATGGACGCCTATGCCTTGCGCAGCCAGCAGCGAGCTGCAACAGCTTGGGACAAGGGTTGGTTTGATTGGGAAACGTTCGCTATTGAAGTTCCTCAGCGTCGAGCCGACCCCATCACCTTTGGCTCTGACGAAGGCATTCGTTCGTCTACGACCATGGACTCCCTAGCAGGTCTTCGTCCCGCCTTCGATAAGAACGGAGCGGTCACCGCTGGAAATGCTAGCACCCTCAACGACGGCGCAAGTGCGGTGTTGATCGCTGAAGAATCCTACGCTATTGAGCAAGGGTGGACCATTCTTGCCACCATTGAAGATTATTGCACCTCCGGTGTCGACCCCCGGCGAGTGATGAGTGCTCCTATTCCAGCAGTTCAGTCACTTCTCGAGCGAAATGGGCTTGAGGTGTTGGACGTTGATGTCTACGAACACAATGAGGCCTTTGCCTCCGCATCGTGTGCGGTAGCCCAAGAAGTTGGCATTCCACACGACCGTTTCAACCTTCACGGTGGAGCCGTGAGTCTTGGCCACCCACTTGGCGCAAGCGGAACTCGCTGTTTGATCACGCTGCTGGGCGTCATGCGACGTCTCGAAGCGCAATCCGGTATTGTCACCCTCTGCCTCGGCGGAGGGAACGCTGTGGCCATGTATGTGCGTACTTCAGCTTGAGTTCAAGGTGACCCTTGGCAGCCTCCTCACTACGGTTCATGCTAAATAGGGTCGGAAGGCGGCCAAGCATGAGGCAATCTTATGACTTCGTTCAGCGATCTGGGTGTGGATGTTGCACTGGAGGAGATTTTAGCCTCGCAGAACATCGTTGAGCCTTTTGAAGTACAGGTTGAAGCCATTCCGCTGATCCTTGATGGAGTCGATGTTGCCTGTCGAGCACCAACAGGTTCTGGAAAGACATTGGCATTTGGTCTACCGTTGCTCCAGACGGTTCCTATGGCTGAGCCCAACCGGCCCACCGCCCTCATCCTTTCACCAACTCGTGAATTAGCGGAACAAATTTTCAAAGTTCTCAAACCTCTTTGCCGACGCATGGACCGAACGGTCGGTGTGGTCTACGGAGGAGTATCCTACAAAGATCAATACCGCGCACTTGAGCGAGGGCTGGACATTCTCGTTGCCTGCCCGGGCCGTCTCCTCGATTTGATGGAACGTGGCGCTGTTGTCCTTCGCGATACTGTTTCTGTGGTTGTTGATGAAGCCGACAGAATGGCTGACATGGGATTCATGGAACCAGTCTGTGATATCCTGGACCGTTGTTCCGAAGATGCTCATACCGTGCTGTTCAGTGCAACACTGGACGACGATATTGGTGAACTCGTCGATCGTTACCAAAAAGATCCGGTCTTCCTCGAAATTGGAGATGCAGATATTTCAGTCACGGATATGGAGCATTTCTTCTGGCTTATGCCCAACAGCAAAAAGGTTTCCATCAGCGCCGAAATCATTCGTAAGTGTGGACGCAGTGTCGTCTTTTGTCGTACTCGCCTCGGTGTGGAACGAGTGACTGACGAACTTGAAGAAGACGGTATTGGCGTTCGTTCGCTGCACGGCGGTTTGTCGCAACGACAACGTGACCGAGCCATGGCATCCTTTGTCCATGGGGAGTGCATGACATTGGTGGCAACCGATGTTGCCGCACGTGGGTTGGACGTCGAGGGCGTCAATGCAGTGATTCATTACGATCCCCCTGAAAACGGCAAGGCATACAAGCATCGTAGCGGGCGAACTGCTCGTGGCGGGTCAAGTGGTATTGTCGTTGCCTTGATTCAGAAGCCACAAAAGAAAATGTACAGCCGACTCCAACGAGATGTTGGCATCAATTTTGATTTCACACCTCCCGACTTCGGGGCATTGCCGCAATTTGAAGTTGAATACATTCCTCCTGAGCCACGTAGAACGACCAGGAAGCAACGAGAAAATCGAAGGAATAATTCAGGCCATGACGGCCGTCCGTCAATTCGCTTCGGCGGCCAGGGGCGTCGTACTGGCACCAAATCTCAATCCAATCGTCGTGATGGCGGTGGCGGCCGTGGTGGCGGTGGCGGCCGTGGCGGCCGTGGCGGCGGTGGCGGCCGTGGTGGCGGTGGTGACCAACGTGGACGACCGCAGTGGAACCGCGGGTCATCATCTCGAGACGGCTCTTCAAATCGTGGCGGACAGAAAGGTCGTCAAGGTGGTCGTGGCCGAGGCGGCGGTGGCCGCCAGAACCGCGGCAACTGATCATGCTCTACAGGCTCCTCATTCTTCTTCTGAATGGGGTGCTGTCAGAATACCTTGTTCATCAAGAACATCGCATGCACCTGGCAAAACAGCTTGCAAATCATCGGTTGAAAGTCCGGTGTTTTTGTAAATTTGATTTGCCAATCTGTCTTTCTTCGTCAGTCCTGGACTGAGAATTGCATAACGCTGGCAAATCGTTTTGATGTGTTCTGGTGTACTGGTAATCATCATTGGAACGCCATTAATCGCCACGATACCAATGCCAAGCCGCAGATCTAAATCCTTGTACCACGTTCGCTGACCGCGAATGACGAAAGCACCTTTTCCAACGAATTCGCCGGTCTGTGCACTCTTGGAGACTTGAGCGGGTTTTACGCTATAGACCGTGCCATAGGAGCCACCACTATTCCATGCGCGACTCCATGCGAGGGCCATCATGGCCGCGTCATTGAGTTTGGTTTCATTCAAAGATGACGCTTCCAATTTATCGACCAATCTGTAGGCTGGAATGTCGACTGGGAGATGAGATGGTCTGCGTTGTTCCAAGGCGAAGCCAGTCGCTGCACGCAGGCTGCATGATGGTGCGCCGTGTAAATCAGCGTGGAGGTACATATCATCTCCCGAGAGGTGCTTCTTCACAACGGTGTCGTTGCCCTTCGCATCCTTTCCCCCAATCAGCAGATGCCCTCCTGGAATCATTGCCCATCGATGTTGCTCAAACCACATCCGTTTGCTTCGTTTTAGGCGATTCAATATACCGCTTGCTCGTTGTTTGTCTTCCTTCTTGCGAGCACGTTTCAGTTGAAGTTCGGTTTCTTCAAGAGCGAGAACAGCACCTGATGTCTTGTTCTTTTGTTTTCGTGCTGCTTCGAAGTATCGTTGAGCATTCTGGTGGACGCTGGCATCAAGTTCCAAGAGAACCTGTGGGCCCTTGGGTTGCCCTTCGTCATCTGGCAACAGAACGGTAAATTGGCGTTCAGCTGGATTCAATCCAACAATCCACGCAATGTCCTTGCTTGCTTTTTTCACCGCTGACCATCCATTTCGCTCAACGGCTTCAGCGGTCTGTTTAAGCAGTGTTTCAACATGAGTCCAATGCTCTTGGATCAGGTGACCCAGACGTTGCTGCTTTTCGATCTTTGTTGAGAAACCCGCCAAGGCCTTCTCTTGTTGGGCCTTACGGCGTTCAAGTCGTTCAACTTCAGTTGATTGCCCTCGTCCTGGGCCTGCCTGTTCAAAACGCTCTTCTTCTCTACGTTGAAGGGCATGAGCATCATGTGCACCCTTCCAAATGTCAATACATTCGCATAGTGAATTGAAACTTACTCGGGGCGATTCTGAATGCTGCGGTAGAAGAATAGGTGTTGCTTCAACGGCTCTCTCAGCCAACCATTGTTCTTTACTTGCCACTTCCATCGAGGAGAGTTTCTCCTCCCAGCGCTCGCTGTCTTGGTCATTGAATCGTAAGATCAAGAAGGCGTGTTCTGCGTTGTCAAGGTCCGTGAGGAGCGTTTTCAAGGCGTCATAAACCGCTTGCACATCAGCCTTTTCTGGTGGTGAATTCGGCTCCATATTTGCCAATGAGCATACGGCATTCGCATGTGTACCTCCAAGATTTACCTTGCCACCTAAGGTTGAGACCAAATCTCTGTCCGAAGTGGTCAGGATTTCTCCCAATTCTTCCTTGGTGAGGCTGTAGGGATTCATGGCGGCCGGGGGTGGCGTGTAGGCGACGCCTTTCTTCAGGGTACGGCCGGCGTAGGATGCATGTGTGAGGGGTTGGATGATGATCCCTTCTTCATCAACAAGGATGATATTACCGTCCCGAAAAACCTCTACGAAGAGCGTACGCTCTCCATCCTTGGTATCAAATGAAAAGGCCAAAACACGGTCAAAACCAACTTGATTCACTCCTGTCAGCCTTGCATTTCGAAGATGTTTGCGAAGCACCATGGCGAAGGGAGGTGGGGTCATCGGCATGGGCCGGTCACGTTTGGCGGTGTAGATTCGCTCGCCTCGAACGAATACGAGATCTCGTTGATCCTCTCCTTTTGGATTGACGCGAAGAACGATTTGCTCATAATGCGGCATGTAGGCCTTCTTGACGTAGGCTCCCTTGAGCGCATCAAGTTCGCGTGCCATGGCGCGAAGGTCAAACCCAGACATTGCTTTCTTCATGGGCCACCCTCACTACAGATATGCCCCGCCACGGTTCATTAGGCATTAGGGTGATGCTTCAAATTCCAAGAGGACCTTTCCAATATTTTTCGCATCGTGGATGTATTGATGTGCTTCTTGGACCTTTTCGGCTGGAAATACTGAATCGATGATCGGCTCAAGATGCCCTTCTTGTATGCCCTCTAGAATTGTATTGAGTTGTTCCTGCATCACGGCTTCATTGGTCCACGTTCCCATGTGGACGCCAAAGACACCTCGGTTCCTTGTCATGAGTCGAAGGGGGTCAAAGCGAGGGCCTTTCCTCAAAGCAAGCATGGCTTTCAGGAGGGATCGCTTTCCAGACGGGGCTGCTGCAGACAGGCCGTAGGTGTACAGGCGTCCGCCCTCTGCAAGCGAAGAGAGGCTCCTTTTGAGATGCTCACCACCGATCGGATCGAGAATGTGGTCCACACCTTTGCCCTGCGTTTCAGTTCGGATGATGGCTGCGAAATCTTCGTTATGTCGATCGATTGGACGAGCACCATATTTGCTGATCACGTGGTGCTTTGGTTTGGAGGATGTCGCCCAGATCTTTGAGACTCCAGCCCATTGACAGAGTTGCAAAGCAGCAGTTCCAACGCCGCCTGCTCCGCCGTGAATAAGAACACGATCATCGGCTTTCAAATGACCAAGATGATGCAGCATATGATGGGCAGTGAGATACGTTACTGGCGTTGCCGCCGCTGTTTTCAATGAAATGGAATCTGGCAAAACCAGGACGCGTTCGGGGTCGGCAAGAACGTAACTCGCTTGTCCACCGTTTCGCATGGCTGCGACGACGCGAAGGCCCGGAACAAGTCCCGTGACGTCACTTCCAACTGTGTCGATTACTCCACTTACTTCATATCCGGGCGTGAACGGGTAGGGGGGTCGAGGATTATAGAAGCCCATACGCATCAGAAGATCTGCAAAATTGATTCCTGCATATGCGACCTTGATACAGACCTCATCGGCTGCAGGTTTTGGCTTCTCCATGGATTGGGTGGTGACCGTCTTGACACCGCCAGCTTTCAGAATGACAACACGCTTTCCCATTTATTCAACCTCCATTCGCCAGCCATCAGCGTGCTTACCAACCCGACCTTCACGTTGAAGAGCAACCAAGTGAGAAAGGGTCTGGTCAACAGCCAAACCAGGATGTGCGTCGGGAGAGTCTGCGTAGGCGGCCACAGCAATTTCCTCAAGTCCCTGATGTCCTTCTTTGACTGCGGCAACTACTCGGTCATGACGTGCTTTTCGGTGGTCGATGTAGTGTTGAATCAAATGCTGAGGCATGGCAACGACAGGCCCATGACTGGGGAAAATCAGGTGAGGATTCAAGGTCTTTAGTCGCTCAAGTTGTTGAATGTAGACGGTCATGTCGCCGGTGCCAGGTGGGATGAGGATGGTACCAATACCAGCCACCATATCTCCTGCAACCAAGCCTGCTTCACCGAGCAAACAAACATGACCGGGATGATGTCCTGGCGTGATGAGAACGGTCCATGTTTGCTCACCGAGCTGCAATGCTTCACCATCGCTAAGAATCCGGTCGCATTGCAGACTTTTATTGGTGTATTCGCTGCCCCAAATAGGTGCATCAAAGGCCTCCCTTAGGAGCGACATATCTGCCATGTGATCACTGTGGCTATGCGTGAAGAGAATCGCTTCGAGCGAACCGCGATGCCGCTCAACAGCCGTAGCCAAGACTTCCATGTCCTCTCGCATTCTCACGGCAGGGTCAACGAGAATAAATCCCCCTTCAGGGTCACCAACAAGATAGCAGTTGGTGTGGTCTGCAGGGGGCAAGGTTGCGGTTTTTATCGGCACAACTTCAACCCCGTGTGCGAACAAGATTGAGCGCCTTCCCGGGCGACGTTCAGCAATATCATCAGCCGCTTTTTCCATGTCACGATGGAATCGGTCGAGCGTTCGCTCAATCTCCATAAGCAAGGTGACAACAGGCGGTGCGACCTTAATTTCATGGTTTTTCCATCGTTGAATGATGTGAAGTGGTTCGCCCCACATGATCTCAGTGAATTCAGTTTGGGGTTCTAAGTCAATTTCAGGAACGGTGTCTGAATCTCCAGCATGCAGGTGCAAAAATGCATTGTCAAATTGTACGGGTCCGAACGGTGGGGTAATACGGTGGCTGAGGACTTTGATGCCCTCACGAAGGAATGGAAAGGTACCCTTTTCAGCATGAAAGAGCCATTTGGATTTGTCTTCAATGATGTCTTCTCGCGCCTCAACGGGAAGATGTTGAAGTCCGTTTTGAGTAATGGTGAGCCCTAATTCTTCGCTCATCTCTCGTAGGATGCAAGCGACCGTTACAGCCTCAGGCCCCTCGAGTTGCTCCAGCCTCTCAACGGCTTTTGTGTCAACTCGGGACACACCACCGCCAGGGAAGGCCCAGTAATTCGGGAAGGCTCTCATGGTTTTGGAGCGTAACCCAAGCAGCACCTCAACACCATTCGGACCGTTGCGTGTGAGTGTCATGGTCGCTGTTGGCCGAGGTTGGCCACGCCCACGATTGGGCACAATCATGCCCTTTGGGACTTCACTCATGCCTGTCGCTTGATGGTGGCCCTTTCAAAGACTTGTGTCCCTAAACGATGATTCCACGGAAAGCAATGCCACCTCTGCGTTCCTGCGACGCATTCAAATAAATCGGCATTTGGTTGAACAACATGGCCCATGAGTCAGTCGAAGATCATCTCGCAGAGATGGCGGAGTTGATTGAACAGGCCGAAGCGCTGGGTATTGATCTGTGGCCGGAAACAAAACCAGTTCGACCGTGGGCAAAATACGCTCTGGCCTCATTTATGATCATCATGATGCTCTCTTGGGTCTCCAAGGGGTTGGCTCGCTTTGCCACGGTTTGATAATACCGGTCACCGCTGATTTCAAGAAGGCCATGCTCTTGGGCACGCTGAGAGTCCCTTAGTGTAGCGGTCCATCATGGAGGATTCTGGTTCCTCCGACCTCGGTTCAAATCCGAGAGGGACTACCAACCGCTTCAACCAGGTTGAGTTCTCTCCGACGTACTTTTAGGGTAACCTAAACTTTATATCTCGCTCACATTTCGGGTAACCTAAATCGGGATGGTAATGATGTCCACAATAAAGAAAAGCCAGCATAAAACAACCGCGTTGCTCCTCATGTTTCTCTTTGCTGCTTCCAGTCTGAGCGGCTGTATCGGGGCTTCTGAGGACGAAGATGTGTTGCGTATCGCATTTTCAGTCAAGGACGATTATACCTCGTTTGAAGAAAATCCACAAAAGCTCGCCGATTATCTTTCAGATGCAACCGGAAGAACCGTCGAGATTTATCCAATTACCTCAGATGCTCTTGCCCTTGAAGCCCTTCGTTTCGGGAGTGCAGATATAGCATTCCTTGACGGAGGTGCGGCATGGATGGGCTGGCAACAATATGGCTTACAAGTGATGGGAGCCGACATGAACAGCGACGGCCGAACCTACTACGAAGCACATGCTTGGGTTCTCAACGACAGCGCTGCCGGGCAAGCTATGAATGACGGAGATGATAGTACGGATCCCTTTGAATTGCTCGAAGGGGAAGCGTCCTGCCATACGGGATGGCTCAAGTCGGCAGGGATGTTGATTCCGATGGGCTACTTCATCGGTCAAGGCTACGCAGAAGTGGTTGGCGACTCTGAGGATATTGAATCCCTCCGTAATACTATTTTCAACCACTTTTCTGAGGACTCAACGATTCCCGATTCTGGTACGCTCTACTACGGATATGGAGGTGCTCTTCGTTGTTTGTCAGAAGGAGAAGGGGGGGTTGCTTTCGTCAAAGATTCAACCGTTGATGCCTATTGTTCTGAGGAGAGTTCTGAGTCTTGGTGCCTTGAGCGAGAACGCTACGTTGCCCTTCCAGCCTTCGGACAGGCTCCAAGTCACCCACTCATGTACCAACCCGATTCTATCGATGATGAGACACGCCAAGTAATCATTGACTCACTTGTCGCGTTGAATGCCACTGAAGACGGACGTTCCATGCTGGAAAACATTCTCAATACACCCGGCGTCGTCGAGATTACGACAGAGGAGCACCTTGGTTCCTACGGGTCACTCATCGAACATGTTCCTGGAATAACATCCTATTTGGAGGATAAATATCAGAGTTGAAGAGCAATGTCTGAAGAACTCGTCCATCTCCACAACGTTTCTGTTGGTTATGATGAACCTCTCATCGAGGGAATCAACATTGAGATCTTTGCAGGGGATGTTATTGCAGTTCTTGGACCGTCAGGAATCGGTAAAACATCGCTTTTGAGGACCATCGCCGGTCTTATCCGCCCGCTTGCAGGGGAAGTGGAGTTGGCTGTACCATCACGCGGTGGGTTGGGTTATATCCCGCAGCGTCTGGGATTGGTTGGTAATTTGACAGTGCGAGGAAATGTTGAGATGGGGACCCGTGTCGGCCTTTCACGCTGGTATCCGCCGTTTGTTCCGGTTCCTTCCAAACAGCGCAATTATGTTGATCAAGCCATGGTGGATTTGGGAATCGACCATCTTGCTGAACAGCCAGTGCGCATCCTTTCTGGCGGACAACAACGACGTGTAGCGACTGCGAAAACTGTTGCACAACGACCGAAATTGGTCCTTGCCGATGAATTTTTGGGTGAGCTCGATGACGATAACGTTGATATCGTCATGCGCACGGTCAATCAAGCCATTAAGGCTGAAAATTCAGCTATGATCATGGTTGAGCACCACGAGGAATTAGCGAAGGGCGTCGCCAACAGAATTTGGCGGATTACCGGCGGTAGATTGGTTGAGGAGTTGAAACGATGAACAGACGTTTTTTCATCTTCTGTGGGATTATTGCCTCCCTCACAGTTTACTTTTTCTTGGATTTGGTTGGTGATTTAGGTCGTCTCAGCGGTGGTTGGTCAAATCTTGTTATTTTCTTCAATGAAAGCCTATGGCCACCTGAATGGTCGGTTCTTGAGGCACAATCCTACCCCGTATGTGAGGCTCGTTTCGAGTTCACCTGTTCTGTTGCATGGTTGGGAATGGTTGAAACAATCAAAATCGCCTTTGTTGCAACCATCATCGGTTTTATTTTCGCACTGCCTCTTTCAGTTCTCGCAGCGAGCAATCTCTCTCCAATATCCATCGCTTTACCTGCTCGCATCCTCTTGGCTGGAATGCGCAGTTTGCCCTCCATCATTTGGGCAGTTCTCTTCATGATCGTTTTTGACGTTGGAACACTCGCAGGTATCTGCGCGATGTCCTTCTACACCGTTGGTTACCTTGGAAAATTGCAGTTTGAATCCCTTGAAGGGTTAAAAAATGCACCGCTTGAATCAGCAAAGGCGATGGGAATGACGCGCTTTGAGACGGCTTGGCTCGTTGCAATTCCTGAATCAGCGAATCATCTCCTTAGCCACCTTTTGTTCATGTTCGAATACAACGTACGCCACGGAACAGTCATCGGTCTGGTGGGAGCAGGCGGTATCGGTTTGTACATCAATACCTACCTCAAACTGGCTCAATACGACAAGGTCGTAGCACTTTTGATCATCGTGTTTTTGGTGGTGGTGGTGATTGATTTTATCTCAATGGTTTTGCGCTCAGCTGTCAACGAGGAGAGCGATGTGGAACGCCCAAGTTGGTCTTCAATATTCTTACCGGGTGCGATTTCCTCGGCTTTGCACCCTACGCCAATGAAGCAGGTTCCTGACGGCGAAGCAGAATAATTTAGTCTGCAGCGATGTGAAGGGCGCCTTCTTTGTAGAAGATTTGAATCTGTTCGGGGACTTTCTTCGTGAGGGCAGCAACTGCCTCGTAGATGAGGTCTTCATCAACCTTGAAGGCCTTTGCAGCGTCCTTGGTTGACCAAGGCTGAATGTGAAAGTCACTCTTGACCAACCATTTGAGAAGCTTGCCTTCAAGTTCCGTCAATTCCTCGGCCATGAACCGTTCACGGGGTTGCCCCTCAAAATAGCACCGATGCCGATTTAATCAACCAAGCGCTACCATTCTTCGGCAGCACTCCTCAGCGTCAATGTCCCCGTTGAGAAGGGTGTTGAGGGCTTTTGTGAAGGGAATACTTAGCCCCATGTCTTCGGCGCGTTCAATAAACATTCGAGTTGCCCGAACGCCCTCAGCGACCATGTGCATCTCTTCAAGTGCTTCATCAAGGCTCAAACCAGTACCCAATTTCTCACCCATGGTTCGATTCCGACCATGTGGTGAGGTGGCAGTCACGTACATGTCGCCAAGCCCAGCGGGGCCAAATGCCACCTCCGCTCGTGCACCAAGTTCAGCGAGAAGCAAACATCCTTCTTTGAAACCCGACATGAAAATAGCAGCCTTGAGGTTGTCTCCGCCGAGATCACCAACTTGTTTGAGCCCGTCAACCAGGCCGCATGCAAGGGCTACGACGTTCTTGAAGGCCCCCCAAAGTTCTGCCCCAACGGGGTCGCTTGCAGGATGGAGGATGAAACTCGCCGTACTGAGTGTTTGTGCCAGTCGCTTTGCTATCACGTGGTCCTCGCTCGCTACCAATGCTGTGGTCATCACGCCACCTGCTGCTTCGGGGGCGATGGTGGGTCCGGTAAGGACGGCAAGGGGATTTGTTTTTCCCGCTTCCTTGAGTTGAGTTTGAATCGCTTCGGAAATAAGACGCTTGCCGGGAGCAAGTCCTTTGGCCAGGTCGAGCAATACATGTCCGGGTTGAAGGTGAGGAATCACATCGGCTGCTACATCAATAATCACAGAAGATGGAACGGCGAGAACAATGATTTCACTGCCTTCCAAGGCTTCCGTGAGGTGCATGGTAACCTCCAGACCTGGAACAGGATGCTCCGGGAGATATTTTTTGTTGATCTCCTCCATTGTAATGGACTCATAGACTTCTTGTTCAATGGTCCATCCCTTGACTTTGTGACCTTCCAAGAGCCACAATCGTGCAATGGCTGTTCCCCAATTCCCTAAGCCCAATACTGAGATGTGCGCCATGTCAATCAAAAACTTTCGCGCCTTCGTTGGTTTATACCACTTCCCGCTACAAAGAGGCGAAGCGACACGGTTTCAGGGTCAAAGAAGTTCAGCCAATCAGAACAAGTCGTCATCGTCTTCTTCGAAATCAAAGACATCAGCATTGCTTTCTGTCTTCTTCGTAGTGTCGGTTTTCTTGGACTTTGCAGCGGTCTTCTTTGCCTTTGCAGGTTTCGTTTCCTCAACCTTTTCTTCAACCACTTCAGGGCTTTCCTTGGTTGCTTGGCGAGCCTTTGCTTGCTGAGTTTCATTGGATTTGAGCTCTTCTTCGCTCTTTCCAGTCTGCAAGGCCAAGGCTCGGCGACGATCTTCTCGGGCTTTGCGCTCAAGTTGTTTATGCCTTGATTTCTCGATGTTCTGCATCATGTACATGGCATCGTGCTCGAGCAGTGGTGAATCTGAGATGAGGGTGATGTCAAGCCATCCACCATCTTCAACGATGAATTCCGCAAGCGGTTCAAAGTTGAGGTCGGATTTCTTGATCTGCGTGTAGTGCATTGCATTTCCAGTTCGATGTTCAACACCGGAAAAGTGACAGTAGAATTCTTTGGTCCCGATGCTTTCTCGAACCATGTCAAAAAGTTCTCCATAATCTTCTGAGGTACGCATTCGACCGTGACCTCGTGCGTGAATGTGAGCGATGTTCAGCACTGGAACGGTTCCTTCGACGTGGTTGACCACTTCCAAAACCTCTTCGAGGCTGCCCCACAATTCTTGTCGCCCTGACGTTTCAACACCGATCTTCGAGGGTGTTCCGTCTTTGATCCAAGGGAAGACAGGAAATTCATCCTCATCATCATGCCAGATTTCAGCGACCCTGTCAACGATGCCAGAGAATACATTGGCGACCTGCTCGTTGGCAGCATGGCCTCTGCTGAATTCACCGTAATGACCGGTATGAAGCGTAATGTGGCGAGCGTTGACCGTTCGGGCGGCCTGCAGGGTAGCCTCGATCTTGGCCAAGGAACGCCCGCGCTCAATTTTATTGCCGAGCAATTCTGAATAATAGGGTCCGTGGATATTCATTTCGAAATCCGTCTTATTGGCGAGAACCCCAGCCTGCCAATATTGCTCAAAGTGTTGAGGGGCGACCATGCGTACGGTTTGAACCTCCATGGTCTCAAGTCCCAACGAGATAATATCGTCCATTCCTTCGACAATCGTGCGCCCCTTGCACGACAATGGAACACCGGCAGGTCCGAGTTTTATTGGCATATTTTTCCCCCCCGCGAAACCAAGCCAACAAGCGACCTATGATAATCCCTTTCCGTTGGCTGTCCGCTACCGTAGCGTCGCTGTATCGGTTTCAAGGGTGAATACATACGACTCTTCATGAAGGTGAGCGTTCAGCCGTGACCATGGAGCCTCACGTTGCGCGAGCGGTTAATGCCTTCAAACAAGGCCACCCCGTCTGTCTTTTTGATTCAGAAAAGCGAGAGGGAGAAACCGATCTTCTCTTCCCGGGCACCGCTGCACTCCCTGCGCACATGCGCCAACTCCGCCAAGACTGCGGAGGACTCCTGTTCTTGGCCATCGGGGACGAAGTTGGAGAACAATTTGCGCTGCCCTTCCTGCAGGATTTGCACACGACCAATGAAGCGGTGGAATCCTTCCCCGTGCTCGGTCACCTCATCACCAATGATTTGCGCTATGATGCCCGTTCTGCATTCACACTCTCGTTGAATCATCGTGAAACCTATACCGGCATCACCGATCACGATCGTGCCCTTACGACTCGACGCTTCGCAGAATTGGCAGCCGAATGCATGAATGAAGGCGCCAGCGTTGAGGTTGGCATGCAGCGCCTTGGTGCAGAATTCCGTACACCTGGACACATCCCTATCTGCAGAGAAGCCAAAGGCGGACTTGCTCGCCGTCAAGGGCATACTGAATTAGCCGTTGGTTTGGCCCGCCTTGCGGGCATGACGCCGGTCGTAATCGGTGCGGAGATGCTGCAGCCAGAAGGCGACCTCGCACTGAGCGTTGAAGACGCTCGTACATGGGCTCAGCAGCGAAAGATCCCGTTTATTGAAGGCGCCGATCTCATCCAAGCCCTCGGGCTTGATGGTTGACCGTTATGCTCTTGAAGACCAAACCCTCCGTATCAAAAGGTGGACCTATGAAGCGAATCATGGCAGTCGGTGTTTTTGATTTGCTTCACGCAGGCCATTTACACTATCTTGAACAGGCTAAAGCACTCGGAGACCATTTGACCGTTGTCGTTGCACACGACGATACGGTACGCAAACGCAAACACGAGCCTGTTACCAATCAAGAGCTTCGCCAACGCATGGTTTCAGGACTCAAACCCGTGGATGAAGTGGTGGTCGGCAATTCTCCCGACGTACCAATTTTTGACATTCTACCCCAAATCCGACCCAACATTATCGCGTTGGGCTACGACCAGGAACATGCAGAAGACAACATTCGTCGTGCTCTCAACGAGCGCGGCTATGATGGAATTGAAGTGATTCGTGTTGAAGGCCTCTCTGACGACCTTGACGGAACAAGAAAAATCATCGCTAGGATTCTCGAGCGTGCTGAAAATAAAGGTGTTTAACCGTGTTTACAGGAATCGTTCAGGGATTGGGTCAAGTTGTTCGACTTGACCGTGATGATGTCGTGTGGACCTTCCACATACGACTGCCCAACGTTGAGGGCCTTCAAATTGGGGCAAGCGTTGCTATCAACGGAACATGCCTCACAGCAACGGCCATTACCGGGAACGAAGTTGCCTTTGATGTCATATCTGAAACGCTTGAACGAACCAACTTGCATACACTTGAACCAGGGCATGATGTGAATGTTGAACGCTCCCTTCGCATGGGGGATGAACTGGGCGGGCACCTTCTTTCAGGTCACATCATGGCCGTCGCTGAAATCACCGAGCGCAGCAAGGTTGGAGAAGGCATGGATATGAAACTCAACGTTCAGGCTGACGTAATGAAATACATTCATGAAAAAGGCTACATCGGACTGAATGGTGCCTCGTTGACCATTGGAGAAGTTACTGGTACGTCTTTCTTTATCCATCTTATTCCTGAAACACTTCGCATGACGACCTTTGGTTCGCTCCAGGTAGGCCAAAAAATCAACGTAGAAATTGACGGTATGACACAAACCATTGTGGCTACCGTTGAGCGAATGATGAAACAGGAGAACTGAGGTGGGTCATCATGAGCAAGCGTGTGGGCGTAGTGTGCGGTTCATTCCACCGTGATGAAGTTGAGCGAATGCTTTCATGGGTTCATGAAGAGGCTTCAGACCTGAAATTGAGCATCGGAGAGGTCGCCTGGGTCCCCGGGTCCATGGAAGTCCCTTTGGCCCTCGACCGCTTGTTGAAAACCCACGATGCTGCTATTTGCTTGGGTATCATTGAGAAGGGTGAGACCCAACACGGACTGGCCATGGGTCAAGCCGTCATCAAGACCATTCTTGAATTGCAACTCAAGTACGACAAAGCCATCGGGCTGGGCATCATTGGCCCGGGCGCTGAACCTCATCACATTGAGCCTCGACTCGAGCCTCACGCTCGTGCTGCATTAAGAGCTGTTGCAGAACAATATTAGGGCTTTTACACGAAGTAGTCTTCACGACTGGTTTGTACAAATCATGGAGTTATTCTTCCTCTAATTTAGCTAGAAAATAGGATTCAAGATGATTTATTCGCTCCTCATTTAGACCGAGTGTTTTGGCTTGAAGATTGAGCATTCTTCGCTCATCCTTGGTAACTATTCCATCCTCCATGGCGATTGAAAAGGCTTCGAGGTAAGCTTCCTCGGTTCCGGTATGTGCTTCAGGCATAACCGAAACAGAGATCTTAGAAAAGGCCGCGAAAATTGGTTTTCTGAGCACAATAAAAGGAATACCGATCAGGACTCCACCAAGCCATCCTACTCCAGCAGCATTTTCCATCAATTCGGTCGCTAATAGAAACAATACTCCACCAAGACCAGCAAATAGAGCAGTTGTGAATGTTTTTCTCAATCGCTCATCAATTCCAAGTACTTCGTGCTTCATAACAGCATATGAAAATACGAATCCTTCGAACAGTGCTGCTAATACTAAGTTTAATGATATTAATGGAATGATGATGCCGATTAATATGCCCCAGGTAGGTATGTCATCATAGCTGTAAACCGTATCATTGAACCAGGTTAATTCTGGTCCTGAAGCTACAGGCAGTAATGAAAAGAAAGACACTAGAGCGATGATTGACAAGAACTGAAAAACAGTCTTACCAATAAAACCTAGGCGTATAGACCAAATTTCATTCTTCTGTGAGGTTGAGCCAGATTTGAATATATCTTTGGTTGTATATGTGATTGCTATTGTTGTAATGATCGCAGCGACCAATGGAATGAAAAATATGATTGTTGCCAACGGCCCTAGCAGGTTTGTTGACCACATCAAGGGATATTGTGAGGATAAAGTTTCATCGCAATTGGGAACATATGTGAGGGGTTCTCCCGATACAGTTCCTCCTACACCCTCTCCAACTCCTTCGCAGTAAATCCACAGCACTTCTCCTAAAGATTCATGGAATCCTCCCATGAACATACTGGCAACTAGGAGTATCAAGAAGGATACAATTGGAATAAAGATTTGTGCCCGATAGTTATAGGAATTGACGACCCATTTAGAAAAACGACTTTCGATATAGAAGAAAGGGGCGCTAATGTATAGGAAAAACAACATAATTCCTGTTGTGTAGAATAGTATTCGTATGAAATACATAGATTGTATTTGTTCGAGTTCGTATGGGTAGGCCCAGAAAATTGCGACCGTTAAGCAACGGATTGATTCTGTTGATAGCATCATAGCTATAAATCGATTTTTGGGATTTTTGGGGTCTGCACGATATATCAGAAATGTCAGAAATAGAATTGCTAAACCGCTTAGGATAGCGAAGAAAGAAATCATCGTCCAAAAACCGAAAGGTTGGCCTGCCATGAAATCAATATTGGTGAATAATCGCCAATAATAAGAAAGCAATGGCCCTACATCACTCACAGTTCCCTAATAATCGGCACACTTTATGACTTTTTAGTCAATCGAGGGATAAGGGCGGGAGTATTTTTCCGATATGTTTGATATTCAGGGTCATCCCCCCACTTTTCTAAAGCGCGTTTATCCAGTATTGGAGTTCCACTGACTTTCGTCAGAAGAATGTAAATGAAGACGGGCGAAATCCAAGCAACTCTTTCTAGGCCTGTAAAGCAAGAAATTCCAAAGAATGCAATTCCAGTCCACAGAAGAATTTCTCCGAAATAATTAGGATGCCGAGAGTATGACCAGAGACCACTATTGATCCATTTGCCTTGGTTCGTTGGTTCTGTATTGAATGCTGTTTTTTGGCGATCCGCAATGGCTTCAATACTAAATCCGAGTATCCACATTGACAATCCTATGCCGTCCCAGATTCCCAATGCAGGTGCTGGACCAGCTTGGCTGTTGATGACGATCACTCCTATCATGGTTAAGAACACCCATAATCCTTGAAGTGTCCACGGTACGAGAAATCGGATAGGTGATGTTTTGAGTTGGTCGAAGCGTCCGTCTTTTCCTGTTCGATGAATGCGGAAATAAAGGAAGAAGGAAAGACGTATTGACCAGATGACTACAAGTAAACTGACTGTTAATTCTCTCAAACTTGGAGGTTCGGATTGTGATCCCGCCCACAGGCTCAATCCTAGTACTGTGAGATAGGTAATGCCTCCCGCTAAGTCATAGAAGCGTTCAGTTTTCGCAATAGATGCAGGTATCCATGCGACCCATTGCATGCCGATACAAAGAACAGCACAACAGAATACAGCAGAGTATTCATTCACCATCACCGACTTATTTTCAACAGCACGAACCACCAAAAAGAGAATGAGAAAGGCGGATATAACCACGATGGTCGTTAATTTCATGTCTTGACGGGTAGAATCCATTGCTGTCGTGATTTCTAGTATCCTCTCGCTAATAGTTCTGCTTGCATCACAATTCATTGTGACCTTGAAAAAACCGAACAATTGGTTAATCTAAACCCCCCACCGGCAATCATATCGGAGGGCTTGCAATAGCAGAAACCGTTGCCCTCCGAAGCGTGCACGGGAAATTCCTGAGTGCGCAACCCGACGGGAGCGCACAGTGGAACCGTGATGTTGCAAATGCGTGGGAATATTTCCATATCGAGGAGCGGCCGGGCGGCAAAATCACGCTCAAGGGTGCGCACGGCAAGTACGTTTCAGCACAGCCTGACGGTACGGTTGTACAGATATACGGTCACAAGGAGGCCCCACAGAGACACCCTCGCTTTGCTTTGATGCATGTTCTTGTGAATGCCTAGATAAGCGGGCCCAAGTTGACGCCCAACAAAAGAACGATTGTGGCACAAACTGTAATCAGAATGTTGTCGTCAATGGGTCCGAATTCATAGCGTTCAACGACGGTTGCAACCACTGCAGCGATCAACCCCCACATCGGGATTGAAGGGTCACCCGCTTGGCCGGCAAACCAACCCAGCGGGGCACTGACGATGAGCATGAATACGTTGCCAATAGGGCTCTTGGAACGCTTTTTCACCACTGCGTTTCGAACCACGCCCGTGATTCCATCACCAAAAGCCATGAACAATGAGGGGATTATTGCCAACCAAGGGTCGCCTACAATCCACCAAATGAAGGAAATCGAAACCCACCACATCAAGGCAAATTTCACATCGTTTTGGTTCTGGTCTGTCTGAAACCAATACATTCGAACTCCAGCACGGTGTGAGCCATATGTTAGAGCGGTGAGGAGCATTCCGCAGACCAATGGATACCAGAGGTCTGTGAACAGAAGCGGTACGCTGAGTGAACCGACGCCACCAGCCATCATGTGGACGATTTTTCGGTTGTAGTACACTGCTCGAATATGCTCCATTCCCTTGTTCACCATCATGGTGTAGGGGATTTTGGTGGCGAAGAGAATAACCATCACATAGGTGCCCATTCCCATGGCAGCAAGCAATTGGTCGTCCATGGGCGAAGCCCCGCTTAGGCTTCTATGACCTTTTCGTGAAGAAAGGATGTGAGGGCGAACCTTCAAACACCCCCACTCTTCACCGAAAGGATGGAGATAAGCATGTCTGAAGTTCGCAACGTCATCATCATCGGTTCAGGACCAGCAGGTTACACGGCTGGACTGTACACCGGCCGTGCCATGCTCAATCCACTCATGTTTGCAGGCTATATGTCCGGAGGACAATTGATGCTGACCAGTGATATCGAAAACTTCCCCGGCTACCCGGAAGGCATCGGTGGGCCAGAAATGATGACCCAATTGCGGGAACAAGCCGAACGCTTTGGCCTTGAAGTTCACGATAAAAACGTTGACAGCGTTGACATGTCCGAGCGCCCCTACAAGGTCAGTGTTGAGGGTGAAACCTACCTCGCTCATTCCATTATCGTCTGCACGGGGGCTGAATCTATGTGGCTTGGTGTGCCTGGTGAAGAAGCCCAAAAAGGGCGCGGTATCTCAACATGTGCGACCTGCGATGGTGCCTTTTTCCGCGATGAACACGTACTGGTGATCGGCGGAGGAGATTCTGCCTGTGAAGAAGCCACATTCCTGACACGCTTTGCAAGTAAGGTGACACTTATTCACCGTAGAGACGTCTTCAAGGCATCCACCATCATGTACGAACGTGCAGCCAATCATCCCAAGATTGAGATCAGAACCTTTCGGCAAGTCAAAGAGTGGCTCGCCGATGAAAAGGGCTTGACGGGGGCCGTATTGGAAAATACACAGGACGGTTCAACTGAAACCATTGAAGCGACGGGGGCCTTCATTGCCATTGGACACACTCCAATCACACAATTCCTTGGTGCACAAGTAGAGACCGACGAAAACGGTTACATCATTCACAAGGAGCACACCATGACCTCGGTCCCCGGAGTCTTCGCTGCGGGAGATGTAGTTGATACCCGCTACAAGCAGGCGATTACTGCTGCAGGCATGGGTTGCGCTGCTGCGATTGATGTTGAAAAGTGGCTTGAAGAGAACGTCCACTGAGGCCGCTTCCTTCATTGGGGAGAGGCGTCTGCGCCGTTCATGGTCAACCTTGAGCGTCACGCTCGTCACCTTTCGCTGCCAAATGTTGGGCTCGAGGGACAGCAACGTCTGGCTGATGCGAGTGTCCTCATTATCGGGGCTGGTGGACTCGGTTCTCCAGTAGCCCTCTACCTCGCTGCTGCAGGTGTCGGCCGAATCGGTTTGGTTGACAATGATCGAGTGGACATCAGCAATCTCCAACGTCAAATCCTGCATTCAACTTCAGATGTTGGTGCCCTGAAGGTGGATTCAGCCAAAGCCTCACTCGAGGCAATTGATCCCAACCTTACCATTGAGATATTCCCTACTCGGTTGCAGCCAGAAAATGCCTTGGATATTCTCGGTAACGGTTGGGATGTTGTGGTTGACGGAACGGATAATCTCCCAACTCGCTATCTGATTGATGATGCCTGTTCAATCCTCAACTTGACCTGGGTCTATGGTTCTATATTTCGTTTTGAAGGTCAGGTATCAGTGTTTGGCTACCAAGATGGACCCGTTTACCGTGACCTTTTTCCCGATGCGCCACCTTCAGATGCAGTCCCGAGTTGTGCTGAAGCAGGTGTATTCGGTATCCTTCCTGGAATGGTCGGTACGCTTCAAGCCACAGAAGCGATCAAATTACTGCTCGATCTACCTCCTTCACTGAGCGGCAAACTGCTTGTATACGATGCATTGGAAATGACCTTCACACATCTTTCCTTTGAACCCGACCATGAGCGAGAACCCGTTCGCGACCTCAAGCAGGTGGCTCACATGCTCACCGATGAGCAATGGTGTGAGCCCTCCGCCCTTCCTGCCACACCGCAAGAACAAATATCCTCTTCCGATGGTCCCTCATCTATGTTCAATCAATTGCCAATGGCTGAATTTCTTCAACGAAGAGAATCTGGATGGGCCCCGTTCATTCTCGATGTCCGTTCTGATGGCGAGTATCAGCAGGCTCACGTTGCTTCTTGTGATCTCCAAGTACCTCATACTGCGGTCCTTTCAGTAGCGGATCAATTGCCCAAAGACGCCGATATTGTAATTCATTGCAAGTCTGGGATGCGTTCCCAATTAGCTGCAATTGAACTCATCAAAGCGGGATGGAACGGAGCGAATCTGTACAATCTTGAAGGCGGCATCATCGCCTGGAACACGGCAGCACCTGAGGAAATTGTTTGACCGGGGCTCCACCATTCGCTTGATGCGAACTGCCCTGAAAGAAGGACATCTCCTGCTTCTTGGGGGTGAGGTTGATAGCCACTCATGTCCTGCTCAGCGTAGGGAGGAGTGCATATCGCAACACTCATCATCGCTGATGAAAACGAAGGACGCCGCAACTTATTGGCGAATACCTTCGAGCGTGAGGGCTTTGAAGTCACCCGCCTGAGCACCCTTGGACAAACTGAAGCTACTGCTTTGGGCGTCTTCCCAGACGTGGTGCTCCTCGAAGCGGAGTGGTCACAAGGAAGCGCATTGGACGTATGTCAAACCCTGAATGCTCAACCAAAATATCGTAACACATCACGAACGGTTGTTCTTTCGCGGACCACCGCCCCTGATTTTCTCTCTTCAGCAGCCATGGCTGGGGTTTCAGAAGTCATTGGCAAGCCAGTTGACATGAACATGCTGGTGAGTCAAATCCGCCGTCATGCCTCAAAACAATTTGTGCCTCCCCCTGCAGAGATTGCTGCCCCAAAAGCTGGCACCTTTGGAGGTCAGCGGTTCAATGTCAACATGACCATGAACGATAGCAAGTGGGCGCTGCCGATGTTGCGAAGACTGGTAGAGGCAGGAAATATTGACGATGATTTTGTTGCCGACATCCAGTCCCAGATGGAGGCAGAAAACGGAACTACTGAAGGCGAACAGGACACGAATGTTTCATCTGAAATGATGACAGAGATGGTTCGACTTGCCTTGAACCGATTGGTCGGCTCAACTCAGGAGGGCGGCTCAACACCGGCAAAAGCCACAGAAGCAAAGGCTCCGAGTATCAGTGATCTCAACAAGGGCGCAACGCTCGGGCAGGGAGCAAAGGGATCCAAGAGTAAAAAGAAGATTTCACATTCAATGGAAGACATTCTCGAGCGGCAGGCCGAAGATTTGGCTGAAGAGGTTGAACATACGATGGATAAGATCCTCGATGAGCGTCCAGATTACGTGTCCCTGTTGGAGGAAAACCAACAGGTGGGCATTGACCCTGAAACCCTCAAATTGACACGTCTCACCTCAGAACTCGTCCATGAATTGATGCAGGCTCTTCAGCGCCCGGGTGCCCTTTCGGACCTCACGTTGTTGACGCAGGTGGAGGATGCTGCCGGCTTGATGAACGACGTCATCCAAGCCCTACCTGCCGACGAAGAGGAATGAATCCAAGGCTGAGAAACCATGGCCCTGAATGAGAGGATTGAAACCTCACATCCCCTGCCCGTACCCGGTGGGAACGGTGACGCAAGGCGATTTACCCGAAATCTTTGGTTCCAAATGGCGCCCTGAAACTCCACTTGCCTTCGTGCAACCACTCCCAAAGGACGCAGCAAAATCAGAACTTCTTGCCTTTGTTGCTCAACAGCACGATGCCCATCTCCACTTGGTTTCAAACATTTGGGACCACCTGATTGAACAAGAACCTGATACCTTTGAAGGGCCTTCTTGGTTGACCTTTTCCGAACGTTTTCTCGAGGCCCTTGAGCGTGGTTTGAAGAAGCAAATGAAGAAGACGCTTGCCGACGAATTGCAGCGTGAAGTCATTCCTCGTCGTAGTATGGAATTGATGCTTGAACGCCGCCGTACACATTTTTTGCTTGACATGCGCCTGATGCTGCGTCGGCTGAGCTATTACATGGCCATCACCGTGGACCAGCGTTTAGAATGGCAGCAAATGATGACCCGGACAAGGGCCTTGGACACGGTGTTGAAAGAAATCTTCAGCGAAGGCGTTGAAACACCTGACGGCGGTCGATTTGGCGGCAAAGGCTTCCGTTCAACGTGGCAAGAGGGTGTCGTTGCCGTTGCAACAGCACTCAAGCGTCAACCGGACGCTCCTCGCATTGCTCGGCCTGGAAAAGGATACGACGGCGACCTTGTCGCCCCCATGATCCGAGATATTGGCTTAGGATTGGCCATGGGTGATACGCCCCTCGACGTTATGGCAGCGAACCTTGGCAAGGTCGGATCGAACCAAAACGGAGGTTGGGACGACGCTGGAGGTCGAGACCTGCACGTTGGAGCATGGCATGTTGGCGTTCTTCCACCTACGGCACCTTTGCCCATCGCCAGTGCTACCATGACTGGAATGGCTTTTGCCGCGTGGCGAAAAGGCCTGGATCGTTTCCACGTTGCTTGCATTGGCGAGGGTGCCTCTTCAAGCGGAGAATTTTGGGAATCGATGAACTTAGCAGGTGCCAGAGGACTTCCAGTTACTTACATTCTTCAAAACAATCAAATTGCTCTTGACACCCCTCCAGCGAAACAATCTGGAGTTGAATTGTGGGCTGATAAGGCCAAAGCAATGGGCTTTCCTGCATGGACCATCGATGGTTCTGACCCTGCTGCATGGCATGCTTCAACGGCAACCGCTCGAGAATTCTCCATGGCCGGGGGCGGACCCACCCTCATTCACGTTGAAACCATGCGGGGATGCGGCCATGCTCACCATCACGATGATCTCTATCTCGGGAACCCAAGCGGCACACCGCCAGGCTATGTTGACCGAGAGTTATTGGATTATTGGGAAGCAAAAGACCCTATCCCAACCCACCGCAAATTGCTTCTTGACCTGGGCGTTGATGAAGGCGTTCTCTCGACAATGGAGGCCGAGGAAGAGGCCGCTGTCGCAGACGCTCATCGCCTGGTGAATGAAATGGAATGGCCAGAACCTTCAACCGTTACCAAAGGTGTGACTTCCCTTCATGACGCTGCAACCCATTCCGACCACCTACAACGTGTCAAAGGGGAATTGCGAACAGCCCCCAGTGACAGTCCTCTCGGCCTTGGTGAGCGCGCTTGGGACTATGCTGAACAAGGTGGTTGGACCTATGCACGTTCGATTCAACAAGCCATGGCCGATATTGCTGACATGCATGGTGATGATTGCGTCTTTATCGGTGAAGACATGGAAGTTGCCGGAGCCTTTGGAATGAACATGGCTCTCAAAAATGCAGGACACGATGACAAACTCGTCGATATGCCGCTGTGTGAAGCCGTCATCGTTCACACGGGAGTGGGCGCTGCTCTATCCGGGATGAAGCCGATGGTTGAGATCCAATTTGGAGGCTTTGCAGCGCTGGGTTTCAACGCACTGGTCAACAACGCCGCGATGTTGCGTTGGCGCTGGGGTGCTGATTGTCCCATGACCATTCGTATTCCCTTGGGCGCTCGCACTCGTTCGGGCCCCTTCCATGCCAATATGATTGAAGCATGGTTTGCCAATGATCCAGGGCTCGTAGTCATGGCGCCGGGAACCCCTCAGGACGCCTACGATCTCTTGATGGAAGGTGCCCAATTACCCGACCCAGTACTGATGCTGGAACACATCGGCCTGTATGGCTTGCGCGGCGGTAAAACAGGCTGGGGTATGAACATCAATCAAAAGGTGGATACTGAAACTGTGGCTGAACACATCGCTGCTGGGACCACTTACAAATTGGGGCGAGCGGGTGTCATTCGTGGTGGACGGGATCTTACGGTCGTAACATGGGGCGCCATGGTTCATCTTGCCATTGAGGCGGCAGAAACATTGAGCAAGGAAGGTATCGAGGTTGAAATCGTCGACCTTCGCACCCTGCTTCCTTTTGATGCAGAGACATGCATTGCATCTGTTCAACGAACGGGACGTCTTGTTGTGCTCCAAGAAGGTCAATGGTCGGGTGGATTGGGGCATACCGTTCAATCAAGAATTATGGAAGAGTGCTTCTATGAGCTTGAATCAGCACCTGTTGTCATTGGAGCCTTGGACACACCTGTGCCCTTTTCACCGCCTCTTGAAAATCACACCATACCCTCAACAGAGCATATCATTGCCGTAGTTCGTCAATCCTGCAATTCATGAGCGGTCAGGGAAGAATCGGTACTTGATGTCGCATGCAAGCCACGCTCCCATCCATGTGGATGCGAAGTAAAACGGCAAGGTTGCCCAATATCCCGCAACGAGGTTGGGCCCGAAGGTGCGAGCAGGGTTCATGCTCGCCCCGGTCATAGGACCTGCAATGAAGGCCAGAATACCAACGGTGGCACCTACCCAAAGTGCAATGATGGGTATTGAAGAGGTACGCTGAACGATGAACAAGATGCTGGTCATGAGTGCAGTGGTGATCACCACTTCGGTCAAGAAGCCTTGGGTGAGTGATAACTCAGCATCAACAAGCGTGGGGCCTGCTCCTGATAGCAGCAACCCAGCTACGAGTGCTCCGAGGCATTGGGCGAGGATGTAGGGTGCCACGAGGGCATTGTCAAGTTGACCATCTCTCCAGAATGCCAAGGTCACTGCTGGATTGATATGGGCGCCGCTGACGGGGCCAACTAGCATGATGGCAAGAGCGACGACAGCACCAAAACTTAGTGAAATCATGCCGTTGGAAGCACCATAAGCGACACTACCGCAACCCACGCCCACCATGAGCGCCGTGCCGAAGAACTCACCAAAAAACCGTCTTAGCATGAGCGAACCTATCGGAGGCGGTTTTGAAACTCTTGTGTTGAAAATATATAGGAAAACTTCGTGGTAAGCGTCAAGAACTGTTCTCTCTTGGGTGGTTTATGGAGGGGGACGGTCCAGTAATGGGTATCCCCCAATTGGTGCTCAACAACACCCTTTTACTGAACGGAGCGCTTTTCTTGGGCATCGTTGCACTGCATGCTGGTATTGATGATGCCCAAATCGATGCAGGATGGATTTCGATCACGCTGCTGTTCTTTGCCCTCGCCCTCCTCATAAAATCAGCCGATGTCTTCATCGAGGGAGCAAAAGGATTGGCCTATCGGGCCGGGTTACCAGAAGTGGTGATCGGACTTACCATCGTCTCCATTGGGACTTCGTTGCCCGAAATTTTGGTGACTTCCACAGCGGCCGCTGACATTCCATCAGCACCTGAAGTTGCTGATTTGGCCATTGGTGGTATCTTCGGCTCCATTCTTGTGCAAATCACTCTCATTTTGGGTATCGTTGTTGCCTTCAGGGGGGTCAAAATTCGGCCGTCTTGGCTCAAGCGTGATGGCTTCATCATGCTCTCATCCATTCTTCTCCTGACATTTTTCATTTCAACGGGCAATGTACTGAGCCGGATTGAAGGCGCCATCTTGGTGTCGTTGTACGTCGCATACATCTATTGGTTGCTTTCCAAGCGAGAGGAAATACTGGAGGATGAACTGTCTGGAGTTGAACCCGTTGAGCGAAAAATGAATCGAACCACTGCATCCTACATCGTGATGGTGACTCTTGGGCTACTTCTCGCCCTTTTTGCTGCCCATCATTTGGTCACAATCGCAAGTGCGCTGGCCTATGACCTCAATGTACCCCACGCAGTGATCGGGACCACCGTTTCGGGATTGGGAACCTCCCTACCAGAGTTGACCATCGCCTTCATGGCGGCGAGACGCAGTGAAGGAGTCGCCATTGGGACCTTGATTGGCTCCAATATCACCGATCCGCTGCTCTCCATCGGTCTCGCAGCCCTCGTCAATCCATTGGCCCTGACGTCTGCGAGTTATGATTTGACGATGTACCTGATCATACCAGCCACCATTGTCGGTACTGCTATTGCCCTCATGATGATGCGTTCTCAATATGAATTCAAACGATGGGAAGGCGTCGTTCTGATCTTCGTCTACGTTGTTTTCCTCGGCCTCTTGCTGGCTGAACAACAAGGCGTTCTCGTTCTTTGAGCAATCCTTGCATTGGTTCGATGATCAAACTAATCGCTCTTAAGGGAGCGATGCTTCGCAGGTTCATGGTGGACTTCCAACTTGATGAGATGCAAGCCATGCTCAAGGAATTGGCTCACGAATTCGCTGTTGAAGAGATTCGGCCTCAAGCAGAGCATTGGGACGAAACAGCACATTACCCCACAGATGCCATTCAAAAGGCCCACGAAATGGGGTTGCTCAACCTTCACATTCCTGAAGCCTACGGTGGAGCAGGTTTGGGCTCGATTGAGGAGGTCCTGGTGAATGAAGAATTGGCATGGGGCGATCCTGGTTTTGCTACAGCGGCTTATGCTACAGCACTCGCATCAGCCCCCATCATCACCGGTGCAACGGATGCCCAGAAAGAAATCTGGTTGCGGAAGATTGCAGAAGACGGCGCTCTAGCGTCCTATGCGGTAACAGAACCAGGTGCAGGTTCAGATGTTGCTGCGTGCAAAACAACCGCCATCAGGGACGGAGATGAGTATGTAATCAACGGTTCAAAAATGTGGATTACAGGAGCAGGTCACGCTGATTTCTTTTTCGTACTCGCTAAAACAGACCCTGACGCAGGTTACAAAGGGATGTCTGGATTTATTGTTGAAAAAGACGCTGAAGGCTTTTCCTTGGGCAAAAAAGAACAGAATATGGGACAGCGCTGCTCCGACACACGCTCGATTTCATTCGATGAAGTGCGCGTGCCAAGCGACCACCTCATTGGGGAATCAGAATCAGGTGGGTGGATGAACGCGATGAAAGCCTTTGACATGAGCCGTCCTAATATTGCAGCTCATGCAACGGGGCTCGCACGAGCCGCTTACGAACACGCTCTCAACTACTCCAATGAACGACAGACCTTTGGAAAACCACTTCATCAACACCAAGCGATTCAATTCATGCTCGCGGACATGAAAACCAACATTGAAGCCTCTCGAATGTTGACCTGGAAATCAGCCTCAGATTTCGATGCAGGGGTTCGAAATACTGAATCCGCTGCTCACGCTAAGCGCTTTGCTGCAGACATGGCCATGCAAGTGACTACCGATGCCGTACAGGTGTACGGTGGTTATGGATACTCCGAAGAATACCCGGTGGCTCGTTTGATGCGAGGTGCAAAGGTCATGCAAATTTACGAAGGTTCATCTCAAGTCCAGCGCATGATTATTGGGCGAGAAATCACCAAAGGGTTTTGAGTTATTTTCTGCCGCTTAGGAGTCGCTCTTCGAGCTTCCAAACGCGCTCTTCGTTGTGATGCCACGAGGAGGCAGTGTTGCCCTGTAATGTATCGTCTTCCAGCTCTGCGGACCAGCGTTCAAAGGCCCGGTCCTCAACGCTGTCCTGTGTTTCAAATTCATTGACATCCAGATGGTATGCTTGGGCGTAAAGTTGGTGGATGTTCATGATGGGCTCCTCCAATAATTCCAATTCTTCTACCATCCACTCATCATCACTCTCGTCATCGTATTCACCATCGTGATATTCATCGTAAATGACACCGTCCTCGCTGAATTGGCACACATTTTCAAGTACATCTCGAGACGAAACGAGGAATTGAGCCAGTAATGGGATGCGCATCGCCGTCGTGGTATCGTTGCTCAAGGAAAGAGCAAGTGCAGCGATTTGATCACCGACAGGAAGCAGGCGGTGACGTCCATCTGGATGGATGCAGAGAGATACGGAATATTTGTTCATTGTCATGACGTCTTTTTTACGGGCGCCAGCGGTAATTGAAAACCTCCAAGTCAGTTCGTCAAAAATTCCCATTTCGTCCTCATATTGGGTCTCATAATGAGGGCGTGTTTCGATGAGATAGGTGCGTCTGGATTTGCCTTTGATAAGAATTCGGTCCAAACCGTGATATCCGACGATTCGCTCCATGAAATTCGCTCCATCCGTGATGCTATGCAGTAGATCCATTGAACGCTGGTGAGCATCCCGTGTTTCTTTCGTCCAATGACCGGGTGGGTGCCATTGTTTTCCTGCGTACATGATGAGGTTAGAGTTTGAGTCTTTATGAACCTAAGAAGTCACAATGCAAATGAGGGTGCTTCCCCTCTTCAGGCCATGGGAGGGCCCGCCGCCGCTATCGTTCTTGCAGCGGGTGCAAGCACCAGATTGGGTCAACCAAAGGCCTTGGTTGAGGTAGGAGGTACTCCCCTCATTGTTTTGGCTCATGAGCACCTCAGTCGAGCAGGCTGTTCACCCATCGTAATTGTCACCCGCCAGGAATTGGCAGTCGACCTGATGCTCGCCCTCCCCGAGGCGACGGTTGCCATCAATACAGATCCTGAACGGGGCCGCACGGGCAGTCTCCAGCGCGGGTTGATGGCGCTGATGAGTGAATTGGGCCGATTGCCTCGTCAGGTGGTGATGGCGCCCGTCGACCGCCCAGGATGGTCGCCGTCGGTCGTTCTTGATCTGCTCAAACATGGTGGACCTGCTGGCGCAAAAGATGGGGCATCTCGAGGTCATCCGGTCGTATTTGATACCGCTTCAATGCAAGCAGTTCTGGCGAGCCATCCAGAGACTCCACTGCGTGACATTGTTTCTTTCTTCCCAGTCGACGTTCACGCACCCTATCTCCATTTGAACATTGACACTCAAGAAGATGTGCTCCTGTTGAAGGAACACGAACCAGCCCTCTTGGCGTATTTTTTGCAATGACAAGGGATATGAGGGCCTGCTTCAAGGCCTCATCATGACCGCTCAAGTGTTGACCTGGGCGTTGAATCAATTGCAAGAACGTCGCAAAGTCGTTCTCGCAACCGTATTGACCACTTCTGGAAGCGTTCCAGGTAAAACAGGTGCACGTCTGGCGATGCGAAGCGATGACGGTGAATGGAAAGGGACTGTAGGGGGAGCAGGACTTGAACATCGTGTTCTTCAACGCTGCAGGGCAATGCTTCAATCGGCCAAAAAACCCGAAGCTGAAGTGCTCACATACGGATTGAACAAAGGTGCGAAGGGCTATGAAGTAACACCGCTTGATTCACTCTGCGGCGGTCGAGTAACGATTGCTGTTGAGGTGATGATTCCGATGCCACACGTCTTCATCATGGGGGGAGGTCATTGCGGTGAGGCCATTGCAAGACTCCTCGATCAAATGGCGTGGCCTTACTCAATTCATGATACGCGTGAGGAGTTTTCCTCTGAACAACTGTACCCGCGTGCTGTACAGTGCATCACCTCCACCGTTGCAGACTTGATGTCATCTGAAACTGAGAAAACACTGAACCGGTTCTCAGATATTCTGCTCCTGGGTCATGATTGGGCTGAAGACCAAGAACGTCTGCTTTCACTCCTGAGCATCTTCACCGGTGCAGGCCATCAATTGGACGGGGGGCAAGCACCTCGTGTTGGCGTGATCGGGAGTCGTTCAAAGTGGCAATCCTTTGAACAAGAAGCCCTTCGTGAGGGAATTCCGCAGCATCTACTCGATCAGGTTCTTTGCCCTATTGGTATGAATATCGGAGCTGAATCACCAGAGGAAATTGCGGTAGCCGTTGTCGCACAAATTCTGTCTGCTCACAAAGGCGTTCGACCTGAACAGCCGACCTGGCGTCAATCCTCTTGAATGAAGATCTTTTCTCGGAAATAGCGTAATTCTTCGACGGATTCAAGAATGTCATCAAGGGCTCG
This sequence comes from Candidatus Poseidonia sp., assembly GCA_016778305.1. GTDB lineage: Archaea > Thermoplasmatota > Poseidoniia > Poseidoniales > Poseidoniaceae > Poseidonia. Next base: position 175,491 of record JADHPT010000002.1, on the reverse strand, counting down.
GTGTGCCCCTTTCTTGTTGTATCTGGACACACTGGGATACCACCTGCGTGATAATTCCTTGATGGTGGAGACGTCAACCATGCGGTAGTGCAGCATGTCGAGCAATGTCGGCATTTCTTTACCGAGGAATTGACGGTCGTTCCAAACGCTGTTGCCACACAGTGGGGCCGTGCCTGGCTCAATCCATTGCTTGAGGAATTCAATGGTTTGCTGCTCTGCATCTTCAACCTCGACACCCTCATTGTGTATGCGATCGACCAGTCCACTTCCGTAGTGGTGTTTTGTATTCCATTCATCCATTCCAGCCAGAAGCTCTTCTTCCACACGAATTGCGAGATTGGGTCCTTCTGCAACGATGTTCAGTTCGCTGTCGGTGACCACGGTAGCGATTTCGATAATCGATTCACGCTCAAGGTCCAATCCAGTCATCTCAAGGTCAATCCACACCATGTGCACTCTCTTGTCGTCCATGAGGCTGTTCACCCCCTCGGGGGTTTTTGTTCTTCGCAGGGAAGCTTTTCTCAGATTTCAATTTCCATTGGGCTCGAAGTTGAGCATAATTTGTCCTGAAGGTCCAAAGGCCACAACGGGTACATAACCCTCATGCGGTGTTTGTTCAATGGATCGCATAATATTGGTAACTGCATCACTTGGCAGACGAACTGCAAAGCCTTCTCCAGTATCCAAAAGACCGCTATGTGAGGGCGCTTCAGGTTCCTGTCGTAGTTCAGGTTCCGACTCTTTTTTGGGTTCTTCAGAGACTTCTGCTTCTTCCTCAGCCCAATCAAATTCATCTTCGTCCGCTGAAGTTTCCTCAATTGAACGGTCTTCATCACGGGTTTGGCGAAGGGCCTTGTCTTCAACTTCCTCTACTGGTTCTTCTACGACCTTAGCAGTTGTTGCGAGAACAGGTTCTGGCTCGTCCATCTCCTCTTCAGGGGGGGCTTCGCCTCCAGCGGTCTTTTCTGACATCAACGGGGGTTCATCGTGGGCCTCTTCAACATAAATGCCGTCATTTTCATTCATACGCTGCATGAATAAGAATCCGAAACCAAGGGCCAGCAATCCCATCATGACGATTCCAACAGCATTGAACAGGTCATTTTCAAGCGTGGTTGTGAACAAGAACGAGGTTAAGATCGAACCGTAACCTCCGATGCCTCGTCGCCAACGAGCATCAAGCTCTTCGCTGAATCCTTGGATGCCGATGAAGACCAGATACATTGTTGTGATGAGGTAGGCTATCGACGTCAAGTCAACTGGAACCAAGCACATGAAGACACCAATGAGTGTGTAGGCAGTACCAACGAGCCCCAATCGGTCCATGTAAGCAAAAAATTCACGATCAGACTCCCACTCTATATTTTCCCAATCATAAATAAGATCGTCCTTATTTGAAAGCAGTGTGAACATGATTCCATGTATGGCGAGAATCGCCCCTGCGAGCGTTGTCCTCTCGTCCACGGTACCTATGTCAGATTGAATCATGACGTTGATGGAGGCGAAGGTGACGAGGGCTGGCAAGATGAGTAGGTTCGATGCTTGCCCTCCCTTGTATACTGAGTAGGCCAAAATCGCCAGGCCAATAACTGGGCCGATGCCGAAGAAGACTTCGTAACCGACGAGGTAACCCAAAACACCAATTTGCAATGAAAGGGTTGAGGTCGATTGTTGGATTTTTCGCTCATCATCATCATCAGGTTCTGTTCTGAACAGCTGCCCATAGACGTGAAGCAGATTGAACATGCTGCCGGTAAATCCTGTGATCAGTCCACTCCAACTCCACGCATCGATTTCGCTGGTGGTGGAAAAGGTCTCGCTGTAATTGAATCCAATAAAGAGGGAAATAAACAGAACACCCAACATGTAAGGCAGGTAGGTGCTGTTGTTGTTATACCATAGATATGACATGGTGACGAAGGAGAAAATCGTAGGCAACCAATAACCATCAGGAAGAGCGGAGAGCAGTGCCAAACCAAGCCACAGGAATGCCAACAATTCATGATATGCAGGCTCTTTGTTTTCGTCCCGTTGCATAACCAAGATATTCATCGTCATGTGTGTTGCGACGAAGATCCCAGCGAGGGCGGTAAATGGCCCGAGGTGTTGATCGAGAAGATAAGTCTGGAAGTCCAACGGTAAGGCATCCAGTATGCTATTTGTAACGCCGCTTCCGACCATCCATTGATCACTCAACCAAAGAAATACAATGGGTGTGAGCAAGGTTACGCCATAATGGCGGTGTTGGATGCTCCGGAAGGCTATGAGTGAAACAAGCGGGATAAGAAGAATTCCGCCTGAACTATCCAAGGATGCAAGGATCATCAACAAAACGTAAGCGAGTCCATCAGCACCGAAATTCAAGCCCGATTTGTCAATACCGCGCTTGGCGATCAAGGCATTAATGGCAAGAGGTGCAGAAACGAGAATCAGGTCGAGTAGGACTGCTGAAACAATAACGTCAGGGTCTTGACTGTTAAATGCTAAGGATTGCATCTGGAGCGAAATCGGTGCTGCCAAGAACACCAAGAGCGCCACGCCTCCCGCCCTGGTGGCGGAAGAGATTTCATCCAAATTGATGATTTCCCAAACCAAAATACCTACGGGGATGATCATCAGTAGAACCCAGTAGGGTGTTTGAACAAAACTATCGAGACTCATCTCTGAAATCGAAAAGGCAAACATCGTTAGAGAGGTGAGAAGACTGAACCTGAACAGAGGGGTCCAGCCTGCACTTGCAAAGTCCTCCATCGTCTCGATTGAATCACCGGAGTCTACAATCCATGATTGACTTGCTTCATCGTAGGTTGGTGCGCTTGTAGGTCCTTGCCCCATCCAAGCGAGGATTGAGCCTGCGTCAAATTCAACTTCACGTCCTATATGTGCCATGCTGTACATTGCAAGGCTCATTACAATGTACTGAGGTTTGAATCCATCTGGGGAGAGCCCGCCAAATACATCATAGGGCGGCATTTCAAAAACGTCGAATAATGTCAGGATGAAGACGGTGATTGAGGTGAATGCCAGAGCCAGCGTGGTATCTTTTCGGTGCTGGAGTTGATCGTCTCGTTGGGAATGGATGATGTTGAAATTGAGGAACATCATGTATCCTATCAAGAGCCATGGCATGAACCATTCAGGGTCAAGTATTGCTCGTGAAAGGATCACACAACCCAACATTCCGAGACTGATGCTCGGATTGATTCGTTCAAGGCGACGTCCAAATTCGGAGACTGCAACGATAAAGATTGGCAGGATGATGTGGAGATAGGTTCCGCCAAAGGCCATTTTTGCGCTCATGTCGATCTCTGATGCGATGAGGTCAGTCAGTAGGTACGATGCGCTGAAAGCAAGCAATGTAGCATTCACGACCCACTCTCTTGCAATCTTTGAGATGAAGACCATGTAAGGGATCATCACCATGGCTAATACCCAAGGGACCGTTGAGGTTTCAGTGGGCAATACGAACAGTGCAACCGCCAGGCCAATTGGCATCCACGGGACACGTTGTTGGAGAACAGCAGGGAAATATGCGAGTAAGACCGTACACCACAATGCAACCGGGAGCGAAATATACGCATCGAGCACCGGGAATTCACCGGTTCGCAGTGGGCCCAGAATGAGATTGAAATCTGCATCACGCATCAATAATAAGGCGACCACAACTTGTCCAACAAGGAAGATGGATGCGCGTTCCATGACCTCTTTTCGGAGATCTTGTCGAGCGGCGTAATATCCCTGGAGAGCGATGATAAATACCATCAAGGAAAGGGCTCCTCCTTCACCAGTCGCCGGGGCATTTTCATTGAGGACCTCGTAGATAATGGGGGTCAAGCCCGAGGCAAAGGCGACGATGCCAAAGTTGAGGGCTTTGTTCGAGCGAAGGGCCATCTCCATCGAAACCATGGAGAGAACCACAATGCTGATTCCCAACTCGTAACTGACCAAACTATCGGACCAGCGAATCCACGGGCCGACACCTGCGATGAGGATGGCCATGGGGGCGTAGGTAGCAACACCCCAGCCGAAACTTGTATCGCCTGAATATCGCTTCAAGAGTCGGAAGTGACCGTAGGTGAGCAGGAGCGTACCCGCTAACTGGGCATAGATTCCGTTTGCGTTTGGAGACCATTCAATTCCGCCGTTATAATCTGCAGGATTACCAAACCAATCGACTTCAAAGGTGCCAGTCGCTATCCCCATCAAGTATCGGGTGCCCCATAGCACACCGACCGTTGAGAAAAAGAAAGCGATACCGAGAAAATAATTCTGAATATCTTGGAGCCGATATTGATTTTTCTTACTTTGCAATTCTATGATTCCAATTGAAACCGCAAAGGAGGCGACACCTCCGATGAAGAGTACCAGGAAGTTTTCATTCGTGGCATCTTCATCAAATGCGACACTGAAAATGCCACCCCAAATAGCCAAAAAGCCGATTCCCATCATGATGCCTTGAGACAATTTCATGAGCAGGAGATCATCTGAATTCATCGTTGCATTTGGCCTAACGGTCGTGACCGGAGTGGCTGGGGGCTCCCCGTTTTGAAGGATAGAGCCTGAATATGCTGACCCCGCAGGGGCTGCTGAGACAGGGGCTGCTGAAACAGGTTTTGGTCGCTGGGGTTTTCTGCGTGGTGCTGCCATAACAATCAACATTAGAGGTATGATTCTGCACTTAATATTTCACCCGTCACATCAACCGTCGTGGGGCTTTTTAAGAGGGTATTCAACAATTGAACTTGGTTAACAAGCCCCCAATGCCTTGAAAACCCTCCACAGTATCCGTTGACACAGTGAGCCTATGCTAATGAAGCGCATGTTGACCGTGGCCTGTTTTCTTTTGATGGTCCTTCCGTTGGTTTCGACGGCGATGCCCGTTGAAAACAGTGAAGAACCCGTTACCGAGGGTTGGTGGGTCAATACCACCGTTGATCGTGATGGAAACGGTATTGGCGACATGGTGGAGAAATTCCACGATCACCCGCTCTTCCTCGACGAAGATGACACCCTTCCCATCATCGTCGACTTCGATCATACCCCTACTGAGGAGGACATTGCCATGCTGGAGCGAGAAGTTGGCTATGTCCACGCTTGGACCCTCCATCTCATCGACGCTGTTGCGGGACGAATTCCTCACGATATGATTCTTGAAACCACCACTCTTCCAGGTGTCGTCATGCTTGAATTGGACGGTATTCTTGAAGCACAAAACGGCGATGCAGCCGTTGTTCACGAAGTTGACCTTGCCCAACAACAGACGGGCTATGACGGCTCGGGCGTGACGGTAGCAGTCATCGATACTGGCATCGATAGTCTTCACGTTGGTCTGGATGATATGGACGACGATAATTCAACCAATGACCCGAAGGTGATCGGCTTTTACGACCCGGTCAACAACCCTGACAAAACCAACGGTACTGAAATTCAGGCCTATGACGATCAAGGCCACGGAAGTCATTGCGCAGGTACAGTTGCAGGAACCGGTGCTCCAACCTATGAGCATCCCGGCATGGCTCCAGGAGCCTTCCTTGTCGGCGTGAAAGTGCTTGACTCAGGTGGGTCAGGCTCCTTTGCAGTGGTGATGGCAGGTATGCAGTGGACACACGATTACCGATACGAATTCAACATCCGTGCTGCTTCCATGAGTTTGGGAGGGCCCGGGGCCATTGAATGGACGTCGTCCGAAGAGGACAGCGTCAACCGAATGTCCAACCGAATGGTCGGTGCAGGTATTACCATGCTCATCGCAGCAGGCAACAGCGCTGTTTCCGCCCAAATCGGCACGCCTGGTTCCGCAGAGGATGCCATCACCGTCGGTGCATTGGACAAGGACACCAGCATTGCGGTCTACAGCAGCCAAGGCCCAACCGAAGAAGGGCGAATCAAACCGAACGTCGCCTTCGTAGGCTCGGACGTTATGTCCGTTGCTCATAATTCAGGCGACGGCTATGTGGCCTTCAGTGGAACCAGCATGGCGACCCCGGGTACCGCTGGAACGGTGGCCTTGATGCTTCAAGCCAATCCGGATCTGTCACCCTTTGACGTGCGCAACATTCTGCAAGAAACAGCCACCTACCGACAATGCCATTACATGGCCTCGAACGAACCATGTGCTGAAGATTTGATTCCAAAGAACCGTCAAAACAACGTCTACGGACACGGGCACGTCGAAGCAGTCGCTGCGGTGATGGAAGCGGCTCAACGGGACTACCAGTTGGATACCATGCGAAGCATCGTTGTTGATACAGAAGCTGGGCTCGACGACCGTATTCATCTCATGCCGGGTGAAGCCATTGACATCACGCTCGAGGGCAACGTCGATACGCTGCAATGGCGCTCCAACCATCTTCGTGATGATTGGGCCAATCTTCATTCCTTTGATGAGGGGGATACGACCGCTGAATTGGACTTGAAGACCATCGTCAACCAACTTGAGCATCTCCCGGGGATCGAAGTCGATGGCAATCACACCCTCTCGATTCGCGGCCTCGCAGCCAATGACTCAGGTGGGCACTCAGCTACTTCCATCGTCGCCGTGAATGTGATGTTGATGGACACGGCCAATGCTAAATCATTTGGCGAATCTGACGAAGGAATTGGTGGACTGTCTGGATGGGTTCTCCCCGCCGTGGCCTTCATTCTCCTGTTGCTGGTGCCTCTTGGATTTTATGTTCTCAACAAGGCAGAAGACGCTATTGAAGTCGAAAAACTGTTCTCGAGCGATGATGACATCGCCGCAGTTGTTGACGACGCTACCCTTCTGGAGTGAAGCGCTCAAGCGGATGCTTCAGTCCACTTGGCGCGAATTTCTTCAGCATCATCCATACGGCCTTCGTTTTGATAGGTAATCTCTCCCTGGCCGTTGACAAAGACAACCGAGCCCGGTCGTGTAATATCCAAGGCCTTACCTGCCTCACTTCCTTTCATGAAGGCATAGGTGGTCAACGATACACCTGCATCATCGCCATCATCGTCATAAGCATCAGCAGATGCGTGCCAGTCGTTTAATGTCATGCTGCCAGCGTTTTCTGCAGGGTCAGTCGACATGACCAATACCGGTAAAGCGGGTTCTGCATTCCAAATTGAATGCATGGTGGTGTAGCAAGGATTGTTGCACCACTCTGCTGAAAAGATGACTATGAAGCCAGATCCTTCCATGGCAGCATTATCGTAAACATTCCCATCATCTGCCTGCTCTGAGAAGACTGGGAACGATTTGACATCAACACCTTCATCGGAAATACAACCAGCCATGGGGGTAAGGAAAAGAAGACCTGTTAGGAGGGCAATGATTGGGCGCATGGCTTTGGTCCCCTTCAAACACTCTTTCAAACATTGCTATTGCAGTCAGTTGCAATAAAGCCATTAGGAGGGACTCCGAGCATCATCCATGGTGAAGAAATGGACGTATCCAGTTCTTTTCGTGCTCGTCCTTTCTATGTGCTCCTCTTTGGTTTTGGCTTATGAAGGCAATGAAGTCTCCTGTGAAACCCAAGGGACATCGACAAATGACCGGGAAGGTTGTCTCGATAGCGATGGTGACGGCTGGTCTGACCCTGATGGAGTTTGGAATGAATCCATGGGTGCAGATGCCTTTCCAAACAATGCTTCCGAACATCGCGACCTTGACGGGGACGGGTTAGGGGACGTGGAAGACCCCGACATGGACGGTGATATGGCTCTTGACGAAACTGACGTGTGGCCAGAAGATCCGATCATTTGGTCCGATACAGACGGTGATGGTTATGCAGACCAAGGCTTCCACAAACTCTCCGACAACTGCCCTTTCATCTACGGCAAAAGTCGCATCAGACTTCTAGGCTGTTCTGATATAGATGGCGATTTTATGCCGGATGAGTATGATGATGATGCAGACGGCGACGGCATCCGAAACGAAATGGAACGCTCCGCCTCTTCGGGCACGATTCTCTACGATCCATTCAATCCGAATTCAACACCGCTGGACACCGATGAAGATACGATTCCTGATGTCTTGGATTTTGACAATGACAATGACGGCTGGCCCGATGATATAGAAATCGATCGAGGTTCGGACCGCTTCAATGATGATGAAAATCCGTTCAACATGTACCTCGGCTTGAACACTGGAATCTTCTATACTGGAGGAATCAGTTCGACTTCATTCAGCATGGATTATGACCCCGACCACACCGAAATATCGATCTCCTTCGTGAGTGAAATTGTCTTCGAAGAATTGGTCATCCCTCTCTTGCTGGTCCCTATCTATTTTGCATTATACTTTTCTCGTAGGAGCGAGTACAGAAGGTGTTTGCAATCCGTTGAGTCGGCCACTACTTTGGCAGAAATGAATGAATTAGAAACCATCGTAAACACCTTGGTCAAGGATCGGAAGATACGGGTGTACCACGGACTCGTTTTACGAAATGCCATCGAGGCTATGGAAAACAAACTCTGGGCAAATTCAGGCGAAGAAGAGTAAACCAAAGAGCATCCGTTTCACCCCCAATTATCAAAGGGTGAACGGCCTACGGAGAAGCGGGGGCGACCATGGTCGGTAAGGAACACGTGTCAATGATTCCCGCGCCAGCGGGACAACGATGGTCAGCCAACGTCAACGGGCAGACCATGGAAGTGCTTGCACCAAGCAACGCCGTCCTCTTGGACGTACTTCGAGACAAGGTTGGAACACTCGGGGTCAAACGAGGTTGTGACCTTGGAACCTGTGGATGTTGTACCGTGATGATCGATGGCATACCGAAACTCTCCTGCCTCACCTTGGCGGGTCAAGTTCAAGGTGCGGACATCATCACCGTCGAGGGTCTTTCTGATGGCGCTCATCTTGCACCGATTCAAACCTGTTTTGCGACTCACGGAGGCTCTCAGTGCGGCTTTTGCACGCCAGGCTTCCTCGTGACCTCGCAAGCACTCCTCAATGAAAATGACAACCCGACAAGGGATGAAATCGCATGTGCCATTGAAGGCAATCTTTGCCGATGTACCGGCTATCAACAAATCATCGATGCCGTGGAGGCAGCAGCTGCCCTTCATCGAGGCGAGGGCGATTCGGTCCAACCCGCCAGCGACCCGCATCCTGATCCGCACCCTTCCGGCCCTGAAGAGCCAACCATGCCACCCGGCCATGCGAAGTGATACCATGGGAACCTACCGCCAGCAACCCGGGTCCAAGGGCTCAGAAACACGCCGAGATGGCAAGCGTGTTGCAGGTAAGCAGCGCTTTCCACCACCCGGTTCTGGTGGCTCCGACCCTGTTATGCGGCCCCGTGATTTGGATTTCATTCCCGAAACAGTAGGCGGTCGTGAAGCAAAGCCGGCTGGCGATCATATTCACGACCGTGACCGAACGGGAACAACGGTTGGAAAATCGATAGCCCTGGTTGATTCAAATGCAAAAGTAACGGGGCAAGCCTGGTACGGTGACGACGTACGATTGTCAGGGGAAATCATTGGCAAAATTCTCCGTTCACCGCATCATTACGCCCGAATTAAGTCAATTGACACAACTCGTGTTGAGGCATTGCCAGGAGTACTTGCCGTCGCTACTGGCCAAGACGCCCCGAACCGTTTCGGTGTGCTACCAGTCACAAAAGACGAACATGCCATGGCTGTGGACAAGGTCCGCCACGTCGGAGACTTGGTGGCATGTGTCGCAGCTGTTGACGAGGCCACTGCCGTTCATGCTCTATCGCTTTTCGACATTGAATGGGAAATGCTTGAACCGGTCTTTGACCCAAAGAAAGGGCTTGAGGACCACGATGAACCCATACACTGGCGCGGTAAATACCACCTCGCCCGAACCAACGTCCAAAAGCGCGTCTTCCAAGAATTCGGAGACCGCTCCCTCGTCAATTCCCCTCGCGCCTCGTCCCACGGTTCATGGACGATGTCCGGTGTTCACCACGGGTTCACGGAACCACATGCGGTGGTGGCTCATTGGGACCCGAACGGTCGCTTGCAACTCTACACGCCACAACAAGTCCCTCACTATACGCACCGCGCTCTGTCAACGGTTCTCGAGGTCCCGATGCATCAAATCAACGTCGTACGTACCTTTGTAGGTGGCGGTTTTGGAGGAAAATCAGACCCCTTCCCGCACGAAATGTGTGCGGCTATTCTCGCCCGAAAATCGGGACGCCCAGTTCGAATCACCTTTGACCGAGAAGAAGTGTATTGGATCAATCGGGGACGCCATCCGAGCCATATCGATGTCAAGATGACAGCAGATGACGAAGGGCGTATCTCAGGTTTTGATATCGACGCCCTCATCGACGGAGGTGGGTTCGCATCATTCGGACACGTCACATCATACTACAACGGCGTTCTTGCGACCGCTCCCTATGAATTGGGTTCCTTCCACTATACCGGGGCCAGAGTTTGGACAAATAAGCCCGCTTCTGGGGCCATGCGCGGTCACGGTGCGGTGAATACCCGATGCGCCGTTGAGGTTGGTCTTGACGAGATGGCTGAAAGCATGGAAGTTGACCCTATTGATTTGCGCTTGGCAAACCTCCTTCCACCTCACAGCAGAACCATCAGCGGGTTCCGTATCACCTCAAACGGGATGCGTGAGGCACTCGAGCGAGTAAGAGAAGGCTCTGATTGGGATGAAAAATTCCGTCAAATGCCGCTCGGCAAAGGTATTGGCATCGGGTGTGGCTTCTTCATCTCAGGCTCTGGACTCCCCATTCATTGGGATCCAAAGAATTTCCCGCATGCAACCGTACATATTCAGGTGGATATGGATGGTGGCGTGACCGTCCATACCGGGGCAGCGGACATTGGGCAAGGTTCCACAACTGCCGTGGCACAGGTCGTAGCGGAAGTTCTCGCATTGCCCATAGAAATGATCCACGTACGCTCTCATGAAAGCGACACGAGCCCTGTTGATCTGGGTTCATATTCGAGTCGTGTGACCTTCATGAATGCCAATGCAGCCATCCGTGCGGCGATTGGTATCCGCGACCAATTGCTCAAAGCAGCCTGGGAAATGTTGGGCTACCACCCGAATGTTTTGGTTCTCAACGATCGCCGAATCTACTACAAACACGATCCTGCGGTCAGTATTTCCTATCTTGAAGCCCTTCACAAGGCTCAAGCAGATACGGGAGCCCTCATCGCCCGTGGTGCCTATCGCTCACCTCCAATGGGTGGTGTTCACAAAGGAGCGGCCGCAGGTCTTGCTCCCGCCTATTCCTTTTCCGCTTACGTCGCAGAAGTTGATGTCGATGTTGAGACAGGTCTGGTAAAGTGTACCAACGTCTGGGCCGCCCATGATTGTGGTAAAGCCCTCAACCCCTTGGCAGTGAAGGGCCAGATCATCGGTTCATGCCACATGGGCTTGGGCCAGGTGCTGTCAGAAAAGATGGTCTATGGAAGGACCGGACACTTGCAAAATGCTAATTTGCTCGACTACAAGATTCCCTCGGTTCACGAAATGCCCCACGTTGAACCGATCATCGTTGAATCAAGTGACCCCGAAGGGCCATTTGGAGCTAAAGAAGCGGGTGAAGGACCCCTCTTGCCGATCTTACCTGCAGTGGTGAACGCTGTTTACGATGCCATCGGCGTTCGTCTGCGCGACCTCCCGCTTACTCCTGACGTTGTGTTCAACGGTATCCAGAAGCACATGAAAACAAATGGACTTGATGATGAGACGGACTTGAGTCCCCCTCGCCTTCAACACGGACCGCTGCAAGCCCCGTTGATGGAACGGGCTGCTGAGCACAAAGAACGCGACCGATTGCGACAGCGTAGCGAGGATACTTCTGCCTACGTTAATGGTGTCCTGTTTGGATTTGATCCAAATCGCCCGCTTTCTGAGCAACTTGAAGGGTGGAGAGAAGCCGACGAACCTCTGCCTGAACAACTCGCTGAACTCGGTTTCGCCGGGCGAGCCTGGCTCAAAAAAGAGCAACGACAAATGGAGGATGATGCTTGATGTTGATGCCACCTTTTACCCTTCACCACCCACAATCTATTGAGGAGGCAGTGAGTCTTGCTGCCGAGTTAATCGGTAAGGACGAAGCCTTTGACTGGGTCGCAGGAGGGACGGACGTCCTGCCAAATTACAAGTGGCACATCAACCCGAAACCTCACGTTATCTCCCTTGCAGCTATTGCAGATGCACACGCTCTTTCCACCTGTGAAATCGGGTGCATGGTGCCACTCGCATCGCTGACAAGCGCAAACGGTGTTCACCCGCTTTTGGTAGAGGCCGCAAGCAAAGTCGCTTCCACGTTGATTCGCAAAAGTGCAACCGTTGGCGGAAACCTCTGCCTCGATACTCGTTGTTTTTGGTACAACCAGGGCGAGGATTGGCGACGATCCATTGACTGGTGCCACAAAGCAGATTGTGGAACTGGGGCGGACTGTCGAGTGATCCCCAATCAAAACACGCTTTGCGTGGCAACCTACCAAGGAGATATGGCGCCGAACTTCATGGTGCTCGGCGCTTCAGTCGTGCTGATTGGACCCGAAGGCGAGCGTACGCTTCCTCTCCAAGAATTTTATCAACTCGACGGGATGAAGAAAAACGTCTTGGAACCCGGGGAATTCCTCCTCAAGGTAGTGCTTCCTGACGACGTGATGCAACGCGAGGGTTGTTATCAGAAACTCAGAGTTCGTGATTCGTGGGACTTCCCGGAGGCTGGCATTGCGGCTTCATGGGTGCCAGGACAAATGGAATCGCTCACCATTGCAAGCACTGCGCTGGAATCGATTCCACGTTTGCATGCTGATGTAGTTGGCGAACACATGGCTCCAAGGAGTTCAGAGTTGGATGTTATCGCCCTGTCAAAAGCGATACAAAAGTCAGTCAAACCCGTCAATAACACGGCCCTGCCACCGCGCTATCGACGCAGTATGGTGAAAACACTGACCAAGCGAGCGCTGCAAGGACTCTTCGGTGAGCGGTGAACAGCATGAGAATCTTTTCCATTCTGCTGGGTGTATTGTTGCTCTCGATACTGCTTCCTTGCGCTCAAGCACAGGAATTACAACCCCCTTCATGGGAGCTGGGATGGACCACAGATGTTGACCCAAAATACACCGTAGAATTGGACGATGATTGGGACGTTGAAGGGGAGCTTGTGGTCTTTGTCAACAATGAACGATCCAATGAATTGAACCTGGCTCTGACCTATGACTTTGACGAAGACGGCCCCTTTGATTTCGATGGGCCTGAATCCATCACGGTCTCTGCAAATACGAATGATACCTTCACCATCACCATCAGCGGCATTTCGGACAAAGAAGTCAGAGCCTTTTCACCGAGTTCATCCCTGCCACTGACCGTTCTTGCAGAAGAGAGCATCGGTGAAACATCCGTTGGAAACCAAGAAATCGAGGCAGATATCACCGTTCCACGCCAATTTCGTCTAATTCCTTCGATTGTACCGCCACAGGACACCTTGTTTTCAGGTTCATGGGTTGAGTTCTCCATGGCAGTAAGTAATTTGGGCAATACACAGGATGCGATCACGGTTGCAGAAGCAACGATTCGCAGTTGCCCGCACCTTTCAGTGGTGGGTCTCGACCAATTGGAAAACACGGTTGTGGGTGTGACCAATGACGACAATTCCAACGCCGCAACCTTCACGCTTCGTCTCGAGGCCAGCAGCAGTCATCAAGAACGAAAGTGCGAAGTTTCGCTTGCAGTCACGTCCGAAGGAGATGATACTACCCGTTCAACGAGCACGAATATCCAAGTGGTCGCCCCTGAGGTCAACGAGGATATCCGAGATGATGACGATGGCGACACCTCATCGGATGCTATGGAGGATTCAACATCGTTGCCCTGGGCATCAATGAATGAAACAATACTGGCCCTGTTCATTTCATTCGTCATTATTTCATCCCGCCATCGAAGGTTTCAATGAAGGCTTTTGATTCCATAAAGTGTAATTTTTTACGCCAAGGGCCGTTTTTTATTGATGGCTACATTGCCCGAAGCAGTTGGGAAGCAACAAATGCTCCTAATCATTTCAGAGCAACCATTATGAGTGGTACGAATCTCCGAAGCCTGTACATGTGGCGTGTCGCGTCAGTTTGGAGTTATAATTGTGGCAGAAGCAGAACGAACTGGATTGAGCCTTGAAGCATGGCTCATGGTCGGCCTTCTCGTTTCTGTCGTTATTTCAACTGCCGTTATCGCCGTCGTTTCCTCAGGAAAGACAACGGTCTTCTCCCCGTACCAAAACGAGGATGATTACTCCGAACAGCAACTTACTACCATGCGGGCTGATTTTGAAGATTACAACGTAGCCAATACCATGTCAACACCGATGTTGGTCAATGATTGGCAGGATCCTCACCGGACCCTTCTTGTGATCGCAGCTCCAGAAAAGCCATTCGATGCAGCTGAAGCAGCGGCGATTCACAACTTTGTCACCGAACGTGCGGGCAAAGTCATTCTCGCCTCTAACTCGACCAATGCTCAATTGGTTGCAGAAGAATTTGGCGTGAAATACTTTGACGCACCGATTCGTGATGACATCAATACCGGGCGGTATTACGAGGTCACCACGGACAACGGCGAGCGTGTTTCACCAGATACCAAGAAAATCTGGGCCGTAGCAAGTGTTTCGCAAGACGTGACGACCATGGGTGAGGAAAAAGCAACGCCTTGTCAACAAGAAGACGTAGACAACCGCGAGGTCGACGATTGCCGAATGCCCGTTCTCTTCCACCGCCCCACAGCCATTCAAGTGCTTGACGAGCAGGCAGACGAAGGACGTACTGTGAGCGTTCTTGCCCACGCTTCGACCTCAGCGGAAATTGATTTGGGTCGTGGCGAATCAAACCCGACATTGGGTGAAGGCGAAACTGGACTCATTATTCGTATTGACTATCCCGGCCAAACGGTGCTTGACCAACGCTCTACTTCTGCAGGTGGAGACTACGGCGAACTTTCAGCAACCGGTAGCATCGTGTTCGTATCCGACCACTCTGTTCTCGCCAACCACCTCTGGGACCAAGATACGGCTGAAGAAACCGGAAAACAACAATGCGATTCACCGCTTTACGTTCAGCACGCTCACATGTGTTGGGATACGGACTCCGAAGGCCTCAACAAGGGACTTGGCGACACGACCTGGCGCGGCAATTCGCTCTACTTCACTGCACTCATCGAAGACATGATGGAATTTGATAACACCGAACTGTCAACTCAAATCAGGAGTTTCTCCTCCAAGTTCAACCTTGTCTTCGACGAAAGCCGACACATCTCAAGCGCCCTCTCGATGCCATTCACCGAAGCCATGGGTGCTATCGTTCTCCTCACCAGTGATGGTGTCCTCAAGTGGCTCATCATCTCGAATCTCTTTGCCCTCTTGGCCATCGCTATCATGGTGGTTCCAGAGAAAGAAAATTGGCGTCACGTCTTTGACTTAACGCGATTCCGGGAACGACCAACGAAAGTTGACCCTTCCCAATACCAACGGCGAACCCGTGATGCATTTTTGTCAAAGGTTCGCAATTTCAACGATTTGACGCGCGACGAATTCGCACGCAAATCACCCGCCGAGATAATGCAAATGGTGCGGGAACCCAGATTGGTTGAACTTGTGAGTTCCAACCGAGCCTTCTCCAACGATGAATTAAGGGAATTGATCCCTCACATACGTCGTTGGGGTAATTGAAACAAGGAGGAATAGAGACATGCAACCCCCAGCCCCCCCAGCAGCCCCGCCCGCGCCAGCACCTGCAGCGCCAGCAGCACCTGTGGCCCCGCCAGCACCTGCCATCCCCATGGCACCTGCAGCACCCGCCGCACCTGTTGCACCTGCAGCGCCGGCCGCTCCGGCCCAGCCGAAGCACCAGAGTACCCCAGAAGTCCGAGAACGCCTCAAGGCCGTCGGTGCGATTGCATCAGCAATTTCAGCCGAAGTTCAAAAGGTCATTATCGGTAAGTCACACGTCATTGACAATGTGTTGATCAACATTCTGTCAAACGGTAACCTTCTCTTCGAAGATTATCCAGGATTGGCAAAGACGTTGATGACCAACACCTTTGCCGATGCACTTGGCTGTGACTTCAAGCGTGTCCAATTCACGCCTGACTTGCTCCCTGCGGACATTACTGGTACGAACATTTACGACGCTAAGAAGGGTGAATTTACCTTTAAGCCCGGTCCTTTGTTCTGCAACCTTCTTCTCGCTGACGAGATTAACCGTGCTCCTCCCAAGACCCAAGCAGCTCTGCTTGAGGCTATGCAAGAGAAGCAAGTGACCATCGGTACGGTGACCCACAAGTTGCCAGCACCATTTATTGTTATGGCCACTCAAAACCCCGTCGAGCAAGAAGGTACCTACCCGCTTCCTGAAGCACAACTTGACCGTTTCATGTTCAAAATGTCCGTTGGTTACCCAGACCGTGCAGATGAAGACGAAATCCTCTCACGCCGTATCAGCCGTGGTAAGGATGCAGTAGACGTCGATGTTATCACCGACCCATCCCGTGTTATCGCAATGCAACAAGCCTGTGAAGACGTTTACGTCGACCCTGCTCTTCGCATGTACATGGTGGAAGTCGTTTCTCGAACCCGTGAGGATCCACGTGTTCTTGTCGGCGCATCTCCCCGTGGTTCCCAAGCTCTGCTCAAGACTTCACGTGCCGCAGCCGCTCTTCGCGGTCGTGACTTCGTGACGCCTGATGACGTCAAAGCCATCGCAGAACTGGCCATCGCCCACCGTATCATCCTCAAACCCGAACATCAAATCAAGGGTCTTGAAGCCGGTGAAGTGATTCAAGCCATCCTACGAGAAGTTCCCGTACCAACTGTTTGAGTACCAACATCGAGGTGAATGAACATGTGGAGTCGTAAGTCAGCCATGCTTGGCAGCCTAGCTGTTGCCATGTATATGCTCGGCCTTACGCTTCGAAATTCCCAACTCGTGACGATAGCCGTGGTTATTTTTGTGTTCCTTACATGGGCTGCACTCGTAGGAAATCACGCAGACGTATCCGCAAGTGGTCGTCGCGCAGAAGAATGGACAGGCGAAGAGGGAGTAGCGCTCGGCAGCGTTGTTGCTATGCGTAAACTCTCCAGCGCTCGCATGTTTGAAGACGGAGAACTGAACGTCACCTTGAGGATGCAAAATACGTCCTCGCTACCTAAAATCTTGGAAGTCCGCGACCGAGTTCCTGAAGTAATGCGCATCAAAGAGGGTGCCAATTACATCTTGATGGAACTCGGACCACGTCGTGAGACCTTCATTGAATACACCGTAGAATGCCCACTCCGTGGTTTTTACAGCCTCGGTCCAGTGACCGTCCGCATTCAAGACGCCTTCGGGTTATTCCACAAGGAAAAGGAATTGCATGTCTACAACGACTTCCTTGTGTTCCCCAAGATGGAAGATCTCAAAGAGACCTTCGTCAAGTCACGTGTACCTAAGATTTTCACAGGTGCCGTCAACATTCGACAACCCGGTCCAGGTTCTGAATTTTATTCCCTTCGTGAATACTTCGAAGGGGATTCATTCCGTGCCATCAACTGGTCCGCATACGCACGCTCGGGGAAACTTATGGTCAACGAACGTGAGCGTGACGCTGTTTCGGATATCATCATCATCGTTGATTCCCGCGCTGTCGCCGAAACAGGGCCCGTGTCTCGCAATGCCTTGGTGTATTCCACTCGAGCAGCCGCTTCGTTGGCCAAGTATTTCCTTGGCCGCCGTGACTCAGTTGGTGTCATCGTGTATGGTGATGAAGTCGTTAGCGTTGACCGAGACACAGGTAAGAAGCAACTCTACGTGATCCTCACGAAGTTAGCAGGAGCAGTAGCGCGCGGTAACATTCCGCTTCAGGTCGTCGTTAACAGGATTCTACCTCATATCAACAAGGGAAGTCCAATCATCTTCCTTTCAAACTTAGAAGACGACCCAACCATCGTCAACGCTCTACGTGACTTCCGAGCACGTGACTTTGACGTGACCGTTTTAACTCCATCATCACTTGAATTTGAGTTTGATGCGAAGCGGCTTGATCGAACTGGCTACGAAGTCATGAAGACCGAACGAGATGTCTTAATCGGCGAGCTTCGTGGTCTTGGTGTCAACATAATGGATTGGGAGCCTGACATGCTCCTGTCAACTGCCCTTGCTGGAGCAAGAGGATTCTGAGGTGAATAACGATGACCATCAATAAGCCATCATCCGACACATCCCACCTTTACGACGGTAAGAGCGTGCGATCAGCCGCCCCATCAAGAAAGAAGGCTGCTGGTCAAGTTGGCTCTGGGAGCGCTATCCCTCAAGACGCCATTCCAACGGTGGAAATCCCTTCCTTCATCGAAAGCCTTCTCGGTGGACCTCTCGTCCCAAAAATGAAATTCCTGCCTCCCGATAAGATGGTCCAAAACCTCCAGATTGCCGTTTACGGTGTTTTGGTTGCCCTCGCTTTCCTCACCTACCTTATCTCGCCACCTGACGGAACGATGTGGTACATCCTCTTCGGCAGTCTTGGTTTCGCTAACATTATGCAATTGGTGATTATCAGTGGCGCAACGGTCTGTGGCTTCATTGGTACCTTCAAGCGAGATGCACGCTATTCTCTTGGAAGCAACGTCCTGTTCATTCTCGCAATTTTGCGCTTTGCTTCTTCAAAGACATCACTTGCCAACGATAATATCCTACCCCAAGACAATCCTTTCGTGCTCGCCATCTTGGTGGTTGTTTACTCCGTCCTTTTGATCATGTATTTTGAACTGAGCAACGGTGTCATTCGCTACTCAATGCTTGATACCAGCATACGCACCAACGAAGTCTACGTGATGAATCCAAAGAAAATTGTGTCCAAATATCATCGCTCCTTGGTGATTAACCCCATTATTGCGACGCTTCTTGCCTGGTTTGTTCTCTCTGCGAATACCATTCTGCCAAGGATAGTTGGCATCTTTTCAAGTGATACATCCCTTCGAATGGAGGAATCTGTAGAATTGACCTCAGTTTATGGAGTAGCATTGGGTACGCTCTTTGTGTTCATCACCGTTGGCATCCTCTTCGGGCTGAACCTTCCAACACACCTGCAACGCTTCCGTGAGAAGCAAGCAGAGTGAGTCAAAACGACTCACTTGGTACCAATTGACAACGCACTCATCATTTCTTCCATCAATTTGGAAAGATCTTGACGCTGTGTTAGGAAATGTGGCGCTCCTTTTCGGGCCTCAATGATATCGTTAGACCATGACCCCTTTGCCATACTCAAACGCATGTGCTCTGCTGCAGCGCTACCGATGAAGGAAAGCATTGCGGCGTAGTAGGTGTGATTGATTTCTGTATAGCGTTTCTCGAGCAGTTGAAGGCAGCGATGAATCTCGTGTTGGGGGATGACAAAGCGCCAACGTGTCGGCGTCGCTTCGAAGGAACAAATCCGGATGTTGGCTTCTTCGAGATTGCTGAGAACCTCTGAAAGTGCAGTGGCGGTGTTGGGAATGTATTGAACATCCATATCAACTGAAACCACTTTTGGCACACAGGCAATACCTTTGATGGTGGTATCATCCTCGATGTCTGGCCCAATAACTGTACCAGAATGTGTTGTGCTGTATCGGTGGAGATGTCGAATTTCGACAGGTATGCCGAGGGAGTAGATGGGTTCAACTGTAGCAGGGTGGATGATGGTGGCATCAGTGCTTGCGAAATCCATTGCCTCTCCGTAGCCGAGGTATGGGATGGCTGCAGATTGAATTCCCCAGCGTGGATTCACCGGGTAGATACCAATCACATCCTTCCACAAGACCACACGCTTTGCATTCAGCAACGCTGCCAAAGCCGTGGCAGTATGATCGCTTCCACCTCGACTCAGGAGTGCAATATTACCGTCATCCCCTTCGCCAAACCACCCTGTTACAATTGGGATTCCATACAGGGCCTTACGATCCAGGTTCTTCTTTGACTTAATCAAATCCACGCTATTGGCTGTGTTGACTCCGTTGAGGTGGAGGCCAATGTCTTCTGCTCCGACAGGGTGTGCTTCAAGACCGTGCATGTTCAATGCATGTGCCACGACCAAGGCTGAAAGGCGTTCACCTGAGGCAAGCAGACAATTGTATGCCTGCGGGTTGGGTTTGTCTTCAGCGAGTTCATCCAAGGAATCTTCGATTCCCTTGAGCACTTTTTGAAAGACCGGATAGAGGTCAGAATCGGGAAGGGATGGAGCAAAGCGAAGATGTTGACTCTCCAAATCATTGACGAGACGGCCCGCATACCTGGGTTCCTTTGCAGCTCGCATCAAACGGTCGGTCGTGCCCCAAAATGCGGAGACGACCACCACAATGGGACCTTCCATATTGAAAACGACTTCTGCAATTTTATCCAAATCACTTGAGTCACGCAGGCAGGAACCTCCGAATTTATGGATTTCAGGGTATTCATTCATCGATAAAACCTCCACGTTGCATGAGGTCACCAAGCACCAGTGTGGCCATGGCTTCCACTACGGCGACCGCGCGAGGAGCAAGAACAGGATCATGTCGTCCCTTCACAATAAGCGCTTCCTTTTCGTTGGTTTTGAGATTCAATGTGACTTGTTCTTGAGGGATGCTTGAAGGTGGCTTGAAGGCAACTCGAACATGAACTGGTGAACCCGTTGTCAAGCCCGCCAACGCACCGTCTGGGCGTTCGCCCTCAAGAATTGGAAGTTCGGCAGTACCCCCCCAGGGGCTGTTATGTTCACTGCCTCGCATCGTTTGGACTCCAAATCCACGCCCAAATTCAACGCCACGAGCTGCTGGAATCGACATCATGGCCCGTGCAAGTGCAGGTTCTAGTCCGTCAAACCATGGTTCACCAACGCCAAGGGGGAGTCCATTCAAACAGAGGTCAACCCTTGAACCGATGGAATCCCGTTGCTTTCTGGACAGAGTGATGAGTTCTGCCATTTTGAGAGCTGCATCTGGGTCTCTGCAGCGTAATTCTTTGCAGGTTTCATTGGCCCAGCGAGGTGGAGATTCGGACATGGGCATCGCTTCTATGGTTCCAATGGCTCCAACATGCGCTTCGACATTGACACCTTTCAGGCCAAGCCAAGGTTTGATGAGTGCTGCCAAAGCGACGAGAGGAGCAGTCATTCGTGCACTGGACGTACCTCCACCTCGTAGGTCCGCTTCTCCTTTGGTCCGCTTCATCATGACCATGTCTTGGTGGCCTGGGCGGGGGTGGTCGGGCAAGAAACTGTAATCCTTTGAACGAACATCGTTATTCATGATTCGGCACTCAATGACCTGGCCAGTGGTGATACCGTTTTCAAAACCAGAAAGCCACAGGACATCATCGACTTCGTTTCGCTTGCTGCTATACGTTCCGCCAGGGCGACGCATGGTCATGGCTTCTTGAATAACATCATCATGACGCAGGATACCCTTTGGCATACCGGTAAGCGTTGCACCAACGAAGGGGCCATGGCTGGATCCGAACAGGTGTACCTGCAACGACTCGCCCAAATGCATGTGCATGATGCTCAATTGGCCGAAATCTCCGGCCTTCAAGAAGGTGTTCACTCCAATTCGTCATCTGTTTCATCGGATAAAAATGAAGTTTCAATGATTTCGATGTCCTTGTAGTGCGTAGTATACCATTTCTTGAGTCGCTCAATCGTTGGTGTTTCATGACGGGGAACGATGACGACAAGGGCAGGGCCAGAACCCGAAATACCAGCAGAGCGAGCGCTGTTCATGAATGAATCATTGCTCATCTTTCGACCTTGAATATCACGCAATGCTGCGACTGTTCCACGGCCGTTCCATGTAATTGCAACCAATTCGTTTCCGTCTTGCAGTGCGTTGAGGGCTTGTTGATAAGGTCGAAGATGTGGAGCAAAATCTTCCAACACGGGCTGTTGTTCACGTTCACCACGTAGGACGAGTAAAATCGTCCAATCATCACTCTTGGGACCCTCGCCAGTCAGCAAAACGCCCTCTGCGATGGGTGCTTGAACGTCAATTAACTTCCACCCCTTGGTTGCACAAGCCCATGCATCATCGATTGACCCTGTTAGGGAAACACCCGCATTCAATTGTGCTCGGGCAGATAGGGCGACGAGGTCCGCTGGTTCGAGTTGGGTCTCGGTTGCATCACAGAGTGCACGAAGTGCAGCAATACTCGTTGCAGCAGATGATTTGAGACCCTGTTTGATTGGAATCTTTGAGTTCACACCCCAATGGAGCTCATCTTTTTCATACGATTCAGGTAGTGGATGGGTTGCCTCAAGCCAAACATCGAGAACGGTATCGAGCAGGGAGTCACTATCGGTGACTTCGCGCTTGCTGGGCCTGTCAAGTAACCGAACGGTGATCGGAAGGTTCAGAGCGATGCTCGCCCCATATCCAAGAGCAGCAGCATGGAGAAGGCTACACGCACCATGCGCTGAACCTTTCCCGAGTACTGCCATGCCTTCATCGCTCCTCAACAGCACTGGAAATAGCGACACCGAGATGGCGCGCTTCGGACCCGTGCCGTCCCATCACCACATCTCCGGCGTTGAGTTCAGTTACGGATTTGACCGCCCCTTCGGAATCGATAAGTCGTACTGTTTCTGCTTGTTGTAGGAATACATGGACTTTTTTATTCTTCCTGCTATCGATGTTGATTGCGATACATGATATTTTGAGCATAGGTCGTTGTTCTATTTTGATACGTCCAAGGATGATATCTCGAGTTTCTCCTTTTACGTTGACTGCTTGAACGACATCACCAGCAACCAGTTCGCTGAGGTATCTCGTCGTTCGATCCGCCATCAAAATGTAAGCGTGGGGGGAACCAGCGTTCACTCGAAACGGTCTTGTTGGAACAAATGTGGATGGCACAGTTTCCGAATGAACCAACACCAGGGTATCGGAACTTGAACCGACGAGCACCCCTTCGTTTTGATGGAGCAATGAGAGGAAATCGAGGCAGAAGCGGTCACCGAGGCCGGCGTTCTCGACCCGCACCACCTCCAAATGAGAAAGTGTTTCATGGCCACTACCCTCGGTGGCAAGTACTGAAGTTGGAGGTGTTTCATAGCGTTGAGATTTGACGCTTAGTGCAGCCTCTATGAGTTCGTGTTGACCGCTCATTACCAGGGCGTCAACTCCTTGCTGAAGTGCAAATCCAGCCCCTTGTGCTTGAATCGGTGAGGTGATCACTGCGGCGATTTTTGTGTGGCTTCCTTCCCGAGCGGCAATGAGATTTTCAAGGGGGATCATCGACCATGTTTCGCATTCGATCAAAAGCCAATCTGCGGTGCCAATATATTGGATGCCATCGCTTTGGGTTTGACCGTCTCGTATGATGATGTGTGCCCCAATCAGCCCGTTGATGTCGTACAGTTTTCCATCTTTGACGCAGAGATCCTGTTCTTTCTCCACGTTCTTTCTCCAATATCGGTCAATGCCTTCAGTCGAATCATGGTCTGCTGTTCCGTCATCTCGGAGCCACAATTCCATGAAAATCCCTCAAAGGTTGTGTTCAAGCATCGCTTCTTCAACAGTTGCATTCTTGTGAACGAGCATGACAACGGCCCGTGCGAGTCCTTCGATTTGTGGATGGCCGAAGATTTGCCTGCCCATACAAATCCCACGTGCACCTGCATCAAGGGCTTGGCGGATTAAATCCAATACTTCCTTTGCTTTTCCAGATGCAGGGCCACCAGCGACAAGCACGGGGATTGGTGCAGCATGAGCAACTTGCTGGAAACTTTCGTAGTCTCCGGTCCAAACAGACTTCGCTGCATCGCAACCTAACTCAAATGCGAGACGTACCCCATGTGCCTGACCTCCGGTCAAGTCATCTTCTTGGGGAATGAGATGTTCTCCTCTGGCGTATACCATGCCAAAGGATGGCAGTCCAAGTTTGTGGGCTTGTCGGTTTAATTCTCCCATGCGTTCGACCATCTCAGGCTCCCAACGACTCCCAAGGTTGATTTGGCTGGAGACTCCGATTCCTCCGCGTGAAAGTGTTTCATCAGCGTGCCCGACAAGTATCTTATTGTCAGACTGTGGGCCACCGTGGCGTGTCGAAACAGAATAGTGAATCACCATTGAGGTATTCGTGCCCTCACAAAGATGGCTGAAATGGCTCACAACGCCTTTTTGCGCCAATATTACATCAACCTCTGCACGAATGAGTGCCTTGATGGTCCCTTCTAGATCGACAAGCCCTTCAGTTGGATAATCGGATGCACCGTGGTCGATTGGAATCCAAACTCCACGGCCGTTGGGCAGGATTTTCTCAAGCCGAGAGGCTTTGTCCATGATTTAACGCAGACTCCCCTCTTCATCAAAGGTTTGTTTCTTCACAATCATCGAAGTTGTTCACTCGACCATCGCAAAATAGCCTCTTCAGCCGCTTGAAGGTGCTCTTGGAAGGTTGAGCGAGCAATGCCCATGACTTCGGCTAGTCCTTGTATGGTGACCTTTCGTTCCGACTCGTAATAACCGTGTAGGGAGGCAAGTGTTATGCATTCGTATTGGCGATTGGTGAGGAGTTCTTTGAATAACTCATTCTGTTGCTGAATAGTTTGGACTGAAATCTTGTTAGGCGGTAGAAAAGCTTTGCAGAGGTTCACGAAGGTGGAGATAGCGTCAGGCAGTCCGCGAACGGTGACTGTGATGGCTCCGTCTTCGTATTCATAGGGTGGCAAGATGTGAATATTTTCAGTTCCCGAAGCAAGCAAAACAAGTGGGTGTTCGTTCCAAATAACCAGCGCATCACTTTCCCGTTCGTTGAGGTGTTGTTCAACGGTGATGAAATCAATCGCTTCCATATCCGCCGAACTCTTTCCGTCTCGATAAACTGGCATCGCAATTTGTCTGACACCATCTCTGGTGATGTTCAAATGTCCCATAATGCTCAATTTTTGAACTGTTTCATCCAATTGTGAGAATGATGTCGTACCGAGGGCTTCCCTCGACCACGTCAACGTTACTTCTCGCATGTTCAATCATCAAAGGCACCCTATCTTATTGTTCCGCTCAGTTAACCGATACAGAATGTGCTAACGCATGATTCAAGAGGTAGTTCTCCATCCCCGACCTGTATGGCGCTCGAAGACTACATCGTGACGATTGTCCTTGGAGGAGCCTTTGCTCTCGGCTTGATGTTTATCGTCATGCGACGAGAAGCTCAAGTTAATATTCAATCCGGCATGAAGGCAGAAGGCCTGATGAGTCAACAATCTGGAATGGGTTTTGGTAAAGCCAAAAAGAATCTTGATCGTAAACTCGCAAACGTCCAAGACATGCTGCGACAACAAAACCATGGTGACCGTCAACTCGCAGAAGACCGATTCAATCAAAGCCGTGATGCCAAAAATGACGACGAAGAAAACCGTCGTCAGCAGGAATTGGATGCTCAACGACGCCAAGCCGAAGAAGCCCAACGTCTTGAAGATGAAGAAATGGAACGCAGGGCACGTGAACGAGATATTGAGGAGGCTCGTCTTGCAGCTGAGCGGGAATCCACTCGCCAATCGGAACTTGCAGAAGCAGAAGAAGCCCGTCTTGCTGAAATTGAAGCGGCACGGGAAGAAGAAATGCTCGAGTCACGAGAAGCAGCACAACGAGCCATGGCTGAACTCAAGGCTCGCCTTGAGCGTGAAGGAGCGTCTTCCTCAGACGTTCAGATTTCACTGATGTGGAATAATTACAACGATCTTGACCTGCATGTGGTTTGTCCCTCCGGAGAACGAATTCACGGTGGTAACAAAACCTCTGCTTGCGGTGGAGAACTCGACGTTGACGCCAACGTTCGTGCTGAAACTCGTAAGCCAGTTGAAAACGTGTTCTGGGAAGATGGAAAGGCACCTGCTGGGAAATACCAGGTGTATGTTCACTACTACAAGAAGCATAAGAAGCGACGAAGTCGTGACCCGACAAAGTTCCAAGTGATCGTCAATCAAGGAGGCGATCTGCTCGAGTACAACGGCGAACTTTCCCTCGGGGATTCAATCATGCTGGTAGCAGAATTTACCCTTCCATCTCCAGAAGAACGAGCAGCTCGTCGAAAAGAACTTGCTGAAGAACTACGTGCTGCTGGTGTTGATGTGCCAGAAGTCGATGAAAAAATATCCGAGATTGAAGAACAACGCCAAGCAGACATTGCTGCTGCTGAACAAGAACGTGTTGCTGAAATCGAAGCTGCAAGGGAGCAAGAAATGCTCGAGTCACGAGAAGCAGCACAACGCGCCATGTCTGAGCTCAAGGCACGTCTTGAACGTGAGGGGGCTTCTTCTTCCGACGTTCAAGTCTCATTGATGTGGAATAACTACAATGATCTTGACCTGCACATTGTGTGCCCGTCAGGAGAGCGAATTCACGGTGGTAACAAAACCTCTGCTTGCGGTGGAGAACTTGACGTTGATGCAAACGTTCGTGCAGAAACCCGCAAGCCAGTTGAAAACGTATTCTGGCAAGACGGGAAGGCACCCGCAGGAAAATACCAAGTCTACGTTCACTATTACAAGAAGCACAACAAGCGACGCAGCAAGGATCCTACGAAGTTCCAAGTGATTGTCAACGCCGGCAATGACCTCCTCGAGTACACAAGCGAACTGTCAAGTGGCGACCCCATCATGATGGTGGCAGAATTCACCTTACCCTCGCCTGAAGAGCGAGAAGCACGTCGAAAAGAGATTGAAGAAGAAATTCGTTTGGCAGAAGAAGGTGCATCCTCAAAGACAAAAGATGAGGACATTGATCTGGATGAAGCCGCCACTGAAACGACAGAAGAGGATGCTATGTTACCAGGTGCACCTGACCTTGACGCTCTCATGGACGGACAGTCTGATGATGACTGAACCAATCAGGAGACGATCTCATCCAAACGGCCTGCTTCAAGGGCCTTCTTGATCGAGCGAGCAATCCGCCGTCCGGTTGACATGAAGGGTTCGTTGATGTCTGAGTAGGGTGAACCTCCAACGAAGGGGTTGGAGCCCGCTACAATACGCGCACTGATCTCGAATACCTTGAATTCGAGTTGGTCGGTAACAATGGTCTCGAGACAGAATGGTCCGAGCATACCACGAGACGCTTCCTCAAGGTTGTAGGATGCAGCAACAGTCCCTTCTGCCATTTCAAAGGCCTTTGGCAACAAGGATTCACGGATGACAACTGGTTGGTTGCCTGTGACCACAAAGGAAGGTTCCAGTGACATTTCACGGAGGTCGCGCAGTGAACCCAATTTGTAAAATTCATCAACGTTGCTCTCGTCCCGACGGTCCATTGAAAGCAATTCGAGTCGACCCAGTGATGTTCCCGCATGTGCACCTCGTCCTTGGACTTGATAACCGTCTGTTGAAAGCGGGTCAAAGAAGAAATGCAGATAATAGCGACATCCAAGAACATATTCCTGGATAGTAAATTCCTCTTCGATGTCAACGTTTCGGCGGAAGTCTCGGTAGTCTCTGGCGATAAAGTAGCCTCTCCCACCCTTTGCTCCGGCATACTTGACAATTACAGGTCCATCGATTTTGTGCGGGTCTTCGATCACTTGCGGCATCGTACAGCCCCCGCTTTCCAACCATTGACGCTGCAGGGCACGGCTGCTTTCCCAGTGCAAGATGTTGCGATTCCCGAAGGTTGGGACGTTCAAATTTCTGAAATTTGTGGCACCTAAATATTCGACAAGAGAACCATGTGGTACGATAATAACGTTCTTTTCGCGGAACCAATCTGCATGGTCAAGCATTTCACGGTAGTCATCAAGCATGAGCCATTCATCAGGGTCTGCTCCTGGGAAGGCTTTGTAGAAGCGACGTCGATTTTCTCCGACTGCAATACCGAGAGTTTTGAAACCCTCTTGACGGGCACCGTGGAGGATCTGAAGCGATGAGTGCGAAGCAACCACGCCAATGGTTATGGCGTCTTTGTCGTAGTCAGCGAGCCAATTTCGCACTGCTTCTATTGGTACGCCCATAAGGACGGGTTTCGTATTCGCTCTATGAGGGTTATGTATTCAATCGCTATAGCAAAGAGATTCAAATTGTCTCAATGGCGAGGGGGGAATCACCTGTTGAAGGCGTCTGTATTGAAGAAGTGAGTGAAGGGTTCATGTGGTCTCTGTCACAAGGTGCATCATGGTCGGCAACCCTCCCTCGCATCGGATGACATATGGGAATTACCTCCAATTAGAATCCTTGTTGAAATTACAAGATGGTCCAGAGGGCTATTCTCCAGCGCCATCCCACGATGAAATGCATTTCATTGTCGTTCACCAAACCTTTGAGTTGTGGTTCAAGTTAATCCTAAGAGAACTCAAAGAAGCTCGTGAACTCCTGGTTCAAGACAAAGTGGAAGAACATACCATTCCCAAAATCGTCAGGCATCTTGAACGCGTAAGTGAGATATTTCGGCTTTTGGCAGACCAGTGGAAGGTGATGGAAACACTCGCACCTCAAGATTTCCTTGCTTTCAGAGATAGGTTGGGCACCTCCTCAGGATTTGAATCCTGGCAAATGCGTGAACTTGAAATCCTTTTGGGGTTGGAACAAGAGCAGCGTGTTGGTGGAATGGACCCTCTGGCTCACATGGAAAAGTTAGCCCAAGAAGGAAAGGTTCCCCAACAGGCCTTGAAGGATTATCAAAATACCCATCAATCGCCATCTCTCAATGATGCATTGATCGCTTGGTTGGCGCGAACACCCATTCACGGTTCGACCCCAGATTCGAAGGACGACCATGAATCAGTGATGGATTATGTTTCAGGGCACCTCGAGGCTATGCAACTTCACGGAGAGGAAGTTATTGCCCACATGGTGGCCATTGGTCACGGGGACGAGGCGAGCATACGTCCACGCATTGAATCCAGCCGGATTGGAGCAGAGGCCTTCCTCCTGCCGGAAGGAATACTCCACAGGGCGCGTGCGGGGCTTCTCTTCATTGAATCATATCGTGATTTACCTCTTTTGTCATGGCCACGTCGGCTCATTGACAGCTTCGTTGAACTCGAACAATCGATGTTGCTCTTCCGGACACACCACGCACGCATGGTTGAACGGATGATTGGGCGTCGAATGGGTACAGGTGGCTCGAGCGGCGTTGATTACCTCGACGCTACCACAAAGTACCGCGTGTTCGTTGATTTATGGGCGGTTCGTACCCTTTTGGTAAAGCGAGAGCAATTGCCAGATGTCAGGGAAGCCGAGTTTTACGGCTTTTCCTCAGATGGCTCACCTCATTCGTGAGGGTCAATGTCAATGGGAATCAAGTGATTCTCATATTCATAGAGAGCGATCTTGAGAGGGTCAAGTACGAAACGAATGGCAGCTTCTTCAAGACCGTAGAGAGAAATCAATTCTTCCTTGAATTCGTCACGAAGGATTTCTTCGGTGGCGTAGAGAGGGGCACCCATTCCAATTTGGAGGGCGCGTGCGCCAATAATTCGTGCTCGTTCAAATCGTGTGTGGAGTCGTGCTGGCTTGACCATGGTGGGCACCTGCGAACGTAATTCGCAAGTAGCCGAGCGACCTACTCTTTTTGAACCTACCTCACTCCTCTGCCTGGCTCACCATGAGATCTTGTTGTCGGTTTCCTATCATTACATTGCGTTGAAGAATGAAGGCTGGGGTCAACAAAGCGATGAGGAAAGCGGCGACGATCAGAGCAAGATTTGAAGGAGCCATTGAGGAGGCGGAGGCAGTATCCATTTCATCCACTGGGCTGACATCAACAAGTCCAGTAGGCGCCAAAGAGCCTGCACTGAGATGACGAACACCCTCGTTTTCGAGCATGACTACAAAACTCGTATTTTCGGCTAGATCACTCATGTCGAAGGGTACGGATGAACCATTCAACGGGACCGATATGAGGTGGCGAGCAAGGTTGCTATGCATTCGGTTAAGAGTGGTATGAGGTGTCGGTTCAAGTTTCCATATCCGCACGACATCGCCGCTTGAGGCATTCCATGACAGCGAGCCATTGGCGTACTCTATAGAATCAAAACCACTCCAATTGGCGGTTGAGTTTGCCGCGGTGGTGTTGAGGTCCATGGCTTGGCGTGAGCCCGTGAGCAGGAAGGAGCCATCAACAACGATCGATGGATAGAATAGCAAGCGGTACTCGATGTCAAAGCGCAATTTTGAATCGGACAGAAACGTCTCGTCCAACGTCGAGGGGTGATGTTGTAGAATCACGCTCGTAGGTTCGCTGTAATTGTTCAGTTGATCTGAGACCTGAAGGCAAGGCTCGCACCAATCTGCACTGAAGTATTCGATGAGGTGATCGGGTTGAGTCGGTTCGCACATTGAGGAGGTCAGACATTCGTAGGAAAGGTAGCGGACATCAAGGAGATGGCCTTGGGTTGTTTCCGAGGTATCTTCAACGGGTTGGGACTGTGAGATATATGACGGAATGCACATCAAAACGGCCAGCACCAAAGCCATACGAAAGGCCGACCCCATGCACAGGGGTGGAGGCATTTGTTCAAAAGGGGTCTGCTCCCACGGTGCAACATGGAACAGTCGGTTTGGCGTCGCCCGTCAACCCTCCCGCTGGTTCTGGCCGTTATGGCCCTGCTCATTGTTATCGTCGGTGGGAGCATCCGAATCAATGACGCAGGTGAGTCCTGCCCTGAATGGCCTACCTGCTTTGGAACCTGGCATTTTGATGTATCCGAAGAAGAGCAGGAGGCGTATTGGGATGAGAATCCTGAACAAATCGATTCGCGAGGCGAAGACCACCGTTACACCACCTTCCAAATTTTTGTTGAGTGGTTTCATCGGTTTTTAGTCGGTGTTATCGCTTTGCCCATCATCTTGAACGTGTTGTTAGCATACAGAACACGGCAGACCTATGGTAAACGGGTGGTTCAAAGTTCGGTGTTCTCTGCGACCTTGTTGGTTATTCAGGCCACTGCTGGATACATTACCGTACGTTATGACAATGCGGATTGGACCGTTGCGCTCCACCTATCACTCGCTTGTATCTTCACCGCAGGTTTGCTTTGGCAATTCATGGAAATGAGAATACGGGAGGGGGCACGATGGGCCTTCCTCCGTTCACCTCCGGACTTTGTGAACGCCCACACCTCCCGAGCCAACGCAATGGCTGGAGCCGTAGGCTTGTTGTTGGTTCTTGGTGCTTGGGTTTCATCCTCTGCTGGAGGACAATACAACCAAAGTTGCTCGGTTGGCTTCCCAACGGGGTGGCCTCAATGTCAAGGTTCCTTCCTTCCTTCGATTGAAGGCCCAGGGATTTTCATTCAAATGATTCATCGATTTGGAGCTCTTGTGGTTGGGTTGGTTCTGATTCTCGGCGTATCAAACCTCCGTACCTCTTCAGAGGGGCGAGATGGAGCAAAGGAATTGGTTCGGTTTGGAGAAATCACCACCGGTATTTGGCTGGTCAACGTCATGGTCGGTGGTTCATACATCGTTTTCGCAAAGGTCGGAGATTTCCCGGAGTGGCTTTCTCTTCTCCACCTTGTCGTCGGAGTTGGAGCATTCCTGTCTGCCGTGTTTTTGATGTTCTGCATGCGCTTTTGTTCAGAATCAAACCGAATCCTCGGGGCTGAGCAAGAATGACAGATTCTCAAGCTTCAGAAACCTCTGAACTTGAACACCCCGGCCTCTTGAAGGTCATGATTCGATTGATGAAACTCCGAGTCATTGTCCTGCTTCAGATCACTGCGATTTGTGCGATATTGGTTCACGATACGCTCGCACGCTACGATGTCATCCAACTCGATCGTTCTTGGATAGATACCTTTGGCACCATCGCTCTTACTGTGGTAGGTGGGACCTTGTCCGCTGGTGGTTCCAACGCCATCAACATGTGGTACGATGCTGACATTGACCCCCACATGCGCCGTACCATGAATCGCCCCGTTCCCCAAGGACATGCAACGCCTCAGTTTGCTCTGGTTTTTGGTAGCATCATTGCTCTGGTCGGTTCCAGCCTCTTTCTCTTGGTAAGCGTGAAAGCAGCCTTTTGGTCCTTGTTTTCAGTGTTGTTCTACGTTTTTGTTTACTCAATGTGGCTCAAACGTCGTACACCACAAAACATTGTCATCGGCGGTATTGCAGGTGCAACTCCCCCACTGATTGGATGGGCAGCAGCAGCAGGTGACTCCATAGCAGGAGGGAGCATGCTCGCCCTTGGTTCTCCAATTCCGTGGGTATTCTTTTTCTTGATTTTCTTGTGGACGCCCCCTCATTTCTGGGCGCTTGCTCTGTACCGTTCAGGCGAATACGGGAAGGTCAACATTCCCATGATGAATGAGGTCAAAGGGCCTGAATACACCCTCAAGCAAGCTAAGATCTACTGCATGTTGCTCTTTTTGTTGGGGTCAGTACCCTGCTTCTGGCCTGAATCTGGCCTACCACTTCTTTGGGCCTTTGTCTCTGGAGGCTTGACTCTCTGGTATGCAGCATCTGTGTGGGCGATTGATCCAAATGAGCCCTTTGATGAAAACGGTCGAATGCCGAAAGCAGCGAAATCGTTTTTCAGAAGCCTGTATTACCTCGGGTGGATGTTCTTATCACTGGTTCTCATCATCTTCATTCCCAGTTCCATGCTCGGTCCGCTTGGCCCTCTTTGAGGCTTCATGGTACTTGAATGACTGAAGTGTTGACCACCGTCATGTTCATGAGAAGACCTTGGGTCGCCAAGTTTGCGAGCGGCAGTCGCATAGCCTGGCCATTGCGCTGGATTGCTAATCCAGTGGTGTCTCACCTCGGGAGTTCGAATCTCCCCTGCCGCGCCAAACTTCATTCGAAGAAGTCATCGAATTCGTCATCGGAGGCTTTGATGTTGCGCTTTCGTGCATCGATGACTCTCTTGAGGCGCTTTCGCTTCTTGAGTAGGAGTGGGAGGAGGATGGCGTTGAGAACGAAGATACCGAGCAGTGCAAAACCAGCGAATTGGAATTCAGAGACCTGGGTCGCATCGTTTAATTTTTGCAGCCAGGGAATGCCAAGAGGTGGTTCGGGAGGTTCGGGCTCTGGCGGGATGAGATGTTGATTGTAGGTCCACCAGTCGTCTTGAATGGAGACGCGTTCAACATTGTCTGACGGGTAGTCTGCAATCATTTGTTCATTGCCTACGCTGTCGATAGGGGCGAGGACATAGTAGTAGGTGCGATAGGGGCGAACGCCATCAATTTGCATGCCACTCTGATTGAATGCACCTTGTTCTCCGGGTGTCCCTGAGAGTTCAGTTGCAATTGGAGTAATGAATTTCAAGTCAACGTTGTTGGGAGCATACTCCAGTCGGTAAAGGTTCCACGTGAGTTCCCCTTGGGCTTCATGATCGGGCCACGTCCAGGACAGGTTCACAACGTAGCACAAGGACCAGTCTTTCTTGTAATCAAAGCAATCAGTGTCGTTGGTAAAACTCCATTGGTGATTGAATTGAATGATTGAGGTTGTCGGAGGGATTGCATCCCCACAAACAAGGCCAGCAATACCATCAACTCGAGCAATCTCAGCCATCTCGTAATTTGGATTCCCTTCTCTGTCGATTGGTATAATGGAATACGATGCACAGATACCGGTTGGCAAAGGTTCAGGGTCAAGCCACGATTCGTCAGTGAGTGCCATGGTCGTCACGAGTGAGTCCCGCGTTAATTCTTCCCAGATGAATTCACTGATGCCAGCTTGCGGGTCGGGGAAGAAGGTCGTTCCTGATAGACCTTGCAGTTTGTAGATATTCCAGCCTCCGACATATGGATTTGTGATGTCTCCCACTGCTGTCCAATTCAAATCAATTTGTCCACCTGAAATTCGAGTCCAATTCAAATTGTCAACCGTAACGTTGGTTTCGGGTAGGACGCCAACGATGAGAATCACGCCTTCTTTGGTGAGTGAAAGGCTTGCCATACCTGCTTCATCAATTGAATAACTATCGAGGCCTTCAATGTAGGTCCAAAGAGTTGAATCAAGCGTTGGAAGATATCTCAAATCAACGGTTGATTGGTCAATATTTGGTGGCAGTAGTTGGCTCAAATTCAGATCCAAATACATTTCCCGTAGGACCATGTCATCACCGATTGCTGGTGTGATGTCAATGGAAATCATCATCAGTGGTGACTTTCCTTCACCTATGCCGTAATTGCTACCCAAATAGGGTAAAGCGATTTCATGTTCAAAGTCCGCCTCTTGCTCGGTTACAGCATAGCCAGTCCAGTACGGGTCAACGCTCAGGTTGATTGAATTAAGTACATCAAATTCAACATAGGTGTATTCAGTATTGCCAAAGGGGTCTCTTACTTCGAGGGTGAGGTTGTGGTGGCCGAGCCCGAAGGTTTCACCAGTTTTGTTGAGCATCTGGCCGTTACCCCAGATGTAGAATCCCTCACGCCACGTGTAATTGAGTGGTTGGGAGGCTATGCTACTAAATCGACCGACCAGTTCAATATCATCTGAACTCTCGTAAATGTTGTCTATAGCATTGGTTTGCACGTAGGGGTTAATGGCGCCTGTTTCGACATTTGCATTGAAGGAAAAGAGGTTGTCAGCCATTCGTACATCTTCCCCCGCTTGGTAGATGGTAGGCAGTTGAACCCGCAACAGGCGACTTGTACCTGTTGTTGTAAGATTGAAGGAACACGTGATGCTTTCACCGGGGTGAAGCAATGGGATCTCGCATGAATCTTGAACCTCCATTTGGAATTGACCGTCGTAAACTTCGAAGGCTGCGGTAATGTTCTCAACAGACATATTCCCTTGATTGAGTATGTCCGCCTTGACACGGTCAGTTCCGTAATAGAAGGTTGATGCTTGGGAGTTATGGCTGGGGTATACATCGACAACTTGGAGATCAATGCTGTCGTCGAGCACCAATAATGTAGACGCTAAGTTGTTGGCTGCGTTGAGGTCTCCATACGGGTTTCCTGTGCTCGAAAACACACCCCACTTGAGAAGATATTCTCCCTCCTGGTTGAAAGAAAATGCAGGGAGGTTGATGTTGAAAGGGGACATTCCTCCCCATGCAGGCAGGGTTGAGATGTTCCTGTAGGCTTCTCTCAACATCATGCTGTCACTTGCATCCCAAAGTTGCCAGCCAAAGTTTGCATCAAAGAAGCAACCTGAACAAATCGTGGCTTGGCCTCGAGCATTGAAAGCATAATCTGTACCAGTATTTAGGACGCTGCTACCGTTATATGTGGCTAAGTTGTCAATAGTTTCGAGAGGATTGTGTTGTTCGTTAACCATGGCATCAGCGTAAAAGTTCGTGATGTTGACATTGAATACCAATTCATCATCGGAAGGGTTCTGGTCGTTTTCATCAAAGGCGAACACTACGGTGTAGGCTCCTTCTGCGCTCCCTCCGGGGATCCAGGCATCTGTTGAGGTGAAGACGATTGAAGTCGAGGCAGGAATGCTACCGATTGAAAAGAGTCCTTTTTCATCATAATTTGACTTGCATGCCGATGATGTGACCTCACCTTCACAAGCATACCATGCCAACCCTCGGTTGGTAGGAGATGGTGTCCCGTAAAGATTGCTAACCTCTACTGATAAGGTCATGGTGTCAAAGGAAGAATGCCACGAATCTTCGGTGGGGGATGCCGAATCCGTCAATCCGAGCGAACCCGATACAACAGCACTGCTGGTTGGGCTTGTAAGGAGCGCTCCAAGAGAGGAAAACAGGAGCAGGAGGACAAAGCCAAAACTGGCTTTCGTATTGGTTTTCGCCCATGGCTTGCGCTCGCTCATCATATTGTCGTCGCATTCGTGCTTCAAAGACTCATCGCTCGGAATGGAGGGTAGGCGTCTTTTTTTCTTATGCTGGGAGATGTCAAACTCTTTCGGAATCTCTCTTGAGCGAACCTGTGTTGCGGCAACCTCATGAATCTCAGCCGACTGTGGCCAACCATGCGCAAGGCTCCGGTAATCTCGTCGGAGCGGGACGAGGGTGGATTGACAGCAGTCATTGAATTTCTATCCGCTTTTACGCTATTCTTAATGATCTTAACGGCCTTTCTTTCCCTCGCACAATTGCAAATGGGCTCCAACGACCCTGATGTGGACCGTTTGGACCGAGCAGCAGCAATGGGGCTGGACCGACTCACGTCAAGCGAAGGTTGGTTTGTTCCCCTCGACGGTTCGCTTGACTATGGAAACGCCACTGCCTCATGGCATCAGGCCTCTGCAGAAGATCTTGCAGACGGTCGTGTTCAAGCGGGATTGATGCAGGAGTATCGATTGGACTTTGAGCGGATAGCTGCCCTTCACAATGTTACTGAAGAAGGTATGGCGGCAGGCTTGGGTCTTGACAGCGACATGACGCTATACCTCAAGATACAGGTGGAGGAGAGCTCAGATACAGCCCGTGTCGGCCTGGTTTTGTTTTCCGGGGGAACCGAGCGTGGAAGTGCCCCATCCTCATCGACAGCCTACCGTTCCTTCCAGCAAGACGGTGAACGATTGCGTGTGATTTTAGAAGTGCATGACGGAGGTCGAAAAAATAACCAATTGCATGTCACTGAAGTGATGGCACGCCCCTCATCGAGTGGGCCAGAATGGATTGAAGTGTACAACCCGAACGACTTCGCAATTTCTCTCAAGGGATGGTCTCTCAACCACGTGAGCGGTTCGACATCCTCCAACCTCCTGCTTCAATCAGGAGTCCTTTCTGGGAAATCCGTTTCCATTATGACGGGCGATGTCTCAAGTCAAGAGGTGGGCAACGCCACCCATGTTCTTGACCTCGGTCAATATTCCTTCCTCGGAGTGGGGCTCCTCGACGGGCTTGCAGACGGACAAGGCGTACTGAGTCTTCGCTATACTCAACTTGCTGAGATTACCCCTTCTGATGTGATGCGAGTGGAATGGGGCGGCAACACTGGATTGTTCATGGTGACTGGGCAATCAATGGAATGGGACGGCAACAATCGCTTCTCATCGAACTCATGGAGTTTGCAAGACGACCCTACTCCTGGTGAGTATACGCCTCTGGCTTGATGGCTGCTTTGCGTTGATTGTGTACAAACATTTCATCAACCCTCGGCCCATCCTCTCTCTTGTTCCCATGCAATCCACCAGTATTTACACACGCGACCGCTGCGTCACAGGAATCCACGGCTTGGACGAAATTCTGCGCGGAGGTATCCCGTACGGTTCAACGGTTCTCGCAGCGGGAACATGCGGTTCAGGAAAGACCACCTTGGCCATGGAGTTTCTTGTTCGTGGAGCGTTGGCTGGTGAGGCATGCGCCCACTTCACCGCTACAGAACCCTCGGTCAAATTACTCGAAAACATTCGTCAGTACGCCTTTTTTGACATGAACATGGTCGATTCTGGCCTCATCAACGTCTTTGACATGGACGTTTTGTATTCCTGGCTCGGGCTCGAAAAGGCTTCATTTGACCTTGACGACGTTCACGCTCTCATCAAGTCCATTGTCGACATCGTCAACACCATTGGTGTGACCCGTCTGGTGATTGATTCAGTGACGACGCTTTGTTACAAGATTAAGTCAGAACAATTGATCAGAGACTTCCTGTTCACGTTAGGAAAGAAATTAGCCACACTCGGATGTACAACCATCCTGATCTCAGAAATCACCTCTGCCACAGAAAACGCTCACTGGTCTTCCTTTGGTGTTGAAGAAGCCATTGCAGACGGCATTATTGTGATGGGTGATGCAGAACGGATGGGCCATTTGCTTCGCTTCCTTCAGGTGGTTAAAATGCGTGGAACTGCTCACAGTCGTGCCAAGCATGCGATCGAATTAACGCCGCTTGGCGTGATGCTCATCCCGATGCTGAAATGGGGCGCGTCAAGTGATAAAAACTCGCGATGGGGGCAATGATGATGTTTGAACTCGACCAACGTATCGCAGAGCAACTCACGCAAGTTTCCTTGGGCAGCGCCGTTCAAGTTCGGGTGGGTACCTCAAATTCCTTTATGGTGACGGCCAGTACAATTCTTCCTCTCATGCAGATGTTTGAGATGGGGGGCGTCTACATCTCAGCAAGCCGTGGTGCCGTTGAAATTATCCAGGCCTTCGAGGCCATCGGGATCGACGTGTCCAACATCCACTTCCTTGACTTGGTGTCGTCCGGAGTGTTGGGTGGAACCGATGTGGAATATCCGAACATCACGTTCATCGACAGTCCAATCATGCTTGAAAGTACCCTTCTTCGCACGCTCTACGTACTTCGAACGGTGAATTCACAACGAAATTTTGTTTTCCTCGACAGCGTCAATGCCTTGGCCATCTACAACGACGACAGAATGTTGGCGGAATATCTTCACACCTTCATCAATACCTTCCGTCAGCGAGAGGTGCTTTCGGTCATTCTCAACGTGCCAGACCAAACCCCGCCATTGGTTTTGGCCAATCTTGACACCTACTGCACGGATCTTGTTGACCGTGGCCAAGTGGTCTTAATGTGAGGGATGAAGGATGGCAAGAAAATTTGATTTTGACCCAGAAGATGAAGAGTTCTTTGGCACCGTTGGTTCCTTTGGTGTTCCAAAATTCGACAATGAAATGAACGGTGGCGTCCCCAGGGGATTTACCATGATTGCCTTTACTGAAACAGGCTCAGGGAGCGAATTATTTGCAAAACAATTCACCTCACCTGCTGAAGAACCTGACAATACATTGTACATCACGACCGATGAAGGACAGCAAGAGATCACTCGTATCTTCAAAAAATACAGTTGGCCCCTTGATATCAACGTTCGAACCATTGGCGAGGAGTACAACGCGAATGTTTTGGAACGAGATCTGTTGGCCAGCAGGTACCGTCTTGAGGGCTTTCAATTGGCAGATATCCAACGTCTTGCCCAAACACGATTCGTTGACGATAGCAGTCAAGACTACTTGACCGAAGTCACCAATGAAATCATGGGTCTCGGCCCTTACTTCAGAGCGGTGCTCGACAATTTGGATTTCTTCCTCCAACGTGAAGACCCATCTCGCGTCATTTCAATGGTTCGGATGCTCCAAGCTCACGCTCAGATGGTACGTGGCCTGTTGATGATTTCCGTTTCTACCGACGGGTTGAACCCCTCAATCAAACAAGAATTGTCATCCATTGCCGACATGGTCCTCTCTTTCAAGGTCCGTACGATTGGAACCGATTTTGAAAATTCGATGATCGTTTCAAAGTTTAGAAACGCACCTGAAAACCTGAAGATTTTGGTCTTCCGCGTAACACCAGAAGAGGGTATTACGCCCGAAACGGTCGAACGTATCGCATGATGCGGAGCATCTTGGCCGAAACGACATGTCCAAAACAGTCGGGGGTTCCCAACCGCCATGAGCAAGCGTGCTGCAACGGGTGGATTTGACCCCTCGGGCATTGACTCAGATGCGTGGGAAGAACTCGAAGGTCAGCTTGAAGCCACCATTCCAAATTACGACCGAGTCAACAAATGGATGACCTTTGGTCAAGACAAGCGATGGCGGCGAAATGTCCGACAGCATGCCAAGCCAGGGATGAAAGTTCTCGAGGTAGGGTGTGGTCCGGGTTCCTTCGCCGAAGACCTCACGGGGTTGGACGTGACCTGTTTGGACCCCTCTCCCGAAATGCTTGCAACCGCTCGTCGGAGGGTCGATGGAGCACGGCAACAACGGGGGGAGCCTCCCGCAGAGTACGTCGAAGCCATTGCAGAATCCATTCCCTTGCCAGACGATACCTTTGACATGGTCTTCTGCCTGTTCTCATTCCGTGATTTTAAGGATAAAAAACAGGGGTTACAAGAGATTTTCCGAGTCTTGAAACCTGGAGGCCAGTTGGTCATCTGTGATGCAGGTAAGGCCAATAAACTGCATGGAATCTTTGGTGTCCTTTGGATGAATTCGGTTGTGCAAATCATGGCGCGTATCATCACAGGAGAGAAAAATCACCCGTGGAAAGGGCTTGCAAAAAGTTACACGCACTATGGCACAAACGGTTACTATCGGAAGATGATGAAGGCGGTTGGCTTCGATAACGTTCAAGGAAGACTTCTTTATCCATTCGGAATGGCCAGTCGGTTTCGTGGTAGGAAACCCGAATCGGTGGACCAGCAAGCAACCCCGTTAGACTGATAAACCCCCTTTTACTGAAACAAATCAACAGGTGTTCATCATGGGTATGGTCGACGTTCTCCGCAGCATCAAAAACGCCGAGCAAGAAGCGGAATCTCGCCTTGCCGCCGCTCAAGAAGAAGCGGCAAAAATCATGTCTGACGCTCGTAAAAAGTCCTCTGAAATGGTACAATCTGCAGCAGAAGACTCCGTTGCTATGACTCAGAAGATTCTCGACGAAGCTCGTGTTGGCGCACAGGCAGAAGCAGATTCAGTCAAATCAGAAGGTTCCAAAGAAGTTGCTTCTATCGAGAAGAACTCATCATCAAATCAAGACAAAGCCGTGCAAATGGTTGTCGATGGATTGACTTCGGAGTGAGGTGATATCATGTTCGACACCGTGGCCATGTCTCGTTTGACAGTGGCTGCGCCAGTCGATCGTATGGAGGAAGTCATTCGGGCCTGCACCAATGCTGGATGTGTTCATGTTGAGTCCTATTCCAATTTCGAAGATGGCGTCTATGTTGGACAAGCTATCGCCAGCGATGAGGCCAACAACGTCAGCGCCTTGCTCGCTAAAGTACGTGCAGCAGTCTCTGCCTTCAAACCAGTTAACGCAGACGGGCCTGTCCCTCTCTCTCGGATCAAAGAATTGATCGCTGGAGACTTCCCAGAGAAGTTGCAAGAAGGTCTTGACCTGCTCGACCAACAACGAGATGCAGAATCTGAACTATCAGTACTCGATGAGCAACTCAAACTCCTTGAGCGCCTTGCTCCCTTGAACATGGACTTGGAATTGCTCACAGGCACAGGCCGAGTTGAAGTCTTTGTCTCTGAAACAAAGAAGTCAAGCAAAGCCCGTGGCATCTTCGGCCCACTCGCTTCCAAGGTTGAGATGGCAACAGCACCTGGTATCGTCGCCGTTGCTTGTCTTCCGGACCAATCCGCAGAAGTTCAGATGGCACTGGGTGAATTAGGGGGCAAAGCAGTTCAAATCCCCGACATGAACGGTACTCCAAGCGAAGCCATCAAAACGATCTCATCCCGTCGCTCCGAAGTTGCAGACAGCATGGAGGCAGCATCAGAACATGCTCAACGCTGGGCAAATGACAACGCTCGCAACATGCTCGCCATCCACGAATATTTGTCCAAGGAAGACCAAGTCTTCACCGCTCCGACCCAAATGGCCGTGACAGGGCAAGCCTTTGCTCTCGATGCATGGGTCCCGTCCGCCAAGGAAAGCGAAATCCGCTCTGCTTTGAGCAACATTGCTTCGCATGTCGAAGTCGAGGCCTTTGTGAACGACCATCATCACGACGATGGCCATGATGGCCACCACGAACCTTCTCCTCCGGTCGCACTTGAAAACAACGCAGTTTCTCGCCCCTTCGAGTTGATGGTGGACTTGGTTGGACGCCCCACCTACGGCTCCTTTGATCCAACTGTTCTGATGATGTTCACCTTCCCGATGATCTACGGACTTATCCTAGGCGACTTCGGCTACGGCCTCATCATTCTCCTGTTGGGAATGTGGCTGGGCACCAAACCCTTCGCAGCCGACCCAGTGGTCAATAACGGCATCACCATCCTGAAGTGGATGGGTGTTTGGTGTATCATTTGGGGTTTGTTATTCGCAGAAGGTTTTGGCTTTGTATGGGACGAATCATGGTCGCCTCTTGATGGACTTTACGTTTGGACCTACGACAACATCCACTTCCCCGCCTTCGTTGCTGACACCCTCAACATGACGCACACTCACATCCCCTTCCACCGAGCAACAGGAGCGCTACAGGACTATGTTTTGCTCTCTGTTTATCTCGGCGTATTCCATTTGATGGTCGGATTTATCATCGGTTTCATCAATGTGGCAAAGGCCCACGGCCTGGTTGCTGCTTTCTTCGAGAAAGGAAGCTGGATTATTATCCTCACAGGCGGGTTCGTCCATATCTACGGATTCCTCATGGGCGACCATGCAGTCTTTGCATCAACTACTCCAGGTCTCGCAGTTCTGGTTGGAATTGTTTGCCTCATCATCGGCCTTGCAGTCTTTGAGAAGTTTGGTTGGGCAGGTGGTTTGATCATGGGACCGATTGAAACCTTCGGCCTACTCGCTAACACACTCTCGTACCTCCGTGTCATGGGCGTGGGCGTTGCGGGTGTCAAAATCGCAGAAGTTTCCATCGTGATGGGATGGGATATGATGACAGCAACTGGCGCTGGAATCGTTGAAATTGTCTTCGGCGCCGTACTTTTCCTCCTGATTCAAGCATTTGCTCTCGCACTTGGCTTGCTCTCCCCGAGCATCCACGCAGCCCGTCTCCACTTCGTTGAGTGGATGGGCAAGTTCTACGACGGCTCCGGTCGGGTTTTTACCCCACTCGGCGGTCGCACCCTCCATACGGAGGGGCAATCATAGTCCCACGGACAAAAACTAGGAGGTAGAAATATGAACAAGAATACCCTAAAAACAAGCCTACGCACACTGATCGTCTTGCTAACGCTCGCCTTGGTCGCCCAAGGTGTTGCTGCACAAGAGACAACCGATTCGGGTGCAACTGACGGAATGACTGGCGACGTTGGTGTCGGTCTAGCCCTTGGCCTCGCCGCCATTGGGGCTGGATTCTCCCAAGCCGCTATCGGCAGCGCTGCTGTCGGCATGCTTGCCGAAGACGGCAGCAAGTTCGGTGTTGCTTTGATCTTCACCGCTCTTCCAGAATCCATTGTGATTCTCGGTGCACTTCCGCT
This sequence comes from Candidatus Poseidonia sp., assembly GCA_016778305.1. Lineage (GTDB taxonomy): Archaea > Thermoplasmatota > Poseidoniia > Poseidoniales > Poseidoniaceae > Poseidonia. The sequence goes on along the minus strand of JADHPT010000002.1, from coordinate 132,802 downwards.
TTTCCTCGGAAGTTGAGGAGAAACGGTTTCCGTTGGGCGAAGGCCCAATCGAACGAACGATGAAGGAGATAAAAGAATGACATTAGAAACACTTGCCCAAGACATTGCTGCTTCGGCTGAAAAAGAAGCCAAAGCGCTGATTAAGGCTGCGAAAGCAGATGCCAAACAATTGTTAGCCGATGCTGAAACCAAGGTCGGCGACATGCAAACTGAAGCGAAGCAGCGTGCAGAAAAGGAAGCAACCCAACTCGCTCGTGAGTTGGTTGCCAGCGCCCGACAATCGAACCAACAGGACATCCTTGTGGCACGACGTAAGGTTCTGGACGCTACACTTGATGCTGCCCGAGACCATATTGCCGATCCTGGCATGAAAGGACGAGCTGCATTGTTGAAATCACTGCTTGGTGAATCTAAGAACTTGGCAAAGGGTAAATTTGTCATTCGACCCGTTGAAATCGACCGTGCTGCTATTACCAAGGCTGCCGGTGACCGAAAGGTTGCCGAGAGTGTTGAAGGCCTTGGAGGATTTATCCTCGAGGCTGAAGATGGCTCCGTGTCCTTTGACATGCGCTTTGACAATATGTTGCAGCGTGCATGGTCAAACCATCTCTCTGCTGTCAATGAAACACTGTTTGGATAAAGAAGGTGAATATCATGATGCTCGGAAACACCCCTTATGTCGTCTCACGTGCCAAGGCACGACGGCAAAAGCTGGCCGACCGGGCACGTCTGCGTCAACTCATCAACCAGTCGGTAGACCAGTTGACAGTAGCCGTTGGTGATATCGGATACCGCACTGAAATTGACCTCTATGCTGGAAAACTCAGCGGTGGCGATTTGGTTGAAGCTGCTCTCACACACAATCTAGAAGGCGAACTCACCGATATCGTCAACATGTCGAATCGTACCATTCGCCCACTGATTGAGATCTATACCTCGAGGTTTGAATATCAAAATGCAAAAGCAGTTTTGCGTGCGATTCACAACGAAGTTTCGGTTGATGAAGTGGGCAACAGTATCCTTCCCGAAATCAATGATGTGAACACACCTTGGCTTAAGGTCGTAGAGAGTTGTGACGATCTTAGGTCAGCTGCTGTTTTGATGCGACGCAAGTCCTTCGGTGTAGCACTCGCCAAGGTACCTGAAGACGGTTCACTCGCCGATTATGAAGACGCTCTTGACCGTCATTACTATGCTGCATCCCAGCGCGCTCTCCTTCAATCAAAGGGAGCGCCTGCTCGATTCCTATCGAGATTATTTGCAGCAGAAATAGACCACCGCAACATCGTCAACATCCTTGAAGCAGACTCCGCAGGTATTGCCTCCGAGCAACTTGTTCATCTGCTCATTCCAGGAGGACGACTGATTCCAAAGCGGATGTTCTCCTCGATAGCTACTGGTGGCCGTGAGGCCATGCTTGATCTTCTTCGTTCAGGTGACCGTTTTGACATGACTGAATTTGAAGGTATTTTGCAAGAAGCAACGTCCACACGAAGCCTTGACCCTGTGGTTACCTGGATGAAAGCGCGAGAGTACACCATGATGCAGCGGATGAGCTACCTCCATCCCGTATCGGCTCTTCCTATCATTCACTATGTGGCCATGAAGGTCCAGGAAGTTTCAGATTTGCGATTGATCGTCCGCGGTCGTCTCGCTGGTTTGTCTTCCGAAGTGCTGGAGGCACACGTTCTTTGAGGTGATATTATGGAGATTTCAGTCGTAGGCTCCCCCGCATTCACGTTGGGCTTCCAACTCGCAGGTCTTTCTGATCTGCACAATCCTGAAGGTGATGAGGCATTGCACTCAACCCTTCGTTCCCTACTCAACAATAAGTCAGTTGGTATCGTGGTGGTCGACTCCGCCATGATTGCCGACTTGCCAGAGCGGTTGCGCGATCAACTCTCTGCGTCTGTATCCCCTACCGTTCTTGGCATCGGTACGGAGGAAGACACCGCTTTGCGAGACACCATTCGTAAAGCCATAGGAGTCGATTTGTGGAAGTGAACTTCCAACCAAACCAGGAGATGAAAAAATGAGCAATGAAGGAGTAATTTACCGAATTTCGGGGCCTGTCGTGACTGCCACTGGCATGAGCGCAGCAATGTATGACGTTGTACGAGTTGGCCACGAAGGTCTGATGGGTGAAGTGATTGAGCTGCACGGCGAAAAAGCCGTCATCCAAGTGTACGAAGACACCTCGGGTATTCGACCTGGTGAGCCTGTGTTGAACACCGAAGAGACACTGTCTGTTTCATTGGGACCCGGTCTCTTAACCCAAATTTACGACGGTATTCAGCGCCCTCTCCCTACCTTGGAGAAGGAAATGGGTGTGTTCATCACTCGTGGTGTTGACGCAGACGCATTTGACCTCGAAAAGATCTGGACCTTTGAGCCACAAGTCGCTGTTGGCGATGCAGTGGTCGGCGGCCAAGTGATTGGCCACGTCCAAGAAACTGATACCATCATTCACAAGATCATGGTCCCACCAACCGCTAGCGGTACTGTGAAATCGATTGAATCCGGAGATTTCAACGTCACACAAACAGTTTGTGTGCTCGAAGATGGCACTGAAATGCAGATGATGCAGAAGTGGCCTGTCCGAACCCCTCGACCTTTCCAACAAAAGTACGCTCCTGACACACCTCTCGTGACTGGAATGCGAATTCTCGACTTCCTGTTCCCGCTCGCAAAGGGCGGTGCAGCAGGTATTCCTGGCCCGTTCGGCTCGGGTAAGACAGTTACCCAACAATCGCTTGCAAAGTACTCCGATGCTCAACTTGTGGTTTACATCGGCTGCGGAGAGCGTGGCAATGAAATGACAGAAGTGTTGGACGAATTCCCTCACTTGATTGATCCAAACACCGGGAAGCCTCTCATGGAGCGAACTGTGATGATTGCCAACACGTCAAACATGCCTGTTGCAGCCCGTGAAGCATCCGTTTACACTGGAATTACCATTGCAGAGTACTTCCGTGACATGGGCTACGACGTTGCCCTCATGGCGGACTCAACCTCCCGATGGGCAGAAGCCATGCGTGAAATTTCATCCCGTTTGGAAGAGATGCCCGGAGAAGAAGGATACCCTGCTTACCTTTCATCCCGAATTGCAGAATTCTACGAACGTGCAGGCCGTGTTGAGACACTCAACGGCGATGACGGATCTGTGACCGTTATCGGTGCTGTTTCGCCTCCTGGCGGTGACATCTCCGAACCTGTTTCCCAAGGTACTCTTCGAATTGTCAAGGTGTTCTGGGGACTCGATGCAGGATTGGCTCGTCAACGTCACTTCCCTGCAATCAACTGGTTGAATTCCTATTCCTTGTACCCGCAAAGCTTGGATCAGTGGTTCCGTGATAACATCGCTCAAGATTTCCCTGAAATCCGAACACAAATCAGCGTGTTGCTTCAAATTGAGTCTGAACTCCAAGAAATTGTTCAACTTGTCGGTTCCGACGCACTACCTGTGGACCAACAACTCACCCTTGAAGTCGCTCGTATGATTCGTGAATTCTTCTTGCAACAAAATGGATTCCACGACGTCGATGCTTACTGTGATATTCACTTGCAATACCACATGGCCAAAGCCATTCTGTCCTTCCAAGACGCTGCTAAGAGCGCTATGGCGGACGGTGCCCTACTGAACGATGTCGTCAACGTCCCTGCTCGCTCCGACCTTATGCGTGCTCGCTTTGAGAAAGGATACATTGACCGTATTGATTCCATGGTCAAGAAGATGAACGACGAAATTGCCGATGCGGTGGAGACCAACTGAGGAGAGGATTGAGATGACTGGAAAAGAATACCGAACCATTACTGACGTCAAGGGACCATTGGTCTTTTTGAACAAAACTGAACCCGTTGCCTTTGGTGAAATTGTAACACTCCGCCTCGCAAATGGCGATATCAAAAACGGACAAGTGCTCGACACTTCCGATGATTTGGTGATCGTCCAAGTGTTTGAAGGAACCGCGAAAATTAACCGCGAAACCGGTGTTACCTTCATGGGCGACGTTTTCAAACTCCCCGTAAGTACCGACCTGGTCGGACGAATTCTCGACGGTGCAGGACGCCCTCGTGACGGTGGACCTGAAATCGTTGCAGATGAGAAAGCAGACATCATTGGTGCAGCTATCAACCCCTACAGTCGACAGAGCCCGAATGATTTCATTCAAACGGGTGTCTCAGCCATTGACCTCTGTACGAGTCTCGTGCGTGGGCAGAAGTTGCCGATCTTCTCGGCATCAGGTCTTCCACACAACGACATTGCTTTGCAAATTGCTCGTCAAGCCAAACTTAAGGATTCAGATGAAGAATTTATTGTTGTCTTCTGTGCAATGGGAATCACTGCTGAAGAATACAATTTCTTCCGTTCGGATTTGGAACGAACTGGTGCGCTTGAAAACGCTGTCCTGTTCGTCAACCTCGCAGACGACCCTGCTGTAGAGCGAATCATTACGCCTCGTCTCGCCCTTACTGCAGCTGAATACCTCGCCTTTGAGAAGGACTACCACGTTCTGGTCATCTACACTGACATGACCAATTATTGCGATGCATTGCGTCAAATCGGTGCGGCCCGTGAAGAAGTTCCTGGCCGTCGTGGTTACCCCGGTTACATGTACACTGACCTGGCCATGCTCTACGAGCGTGCAGGTATCGTGAAAGGAAAGAAGGGTTCAATCACACAATTCCCGATTCTGACCATGCCTGGTGACGATATCACTCACCCGATTCCAGATTTGTCTGGTTACATTACCGAAGGACAAATTGTGATTTCCCGTGAATTGCACCAACAGGGTATCTATCCGCCGATCAACGTCCTACCGTCTCTTTCGCGACTGATGGGTTCCTGTATTGGAGAGAAGACCACCCGAGAAGACCACAAGTCTGTTTCCGATCAGATGTACGCTGCCTACGCCCAAGGTCGTGAACTCCGTGGGCTTGTCGCCATTGTTGGTGAAGACGCACTCAATGAGCGTGACAAGCAATTGCTTGACTTCTCTGGTGTCTTTGAAGACAAGTTCCTTCGCCAAACCCGTGATGAAGACCGTTCAATTGAGGAAACGCTCGATTTGTGTTGGACGTTGATGTCATCAATCGACACCAAATATCTCGTCCGTCTTGATCAAAAGTGGATTGAAAAGTACCACCCTGACAACCGCGAGTGAGCGACAACGGTGAACAAAGAACGAGGTGAGATCGATGGCATTGGACATTAAACCAACCCGTAGCGAACTCATCAAGCTCAAGGGCCGTATCAAACAAACCAAAAACGGTTACAAACTTCTGAAAATGAAGCGTGACGGATTGTTCCATGAATTCAGGCAACTTCTCGCAGTCATGATTGAAGCGAAGCGGGATTTAACCGCAGCCTACTCCTTAGCGAAAACACGCATCGACCTCGCCAATGCCATTGAAGGCGGTCTGGCCGTTCGAGCCGCCGCTATTGCCAACTCAGCACATCCAGAGGTTGAAGTCGATCGTCGTAACATCATGGGCGTGGTCGTTCCCAGCGTTACTGGGACCAATCTCAAGTCGACCTTTGCAGAGCGAGGAATCGGATTTATCGGTTCCTCACCCTACATCGATGAGGCAAGTGATTCTTTCAGTGAATTGATTGAAAAAATCGTGACTGCTTCTGAAATGGAAGCTACGCTGAAGCGCCTTCTCGCTGAAATCGAAGCTACCAAAAGACGTGTCAACGCTTTGGAATTCAAGGTCATTCCAGAACTTGAAGAAGCAAAGGTATTCATTCAACTTCGTCTTGAAGAAATGGAGCGAGAAGAGACCTTCCGCTTGAAGAGATTCAAGAACAAGTGAACTTTTCCTCAACGAGGGATTCATGGGGGATGGGCTTCACCGGTTTAACAAGGGGGGCAGATGAATGGACGAGTCTCCCACATCCGAAGATTCCCTGCCGCATCACAAGCGTGCTTGGTCACAGCATGATTTGCTTGAATCCATCCTTTCAACCTACGTTCATATTCAGAGTGAAAACGGTGGCCGGTGGCCCTCATGGTGTGTTATGCCCGTGGGAGAGAAGGACATACATGAGGAATTGATTGGTATCAACCAGCACCTCGAGCGATTGGGTTGGATGGCCAAATTAACTCGTGAAGATGATTGGGTATTGACCGTTTTCCCCGCTCCAGAGCGCCAATTCCCTCGCCTCAACAGTGTGTTTCTATTCTGGGCTCTCTCGGTATTGACGCTCACCCTTGCGGGTGATGTTTGGATGCGTTCTGTTCGCCCTGATGGTGGGTGGTTTCATTCCTCTTCATTTGTGGACGCCCTTGTTGGATATACTCTGCCCATCGTTGCTGTTTTGCTTTTGGCTTCCTTTATTCAACGGCGCATCGCTCGCCGCTTTGGTGTTCGCAGTGGACACATGATGCCAGTTCCAGACTTCACGATCGCCCTGTACGCCTTGGGGCTCTTCCCCGCAGAATGGCTGTTTTGGCCATTCGGTATCCTCTTGATCCCAACCATGCCAAGAATGGACGCCCGTCCATGGCCCAACAGGGCCGCCTTGGGCCATACTGCTCTATCCGTCCCACTCGTCCTTGCAGTTGCTGGGATCATCCTTCTCATGCTGGGCGTTGGGCTCACGCCAGAATATCTCGAGTCAACAGCCATGCCACTCATCACGGTCTCTCCCGTGTTTCTGAGTCTCATCGCAACAGAATTCATTGCTGACGATGCCATGATTCGCATGGCTTGGTCTCACCCGTGGGTTCATGCAGGCGGTATGCTGATCCTCTTCTCTTGGATTTCTCTTTTGCCCATTCCGACCTTCCCTGGAGGTCGCCTGTTGATTGCGAGAATGGGTCTTCTTGACGCAAGGAGTTCAAGCACCCAAAGTCTTCTCTTTGTGACCATTCTTCTTTTCGCTTATTTGTTTGAAGTTTTTGCGGGCTTCTCGTTGTGGTACCTTGTATTGGCTCTGTTGTTACCGCTTCTCTTCTTTTTCGGCAACGACATTCGTATTCCACTCATCTTGGATGAGACATCGGGCTTGAGCGAAGAAGATCATCGGAAAATGGGTATGCTCCTCCTCATCACCTTCCTCTTCTTGCTCCCTGCTCAACAACCTGTTCTCCACGATGAATCATGGGATGCAGAGATGACTTACACCCTCCTACCACCAGAATTGGCTGTAGTTGATGACAACATGACCTGGACCTCACATAACGAAGTTCGTATAACAAACCCGTCATCTTTGCGACAACCATACGCCATACACGCCATCTTTGAACAACAACGCACAAACTGGGAAGTTGAATGGGATTGTGATGGCGAATCAACTCGTCAGTTCAACGGTTTTGGATGTGGGTCTGATCTCTTGCCTCAACGCACAGCCGTATTCTGGGTGAATCTCACCTACAGCGGCTCAATGTCACCTACTGCTGCCAACTTCTCATACATCGTTGAAATGAATGATGATTACTATGTTGAGCCGATGCAGGTCCGCCCAGCCCTCGAAGTCGTGCCATCTGAGAAATGGTACGATCTTGAATCGGGAGATGCAATATTGCGCTGCGTCGATCTTTATGGCGAACTCATTCAATCCGATGAACTCAACGTGAGCGTTATGGAATCTCAGCTCGAAGAACTCCAAACACCACTCGTCCAAATCGATGGCCAAATTGGCATGAATAGCACGTATACAGAAACCCCCAGTGTCTTTTGCCTGCGTGGACTTGATCCACTTGTCTTTGAACCGAGTATGGCCACGATCCACATCAATAACGAAAGCTTTGCTCCGTTGCTTCCCGCTCACGGACCACGCGTCGCCTACGTACCAGAGGATGGTTGGGTCATTACCAGCAATGGTTCTCAGTCATGGGGGGCTCTCTTGAGTGAAGGTGGCGTTTTATTGGAGGACGAAGCCTTCTGTCCCATCAATGCCAGCGTAAGTCCACCCGCCCGACCTTCGGAAGGAACATGGGTATGGGATACGAGCATCCGCTCAGTAGGTTCACTTCCCGTCATCGACGGCGATCAAAATTTGACACTTCACGTTGAGAATGGGGCCAATATTAGCGTGTGTAATGATGCATTCTCACCTTATCCGCGATTGAATTTCAAAGTCATGGAAGGGCCGGAACTCCTTGTGACTTGGATGAACTCAACCACTCGGTTTTGGACCACGCCCTGGGCGATTGCCTACGATGGAACCTTCCTCAATGCGGGTATGGATTCAATCACCTTCCACAATCCAACCAACGAATCAATACCCTTCCGTTTGGCGAGAGAAGGTGGCTTTGGAGACGACTGGACGCATGACTGGGATGGGTTGTCACTTTCACCAGGTAGCACAGCCTTGACCCTTTCACCACCTGAAGAACCGCTAGCAACCATGTGGGTGACCTACGATGCAGGCACGGTGGTTCTTCACTTGGCCAGTTATCAATGAGGCATTTCTATGCGCATTTCCATTCTTGGAATTGGTTCGATTGGAACTCTTTTAGGGGCGTGCTTAGCCCAAACTGATCATGAAATCCACCTCCATGGAAGAGGAGAGCGCGGTGCGCAAGTCCTTCTTGAGGGGTTGCAGGCCCGTGGCTTTGATATTGATTCATACCCCTCTCAACGTTTTTTGCATTCGGTTGAAGAATTACCACTTCCCGAGGAACTTGTAGGCGGCTCCGATATCGTTATGATCGCTTGCAAGGCCTACGATGTGGTCTCACTTGCTCCACTCGCTGAGACCCTACTCAAAGAAACAGGTCTGGCATTTACCATTTCAAACGGACTTGGGCACGTTCAAACGCTCGCTCAACATATCGGCCAACATCGCACGCTCGCTGCTACCACGACCCATGGAGCCTACAAGGAAAGCGACGGAAGGGTTCGATGGGCGGGTAAAGGGGAACTTCACCTTGCATCAACATCCTTCGGACCTTCAAATGCCTCGATAGAGGGTCTCGTTCAGGTCCTTGATTCAGCAGGCCTTTCACCAGTTCTGAAGGAAGATGCCAATGAAATGGTATGGGGTAAAGTGATGCTGAATCTATCTATTAACCCACTGGCGGCATTAGCCGGTGTAAAAAACGGAGCCCTGCTCTCGCCTGGGTTGTTCGATGCTTGCATGACCATTTACAGGGAGGCTGCGAAAGTAGCTCGCTTGGAACGTATCACTGTCGTGGATGAAGTCGGATTTGAGCATCGTCTTCGGCAGGTCCTTGAAGCTACGAGTGAAAATTCGTGCAGCATGCTCCAGGATATTAAGCGAGGAAAGGCAACGGAAATTGCATCGTTGAACCAAGCGATTGTCCGCTTAGCAGAAGGTCACGGGCTCGAGGTGCCCGTGAATCAACTCATGACCTCGCTTATTCTCGCTTGTCACCCTTGATGAGGTCAACATTGTAGTGCAATCCAGCATTGGCCTTTTGGGCCAGAGCATCGTCAACAACCAAACTTCCGATGAGAGCAAGATTCCGTAGTTCCACAATCTCTCGGGCAGGTCGGGATGCTCTCCAAATAAGGTCAATTTCTTGATTGAAGAGTGAGAGCCGGCGTTTTGCCCGTTTAAGCCGCTGATTGGTACGTACAATTCCCACTTCTTGCGACATGGTATTGACCAAACTCATTCGGTCGTGAGCCACCGTTGCATGTTCTTCTAGATTGGTTGTGCCATCAGCCCGCCAGGTTGGGTGCGTACCTTGATATGCTTCGGGAGGCGATTGAATGAGGTGTGTTGCAACTCGATGAGCATAAACGACTGCTTCCAGTAAACTGTTCGATGCGAGGCGATTGGCTCCGTGCATGCCGGTACAGGCGACTTCACCAATGGCATAGAGGTGGGGCATGTTTTCTTCTTTATCCCGTACATAGGCACGCCCGATACCGTCAACTCGTATGCCGCCCACCATGTAGTGGGCAGCAGGTACAACGGGGATCGGGTCTCTTCCAAGTTCCAACCCATCCACCGCCAGACGTTTGGTGATGGTTGGGAAATTGTCCTGAAGCAGTTGAGCATCGAGGTGCGAGGTCACCAGATAGACGTGAGCGTGGGCGTTTTTCTTGAGTTGCTGATCGATGGCCCTCGCAACAATATCTCGAGTAGCCATTGAGCCATGAGGCGAATGCGCATAGGTGAAGGAATATTCTTCTGGAGAGGGTGGTTCATTACCCATGTTTTCAGCCTCCAGGCAAGCATGTTTCCACACCTCAAGGCCTTGATGATCAAGTAAAACTGCACCTTTGCCACGCAAGGCCTCACTGATGAGAAATGGTCGTGCATGTGATGAATGTAATGCGGTAGGGTGGAATTGAATAAATGCTAAATCACTCACGCAGGCACCCGCTCTATAGGCCATTGCCAAACCATCTCCTGTGGCAACTGAGGGATTGGTTGTTTGTTTCCACAAGCGGCCAACACCGCCGGTTGCAAGGATGATTGCATCAGCTTCGATGGTCAGAACTTCTTGACTCACCTGGTCAAGGCACCATACGCCAGCAATACCTCGGTTTGGTTGACCATGTGCCCGTTGAATAAGGTCAATGCCCAAGGTGTTAGGGCGTAAGTTGATCCGCTCATGAGCTTCTGCATACGCCGAAAGTGCTCGCTCAATTTCCTTGCCAGTAGCGTCTTTGGCATGGAGAATTCGCGGTGTTGAATGGCCCCCTTCCTTGGCCAAAGAAAATGACCCATCGATCTCTTTTTCAAATTCAACTCCAATGCGAATCAAATCCCGAATTCGCTCGCCTGCATCTGAAATAATCGCTCTGACAGTTGCTTCATCACAATGGCCGTCACCGGATGCAAGGGTGTCTTGGACGTGAGCCTCCATCTCCTTAGCATTGGTTTTGTCTAAGATGGCAGCGATTCCACCCTGAGCCCAATTTGTTGAGGAATCCTTGGTACGCTGTTTGGTGACAACAGTGACCTGATGTCCAGCATCAGCAAGGGTGCCTGCTGCAAAAAGTCCGGCAATTCCGCTGCCAATAATGACGATGTGGGCCATGCCAAAACCTCGGGATGCATTGCCCTCAACCTCATCCTTCTTCATGATGATGGCTGATTCACGGAGCAACTCCTTCGCGATATCACTATGAAGTCCGTTCTTTTGGTAGTCTTGGGGCGAGCGATGCGTAGAATGCTAGGGACCGTTGTCGGTGGAGCCATCGTCATCTTCGTTCTTGCCAATGTTCAATTCGGCGCCGTGGCACCCATGGCAGTCAATGGAGCAGAAGGATACAAACTCGATGTCATGATGATGGCAGACCCTGCCTGTGGATTTGACGCCATTGAAAACGACTTGGAAACCATGCAAACCTCGTTTTGCCTTGGTGAACAAGGCGAATGGTCTGGAGCGGACTTGTTGATGCTCGCTGAAGGATTGGTCATCTTGCTTGCCGGACGTCTGGAATTACCCCAGAATAAAGCCTGGGCGAAGCGATTGCGAAGCGCAGGATTCGTCGTTGGATGTATGTTCTTTTCACTGGCAATTTTGGACCGATTGGGCTTCCTGCCATCTGCGGCTTCCTCCCAATCATTGGCGGATTTCTTCCCAATTGAAGTATCGCCTTGGATTGTGCAAATCTCCCTCGCTGCCTTGGGGGCATTCCTTATGCGTGGGCCAAAATACTGGGAGCCAGAAGCTGTTGTCCAAACACGAGAAAAATTGGAACGAAGGCGGGAAAAGGCAGGAAAATTCCGTGGGTCATTCAGCCAAGAAAAGCATGACGAGAAGTCATTGGATCGTGTAGAACGCTCTCGCTTCCTTCAACGCGATAAAAATCTAGCAATGACGCGTCGCCGAAGCAAACTTTTGGTGATGGCGACCTGCCCTTATTGCCAAGGCGCAGGATGTAAGAAATGCAACCAATTAGGGGTCTTTTGAATCCTCTTCGGCATCTCTTGGAGGGGTCTAAAAACCGCGTGACTGAGCCGTGATTATTCGCATTGTTTAAATCCTGTAAGAAACGGGTGTAGGGAATAAGGTAGGGAATTGTTTCCCTCCTGAGAGGGATAGGGATGTATCTAAAATCACTTGAAGTGAATAATTTCAAATCGTTCAAGGGCGAAGTTACCGTCCCTCTCGACCGTGGTTTCACGGCGATTACGGGTCCCAATGGTTCGGGGAAATCGAACTGTGGAGATGCGATTCAATTTGTGCTTGGACCGAAATCCAACCGTGTGATTCGCGCTCAAAATTCAGTGGATCTCATTTTCAATGGTGGAAAAAACTCCAAGCCTGCACGTGACTGCAGCGTAACGCTTGTTTTTGCCAATCCAATCATGGGCAACGGTCGTCGCCGCCTGCCTTTGGACAAAGAAGAGATTCGCATGTCACGACGCATTCACCTTACAGCATCCAACAATCCTGTAACCACCTACCAACTCAACGGCGAGGACAGCACACAGAAGGTGTTTCATCGCCTCCTTGGTGCCGCCAATGCCCGCCCTGATGGCTACAATATCGTTCTCCAAGGTGATGTGACCAGTCTGGCAAAAATGACTGCTAACGAACGACGCAAGGTCCTTGATAACGTTGCAGGAGTGACTTCCTACGACGATGAAATCCGCAAAGCGACCAAGCAAAAGGAAATGGTGGAGACCTATCTTGAGCGAATCGGCTTATTGGAGAAGGAACAACTTGACCGCCTTGCAACACTGGAGAAAGAGAAGGTCGTGGCTCAAAAGGCCAAGGATGTAGCCGATGAAATCCAACGCACCAACACCCTCCTACTCCAATCACGCTATGCGAGCATGAAGAATGAATTGAATTTCCATGTTGAGCAACGAGACCGTTACCTTTCGGAGAGTCAAAACCTGATTGACGAGCACACTGAGGGTGAGAAATTACTTCTCGAACTCGACGATAAGATTTCAGAACTGCAAAAAGAAATCAACAAATTGACGGGAGGAGAAACTTCAGAACTCGGAAAGGCGATTCAAGAACTTCAAGTTCGAATCGAATTGAATACCGACCGAATCACTGACGCTGAGCGTGAAGATGAAGAAGAAGCCGTCGAACTGAGCAGAACGCTTGAACAAGGGACTGAAGCCAAAGGGGAACTTGAACGCTTCCAGAACGAACTTCGGTCAGCCAATGATGCCCTTGAATCTGCTTTAAGCGATTTGAAAGAGGCTCAGGATGAAGAAGTTGACATTCGCCATGCATTGGAATCAGCAGGTGAAAAGAATCAGGATTTAGCGAATGCACTTACTGATGCACAATCCAAGGTTGAGGCAACGCAAGAGATTCTGTCCTCTGCTCAATCTGACGTGGACCGATTCGCTCTCGAGGCCGAGCTGATTGGTGGTCAACTTGCGAGCGCTCAAGAAGAGGTTGAGGAGCTTCGCCTCGCATTGGGGGAATTGGACCTTCGAGGTCAGCAATTGAAGGAAGATGCACCCGAATACGATCGTGAAGCCCTCGCTGCGGCTCTGAATAAATCCCAGCAAGCAGAATCTCAACTTGGAGAAGACCGAACACGCGTTGAGGTTAAACTCCGAGAAGCAGAACGGGCCTTGAGCCTCGCAAAGGCAGAGATGGAGCAAAAGTCCGGAGCAAAGGGTCTAGCGGGCGGTGCAAGTGCTGTCATCGCTGCCCGAGACCGAGGGGAATTGGAAGGTGTCATCGGCACCATTGCAGAATTGTGTGCTCCAAAAGACAACGGACATGAACTTGCCCTTGCAACGGCTATCGGGGCAGGCATGGCGTCCGTTGTTGTTGAATCTGATGAGCATGCTGCTCAAGCGATTCGTTGGCTGGCATCGAATAAGGCCGGCCGGGCTACCTTCCTTCCACTCAACAAACTCAACAATACTCGGGCAGGTGGTAAGTCCGTTATGACCGCTCGTAAGCCTGGGGTCATTGGTTTTGCTCACGAACTTCTGGATTATGATCCACGCATCGATATCGCAGTGCGCTTTGTACTACGAAATACTCTCTTGGTAGATTCCATGGCTACTGCAAGGAAGCACATGGGTGGTGTGCGCCTTGTCACGCTCCGAGGTGACTTGACCGAAGCTGGCGGCGCCATGGTCGGGGGTTCACAACGAAATATGTCAATCTCCTTTGGTGGACGTATCCAAGGGGCTTCGGATGTTGAGAAGTACACCGCCGAAGTCACTCGCTATGAATTGATGGAGGAAACCGTTCGAGCAGCCCTCCGAGAAGCGAGGGAACGTCAACAACACCTCCGACAACAAATCAATGCAATGGTCGATGACTCTCACGCTACGGCGGTTCGAGAAATGAACGCTGAAAAGAAACAAATCAACGCCTTCTACAAAAAAGCCCAAGAGGTCTGTGCAGGACTTGAAGATAAATTGGAACAACTTCGTCTCGATGCACAACAGGCGCTCATCGCCCATGATGATGCTCAGCAGCAACACGAAGCCGCCGTTGAGTCCAAAGGTTCGGCGCAGCAACAACTCGAAGATGCAAGCCCTGAACATCTACGCGAACGAATGCATGCAGCGAATTTGAAACGAGTCAGTGCGACAGGCGTTAAGGAAAAAGCAGAGGAAGCAATCTCCAATGGAGCAGCGCATGAAGAACTGCTTCTACGCCGCTTCAACGAGATTGAAGCACGGGTCACGGCCTTGGAAGCCGCAGCCCTCGCACGTAGCGAGCGTGTTGATAATTTGGAAGCGGAATTAGCAACCGACCGAATTTCACTCAAAGCCAAGAAAGACGAACAAGCCGTTTACCTTGAAGAGAATCAAGGTCTTGAGGACGAGCGTCAAGAATTGACCGACCAGCGTGCAACTCTACGAGTTCGAAATGAAGAGCGTCTTTCGAAGGCTCAAAACAACCGTCGCTTGGCCGATGAACTCATTCGAACGATTACTGAACGGGAGAATGAACTTCAATTGATGGGTCAGGAATTAATCGAAGCAGACCTCTCTCTTAGCGAGATGCCTGAAAATCTTGGGAATGTGGCCGATGTCGAACGAAGGCTACGTCATCTACAGCGTCGCATGGAAGGCTTTGGAAACGTCAACATGATGGCCATTGAGCAATATGAAACATGTCAAGCACGTTTGGACCTGATGAAGGATGAATTCGCAACACTCCAAAAGCGCAGAAAGGATTTGATTGACGTTACAGAACAACTAGAATCCCAGCGCAAGGAGCGCCTGATCGATGTGCTCGAACAAGTGAATGAAAATTTCAAAGAATCCTATAAGGAACTCTCAGATGGAGGGCGAGGTGAACTTTTCCTTGAGAATCCGGAGGAGCCCTTCAAGGCTGGGCTTGAACTTTGGGCTCAACCACGAGGTAAGTCCTCCAAGGTCAGCAGACAACAACTTTCTGGCGGTGAACAATCAATGGCTGCACTCGCACTCATTTTTGCGATTCAAGATTACGATCCAAGTCCGTTTTACTACTTTGATGAAGTCGACCAGAACCTCGATGCTTACAATGCAGAACGAATCGCAAAGATGTGCCGTCAACGCAGCAAGCGAGCTCAATTCATCATGGTTACCTTGCGCAAAGTATCCCTCAAATTGGCCGACCACCACATCGGTATTACTCACGGTGGAGATGGATGCAGTCGTCGTATCCTCGATTTCGATCGTGAACGAGCGATTGCACTCGGTGAAGCCGCTCTCAAGGAGGCTCAGAAAGACGCAGATAAGAACGAGACGCGTATCAAGGATGCCGTCTTAGCCACAGAAGACATGCCTCGGGCCCCTGAAGATCTCACCGTTCCTCAAAGTCTTGGTGGCCTACTTCCACACCTCTCAACACCCGAAGCCCCTCCTCTCGGTGGCCTTGTTGAGCGTACACAAGAAATGACCGAGGATATCAATGAGCGTGCAGAGGTTGCCAATCAACTCGTGGAGGATGGCTCCAACGAAGAAGCAACTGTTGAACCAACGATTGAATCAACCGAAGAGGCATGAGGTGGTTTTATGGCTGAACAACAAGGTGCTCTTGACCGATGGTTCCTCCAACAGGACATCATTGACCAGCTCCTTGCATCAGGTGAAGAGCGCCAGGATGCTGAACAATTCAGTCAGCGAATCATCAGTATCGCTGGTACTGAAGAGGCAGAACATCAAAGTCTTCACGATCCTTTTGACCGTTCAGTTGCCTTGGTACTTTCCCTGGTGAGGGAGGAAGAGTTTGACCCATGGGACGTTGACCTTTCCGCATTTTTGGAGGTCTTTGCTCAACGCGTCAAAGAAGACGAAGACCTTGATCTACCCGCTTGTGGCAGACTGATTCGCCTTTCATGGGAGGTTTTGCACCAGCAATCAGCCACGCTCTTTGACCGCATACAACTGCAAGATGAAGATGATGAGTGGGAAGAGGATCTTGGCTTTGGTTGGGAATCTGATTACGACGATGAGGCCTATTTCTTCACACAATCCATTCTCGAGGGTGAGGCTGACGATGTATTGCCTTCGCTATTTGACGGGCGTGTCCGTCGTGATGAGGGGAGGCCAGTGACGCTTGGAGAATTGCTTTCTGCATTCAAGGATGCAGCAGATGATGCCGAAGCCTTGCAACAACGGGAACTGAACCGACTTGAGCATCAACGTGAACTCAAAGAATACCTCGCCGATGTAGGGGGCCGAATGCACAATGAAGACCTTGAAGGAGATATTGAGCGTTGCTGGAGGGCCCTCAAATCCACCTGCGAGGAAGCGAGCTCGGCCTCAGTTCGCCTCGTCGACGTGATGGTGAAACTCAAACCGATCCTCACCTCAACCTTCGGTGACCAACTCCACGACCCTGATAGTGAAGCATTCGTAGCTTCATTTATCGCCGGATTATTCCTGACTCATCGCCGTATGGCCAGTATTTCCCAAGAAGGTGAGGCACTTGAAGCCATCATGATCGAAGACCTCTGGCCCAACCTCGATAACTTTCAAGAAGTGTTGGATGAAATTGAATCCTTGATGGCTGAAGATTCAGATGGAATTGAGGGTGATGCTACGGGCTCCATGCACCGAATGGAGGCCATCGCTGAACGTGCACGGGTCACAGAAGAGAAGGCTACTCGGCGACAGGCTCGCCTGGATGCTATTGCAGAGAAGGAGCGTCTGAAGGAAACACCTTCGGAATCAGATTTCAGCGACCAGGAATGGCTGGTTGAATAGGGAGGTGGATGCATGACAGAGTTACCACTTGAAGCGCTTATTGAGGCCACCTTGTTCAGTTCCGGGAAATCCATGTCCACTGGTGAATTATCCCAAGCACTGGGCTATGACGAGGATGAAATGCTCGATTGCCTCTATTCACTTCAAGCCACCATCAAACGACGTAAGGTCGGGTCTCTGCAACTCGCAGCTGTTGGTGAACGTTGGGCTCTTGAGGTCAAACCCAGTATCGCTTCACATCTTCCTAAGGATGCTAAAACGGATATGCCACCTAAGTTGCTCAAGGCTGCCGCATTGATCGCTTATCACCAGCCCATGCCCCAATCACGACTCGTGGAATTATTGGGTCAAAAAGCGTACGATTATGTCCGCGAATTGGCGCAACTTGGCATGGTAGACCGGCGCAAAGACGGAAATACACGACGCCTCTCTACAACCCGTCGCTTCTCTGAAGCATTTGGTTGCCCTCATACTGAACGGAAAAAAGTCAAGGCTTGGTTTCGAGAACAAGTACAGTCTTCGGGCCTCCTGGATGAACTCGGTGATCGAAAGCAAATCCTCCAGGAAGAAGGTGAAGAATCAGGTACGATTCAGGCTTCTCTTCCAGTAAGTGAGGAAGAATGAACATATCACGATCGCATCTCTTTAAGCCATGCTTCGACCATTGATTGAGTGCGGGCACCGTCGTAGTCCTGGACTCGTGTAGCGAGGATTTCAATCTCATCGCCAACTGCTCCCGCACTCACTGCCATGTTTTTTGCATGGAGTTTCATGTGGCCTGCTTGGATGCCATTGGTAGAGAGGGCACGCAAAGCGCCTAGGTTTTGTGCAAGGCCACCACACAGCATGATTCCCGCTAATTCCTGTGCTGAAGTAACTCCAAGAATCGCTAGATTTGCCTTTGCGGCAGGGTGCACCTTGGAGGCGCCACCAACGATGCCTACTGCCATGGGCAGTACCATCGAGCCAACGAGGTCACCGGATTCGTTTTGGGTCCATGTTGACATCGAGGTATATTGGCCGTGCTCAAGCGAAGTATAGGCGTGACATCCAGCTTCAATCGCACGCCAATCCTGTCCGCAGGCCAAGGCGATGCTGCTAATGGCGTTCATGATGCCTTTGTTATGCGTTGCAGCCCTGTAGGGGTCGCTGACGGCAAAGGCCTGTGCTTCCAGAATCCCTTCAATCACTGCGAGTCCACTTTCTCGCTCGCCATTTGAGGACATCTCCTCTGGCGTAAATGTGGCTTCAACGCGTGCAAGTCGATGGCTTGCGAGATTTGATAGAATCCGCAGATGGGCTCGCCCGCCCGTGAGTTGTTCAAGTCGCGGGGCAACACGTTCGGCCATCGTGTTGACTGCGTTCGCCCCCATAGCGTCTCTACAGTCAACCAGGAGGTGGACGATCATCATGGGTCCACGTGCGGTTGAGATCTCTCGGATTTGAATGTCCTTGCATCCTCCTCCAAGTGAAATCATGCGGGATGGGATGTCGTTGCAAAATGACATCAAGTCATCCTTTGCAGCCAAAATAGCCGATGAAGCGACGGATATGTCGTCAATATCGAGCATTTGTAACTGTCCAATCATCACGGGATCATCGTTTTGTGTGCGGAATCCACCCATTGCAAGGCAACGCTTGGCCATGTTTGATGCTGCAGCCACTACGCTGGACTCCTCGAGGCAAAATGGAATGACGTAATGTGCACCATCGATGACGAAATTGGTTGCCACTCCTACAGGTAGCGACATTGTCCCGATAACATTCTCAATCATTCGATTTGCTGCAGCCTCATCCAATTCGCCGTGAGCAGCTAGCGCATCAACGTGGGCTGCATCCAATCCAGCAGCTTGTGCAATAAGATCGCGGCGTTCTTCTACAGAATGATTGTAGAATCCTTTGAATCGGCTGTTTTCAACTGGCATCAGTGATTCCTCATGCCTTGGGTGGCCGAACCGTTCCTTGAATCAATCGCCTGTCACTTCTCACATTGGACTGGTAAAATTAACGCCTTTAACGCTTAAATTAACGCGTTAAAAATGCGTTACTTCCGTGTTAATTGATTGCCAAATACCTACTCCGCTCAATGATTAACATAAGTTAACGGCTTTGCATGGGTCTCCGATTTGCTCAAAGATGATATACTAGGGTTCAGTTGCTCGGCCATGGTTAAGCAAAGCTATGCTTACGGACTCCCTCTCCTCAATGAGAACCCATTTTCCATTCGTCCCCTCGAACCGGGGGAGCTCGGAAAAATGGTCGGTCGTGCTGAAATATTCAACCGCCTCAAGAATTACCTCAGACTCGGGTCTGCCCGACGCATCATGTTGACTGGCCCACTTGGTTCTGGGCGAACCTCACTGGTGCGCTGCCTCAAACCCTATGCGGGCGCCTATGCCTCAATCGAGCACCTTCCCGCCATCGATCCCGCTAAAGCTCTCCTCGACATGATTTACAAGCAGTTGCTGGGGGCTGAAGCGCCCTCAGGTCGAGTGGAATTGGTGAATCAATTGGTCACAGAAATGTATGGCTTTAGCAGCAAACTCCCGATGATTGTGATCGACGTACCTGCAAGCGACCTTTCAATCCTTAAAGTCGCCCTCCGTGATGCACAATCAAGCATTGAACGCCTCAAGGCGGTTGTTGTCTTGGTCTGCGACGCCCGAGAACGCAATCAACTCCCACAAGGTGTTGTCGATACCTACGAACGCTTGCCAATGCATCCCTTCACGCCTTCTGATGTCGTCGCTCTGGTCGAGCAACGATTGGCCTCCTTAGGTGTCAACGAAAGCGATTTCACCCTTCATGATGCAACAGAACTGCTTGAGGCAGGGGATGGCTTCCCTGCAGCGATTATCACGACATTGCGCAATGCGGTTGACTCCCTTCGCATGGATGAAGGCATCGGGCTTGCTCAAACAGAAGTCGATACGTCTGCGAAATTACTACCTAGGGACGGGTCCAGCACGTTGGGGCAGATCATGAGCCCTCCAGGTGAAGAAGTCAACGAGGCACCCCCTTCTTTTGTTCAAAGTGAGGCATTGCCTGCCACGGTTGAAGATCAAGAGGTTGAATCTCCTTTTGCATTCAATGCCGACATTATTGATGCATCTCTGCCTTGGACCGAACGTGGCGATGCAGTAGAGGTTGAGGAGAGCGCATTTGGTGATTTCTTTGACTTGGACATGAATGAATTGGCCGAGGCCCAAGGATTGGATGAACCCTTGCACCCCACTCCCTTTACGACTCCCATTATAGATGCTTCAGCCCCTGAATACGGGGGAGGGGCGTCAATTCCAAAAGGACCATTTGGGCGATTAGCACAACG
The DNA here is from genome assembly GCA_016778305.1 of Candidatus Poseidonia sp. GTDB lineage: Archaea > Thermoplasmatota > Poseidoniia > Poseidoniales > Poseidoniaceae > Poseidonia. Next base: position 112,403 of record JADHPT010000002.1, on the reverse strand, counting down.
AAATAAGGCACACCGCAAGCAGATTACGGAGGAAGCAAACGATCCTGATTTCGAGGAAAATGTGCAGCATTCCGTTATGAGTGAAAAAGGGAATCAGTATTGGGTTGCCATCGAAACTCCTGAATTGCCAGAGGATGCACTTGACGATTTGAACGGTGCAGAATTGATCCACGATGAAATAGGACTTCTCAAAGAGGCAGATTTTATTCCCGAACCGTTGTATGAACGTGAAGATATTGAGTCATCCTCGCCAGTTGAATCCCCCTCCCAGGCCGCTCAAGGACAGATTTCTTCACAAAACGACCTCATACAACTCTTCGCTGAGATCGTAGCAAATCTTGGACACATAGGAGGCTCCAGTGGAACAAAGGTGGATTCTTCGATCATGAAGTTCTTTGAATCGCGGCAACAGGTCAAGTTAGGCTCCAAGGAGGCCTACCCCTTGAATAAAAATCAGTTGAATTCACTGAACATGCGGGATGCTTATGTCGTCAGCATGGCTCATCAACGCTCATATTCTCCCTCGGATGAGGAAATGCTTGGTCATCTTGGAATCAAGAGAGCCCGGCTTTCGCAAATCAGCAACCGTCTCCTCAAGCATGGAATTTTGCAGGTCAGACAAGTCGGACGCTCACGTAATTATCAACTTACTCAATCGGCTCGGGCACAATTAATCGCTTGGGGCGGACTCAAAGGAGGTGAATTCTGATGCCGTGGAATGTGGCTTGGTCGTGGCAGGCTGAAGCGAGAATTGCCGCCATGGCTGCTGCTGAAGGTGGTGTATTGGTAAGCGCAGGATTGAATTTGACGCTTCTCGAAGCGGATGGGAGTCTTCGATGGCGAATTGAAGTACCATTCAAAGTGCATGCAGCAGCAGCCTCCGGAGGCACGATTGGACTGCTTGCTGCACATGGTTTCTATCTGATGAACAGCTCGACGGGCGCTATGATACACGAAGGAAGAAGCGCACCTGGTGGATTCAGTGACCTCGCCCACCGTCCTGGTGGGGGTTGGATACTTGCTGGTCGGCGTGGGCAATTGCATCTCTTTTCCCAAGAAGGACGTGGTATCCGACGTGTTGAGACGGGCCCGATTCGTCGTTTGGTGGGATGGCTTGACAGAGAGCACCTTCTATGGCAGGACACCAGTGGTGCCCTCTGGTGCGGTAGAATTACCGGTGACGATAAGAAGCGCAAGTTGGAAGATCGCTCATGGAGTTGGTGTTCTCAACTCAAAGACGGCCGTCTGCTGTTGCAGAGCGGTGACGGTGGCTTGTGGGAAGGCGTTCCTCACCCCTTCGGTTGGGACCATCTTGAACGGTTGGAAACCACATCTCTTGAACCGATGGACGCCGTTCGAACAGGTGATGGCTGGTGGGTGCTGGGTATCGAAGGCCATCTTCATCCGATGAGTACGATTCAATCAGAGGATGAAGTGCCATTACCCTTAACTCAGAGCATGAACCTCGGTGATCTCTTAGTTTTGTGTACTCCTGACGCTATGGCAACAGGTACACGCGATGGCTTGATTCGTCGCTGGACCGCTCCTCACCTCGCAGAGGCAGAGCGTGAAGGGCGATACAAAGCGGTTGCAGAAGCAGCTATGGCAAGGAATTGGGACGAGCGACGTCAAATGTTCCTACGTGCCCAAGAAGCCGAAGACCTTGGGAAATTATCCCTGGCCATTGAATTGTATGAAGCGCTTGGAAGGAGTGAGGATGCCCGCCGTCTCTTGAAACGGCAAAAGGAGGGCGGGGAATGAGTGAATCAATGGATCACGTGACTCTTGAGCGCATCGAGAAGTATCTTGACATCACCAATCGGGCGCGTAGTAAGGCGACGCCACTCGTTGAACCCTCTTCTGCCGAGGGTCAACAATTAGCGGTGATGTTGCGGATGGCCGATGATTATGCTTCAGATGCTCAACACTTTGCCAAAAAAGGGGATCTCGTTCGTGCTTTCGGGGCCATCAACTACGCACATGCTTGGATCGATGCTGGTGTGAAAATCGGATGGCTTGACGGCCACGGTGACGACGTTCTCTTTACGTTGCCTTGATGCTTCTATAGCAAATCTACGAGGTGGAGATACTTGCCCTGCTTGACCTCAAGGACACGAAGATTCCCCTCAAAGAGGCGGCGCTTCAGTTCGGTATCTACCGTAAGTGTTGCAGCTTGATGTTCTTTGGCGAATTTCACAAGAAGGTCGTCGGTATGGCCGATATGCTCAGCACCGATGAGGGTTGACTTCGTTCGAAGTAGGTCGAGAAGCAATCCTTTTCCCGTAGGGCGTTGATCTTCGAGGTCAATGAGTTCCTCGAGTACCTTTGGAATCAGCAACCATTCGCAGGGCCCAAGCAAGGACTCCATCTCATGTTGAATGTTCAATTTGGCATCAATGCATGCAGCCCATCCACATGCGTCGATGAGAACTGCCTGCATGCCTCTTGCCTCACTCAATGGTTCCGTAGCCGATGAGTCGCCAGCGTGAACCAATGCGTCGTGAGAGTGAGATACGTTGCCCTTTATCGGCGCAGATGGGCAATCGTAGGTCCAAATTTGTACGCTTCTTCTCAGCGCTTCGTGTGACGCCAACAGAAGTTGCGGTAGCGACGTTGAGCATCAGCATCTCGTTATTGCGTAGAGGCTGTATTTTCTCAGGTGCTTCTCCATCACCCGATACCATGTGCGACATCAAATTGACACTGATGCTAACCGAGGAGTGAACCTCAGGAAGTTGCCCCTTGCGTGCGACGACTTGCCCTGAGAGATTGTCCGAGGTGGTAATGGACGGGTCAAGGTAGGTGGCCATGCCGCACAAACCACCTGCATGCATAGTGTCAAGATTACGTCCACCTCCCTGCATGCTGCTTACAACGGCATGAATAGGCTCCCAAGTTGATTTATTTCCTTTCTCAATCTTTCGTCCAGGCCCAATGATGACTTCGTCACCTTCTTTGAATTCACCTTCAACGATGCTACCGCCGATGACGCCCCCTTTCAGTTTGGCGGGGCGAGTACCTGGTCGGTTGATGTCAAATGAGCGTGCGACATGCATGATGGAGCGCTTATCGGCAGATCGGTCAGGTGTTGGGATGGTGGCCTCAATGGCTTGAATTAAAATGTCAAGGTTGACGTCGTGATGTGCTGAGACTGGAATGACTGGAGCGTTTTCGGCAATGGTGCCTTTGAGGAATTCCTTAATTTCGTTATGAGATTCAATGGCTCGCTCACGTGTGACGAGGTCAATTTTGTTTTGGACGATAACAATGTTCTCGATGTTGGCCATTTCAAGAGCCATCAAATGTTCACGTGTTTGGGGCTGCGGGCACGTCTCATTGGCAGCAACCATCAGCATGGCGCCGTCCATGATCGAAGCCCCAGTTATCATGATGGCCATCAAGGTCTCGTGTCCTGGAGCATCAACGAATGAAACAACACGTTGCAATTCTTTGGGAATGTCTTCGCCTCCGTCAGGGCGTTTTCCAGTAGCATAATACTGCCCGTTATCGTCTTTGTAGAATGCTGTGTCAGCATATCCAAGTTTGATGGAAATACCACGTTTACGCTCTTCAGAATGGGTATCGGTCCAAACGCCTGAAAGCGCTTGAGTAAGAGTGGTTTTACCGTGGTCAACGTGACCTACAAGGCCAATGTTGACTTCGGGTTGTGCGGGAAGCTCTCGTGCCATGCTCCCCACTCCTTATGTTCTACGAAGGCCCTCTCGGGTTCACTCCGATGCTGCCTCTGCTTCTGCAGCGAGGATGGCGTTGAGGGTTTTCTTACCGGACTCAACAACTTTCAGGTTGATCTGTCGTGTGTCTTGGGTAATGGTGTTGCCACGGAAGTTTCGTCGTCGACGAAGACCATCTGGCTTGTAGCGGAATCGCTTCTTGTCGCCGCCCTTTTTCTTGTGGACGACCACTTGACCCTTGTAACCCGTAGACTGGGTGACGAGAATGGATTGGCGTGAGCCTCCGTCAAGGTCGCGACGAAGTGGCGTTCCAGTTTTATCGGACCCGCCAGTAATTTCCAACTTGTATCCTGAAAGGGTTTTGTCGCCCTCGCCCACGAAAATTCCGTCAACAACATCGCCAATGCGCTTGCCCAAAATCTGAGCGTGGTTGTTTCCTGTGATTTTCAAAGCGTAGGACTTTCCGCCGTTCTTCGGGTCTGTATCGTTGACCACTGCAATAAATTCAGCATCGTTACCAGCCATAGTAGCACCTCTCGGGATTTCTCCGACTCACGACCCGTATTTAGCCCCATCGTCTGCTGTGAGTATTTCTTCAGCGGCGTAATCGCTTTGGAAGAAGCAACTCAAGGCGACTTGCAAGGTCTGCGGGGAGGAAATGTGGCATGCTCATGTGCGTTGTACGGCCACGACCTCCGGGGACGGTCGCCACGCGTGATTCAATGACGCCTTGCAACTCAATCGCTTTGATATATTTCCAAAGCGTTGTGTGGCTTTTTGGTCGTTGTTCATACTCCTCACAAACGACGGTGTACAGTTTCTCCACGTCACCCATCGTCATGGATTCCTCTGTCTTGAGCCGTCGACACATCGCTAGGAGTGCCAGCATTTCCTGACCAGAGAGGTCGTCGACAATCTCGAGTTTTGAACTGGTGTCAACAGCGAGTGTATCGTTCAGAGCGTTGATGTCATCAATGCTAATCTCCCTCATGCTGTGCTCGTCTTGACGGAATTCACAACGTTCAGCAGCACTGGCGAGGAATTCAATACCGCGTCGAGCATCTCCACTCGGCGCGGCTTTTTCTGCCAACAGTCGGAGCATGCCGTCGGTCCATGTACCCGGTACCAGTGCAGTCTTCGCACGTTGACGGATGATGGCCTCAAGGCCGTTGACATCGTAGGAAGGAACGCGAAGATGGTTGGATTGGCCAAATTTTGAAAGAACTGCAGTTTCAAGCACGTCCAACACTTGTTCTTGGCTGATGAGGATGACGGATATACTCCCAGTCCCCTCTTGATCCTCATCGATACGGAGCAATTGATAGAGCAATTCATCGCCAGACCGGCGCAACATGTGGTCCACTTCGTCAAGGACGATGATCAGATGCGTCGATGTTCTTCGTAGCATTTTTCGCAAACTGAGGAGGAGTTCGCCCATTGAAAGTCCACGATCTGGGTGCCCAGGATCGAATTGGTGAAGGATTCGTTGGGCGACACGCATGCTTGTTGATGCATTTCGACAATTGATATGCGCTACTTTGAGTTCCCGTTTTCCAGACAGGTGGCGCTGAAGGTCACGACAGAATGTTTTGGCGAGAACGGTTTTTCCGCTCCCAACCGGGCCTGTGATCACGGCTCGGGCAGCCCCCTGTGGGGAGGCCAGAGCAGAGAATTTTGAAGCCAGTTGGGATTGGATGTCTTCTCGACCTACCAGCTCTTCAGGGACATGATCGTAATCCAAAAACTCTGGATGAGCGATGATGAACCCCGCTCCAATGCGGTCAAGATAGTCTGCCATATCATGAGAATCCTGATGTCAACCGTTCTAAAAGATGTGGTTCACATTAGCGATGAAACGCCTGATTTCTTTTGTTGGGTCGGTTCCAAATCAAGGAATTTCGTCAAATTGGTAGCCCAATTCCCATTTCTTCTCACCCAAGGCGACTTCGAGTTCAAAAGGTGTGATGAGAGGTTTGCGATACTTGACGGCGTCGTCAATAGCAATGCGAGGGCAAGCAGTGTTTACGAAAGCGTCCACTGGATAGAAGTCAATAAGTTCGGGTCCAACGTGCTCAAGTGCCAGCAAGTAGCCTTTCTTTCCGTGTTGAGCTAACATTCGCTTCATTCGCAAGGCCAGTGTTCTGCGCATTTGGCCGGGTTTTTCTCCGATGAGAATTCCAAATGAATTCGCATCTTGAACGCTCATGATGAGTCCAAAGCGTTGACGGAGGATACGTTCGATTCGCTCAAGCGACATCTCTTCAGCGTCTCCAGTATAAGGGTCCAGCATGGCCAAAGGCTTGCCCGTGTGGAGGACAAGTCCGATTGGATGGAAATCACCGCTTCCGAGGAAGAGGTAGTGGCCGATGGTCGGGTCATCACCCGAGTAATTGCATCCCAACACTTGGCCGGGGAAGGACAAGCGAGCGCCTCCAATAGGGATGGTAACATCATAGCCAGCCTTTTCCAAACGGTCATGGAATTCAGGAAGCAAGTGAAGGTGCTGGATGGAGCCGACCAAGCCAAGTCTGGTATCGGTGAGCGGTGCCATACGTCCTACAGCGTCCATGAATCGCTCCTGTGCTTCTTCTTCACTCATCGTGGAGTCAGGGGCGTTTTGTTGAGCAAGGCGTTGTTGAGCCATGGCCCGGTGCTGTTCAAGCCAAGGGATGACCGGCTTAAGTTCGGGGTCTCCTTTGTAGGTGACATTGATGAATTGTGTGGGCATGCCTGAATCAATGTTCATTTGTGAGTGACCCATGTGCGCAACCATTTCCACGCCCATGAGTTGCATCTTGTCGTGAACGAGATCGCAGGCACCATAGCAAGGATCTGCGGCTAGGACAACTTGAGCACTGGTTTCAGTCTCAATCGTGTCCATCATCTCCAAGGCTTGCATTTTCAATCCTTCAGGAACTTGGAGTGCTATGAGTCGGTTGTCATTCGCTCGTATGCGCTCCATCAACTCGTCGAGTTCAAAGTCGTGACGGTCCAAATCCATGTGCTTCCCCATGACAGGGGCGACGCCACTCCCTCATCAATGCAACCGTTGGAGCATCAATCGTCAAGAAGGACCACTTTAGCACCGTCCATCTCCAAACGAACGAGGGACTGTATCCTGATTTTGGGGTACAGGGATTGAAGTCGCTTCAAACCAGGTCCTTTTTCAACAACAACAATCACTTCGGTCACCTCCGCTTTCGCTCGCCGAACACCTTCGATCACCGCTTCAAGTGTTCCACCGGTGGACAGCACATCGTCAAGAATGGCGATTCGTTCGCCTTCGTTGATGTCGTTGAGGTACATGGTCCCCCTAGAATAGCCAGTGGATTGGTCAATTTTCACTTCACCCTCGAGACCGTACTCCCGCTTTCGAGCGATGGCAAGTGGAATCCTTGTGGCCATACTCAAAGGCGCAGTCAAGGGAAGCCCCATGGCCTCGATGCCAAGGAGCAAATCAACTCCGGACCAATCCACTCGTTGCGATACCAGTTCGGTGATGGCCCCGAGGACGTCTGGATTCATCCTTGGAACACCATCCGTTACCGGATGGATGAAATACGGATAATCACCTTTCCAAATAACCGGAGCTGCTTCGAGGCTCTTGCGTAATTCCTTCATCGCATCGGTCATGTTCAAAGCAAAGCGCCGTTGTTAATCAGCCTTGAGGAAACATTCATCACTCTTGGTGAGCGAAGTGTTCTTTGTTACGGAAGATTCTGTCCCTGCTCAGAAAAAGAAACCCGTCACATGGATCAATGTTTCAATTCAGAGTTCGGCAAGATATTCCACGTATTCGTTGTGGTCGAGAAGATTCTCAAGAAATTGTTTGTCGTCTGGATTCATTTCCAATTCGTGAGGGGCAAGAAGGATGACCCATCCGTCGTTGTATGCAGAGTCGTTGACCAAGTCGGGGTTGATCTCGACTTCTCCGTTGACATCTGAAATGACGCCTGAGAAAGGAGATGTTAATTCAATTTTTTCGTCAGCCGTCCACAATGAGAACAAGCTGCCGCCTTCGTCAACCTCGGTATCAGCCTGGGGTAAAATAACACGAAGGATGTCGCCAATTTCGACCCTTAAAAATTCGCTAACCCCTATCATGAGTCGCTGTTCTTTCTGCTGAAACCACAAATGTTCCATGGAATATTTGCGGTCTTGAGCGATAACGAATTCGATGATTTCGTCGTCCATCTTCATCTCTCCTACTCGCGCCTTTCTCACGTGGTATATGAAGTTGAGGAATGGAGTGTTTCTAAAATAAAACAAACGGGTTAAGAAACTCGGCTATGTGGGAGGTACGGTGAGCGAGTGAATTTTGGTGAAACCGACGAGCAAGAAATGATTCGAGGGATGGTTCGCGACTTCGCAGAAACGGTCCTAGCTCCAACGGTTGAACATCGTGATCAAAACCAAATTCCCCCCAGTGAAGAATGGCAGGCCTTCCTTGACTTTGGGCTCCACGGCATCACCATCCCAGAAGCCTACGGGGGCTCCCCGATTGACGATATCTCCGAAGCCATCATCATCGAAGAACTTGCCCGCGTGGATCCTTCTTTCGCAGTGATGTATTGCGTCCATGTTGGATTGTGTTCAATGACCATTGCGCTTCACGGCGACGAATATCAAAAAGAAACATACCTCACAAGGCTTGCAGCAGGCGAAGTAGGCGCTTACTCACTTTCAGAAGCAGGTGCTGGTACAGATGCGGCTGCCATGACATGCAAGGCCAAGCTCTCCGATGACGGTTCACATTACATCCTGAACGGAGAAAAGATGTGGGTTACCAACGGAGCCCAAGCCCGTCTCCTCGTTCTTTTTGCGAAAGACGTCGATCACCCTGATTACGGTGTCAAGAAGCATGGTGGCACCACTGCTTTCATCGTGGATGCGGATTTTGAAGGATATTCAGTGGGTAAGAAAGAGGATAAACTTGGTATCCGCTCATCCGATACCTGTACGCTTATCCTCAATGACTGCAAAGTCCCGGTTGAGAACGTCATCAAAGGGGTAGGCAACGGCTTTCCCATCGCCATGAATGCTCTCGATAACAGTCGGATTGGCATTGCAGCCCAGGCTTTGGGTATTGCTCAAGGTGCGTACGAATCTGCTTTGAAATACGCTCACGAGCGAGAGGCATTCGGTAAGCCAATTGCCTACCACCAAATGATCATGGCTTATTTGGCCGACATGGCAACTCAAATCGATGCCGCTCGTATGATGGTGTACAAGTCAGCATGGACCAAAGAACAGCACTACCATGCCGACGGTCCAAGACATTCACGAGAGGCGAGCATGGCCAAATTATTTGCTGGCGATACCGCAATGTGGGTTTCCGAACGTGCGATCCAAGTTCTTGGGGGCTACGGCTACACCAAGGAGTTCCCAGTTGAACGTTTCTTCAGAGATGCAAAGATCACGCAAATCTATGAAGGAACTCAGGAAGTACAACGCATCGTGATTGCCCGCGCACTGAAGTGATCACTAGAGTTCTCTACAGATGAGCCTACGGGTTGCTACGGACCAATCATGAGGCATAGCCTGGATTGAAGCGAACTGTCCCGATTGAAACACGCGCTCGCCGTGTTTCATCATCACGTCCAAAACGAAGCCGTCTCCAATGTCACATGAAAGGGTAGTTCCGTTTCTGTAGGCACCACCTCCAAGGAGTGTAGTGGACCTAGACTTGATGAGCCCGTCAATCCTGTAAGCCGAACTCTTCTCAATTATGACACGAGCTTCACTTTTGAGTTTGGTGTTGTTGAGTTCAGTGATGAAGCCAGCCAGGCCCTCTTCAACGACAACAGTCTCTTCAGGGGGTTCTTCCTCGGGCTCAGAAACCGCTACAACTTCAGGTTCAACTACTTCTTTTACCGGCTGAACAATGTTCAAATTGACCATGCCGAGGCGAACGCCCAGATGAATAAGTTCTATCTGATAGAGGCCCGTTTCATCGGGTTCGAGCACGAATTGGTCTTCGGTCGCTGAATTCATCTCTGCCAAAGGTGTGAAGAATTCTTCAACCTGACCGCTATTGGTTTCTGTTGCCTTGATTGTATATCCCTCCACGTCGCTTGAAAACGCAACGGTCACGGTGATTTTATCATCGACGACAAATTCTTCAGCCGTTGCGTGAATACTTCCCGTAATCTCCACTTTCTCCTCAAACAAATGTTCGGGTACATCCAATCCATTTGCAGCCATGAATGCCATCCAATCAGCGAGAGGAATTCCAGTTTCAGGCTTGGCCTGAACGAACGAAAAGACCAACTCAACAACCCATTCAGGGGGGCGTTCACCGGTCATTTTCGAAAGCAATCCAGCAAATTCATCTCCAGAGATGAAGCCGTTCCTGTCGTTGTCCATCTCCAAGGTAAGATTCAGCGGTGACATGGATGAACTTGCGAGCCAATTACGAAAATTATCGTTGAGAAGTTTTGCCATTCTATTTTGCCCGCTAATGACTTCAATACGTGATTGAATCTCACTGACGCGTGCGTTGAAAACTTCTTGTTCAGGGAGTAGGATGCTTCCGCTCATGGTAAGTCCAGTACAAACGCTCACATCAATTTGATGCCGTCATGGGTTCATGGGAATTGCAACCTTGGCCAGTTCTCATGGTCGCCGTGACCGAAGGGAAGTAGTGATAATTCATGTTCAAGTTTCAAACGGTCATCGATGTCTTTTTCAATTTGGATTCGGTGAAGCCAATCTTTCAACCGTCCCAATCGAATACCTTGACCAACGCCGCTTCTGGACATAATCCAATGCCCGTCAACCAGGCATTCAGAAGGAGACATTGCGGGCTGGAGTGCCCCCCACATTGCAATTACATTGTCGATATCTTCAAGATTCATTTGGGGCAATCCATGAATGGTGACCTCGATATCAGCCAATAATTTGCGAAACGTCAGGTGAGGGAAGGCATCCTGTCCTAGGCAGTGCCGGAACACCCGCAGCTCACCCGTCATCGGTTTGGGAAGATGGCTCAGCCGTTCGTGGAAACGGCTCGTATTCTTCATCGTCTCCTTGGAGGTCTTCAGGAACTTCATTGCTTCAAATACTTCTTTTGGTTTGTACTCAACGAGAAGAAAAGAGAGGAGCTGAGGGACTGATGTTTCCTTCAACTCATCGCGGTCCATTGCATGAAAAATCTTGGGGCTGATGAATTGGCAGTTAGGAAAAATGTATCTTAAAACGCCATCTTGCATCATGTTGTTGAGAATATTCCCTGCCCCTGGTTTCATCAGGATTTTTTTCACTTCATTCCAACGACGTTCCACAGCCACCATCTCGAGGCGTTTGCTATGAAGTTGAATGGCCTCTTTCAAGTCAAGGTCCATGCGCCAAGGTTGACCTGTACCCCGCTCAAGAAAGCGATAGGCTCGTAGAATTCTCAATGCGTCTTCTTCGCAACGGAGGTGGGCGTTTCCTACGGCCCTTATGACGTTGGCTTCCATATCGGCCTTTCCTTCGAAAGGATCGTAAAGCAATCCTCGAGCAACATCAACAGCCATACTGTTGATGGTGAAATCTCGTCGAGAGAGGTCCTCTTCAAGTGACGTACCCCATTCAACATGTTCGGGACGTCGGCCATCACGATATTGCGATTCAGTTCGAAGCGTGGTGACTTCGAAGTGTTCACCATCGCCTTTGATCGTCACGGTTCCAAATTCTACGCCAGTTGGAATAGCATCACTTCCAAAGAGGGTCAACATCTCTTCGGGAGGGCAGGTGCTGCAGATGTCAATATCGCCGACCTCATCACCGAACCAAGCATCACGCACGCAACCACCTACGAGCCATGCTCCATGACCGTGTTCAGCGAGTCGATCGAGGATTTCGATAACTCTCACGGGGAGTGTAGCCAACCAACGCAAAAGATTCGGTGGGCAGGGCTCACCAACCAAGTCTGCTTCGTTGGCCGAGCGTAACGGTTTGGGTAACTCCATGCGCTCTCCTCTCGTTGAGATGTATCGCTTTGGTTGAAAAAGCATTATGGCACAATACCGCTGCCCCCCCTCTATGGAATGGTCAGAAGACGATGTCGAACTTGTCCCTGTGTCATGGCTCAAACCCCACGAAGAGGTCAAATCTCGTAATCGAGATAAATTGCTTGACATGACGCAGCGTTGGGGCGGCTACACCAAACCACTCATTGTTGACCAGCGTACGGGGGCAATCTTAGACGGACATCACCGCTTTTCTATCGCAAAGATCCTCGACCTCAAGTGTGTCCCAGCGATTTGTGTTGACTACTTGCATAACGATTCGATTTCAGTTGGTGTTTGGCCGGGATGTGGACGCGACCAATTAACCAAGGAGGACGTTATTGAAATGAGTCTTTCCAATGATTTGTTTCCGCCCAAGACCAGTCGTCACACGATGGCAGATAATACCCCACCGATTTTCATTTCTCTCGAAGAATTACTCACTCTTCCGTCGCTTGACGGGTCTTGATCCACTCGGCCCATCGTGCATTGCCCTTTCCCTTGAGCATGACGCCGTGGCGGGGCGAGGATGGCAATCGCAGGGTGACCTCTCTAAGAATTCCTTCGTGAGTCATCTCAAGCGTCACAGAATCATCAATTCTTCCCTTCAGCAATCGTTGTAAGTCCGCTGATGACCTGATTCTCACACTGTCAATAGCAAGAAGTTCATCACCAACCTCGGTGAGTTCACGCAGTGGTGACTGTGAGTGGTAGGTGGTGATTTGGACGCTACCGTTTTGGTCTCGGGTATTGATTCCCAACCATGCCTTTTCTTCAGTATCCTTGGTATCAGGAGCCAATTGAAGACGGAAATACTTCAACGCATGAAGGATATTGGGAGCATGCCGATGCTTGACCAATCGGTCAAGATAAGGCCCCATTGATTTGCCACCTGGGACTTGTTTGAGTGTTTCGCGAATCGTTGTATAATCCACACCTACGCCGTCGGGTGAATCTGCACCCAATGAGAAGCGCCGACATACTTCTGCGATGAGGTTGCAGGCACCAAATTCCCCCTTGCTGCGTCGACGTAATTCAACGTCAAGGCACATGAGGGCCAATTCCCCTTCAAGATAGTATGATATTTGACTTTCACGAGTGTAAGGGCCACTTCTATAGAGGTGAATCCAAGCATCATGACTTGATTCTGCTAAGGATTCTCTGCTCATGCCGTTGGCATGCATGTGGCGTTTCATTTTACGAGCGAAATCCTTCCGCCAATCTTCCTCAGTCCACGCTCCAGAACGCACGCATAGCATGTCGCCCAGCCACGATGTGCCTCCCTCAAACCACCAAAGTAAGTCCGTATGAGTTTCCTTTTGCAGATCATAATCAAGGAAGTTTTTGGGTCGCAGTCGTTTTACATTCCACTGATGAAGATATTCGTGTGAGAAGAGACTCACAAGATCCCTGTATTCGTCTTCATGATGAGGGAAGAGACATTGCCTGGGCATCATTGAGGTTTGTGAATTCATGTGTTCAAGCCCACCTCGAGCCTTCTCGGTAAGGTGCAAAACAGTGGTGTAATCGGGCCAATCGGGGGTACCAAACAAGGCAAAGTGTTCCTTGATGATTTTCTCCGTATCTTCCACGAAGGTTTGAAGTCGCTCCTGATTGGGAACATGCCCTCCACTGTCCCACCATTTCAAGTTGTGAACTCGTCCATTCACAACGGTTTGAATTGCTTCATTCGGGTTCACCTCAATGATGCTGTCAAGCAAATAATCTCGGTCGGGAGTGGTAAATTTCCAGAGCCTTGCATCACCATTCTTGATAGTTCCAACAGCTTCTAACTGGGTTGCTGGAGTCCATGATTCAGGCGCAGTAATCTCGACTTGATGGGTTTGATTAAGGCGCTGCAAATCAATACCTTGCACGGGAAGGAACCATGTAAACGGTGGCATGAGGTGCAGATGGGTCGAGTCTAAGTGATTTGAACGAACAGATAATTCCTTGGCAAAGAGCGTGTAAGTGATGTTCAACGAGGTAACTGATTTGGGGACATTCACTGCAATTCCATCGACGTCGATTCGTTTCCAAGTAAGTTCTTTTTCATGTTGGTCGATAACACCAAAATCAAACATGTGCTGAATCGGTTCTCTCAAGAAGTAGGATCCGGGCACCCAGCGTGGAAATCGAAGAACAAGGCGTGTGGAGGTGAAAGGCCCTTCAATGCGAACGCCCGTGCTCAAGTGATGCATCTGTCCATTTGTTGCATCAGCGGTGAAGACGAGACCCGAATGTATGGTGCTCATGAACGAAGTTCAGTTGCGGCGGTTGATAGGTTCTCGCACGCCACGCGAAGCAATGGCGGAGGGCTGGATTGCATGAATCGCTCAACTTGTTCCTGCACATTGGCGTCACCGGCGCGTCCAATCAGTCGTTCAAGCAACTTCGACCTCTCAATAATGTCCAAACGCTGATCTCGAATCATGGCCCACCTCAACGCATCTTCTTGTGGGCCTTGAACCAAGAGCCAGCGAGCGATGGGGGACAAGATGCCTCCTTCCACAAGCGACGCAACCAAGGGGTCTTTGGAGTCCTGTGCATTCTTTCGAAGGTATGTTGCTAACTCTCGAACGTGATGAGGTTTGATTTGTTGCGTGAAGCTGTCCAATAGTTCAGGCCTTTGTTGAGCAATCCAAATCACAATATTCACTGCCTCAATGTCTTCATCAAAAAATGTCCTTAATGATTCAAAATCGATGGAGAAGTTATGTTCAAATACGGCCGATAGCGCAGCCTTTCTGACCATTTTTGAAACGTGACGAAGTCCTTGTTTAACCTGTTCAACATCAAGGTTAGGATGGCGCATACCAAGGCAGATGATGCTTTCTTGGTGGTGAGCGAGTAATGCCTCAAGTCCTTGCTTTGATGGATGAAGGAGAAGGGCTTGAGCAGCCTTCTTCTGAACCACGCCATCCGAATCATCCAGGCATGAGAGGGCGATGATAGCACCGTCCTCTCCGTGAGACGCCAAGAGATTCGCTCCGACCCTTCGCACATCGGTAGAGGCATGGTTGAGCAATGTTCGAACGGAATCCGCTCCTTGGGATAGACTCCACATGCGGTATGCTTCAAGGGCCTTTGAAACAAACCAGGGATCTTCATCGTCCAAAAGGGACTCAAAGGCCTCCAATGTATTGGGGTCATCTTGTTCAAACAAGGTTCGCACGGCTCGCCTGCGGGTACGTACGTCTCGATGCTTTAATCGAGCCATTGCACGTCCAATGTCGTTGGCCATGAACGAGGGAAGTAGCGCTCCCTCATAGCCTCTTGCGCGGTTATCAGCGCATTTCTAGCCATGCGAAGAAGAGGATGATCGGCAAGAGATAGAAGAGACGGCGGTGCATGTGGTGGGTGGCTTCCATGTGCTCAATAATGGATGCAGGCATGACTTCAATTGAGGATGAGGTCCGGCGTCTCCTGTTCAAATCCACACGTTGTTCGATGAATGCAAGCACTTGTCCACGCAGCATTGGCTCACGGCTTCTTGACTCTCCACGTCCCACGATGTATCGGATTGGAAAGCGGTCGGTCATCTCGATGCTCGCAGCGACGATCGCTAAGGGTTGTTTAGAATTATGCAAATCAATGCGTACGGTTCTTCCATCGCTGCGGACGTGACTCAAAGTGCGCCAACGACCTTGACCTTCGCTGAACGTATCAAGCGACTGCCTCACCTCGCCTAGAGGGTCTTCAGTACTGAACATCGGGGCGCGGCGAAGTCCGAGAAGAGGTCCTAAAAGAACGGCACAAGCAAGCGGTGTGATGCACATTAATTGTACCAGGCGTTTTAGTGCATCTGGATTGGTTAAGGCGGAGACGACAGCGAGTGAAAACCCGAGGAAGAGGCCGATAAAAGCGCCAGCCTGAAGACCGGTGAGCAGCCCAATTCTCGGAGTGAGGGGCTCGGCCATGCAAGCCGGTAGGTCGGCTGACCATTGAAGACTTGCTCTCTGCGAGAGAATAAGTGATAAGGTTCCGCTCATTAGCGAAAACATGGAGCGAAACGGCCTCGCACATCGAGACACTGAAAAAAAGATAGGTCGGTGGATTCTTGGCATTTGTGGTTTCATTTTCCTTTCCTTTTTCCTCGCGCCCATGACGCTTGAACCTGGAACAGTAACCAATGCTGAAGGCCGGGCGAATGCCTTGGATTTCTATGATGGTGAAGGTTGGGGCTCTTCAGGTAACGAAAACATCGCTCAACATCCAGATGGTGACCATCTTCACCAAGGATATCACTGGAGTGAAATGAATCCCTATGCCGCCTTTGCTTATGCATTCGGTGATCTAAACTGCCATCAAAAGCACGAGCGCTCTTGGGAATTAAACGACAATCAACTTCCAGTCTGCACGCGAGATTTGGGGATTTTTGCAGGGATGCTTTTTGCTGGAGTCATGTTCACCCAACGAGGCTGGAATCGTTGGACTGTCCGTGACACCTGCCTCTCGGTCCTTCCTGAATCCATGCTACAATCCACGTACAAGAATAACCGAAGGACGCTCCTCTGGCTTGGATGTGGACTCGTTCTTTGTCTACCGCTTATCTTTGATGGCTTTCTACAATTGCTGACCAACTATGAATCAAATAACCTCAAGCGAATCATAACTGGCCTGCCGTTTGGATTTGGCCTCGGAATCCTAATGTGCAGTATGTTTGCTGCACGAGCTGACGCATTTGTTGGAGCAGGAACCGTGCTTCTCCCAGGAGATGCAAAATTTGTTTTGGCCAGCACCGCATCCACTCAAGAAGCAGAATGAGCAGGCGGTGGCATTGACCACCAAACGATTAATTCGGCCGCAGTTTGAGGCAGTGGACATCCTTCGTGCCCACTTGTGAGAATTGACAAACGCTGATTGATGTCATGCACCGCCTTTCGCAGTGTTGAAGAGAGATCTTTCCCTTCTTCAACTGCAAAGATAGCTTGTAGTGCGTCGCTCCAAGGTGAGTTGGGATTCGCTCTGCGCCAGGAAGCAAGCGCATTGCGAAGCGGCCACATCGCCAGTGTAAGTCGTGAGAAGCCGAGTCGTTCATCTCGAAGTTTGAATAATTGGGCATCAGCAAAGGGGACGTGATTTTGTTGTTTGTGAATCCAATGTTCTGCCAGAAGCCACTTGACCAGGCGCTGCGTATGACGCTGAGTAACCATCCGAACGGGCCCTAATGAAGCGTGCAAGCGAGGGACTTCACTCGAACCCACCATCAACGATAGTGTCCCGAGGATGGACCAGCAGGAGTGGGCCATTGGAGAGGTAGGTACGTCATGGTCTTGGGCAGATTCAAGCGGCCAATGCTCTTCAGCATCCTTCATCCACTGTGCAGGAGATTTTCCGCCTAACCAACCCACATGGATCGCCGTTTTTTCTTGAGGTGCCCCTGGAAGTCGTTGTTGTTTCTTGACGTCGTGAACCAGACGATTGAGTAGGGTGCGGTCAACTTCGTCTCTGTCAACATTGAGAGGAGCCGGCTTTCGGTTGAAGAATCGACGGAGTTCAGCGCGTAATTCCTTGCGCAATTCGTCGAGCCCTCCTTCATTCATGATGGGTCCAACGACATGGCATTGATTGAACGGTGTTGGAACGGTACTGCCCTCGCCAAAGAGCTCATGGAACCCTTTGCGTATCGTGGTTTGGATTTCTTGGGTTTCAAAATATTCCTGCTTTTGGCTGGTCATTCTCAAGGTGCCAGATTTGATCCGTTTCATGGCTTTAGCAGGATCGCAATCAATCCAGAATACGAGGTCGGGAATCATTGCTGCTGCATTCATTTTGGCAACCTTTTCAAGACCCAAATCGCCCACAACGCCTTGGTAAATCAGTGATGAGTGAATGTTCCGGTCAGAGATCACCACGGCCCCAGAAGCGAGCAGCGGTCGGATGAAGGTGTGAGAATGGTCCAGTCGGTCCGCAGCGAAGAGCCCTGCTTCCTCGAGGGGTGTTTTGTTACCGAGTTTTACCGAGGATAGTGCAAGTTTGCCTAATTCGCTATGTCTTCGCGGCTCGTGAGTCATCACAACATCTGGGAAGGGGAATTCGCTCAATAATTCGCCTAAGATGCGAGCTGCTTCGCCTTTTCCCGAACCGTCGCCCCCTTCGACAGAAACCAGGTACATACTCAATCCTCTCGTCGGTCTTCAAAATCGTCTCTGGCAAAGACATTGACAACCATCCCAAACAAGATTAAGGCGGGCCCAATGATAATTAATCCACGGCTGAAGAGGGCTATGCCCGCAAGGTATTGGCTTCGTCGGTACCGTTTGCCTCTGCGAATTTCAACTGCTGATTGGACGCCGAAAAAGGCAGTGCCGATGGTCAGCAAGCCGATGGCACTTGACAGCGTGACAGCGTTTTCAAGAGTGAATCCAGATGTTGCCTGATCGTCATTTTCAATTCGGGTGCCGTTTCCTGGTTTCATGGTCACGGGGTCCAGACCGGCATTGTCGGGGGTAAACGTTCGTTCAACGCTGGTATAGCCCTCTTTTGAAAAGATGATAATATGGACTTCTTGTGTGACATTATTGATGGTAAAGTAGCCATACTGGTCAGTAAAGGTCGTTTGCAGAAGGGCGCGATTGGATGCTTCAAGGAGTTCTACTGTGACATTTTCCACGCCATAACCCTCGACATCTTCCAGGGCTGCGCCAGATATGTCCACAGTTGACCGTTCTGCAAATAATGAGGTGTTGAGTAATTCTGATGGATTGCCCTGAAGAATCAAGGCTCCACTCAGCATGCCCAAAATACTCCCAATCATAATCAGGGATGCGGCAAGGTTTCGCCAACGGTCGGCGTCTCTGTCCGCCATGGCGAACCAATCTTGTTCAGGTTCCTGTTCCTTGATGACAACAGTTTCTTCGTAAACTGATTGGTCAACGACCAGTTCCTCGCCTTCCTCAATGAGGGCGCCTTCTGCCTTTTTGGCTTGAACGCGTTCACGCAGGGCTTTCATTCGCTGCTCACGGTCGTCGTCCACAGGCTGCCCTCCGTGTTCTCCGATGGCATGCGCGGATAATACCCCTTCCCTCAAAAAGCGCGCCTTTTCAACGACGTTTTGAGGCCCACTCAACGTAAGATAGGAGGGCTATAACGGAAAAAAATGCGAACATTGCGACGTAGGAAAGGGCCCTGTTGCCTTCTTCATGTTCCACCACAGTTGGCGTTGATTGATGTTGTTCGTCATCCACGTTGTCATCATCGGTGGTGCTAGGAGGCTCCTCGATGATGAATGCATTTGTTCTCAAACCGAGTTCAACCAAGCGACCTACGTATGCGAGTGATTCAGCACTGACTTTGTCGGGAGTGTCTTCCATGGTATGCCAGTAGGTTCCGAAGGTTCCATACTTGGGTTCACCATACACGGTATCCATGAGATCAATGCTTGGAATGCCGAGTTCATGGGCATGAACATGGTCGTCCAAAACCCCTACGGTTGTGGAATATCGAAGAATATCCTCGCCTGGCTGACCAGCACAATCAGCGACGTCATCAACCATGCCGAGGTCCTCCGCCATGATCACAATACGTTCCTTGAGCGTGTCATTGCCCGGATGCACGTTGTGCAATTGAAGGTCGGCGTCACCAACCATGTCAAGAAGGACGAATGCCTTCGTTCGCTCTTGTTCTTCAACGGTCAAATTGTCAGCCCATGCTTTGGCCCCTTCGGTATAGTTATTGTTCTGATCTTCTGCATCGTTCCAGAAAATGACCACATCGTAGGTGAGGTTCATTGACGGAATTAGGCGGGCTAATTCCAGGAGGACGGCGGCTCCACTGGCGGCGTCATTAGCTCCTGGTACGGGCAGGCTCCGATTTGTCTCATTCGCATCTCGGTCGGCGATGTTGCGAGAATCATAATGAGCAGAGAGGACCAATTGATCGGCGTCTTCGGCAGAGGAATTCCATCTCGCAAAGAGGTTGGTGAACTCGATACCATGGCTCGTATGGTTTGATTCGGATACAGTATAGCCAAGTTGTTCTGTTTCTGTAGTGAAATTGGCACGCAACAGTGCTGATGCCTCTGAGCCTGGCGTGCGAGGGCCTATGCCAACTTGCCACTGTACGGTTTCGTTAGCATTGGTTCCGTTAAACTCCAATGTCTCTATGAATTCACACAAATTGAGTTGATGATCATCGAAAGAGTTCTCTCCCTGAACAGGACTGACGGCTGTGGCGGTGAAGAGAATGAGGGCGAGCGTGAATCCCTTTGCGTACACCAACCATCGGCGTTGCGGGGAAGGAGTCATGATGACGCCTCCACCACGGACTCTTAAATACCTCCTTTCGTTTCGCTAATTTGGGAATCCGTGCAGCGATTCAATAAGGTGAAACATATGTCGGAATTACGCACCAGTCCAGCCTTTCTTTTCATCACAATTTTGCTCTTTGCAAGCCTCGGGCCTGTGGCGATGGCTCAGGCCGACAATTCGGGGGATGATTCGGGGCAATCTTCAACCTACTCAGCTGGAGGTGAAGCCATCGGGGACCTTGATGATTTCAATCCCAGTGATGGAAGTGAGTATTTATTTATTCACGAAGATGAACCCGTTGTCTCAGCAACACAATTCATGCGACAGGCATGGATTGATGCGGGCCGTCCTGGCGTAGAAGACATGGTGGTTGACTCAACATCTGGTCGTGCAGCAGGACGCGCATGTACCCCCCACGTCGTCGGAGACACCCTCAATGTTGGGACTGCGGCCGGGCAGATCTCTGCTTATGTTGCGAAAACAACCAATAGCGTGGCATTCATCGTTCAAAGTGGCCGAACACTCTCCTCAACAGTCCTCAACAACCTCGCAAGCACCTGGGACTCAACCATCTATCCAACCATGACCACCTATTACGGCAAGGATTACCAAGACGGACGAGGCCTCGCACCTCCTGATGTGGACAACAATTGCCAGGTTCAAATCGTCATTTACGATATCGACGGCGCCTACAATACTGGGGGTTATTTTGCTCCATCTTACGCGAGTTCTCGAGAATCTGTCTTCGTTGACTTTGCCGATATCACACTCTCGTGGGGGAAATCCATCCTCGCTCACGAACTTGAACATCTGCTCCACAACGCTCTGGACCCTTACGAAAATTTGTGGATTGATGAAGGGAATGCGGATGTAGCCATTTATCTCTGCTTTGGAGCAGACTCAACGCTCACAGGCCACGTCAATGCGTGGACTGGGGCTCCTGAACAATCGGTGCGTTGGTGGAACCAACGCATCGCAGACTACGGGGCAGGTTACATGTTTACCATGTACCTTGCAGAGCATTTGGGCGGTGGTCCAGCAGTCCGCCAACTCGTTCAAGATTCAGCAACTGGAGGAAAAGGAGTTGAGAACCTAGCGCTCTCGCCTCAAGCAGGTCAAGTTGGTCTTTTAGGTCGGACGATGGGTGAGATTTTCGCTAACTTCAGCATTGCAGCGACCTTGGATTCTGACCAAGGCATCTATGGATACCCCAATTTAGATCTCAATGCAGTTTGTACAGGAGGTGCCTTCTGCCGTGCTCAACCGACAGAAATCAACAGCGATTGGGCGACTCCTTGGTCCTCCACTGGAAACAGTGTTGAAGGTTGGGGCATTCGTTCCTTCCAATTTACTCCTGGTTCAGCCTCTCCTGCTCCGCTGACACTCAGGTTGACGGCAGATGTTAGTCAATTTGACGGTGTCATTGTGACCAAGGCTACTTCAGACGGTTTGTGGAGTGTCACCGACCTCAACTTCGTCAACAATGTGGCTACGGGGCTGGTTCCTGGCTTTGGCAACTTGACTGATGAGGTCTGGGTGATTACATGGTACGCGAGTACCATCGCCGACTGCGACTACACTTCCTGCGGCCCTTCCTATCCCACTGGCGTAGTTGATATCGAAGCCGCTCGAATCACCTCCCCTGCCACCATGACACTCAACAATACGGTTCTCGGTGACCGAGATGGTGACGGCTTGGACGATACCATTGAAATCAATTACAACATCCTCTCGAATGCCTTCTTTGAGGATCTGGATGTTGAGATTTCAGTCCGTGACAGTACGGGAAGCGTCGTTGACACCATCACCGACCGGATTTCAGCTGGTGGCGGTGTTGACGTTCCAGGGCAAGTTTACTTCACCGCCCATAACAGTGATCAGTATTCCTTTGCCATGGTGATGAAAGACATGCTTGGTGATACGGTTGACTCCATCCAAACCTCTCCTCAAAGCCTCAACAACATGAAACCAGTCGCCAATGGGACAGTTTCTCTTAACGAATCTCAAACCTGGGAAAATATACAATTCCTCGGCAATGGTTTTGATGCCTGGGGCCTCTCCCTCGACAACAATAGTTTGCCATACATGGATGCGCCTACTGCCTATGCGTGGACATTTGGGGACAATGGGTCCTCGAATTTGAAATCCCCGCTTCGGTCGTACAGCGAGGTTGGTGTATTCAACGCAACGCTTCGAGTGATGGATCAAGGAGGCACATGGTCTGAAACCCAAGTCCACGCCATCAATGTCACAGATCAAACCGATCCAATTCCAATCATTACCGTCAACAACGTCGTCATCGATCAAGAGATTACCTTGCTGACCGACCAGAGAATTTTGTTCTCGGCAGGTCGGACCGTTGACAACGTCCCGACAGAATTCCTTGACTTCAGCTGGGATTGGGGAGACGGAACCATGGACAGCGGTATCGGAGTTTACTCTCAGCAACATGAATGGGGAGATATCGATGGTGAAAACATCACCTACAACCTAACCCTTACCGTATCTGACGGTTACAATACTGGGCAGAAGATCATTCAGGTCCATGTGAACAATCGGTTGCCAGTTCAAATCTATGCTGAGTTGATGACGACCATGACCTATACTTCCTTGGTGATGCCCGATGTCTTTGAAGACGACGATGGCGAAATCGTCAACTATGCTTGGACCTTTGACGGCGGAGTACGCTTGGGCCTAGGTACGCCATTGCGCACAGATGACTACAGCAACGTTGCCAGCAACAATGCGAATCCAGTACTTGCTTGGGATTCACCAGGTAACAAGACCGTAACGTTGACGGTTACCGATGACGATGGAAGTCAGGTGACCGCAGTTCTTACCATCACTGTTCTCAATCAGATGCCCTTCGCCCATTTCGATGTGAGGACGCAATCCGAAGCCATTGACTTTAGAGAGGAAGACGGCGAGGTTGACGCTCCGTACATCTTCGATGGTTTGGATAGCAGAGACCCAGACGGCTTGGTCGGCGACCATACCGATATCGAAGTATGGAACTGGAGTTTCTCCGACGGAACCTTTGGCGAACGCCCACAAATCACCCACAGTTTCACGACTCCAGGCGAGCATACCATCATCCTAGTCGTTACTGACAAAGAGGGCGTAGAAAGTTTCCCAAGAACCATGACTGTCCGCATTTCCAATCCTTTGCCGGTTATTCAGTTACGAATTCTTGACGGTTGGATCAACGGCTCCATCATCACAACTTCAACTGCCTTCCCAGAGGGGACAGTGGTTGATTCGTGGTCCCACACCTTCGATGAAAACGGGGCGGTTGTGACCGCTCCTGGCAATTTGCTCTACTTTGATTCAGCAGGCACCCGAGACGGAGACCGTCAATTTGAAGGGAAATATGTGCCCTTTGAACAAGCCTCACCTGAATGGAATGGCTTGGTCGAGTACACGTGGGACTTCGGTGACGCGACGCCTCTTGAGCACGGTGCAACGCCCTGGCATGGCTACGCATTACCCGGAACCTACACCGTTACGCTGACGGTTCGCGACGCCTTTGGAACTGGAGACGTGATGCGTCAATCCTTTACCGTCGTCGTTGATCATCCCCCTGAAGTTACAGAGGCATACATGCCCGAAGATATCTTCGTTGGTTCATCGAATTCGTTCTCTGCCAACGTGTCAGACTATGAGTCCGGGTCTGAAATGGAAATCTATAGAGACTTGGATGTCGATGATGGGTCCATCATGGAACGAGACGAGCGAATCCTCACGGAATACACGGTTCGATGGGATTTTGATACCGATGTAGATGCAGACGAAAACGGTAATTCTCAGGATGACTGGACCGAACCGATTGCAGGCTCCTTGGTGAGAGCCATTCACACCTACGAAGAGGCTGGATACTACACGCTCTTGGTAGAAGTATGCGATGGATTGGGTCAATGTGCTACGCTGACCGAAGATGTCGAGGTTGTCCCCGAACCTGAGGGGCCTCCCTCCCTGTCTGATTTCAGTGCAGATGAATGGAAGTCATGGCTTGCCGATGCCGGCTCTGAACTTGCTACCTTCATCGGATTGATCGTCGTAGCTCTGGTCCTCGGATGGCTCGTCATGCGAGAGCCAAGTCGCTTGGAAGAGGAAGCCAAAGAAGCCGCAGAAACCTACACCGACATTGAGCACGTTGAATCTCAAGGAGGATTACTGGGTATGGATCATCACCTGCCACCTCCTGCTCCGAAGATCCTTTCAAAAGATGAACGCAGAAGTGATGAAAGCGGCTACGTCAGGCCTCTTCGTCACCGATGAAGCGACATGTCCTAAAGCCGTCTTTGTTGGTAACGATGTGGTGAAGTGGTGCGGAAGGTCTCTTTTTTCATAACCGCGCTGCTTCTCATACCGCTTTTTACGAGCGGCCAATGGAGTACTGAGGTTCAAGCGGCAACAGGCTGTTCAGGTGAAGTTGAAACAGCGCGTTGGAATGAAACAGTTCACCGCCACGCCATGGTTCCAGATGATCCGTGGTTTGGTGGGGGCATGGATGATTCCGTATGGATGGAAGATGAAGAGGGTGATGGGTCAAAAGGGCGCAGCCAAGATCAAACCTCTACCTCCGCAGATGATCTCCAACGTCCCGAGGAGTCTTGGATGTATAGTCCAACATGGCCTCTTCCTGCTCTTGAACCGCTTACTACTGGCCATTATGTGCCCATGGTGATTGGTAACGATAGCGTTGGAGCCTTGCGTTTCAATCTTTCAAGCGATTACAGAACAACCTTCTGCGTCACGTTGCAGAGCGTCGAGGACGGCGTCAGCACGCCCATTCAAGGTGACGTATACTTGTTGACCACTTCTCAATACCGTCTCTACGAAGAAATCTACGATATCGCTCATGGTTCGTGGAGTTTTTGGGATGGTTTTGGTGAAAACGAATTGGATGCGTTGAGCGATATCCCTCCAGAGTGGAGGAGTTTTAGTCCTGCAGGCTGGCAAACCTATCGCGATGTCCATCAGTATGAAATGACCTCTGAAGTAACCTTTTCAGTTTCGATGGATGGCCCTGAACTCTACTCTTCTCTCTTTGGAGGAACTGTATGGCAGGACTTCTATCTGGTCGTTGATGCATGGGACAATACGCACGATGGAGACGCTTTAGCGCCGGGGGCAAATGTTGTGGCGGACGTCACCGTCATGCCAAGCGAGCGTACGCTCATCTTACCTCCTTGGACCGTCCCCTTGGTCTTCTTTGGAGCAATGGCTGCTTTGGTAGCCACGCCGTTTATTTTGAACAGTCGATACCTGAATGCTGGACTAGGTGACTCAAACGGTGAAGTGGCGGCAACCGTTCCCCTGATGGAGCAACGAGCCATGGACGGGCCCGTAGAAGACGAGTAGTACTTGATTCAGTATTCCATCAGTGTCCAAGCGTTCTTGAGGTCACGGATGTTCACGAGGCCTTTGTTGGAGAGTTTGAAATCAGAACGGAGCGTTGCATAAACCATGGTTTGGCCCAATACAGGTGCGTGGAGTCGTGCCCAGTCGCCACCGTTGCCCAATGCCATGAGGGAGTAGGTGTGACTGGAATCCTTCAATTCATGACATGCCTCCACGATTTGGAGCGCATCCTGATGGTCGTTAACAGTTCCACAGAACTTGAACATCTCGCCTTTCTTGGAGTGTTCAGCAACCATGGCCGCCAATTCATCAGCGCTGGGGGTCGTACTTGTGTCATGGATGGAGGAAATAACTTGTATCTTATTTGATGCAGCGAGTTCAAGCAATTCGCTACGTGTTTCTTCGGGAATTGATAATTCAAGATCAACGGATTTCACAGTTGAGTTAATTCCTTGGCGAAGAATTTCAAATCGTTCTTCATCCGTTCCTGGAAAAAAGCCGCCCTCGTCACGAGGGCGAACGGTGAATATGACTGGAAGTGGGATACTTTCCTTAAGTGATGAGAGTGCCGCAGTAACGTCCACGTCAGACATGTCTCGGACATGCCATTCATCCTCAGGTGGCATGATGTGTCGGATTTCTCCATTCTCATCTTCGACCTTGTTGGGTTCTGGCTTCTTGAGGTAGAGCCGATCAAAACGAACCTCGACTAAATCTGCGCCTGCAAGGTTGGCACGCGCTGCTTCGTCAGCCATTTCTTTCACAGTTGTACCTTCAAGGGACGCACAAATCTGAGGTTCAGCCATGCAATGCCCACCCGTGTCCTCTTCTTAACGCTCTCGTAACAGGTGGTAGCCAAATCTCAGTGATTGGGAGGGTCGAAGTATGAAATTTGCCGCAGGTTTTTTGGATTCGCAAGACGCCTAATTTATTGGCTCTCGTCGGCACATCAAATTTGCTTTCAATACCTCGTTTTTGATGGTGAAAAAGAGGTAGGTTTATACCCCTTCACGGTAAGTAGATTTTATAGGAGAGGGATGTGAATTTTGAGCCCGTTTTCCCGAGGCCCAAACGACCAAATCACTCCAAAAATCCCTCTCATAAAATGGTGAATAAAATGTCCGACACATACGACGCAGGTAGCATCCAAGTTCTCGAAGGCCTTGAGGCTGTGCGCAAACGACCGGGTATGTATCTCGGCGATCCGCACGATGGCTCCGCTCTCCACCATTGCATCTGGGAAGTTGTCGATAACTCGGTCGACGAACACCTTGCAGGTTTCAATAACATCGTTGAAGTCACCCTCCTGCCCGATCATTCCCTCTCGGTTCGAGATTATGGCCGTGGCATCCCCGTCGACACGCATGAAGAATTTGGCATATCTGCTGCTGAAGTCATCATGACCAAACTTCACGCCGGTGGGAAATTTGACAACAACTCCTACAAAGTGAGCGGTGGGCTTCACGGCGTCGGCGTTTCCGCAGTCAATGCCGTGAGTGAATGGATGGAAGTAACCATTCACCGCGACGGCACCATCTACCGCCAGCGTTTTGAGGCCGGTGTGCGAGTCACTGACCTCGAAGTCATCGGCACATGCGACGATACAGGCACCCAGATCGCCTTCAAACCTGACCTTTCCATCTTCACAAATATCACGGAGTTTGACTTCGATCAAATCGATACGCGCCTCAAGGAAACTTCATTCTTGAACGCAGGTTTGAAGATTGTCATCACCGATGAGCGAGCCGATGAACAACACGTCAGCGAGCACCATTATGAAGGAGGCATCACCGAATTCGTTCGCCAAATCAATGCACGACGCGAAGTCTTGCATCCCGAACCAGTTCTCATCCAGGGCGAAAAGGTGATTGAAAAAGGCCCGGTCACCGTTGAACTGGCTCTTCAGTGGTCTGATGCGTTCAGTGAAAACATCCTTTGCTATACCAACATCATACGAAATAGAGACGGTGGTACGCACATGTCAGGATTGAGGACCGCCTTGACCAGCTGCATCAATGGCTATGCAAAGAAAAAGAATCTTCTGAAGGGCGACAACCTCTCTGGTGACGACGTACGTGAAGGGCTTGCTGCTATCGTGAGCGTCAAGCACCCGGACCCGTCCTTTTCTTCTCAAACCAAAGATAAACTCGTGAGCAGCGAGGTTACGGGCATCGTTCAAACGGTCGTTTATGAAAAATTGAACGAGTACTTCGAGGAAAATCCCAGTATCGGAAAATTGATCGTCGACAAAGCCCTTCTTGCCTCAAAAGCCAGAGAAGCAGCCCGCAAAGCACGGGACCTCACTCGCCGAAAAGGTGTCTTGGAAGGCGGAGGGTTGCCTGGGAAACTGGCCGACTGCCAATCAAGGAACCCCGAAGAATGTGAAATCTACCTCGTCGAAGGTGATTCTGCCGGAGGGTCGGCCAAAACAGGACGTGACCGGCGCATCCAGGCGATTCTGCCCCTGCGTGGTAAAATCCTCAACGTAGAGCGGCAAATGCACAATGTGGCAAAGGTCTTCCAAAATCAAGAAATTCAGACCATGATTCGTGCCTTTGGTGCTGGAGTTGGCAATAACCTTGAGGATGAGGGCGGCTTCAATACTGAAAAGTTGCGATACAACAAACTCATCATCATGACAGACGCGGACGTTGATGGCGCTCACATTCGTACGCTCATGCTGACCTTCCTGTGGCGCTTCATGCGCCCTGCTATCGACGGTGGGCACGTTTACATCGCACAACCACCCCTCTATCAGCTCTCGAAGGGTAAAATCAACCGATACGCCTTCAGTGATGAAGAGCGTGATGATATCATTGATGATTTGAAAGGTGACAATCCAGCGGCTAAAATCGGCGTTCAACGCTACAAAGGTCTTGGCGAAATGAATCCTGAACAATTGTGGGAGACGACAATGAATCCAGAAACACGTACGATGTT
The DNA here is from genome assembly GCA_016778305.1 of Candidatus Poseidonia sp. Taxonomy (GTDB): domain Archaea; phylum Thermoplasmatota; class Poseidoniia; order Poseidoniales; family Poseidoniaceae; genus Poseidonia. Next base: position 84,164 of record JADHPT010000002.1, on the reverse strand, counting down.
GAGGGTGACCGTGAAGGAAGCCGAAGAGACAAATCGTATGTTTGAAACGCTCATGGGCGAGGATGTTCCCGAACGTCGTGCCTTTATTGAGCGCTACGCAAAGGAGGTGACCAACCTTGACATCTGACGAAGAAACCAGTGATATCGAAGACGGCTCAACGGCATCGGGTGAAAACATTCTCAATCATTCACTCAACACCGAAATGAAAAATTCCTACATCAATTACGCCATGTCCGTCATTATTGGCAGAGCGCTACCTGATGCACGTGACGGATTGAAACCTGTTCATCGAAGGGTGCTCTACGGTATGTTCGAAGGCGGCCATACTTCAGAAAAGAAATTTAGCAAATCTGCTCGTTCGGTCGGCGAAGTCATGGGTAAATACCACCCACACGGTGATCAATCCATTTACGATACCATGGTGCGTATGGCTCAGGAATTTTCTCTCCGCTACCCGTTGGTTGACGGGCAAGGGAACTTTGGCTCCATCGACGGCGATCCACCTGCTGCTATGCGTTATACGGAAAGCCGTCTGGACCGAATTGCAAACCACATGCTCGATGATATCAACAAAGACACCGTTGATTTCCAGTCGAATTTTGATGACTCTGAACAGGAACCAACGGTCCTTCCCTCCCGCTTACCCAATCTATTGTTGAACGGGAGTGACGGAATTGCAGTAGGAATGGCTACCCGAATCCCGCCACACAATCTTACTGAAGTTGCTGGCGCAGTGAACATGCACGTAGAGCGCATTCTCGAAGAAGGACAAGAGGGGATGCCAATCATCTCTATAGAAGAGTACATGAGGCACGTTCGAGGACCAGATTTCCCAACCGGCGCATCCATTCATGGAATCGACGGTATCGAAGATATGTACGCCACCGGCCAGGGGCGATTCCACGTCCGCTCAAAGTGTGATGTTCTCGATGATGAAAACGGGAAACGGATTGTCATTCACGAAATCCCCTATCAGGTCAAGAAAGCCGACATGTTGGTTCACATCGCAGATTTGGTCAATAAAGAAGTCGTCTTGGGGATCCGTGATATCCGTGACGAATCCTCAAAAGAAGGGATTCGCGTTGTGATTGAAGTCAAGAATAATGCAGACCCGCATGCTGTTTTGAATCAATTATTCAAATCGAGTCGGCTTCAAGAATCCTATTCTGCTAACATGATGGGTATCCTTGACGGACGACCGGTTTTGCTGACACTGCCCGTGATGATCCACACCTACGTAGAACATCGTGAATCGGTCATTGAACGCCGTGCAGTGTTTAATCTGGGCAAGGCTCAAGCCCGTGCACACATCTTGGAAGGTTTGGTCAAAGCTCAAGATCGCATTGACGATGTTGTTGCCGTGGGCAAGGCCAGCTCCAGCCGCGAGCAATTCGAGTCGGTCCTTCGTGGTGATGAAACAATGCCGGGTATCGCAGTCTTTGACTTCACCGAAGCCCAAGCAAAAGCCATCGCTGAACGACGCTTGTATCAGTTGAGCCGACTCGATGTCGCCAACGTGATGGCCGAGCATGAGGAACTCAAAGTGAAGATTGCAGACTTGGAGGACATCATCGCTTCCCGCCCCCGCCGTCTTTCAATCCTGAAAGAGGAGTTGGCAGAAGTGGTCGACCGTCACGGCGATGAACGTCGTTCTTTTATCGACCCCATGCCTCTTTCAATGGACCGTGAAGACCTCATCGAAGAGCGAGCGATTGTCATTACGCTGAGCGAGGACAATTACATCCGTCACACTCCGGTTGAAACCTTCCGAACTCAAAACAGAGGTGGACGTGGCCTCAAAGGTGTCACGACCAAAACCGAAGACACACCTCAACTCGTAATCACCTGCTTTAGCAAGGATCGTCTACTCATCTTCACCGATCAAGGACGAGTTTACGGGCTCAAGGCTTGGGAAACGCCAATTGGGAGTCGTCAGTCACGGGGCAGTCACATTCGTAATTTGCTTGAAAGTCTTCGTGAGGACGAGAATATCGTAACGATTCTTCCGCTTTCAAGAGAATTGTTTGAAGAGCCTGAGGACCATTACCTTCTTTTCGCTACCAAACTCGGCCTCATCAAGAAAACAGCCTTGTCAGAATATGTCCGTATCAACCGCAACGGTAAGTATGCCCTCCGATTCAAACTCGAAGGTGACTCGCTGGTCAACGTACGTTCGGCAACGAATGAACACGACATCGTCATGATTTCAACCACAGGCTATGCCTCAAGATTCAGTTGTCTAGCAATTCGTGCATCAGGCCGTGTTTCTGGAGGTATCTACGGTATCAAGGTCGCAGACAGAAAAGGTTCAGGTGGCGGAGTGGTTGCTGGTATGGTTGCCATGCTCGGCGCTGATGAATACATCCTCACCATTTCGAAGTTTGGAATGGCGAAGCGAAGCCGTTTGGGTACTGCCGATCGAATTCAAGACACGAACGCAGAGGGCGAGCCTAAATTCGATGAAGACGGTCAGCCTAAGATGGTGACAGATGGTTACCGGCTAACGAAACCCGGCGCCAAGGGTGTAAGGACGATGAAATTGGAAGAAGAATATTCTGACAGCATTATCAGCGTTCGCACCATTCCAGACTTGAACGACCATCTCTTTTTGTTGACAAAATCAGGTATGATGATTCGTATTCGCGTCAATCAGACCAAGGAAACCTCTGGTAAATCAACTCGAGGCACACGTGTCATGGAATTGAGAGACAAGAAAAACGGTGGATTCGTTGATGAACTGATCTTCTCTTCCAGGATTTCTGCCTCATTGTTGGACATTGATGATGAGGATGAGGAAGGCAACATGGCTTCCGAAGGCTCTGAAGAAGAGGAATGAACAAGCCATAGCGTTCAAGCGACGCATTCAAACGGGAAGGCACCCCATGGCAGTACGCTCGGCACCCTTCTGTCCGGCAGGTGAATCACATGGATGAACGGTCCCTCATATACGATTGGAACGAAGTCGACTATGAATTCAATCGTCAACCTTCAAATCATCCACACGGCGTTTGGTTTGATGACGAAACGCTGCGTGACGGACTTCAAAGCCCGAGTGCACGAAACCCAACCATCGAACAAAAAATTGAACTTCTTGACTACATGGAACAACTTGGGATTCAGAAAGTCGATTTAGGTCTACCCGGCGCAGGCCCCTTCCACCGAAATCACATCGATGCCATGTTAACTCATATCAGTGAGAATGGATATTCCATTCGTCCCGGTGCTGCTGTCCGTACCCTGATGGGCGACATTGAACCCCTGGTTGAAATGCAAGCCAAGCACGAGATGGAAATCCAAGCATCAGCATTCCTCGGTACAAGCCCCATTCGACAATACACCGAGGGATGGACCATGGACAAGCTGATGACGACCATGGAAGGTGCTGTTTCCTACGCTGTTGAAAATGACGTACCGGTCATGTTCGTAACCGAAGATACCACTCGTTCAAATCCTGAAGACGTCAAGAAAATCTATCACCGAGCCATGGAATTAGGCGTGCGACGACTCTGTATTTGCGACACATGCGGGCATGTGACACCCAACGGTGTCAAGCGCCTGTTGGCCTTTATCGATGAGGAAGTCATCAAAGATGCAGGCTATCAACGTAGAGATATTGAGGTCAACTGGCACGGCCACCAAGACCGTGGCCTGGGCGTGGCCAACAACATCGCTGCGGTGGAAGCAGGCGCTGATGTGATCCACGGGACTGCACTTGGTGTCGGTGAACGTGCTGGAAATGCACCTCTCGACCAGACGCTCGTGAATCTCAAACTTATGGGCGTTATCGACAACGACCTGACGCTTCTTGACGCTTACATGCAAAAAGCGAATGAATACATCGAAGTCCCACTCCCTCGGAATTACCCTGTCTTTGGGGAGGATGCCTTTGAAACAGGAACCGGCGTTCACGCCTCTGCAGTCATTAAAGCCATGAGAAAGGGCGATGATTGGTTGGCAGACCGCGTTTATTCTGGTGTCCCTGCAGGTGATTTTGGTCTCAAGCAAGTCATTCGTATCGGACATATGTCTGGAAGGTCAAACATCGTTTGGTGGCTTGAGCAAAATGGAATCGATGCTGAAGATGAACTTGTTGCACACCTCTTTGAAGTAGCGAAAAGTCAGAAGCGAAACATGCAGGATGAGGAAATTCATGCAGCCGTTTCAGCCTTTGCAAGCCAATGAGGGACGGTTTTCACCAAAAATAGTAGATGATTGGTACTGAAAGAAATACGATCACAAGAAGCCAATAAGCTCGCTTCACCCAATTCTTCTGTCCGTATTTTTCATCAAGTTTTTTTCCAACATCCTCAAGGACGTTTTCAACGAGTTGGTCAGGTATAAAGTCGACAGGCATGGGATTTCCATACCTACGTGATTTTAGGTGCGGTTCAATCTTATCCCTTCAAAGCAGTCAAGCGGCTTCTTCCGCCTCACTTTCCTCATTCGTTAGATTTGAGGCAATCCATTCTGAGTCGATCACACCGCCACTCCACTCACCTTGGAGCGAAATTTCGTTAATTTCATGTTCTTCACGCCAAACTGGTTCTTTTTGACTTCCATTGATGATAAAGCGGCCGTTGTCATCAATTTGTTCTTCAAGCAAGGAGAAATGTTTGGCGATTGGCAGGAAATGTCCAACTGGCATACCTGCTGATGTAAACGGGTTGGTTGCTGCTCCAATGATAAGGCCGTCTTCCGGGGCTACGATATCGACGGTCATCCCTGGAGTTGCTGGATCTGATATTGTCGCAACAACCTCGCCTTCTCGCATAACGTTTCCAGCCGTAACGAACATGTCCAAAAGGCCCCCTTCGCCGGCTCTCAACCAAATTGAGCCGCTCGCCATGATACGGAATTTAGGTCGTTGGGGGTTGCCTGGAATCATGCGTAGTGACCGCAGAGCATTCATCACTCCGTGAACGGCCACTTTGACAGATTGATCTCCGAGGAAATCAGCTCCACCTCCTTCGTAGGTAATGACGGGGATGTCGATGGCATTTGCGGAACGGCGCAACGTCCCCTTTGGGGCAATGGAATCAAGGAGGATTTCAATCCCAAATGATTTAGCAAGTAAGTATGAACTTGTATGAGTCATATCGACACGTATTTGTGGCATATTTGTTCTTCCCTTAGCGGCGCTGTGCAGGTCGATAATCGCATCGCTGTCTTCAACCAGATGATTCCAAACTTGGTCTGCAACCCGTTTGGTTGTTGAGCCTCCTGCATTTCCTGGAAATTGACGATTAAGATCTCGGCCGTCTGGGAAATAACGTGATTTGCCACGGTATCCAGGCAGGTTCACGACAGGTACAATTCGAAGGGTCCCGGCCATTGTTTTCGGGTCCAATGGCCGACCTTCATCAGTAAATGGATTGCTGAGTAGATGAGTGCATGCAGAGGGGCCCGTGAGTTCATCACCGTGAATACCCCCGAGGATGGTGATGCAAGGTCCTGGACGAGCGCCATGGATGACCGTCACTGGAACGGGCCAACTATCGCCGAGGTTGACATTGAGCAGCGGCATCTCAACAGTACGCAAGGTGCCGGGTTTGATCCGCTTTCGATAGAAGCGAACTTCACCCCATTCAGATCCCCGGTCCCATTCTGGACGATCTTCTGTTTTGTGTGCCTTCATCGCCTCTTCAATGGCGATTTTCCTGCGTTTGGGCAGTTCGTGAGCGACACGGACCTTGCGGATGGTCTTCTTTCTCCGCTTGGCCATGGTGGTGGGAGGTTCCCCCGATTCAAGAACCATGCGCACGCTTCACGAGGCGGGAAGAATCATCAAGCGCCGTGCATCTTGGCATCTCATGGACCACCCTAGCGTTCAGCAAGCCTATGCTCCTTCATCGATATGTTTTGGTTGTGGGCCGGCAAATGAAGAGGGGTTGCAAATTGAATCCTATCGCATCGAGAATGGTTTGCGAATGGAATTCACGCCTGAAATCCATCATCAAGCCTTTCCTGGAATGATCAATGGCGGCATCATCGGGACCCTGCTCGATTGCCACGGCAATTGGACTGCAGCCGTTGCTCTGATGGACGCCTCGAAGGAATCTGAACCACCCTGTACCGTCACGGCCTCTTATACCGTACAATTACGCCGTCCAACACCGCTGGGTGCGAAATTAACAATCGTCAGCCAAATTGAATCCCTTGGTGAGGATCGTGCAGAGGTGAGTCTCACTCTAGAGGCTGAAGGGAAGCTTTGTGCGACGGGTAAAGGCCTCTTTGTTGCGGTCAAAGAAGGACACCCTGCTTATCATCGCTGGTCGTAGGTGACATTCATGGTTCAACCAAATCAAGAACAACGATCAGGTCTTGAGGAATTGAGACTGGGGGTAGTCTCTCTTCTTGAAACGCTGGACACGTTTGCTTCAACAGACACGACAGAACTCCTGAACGTGCCGCTTGGTCTCCTTCGAAAAAGCGCCACTCAACGCCACGGTGTAACCCGATGGATTCGTCTTGAAGACGGTACTCTCAAGGTGGAGGTTGTGGAATTACATCCTCGGCTTTTCGAAGAACCATGGCATGATTATGGTGCATTTGTTCTGTTCCACGAATTTCTTCATGTCCTCGGTTTCAGGGCTCACGATAGCACTTTTCGTGCACTCGAAGCACAATGGCCAAATCATACTGCTGCTGGTATGGGTAAAGCCTTCACGCATGCGATGCGGCTTGGTCGAGCTCGTTGGCTTTGGTATTGCTCGTCGTGTCGGGAATCCTACCCCCGACAGCGAAAAAGTAACGGAAAATTCCAGTGCCGTAAGTGTCGTAAACGGCTCGAGGACCGGCCCATGCAAGACTCTCAATGAAATAGCATGACCAACTCCAAAAAACGAGGTGACCGTGTTGATGAAGCCATTTCGGTCCCATTCCTTCTTTCTCGTGATGCTCTTTTTGCTCGCTATGGCCTCTCATGCCGTGGTTAGGCCCACCTCGGCAGGCCTCGAGATGGCCAGTGAAGGTGGCGATCTTTACCTTTCATGCCGTTCGGATAACGATTGTGTTTTGACGCCCACGCCAGTTGGTGAAGAAAAGGTCTCTGAACAATCCTTTGCCAACAGCTTCCAGACTGAACAAGTGACCTTTGAGTTTGATGCAGACCCCGGGCAGGAACACATTGCACTGCTACCAGATCTCTTGAATGAATTTGAATTGGATTTCCGCCACCAAACCGAAGCTGGTGCTTTGTTCCGTCCCGCTATGGAAGTACGCCTTATTCTCGGGCAAAACGTCAATGTGTGGTCCTTCGATCAAACCCTGCTCCCTTCCAATACATACGAACCCTACACGCTGGATGATGAATCTCTTTCTCAATCATCTGGACGAGTGATGTGGCTCGATGACCCCATTCGCCTCATCATCACCGCTACCATTGATCGGCCTGGTACATGGGAATTAAACATGCGAGGAGCATCCTTTTTGAAGATGGAGATCCCTTGGTCAATTGACCCTCAAAACGCTAACAGTGACGAACCTTCATCCAGGACACAACCGGTTTCGACACTCTTTGAGGACCTTCATGCTGGTGCCTTGGTTGGCGAGGATTACGACTGTTGGTCCTTTGAAATTGAGACTCACGAGGTGCTCCGCCTCATGGTTGAATGGGAAAACGTCCCTCTTGAATTGGAACAACCACATCCCGTCCCAGACCTCATCACCTCTGCCGGTCGCCTTTCTCCTCAACCAGACGTGATCGTTGAAGATGACGGTGATTCAGTCAAAATGACGTACAGGTGGAGAGCATTACCAACCGGCGATTACTCGCTTTGCCTCCACGGTTCTGTTGACAAATTCCAATCGTATACTTGGTCAGGTGTTTTCGGGTATGAAAGCCTCGGGCCTACAGATCCAAGCGGTTTTGCTAGTGAGAGTTATTATCCACATGGAGTTGCTTTACTCGGAGATGTTGATCAACCCTATGTCCTTCACGAGCAGGGCTTAGCGCTGCTCATCATTGCAGTTGTCATGTTTGGAGTATTCCTTTTCGTTGCAGCACGCCCTACCACATCCTACGGTCTTCGGTTTGGGCTATTTGTTCCAGGGGTCATCATGTTGCTTCTCGGTGGCATTTTACACCCTATCTTTGCCATGGCGGATGAGGCTCAGTACGACAGTGAGATTACGCTCGATGACCTCATCGAAATGCGTCTTCAACAACTTTGGGATGTTTCATCACCCGGTGTTCCCGACCAAACCCTCGTAACTCACACGGGGTCGACTTGGGGCATGTTGCCCGGCGAGAATTTGAAGATGAGGCTCTCTATAGAAAAAGCGATACCCCTCAATGATGGTCGCTGGCAATTGATCGTACCTGAACTGGAGGACCTCCGCTTGGATCAAGTTATTTTCAGCCAAGTTGCAGAAGGTCAAAATCAAGGAACGAATACAGGGATGTTGGAAGATCAAACCATTCGGTTTATTCTCCTTGCAGGTCGTTCACTGCTCCTCGACCTCTTGATGCTTGAAGCCTTACTCATTGTTGATGAATTGCCACAATCATCGGTATTCCACATCGATGCAAATATGGTCGCTACACAATCCACAGGGTCTGTGAATGCTCCTGCGTGGGCAACTCGACCTGCATCCATTGATGAAAGTGAATGGGTGCGCTTGCAAGGTTCTCTTTTCCCAGAACGCATTTCAATCAGTCTTTGCGATTGTGACCTTGACTTGTTGGATGTGACATTCATGGCCTCGAATGGCTTTGATACTGGCGATCTTGCAGGTCAGTGGAATCTCAAAAATGCTGAAGGTCTCACACCTTATGGACCACTTCTCATGTGGCTCGGTCTCATTCTTGGAATCGTAGCCACGAGTTTCGAAGTCCGTCGATTTGCTCAGGCACAACGACTTGCTGAATCCTTCGCTCGAGAGTTAAAGAAGTGGAATTGATCACTTCTTTTTCTTCTTTTCAAGTTCTTCGCTCACTGCTTCCGTGACTTCATCAGGCGACATCTTTGCATCCTGTGCCGCCCTGTCAATTGATTTTGCTTCTTCCTTGGTGATTTCTCCGTCTGCTGCTGCAGACTTGATGGCTGCCTTGACGTTCAACTCTGCTGCTTCTTCATCGCTGATGCCCAAGGCTTTCTGGAATGATTTGAGCTCTTGGAGTTCTTCTTCGGTGATCACTCCGTCTTCCCATGCGGCATCGTAGGCGTGGACGAGGAACTCCCGGTAGGCTTCTTGATTCATGAGGACGTCACGGATCAATCCAGTGTCGACACCATCGTCTGAGTTAGCCATCTCAAGAAGAGCAATTGAGCGGCGAACTTCCTTCACTGCCATGTCTTTGAGGCCGTGCCCGGCCCAAACTGCTCCGGCTGCCGTAACTGCTGCTGCAAACCATCTCATCACGTCTGGATTGACGATTTCACCCGGTTCAATGAGGTGAAAAATCCCGAGTACTGCCATGGCTGCACCGCACATGACCTCAACCCAGTCGTTCAAATCCGGCTCGTCTTCAAAGACGGAAAGGCGTTCTTCGACCATTGCTTCAATGTCGTCGCTCATGGCCCAACCATGAACAGGTGGGACTTAGGGATGTCGGCCTTGATTTCATGCCGTCGTCCTTTTGAACCGTTGCCGCCAATGAAGGGGCATGGAGGAGGTGAATCGGGATCTTGACTCGCTCTCAATGCCTCCTCAGTTCACCAAATTCCTGAAAGATAACTGGGGCATTCAACAACTGCATCCGCCGCAAGCCGAAGCCGCTCCTAGTATCCTTTCGGGTCGCAATACACTGGTTGCGATACCAACTGCATCTGGTAAGTCGCTTCTTGCTTACATGGCTATGGTGCAGCGTCTCAGCGAAGGCCATCAACGTTCAAAGGCTATTTACATCGTCCCCCTGAAGGCTTTAGCTATGGAGAAATTCGAGGAACTTTCTGAAATTGCAGAACACATGGGGCTTCAAATCGGTTTAGGTATCGGTGATTCAACCGTCGAGGCAAAGAACATTGATGACTGCAATATCTTGGTATGCACGTCGGAAAAATTAGATTCGTTGCTACGTCATCGCTCGGAACTCGTTACCGATTTAACCTGCGTTGTCGCCGACGAATTCCATCTCATGAACGATGGAACCCGAGGTCCAACCCTTGAAATTAATCTCACCCGGCTCAGACATATCAAGCCTGATGCACAGATCGTTGCCCTTTCGGCTACCGTTGGAAATTGTCAAGATCTTGCTGACTGGCTCGATGCCGATTTGATTCAGTCGGATTGGCGACCTGTTGCCCTTGAATACGCTACTTTTCATGATTTTCATGTTGAACCGAGGAAGATTCAATCCTCGGGTGGAAAGGATAAATTGAACGAACTGAGTTTACCTCGTCGTTTAGAGGGTTTGAAGAGCCACCCTGTTTGGAGCGTTGTGGACGACGGAATCAATCAATCCAGCCAAGTACTGATGTTCGTCGGCACTCGAAGGAGTGCTCAATCCGAGGCGAAAAATCTCGCGAAACGAGTCAAGAAACGCCTTCAAAAGGAAGATCCGGAACGATTGACTCAACTTGAAGCACTCGCAGGGAAACTTGCAGGGCGTAGCCAATCCAATCTTGCTGAGCAACTTTCACATTGCCTTTCTGGAGGGGTAGGGTTTCACCATGCAGGGCTCACATCAGCTCAACGAAAGGATGTTGAATCGGCTTTCAAGTCAGGATTGTTGGTAGCTCTCACCGCAACCCCAACCCTTGCTGCTGGAGTTAACCTTCCCGCTCGCCGGGTGCTCGTGCGAGACCTGAAGCGTTGGGACGATGGAATGAATCGTCCCCTCCCCGTCATGGAAGTGCGTCAAATGCTCGGTCGAGCCGGACGCCCAAAATACGATACTCGTGGTGAGGCTTGGGTGTATTGCAAAGGGACAGATGGTTGGGAGGTTGCTGATGCGGTTTCAGACCGCTACTTCTTCGGTCCCATTGAGGACATCACATCCAAATTAGCATCAGAGCCAGCCATGCGTATGCATTTGTTGGCGAGTATCGCAACGGGTGGCCTCACGCACAAAGGAACGATTGAACATTTCTTTTCGTCCACATTCTTAGGTTCAACGATGCCTTCTTCACAATTGAGAGAGCGAATTTCGACCATGCTGGATTGGTTGGTAGAGGAACGTTTCATCAGAAAATGCGGCCTTGATGAACACTTTACTCCGCACTGGTTGGATAACGAAGTCAACGAAGACGGAGAAGAGGCCTGGAACGACTCGCTCCCGCTTTGGGCGACCCCTGCTCATTCAACCGACGGAGTGACTTGGGACCCGAGCCCATCTTCTTCACCTCCACAGCGTAAACAATATTCGGCTCATGAGGAACCGAGTCTCGGATTTACTACGGCATCCTCTCTCGGGTCCGTGGGTGGATGGGTGCAACCTTCGGCAGAAGATCCTCACAACATGCGTTTTGAGGCAACGGTGATGGGCGAACGGGTGACTCAACTCTACCTTGATCCTCTTTCAGCATCGATCATGCGAACAGGGCTACGGCGTGCAGTACGCCGAGCGGTAAGGCAAAACGGACCGGTTACTGATTTCGGGCTTCTTCATTTGGCGGTCTCGACACCTGATTTCCTCTCGCTTTGGGCGAAATCTGCCGACCTCGAAATGAATTCTCCTACCTGGCTCAAAGCCAACGCAACGGCTGATGAATTATTGATTGAACCTGGTTATGCTGAAGCCATGCTGGGTGATATCAAGAGCGCATGGTTGCTTGAAGAATGGACGGAAGAAACCACACTACGTGATCTTGAAGGACGCTTGGATGTTTCACCAGGCGATGTCCATCATCGTGTAGATTTGATGGGATGGCTGTTGGCAGGTGCTCAGCACATCGTATTGGCGGATGATGTCTTTTCTGAAGATCACATGGGCATCATCGCTGATTTGGTTCAACAGATGAGTACGCTCCAGCAACGGGTTCGTCACGGTTGCAAGGTTGATCTCTTGCAACTTGTCAACATCCGACATGTTGGCAGGCAGCGTGCTCGAGAACTTGCAGCATTGGGATTGCGCCAACCCCAGGACGTCCTCAACATGAACGGAAAAACCAGACAGACCCTTCTTGCAAAACGCGGATGGGGTCCTATCTTACTCGACAAAATCAACGTTGAAGTGAATAAGGTGGTACGTAAGTCGAAGGTATCAAATGGTCCATCTGAGCAAGCACGCCGAGATGATTTACCCTTGGACGGCGAACGGACTGAGGATGATTGAAAACCCGTGGACACTTCGCCCGTACCATGGAGACATCTCCCTTCCCGTGTGTTTCAGTTCGTCTGCCCTCGACGGACAATGAGGTCTATGTGGAGGCTTTCTTAGAGCAACGTGAAAGTCAACGCTGGGTCTTATTGGGCGACCACGCCGTGCAAGGTGAAGCACAATTGTGGACCGCTTGGGTCCAAGCCATTCGCCATGAACTCCGCGATTCAATGGTTGCACGCAGCGTTGATGCTGAATATATTCGCTACCTTGCAGGTACACATCACATTTCGGAAGCCTTCAGCCGAGCTGGATTACAGCCAGATCAAGAAGAGGCTTGGATTCTCTACCTTCCTCACGGTGATGGTGTGGAAAACAGTCTCGGCCATCTTCAGCCCGTAGCTCAATCCTCACATGCATTTGATGCAGATGTTCGTTCACTTGCCAACGGACTCGGTTGGTCAATACAATCGAAAGAAATGAGTTGTTCTATAGAGGGGATGAAACGCTTGGGCATCGATGGAAGCGCTTGGCCTGATTCACGAATCGAAGAAGCCCTCCTCGCTCATATCCTGATGGCTGACGACCAAAGTTCATCCCACCGATAAGGGGAGAGTTCAAAGGCTACCGCCTTTCCATCCTTATCATGGTGATGGCATCCAAGCGTGGTGAGGCTCACACGCCTTCAACAGGGCGGTATCTTGAGACAGAACGAGTACGAGAAGCCCTTGATGCGGCAACGGATTACGGCGCTACCTATGCAGAAGTCCGAGTCGTTTCTCTTACCGAGTCAACGGTGGCCATGCGAGACGGGCAACTTGAACGTGCCATACCGGGTCAAGAGTTGGGAATGACGCTTCGAGTCTTGGCCAATGGTTCGTGGGGTGTTCATTCCACGACTGACCTCGCATCGCTCAACGAACAGATCGAGTCCACGACCCGCCTAGCAAAAGCAGTGGCGTCCAGGAGAGCCACTGGTGAGAAGCCAATTGGCCTCGCAGAAGTTCCCATTTTCGAAGATGAACATCACTGGAAATCGACCCTCGATGTACGTCATACTGAATTAGATGCCAAAATAGAGCATATGAACGACCTCTACCGCGGAGCCACAGGGCACGACGATGTCGTATCGGTTCGAACGGGTTGGAGCGACGAACACATTCACACAGAATTGATGACGACCGAAGGAATGGACAGAGTTTGGTCATTCCAACGCTCCCTCATTCATGGAATGGTGACTGCACGGCGCAATGGTGAAGTTGTATCCTATCGAACACGTCACGGAGGTCAAGGAGGACTTGAGGTCATTCAAGCATGCGACCTCGTTGAGCTTGGAGAACAGGCTCAAAAAGCAGCGTTGAGACTCTTAGAAGCTGAACGAGCCCCCTCTGGTAAGATGCCACTTATCGCTGATAAAGACTTGACAGGCGTCTACATCCACGAGGCATTGGGACACCCCTGCGAGGCAGATCTTGTCGCAGCAGGTGATTCCTGCTTGGATGGAAAGCTAGGCCATAAAATCGGCAATGAACTGGTCACAGTTGTTGACGACCCTACCATGATGGGTGGGTATGGAGCCTATCCTATCGACGATGAAGGTGTGAACACACGGCCAAAGGTCCTCATCAAGAACGGCGTGTTGACAGAATACCTCAATCACAGAGAGACAGCACATCATTTTGATGTCGACCCGAATGGTGGTGCACGTGCTCAAGACGGCTTACATCACCCGCTTGTCCGAATGTCAAACACCATGATCCATGGTGGAAAGCATGACGACATGGATGCATTGATGGAAGACATCGAGTATGGAGTCTATGCATGTGGCACCCGTGGTGGCCAGGTTGATACCGGTCGTGGTTCCTTCCAATTTGCAGCACAAGAAGCTTGGCTCATCGAACATGGAGAATTGACTCGCCCACTCAAAGACGTGAGTGTTAGCGGACTGACCCTTGAAATTTTGAAGAACGTTGACGGGCTAACTCGCGATGCTTCACTCGCTTCCCCAGGATTTTGTGGTAAAGGGCAAACAGTTCCTGTTGGTGATGGCGGGCCAATCATGCGAATTCGCGAAGCATTGGTGGGATGAACATGCTACCAGACGGCGCAGAAGATCGCCTTCTTTCAAATGCGAACCAATTAGCAAGTGCCTGTCGAGAACATAATGTCGAGCAGTGGGATATCATCGGGTTCCAAGCATACGGCCATCAACTCGATATCGAGGCCGGAAAAATCACCATGGCAGGTGGCGGTGGCGAAGGTGGTTTTGGCATCAGGGTTGTTGAAGACGGCCGTTTTGGCTTTGCCCACTTGGTCGATGTTAGCGGGGCAGACCGGGCGGTTCAGCAAGCGCTCGGTATTGCTCGAAAATCTCCTAAGATTGCTGGATTCGTACTTCCTAGCGAACAAGAGGCACACGATGTGCCCGGGCGCTTTGACGCTGAAATCTTGAACGTACACCCCGAAGACCTTCTTGAACAAGCCGATGGGATCCTTTCGGCGGTCAAAGGACTCGATGAACGAGCTATCGTCACTGGAGGTGGCGTGGGGGTATCGGCTACCGCTGGATGCTTGATGACCAGCGAGGGAATTCTCTCAACGGGTATAACGACCTCCCACGGTATTGGATTGCAAGTGACCATCGACGTGGACGGTGAACATACGAGTTCCTATCAGGGTCAATCAAGCCGAACCAAAATGGAGGATGTGCCTTCTTGTGTTGAACGAGCGGTTCACTGGGCTCAAATCACACAAAACCCACTTCGCGTTGATTCTGGAGCCGAGGAGGCTCCCGTTTTGTTCACGAGTGAAGGTTTTTCACCACTCTTTTCGATGGTTGTTCCACCCGCACTCACAGGAGAAAAAATGGTTCGTAATGAATCATTTTGGTCTGAGAAAATGGGACAACAAGTCCTCCATGAAAGTTTGAGCATCACCGATAACGGATTGCTACCGGGTGGCATGGCTTCAGGTTCAAGAGACGGTGAAGGGGTGCCCCGCAGACAACAAGGTCTGATTGAAAACGGTCGTTTGGTCAAGACTCTATGGTCAACCCGTGATGCAGCCCAACAGGTTGCTGAAGGAAGAATCGATGCTGCTACATCCACAGGTTCCGCAGTGAGTGGGGGTCATCAGAGCCCACCGTCAACCGGCTGCACTGAATTATTTCTGACCTCCTCTCAGAAGAGCAAATCTTGGGATGAATTGTTGGAACAAATGGGCGATGGCTATGTCGTGAACGGCGTCATGGGAGCACATACTGCCAACCCGTCAAGCGGTGACTTCTCAGTAACGACCAGTTCGATATTGAAGGTAGAGGGTGGTGAAATTATCGGTCCATTGAAGCAAGCGGGCTTGTCAGGAAACCTCGCACGCTCGTTGTGTGAATCGGTTGAACTCGGGGTTGACATACGTCGACAAGGCTCCTATTCCTCGGGTAGCATGCACCTGCCAGATGTCTTGCTGTCGGACGGTTTACGGATCAACCCTGCTTGATCACCCCGTGAGATGCGAAGGTATTCTTTATGACCCGTCGTCAGTGGTGAGGTGACCCATGGAGGTCAAGGGAGTGTCCAAACTCAACCAAAACGCACGAAAGCCCGCCGCCTGTTCTCCGCACAGGCTTGAAAGAAACACAAAGTCTAGCGGAGGTCACAGGCATGTCTGAAGAAAAATACGCAGATTACATCGAAGCAGTCCTGAAGGAATGTCCAGATGCAGCACCTGCAGAAGTAGCAGAAGCATTTGCGAAGTACGAGCAGGAATTTTACATCCCCCCTCAGGATGCTATGCGTTCTGTGCTCCGCCGATTCAAGAGTGGCACGAGTCCAACCCCATCGAGAACAACGGGATCCACTGCACAACGTGAAACCAAAAAGGTCGCTCTGTTAACTGAATTGAGCGGTGATGACCGGGACGTAGAGATCGAAGTAGCCATCATGACGCACAATGTTCGTGACCAACTGATTCGAGGGGAAGAAAAGCAAATCGCTTTCGGATTCCTCGAGGATAACCCGTGGGAAGAAAACGGAACCCGAACCCGTTGGGACTTCAAAGATTGGGGCCCCCACGCTAATCTTGCCGCAGGCAGCATCGTACGTATTGAAGGTGCAAGTGTCAATGAGTACAACGGTAAGATGTCCCTTAACATCAACCAATCTACTCGAATTGTCGTCCTCAAAGAAGGTGTGCCTACTCAGGTTTCTTCCAACGACCCCATTGAAATCAACGATGTACCTTCCGATGGATACATCTGTGTTGTTGGACGTGTATTAGCAAGTCGTCCTGATCAAATTCATCGTAAGGATGGCTCTGGGTCTATTGATGTCGTTCGCGGCCGTATCGCTGATGAAACGGGAACCATTGGTTTTCTCTCTTGGGAGCCCTTTGACCATGAAGTCGGAACTCTTCTGAAAATCGATGGTGCACAAGTACGCAGCTTCCGTGATACCCCCGAATTAAATTTTGGACGCACCACTCGTATCGAGATCTACCATGACGCTCAATTTTCGGACCTCGACACCCTCTCTCAAAGTACCATGCAAACAATCTCATCGTTTCGAGACGGCTCAAGAGACGTCGATGCAGTTGTTCAAATTACTGAGTGGACAAAGCGAAGTTTCACCCGTGACGGGGAAGAGAAATTCCTCGGGTCGGGTCAAGTTGCTGACCCCTCTGGACGATGCCGAATGAGTGCCTGGGAAGAACTCCCCTTCGACGAAAGCGCTCTTCCGATCACGGTCAAACTGAAAGGAGTCCGCATCCGAGCGTGGCAGGGTATTCCTGACATTACTGTGGACAAAGCAGACCAGGTTGAGATTCTCGATTCCACGCCATGGGACGAAGGGCTTGATTTGACCAATCATGCCGTCGAAGTAAGCCTCTCAGACTTGGTTCAAGGGCCAAGCCGTGTCGGTATTCAATCGACGGGAATGGTTGTCAGTGTTCGGGAAGATTCAGGATTCATACTGCGCTGCACTGAATGTCGTCGCGTCCTTCGCGATGGTAGTTGTGCTGATCACGGAGCCAATGAAGGCGACGAAGACATTCGTCTGCGTCTCGTCGTAGACCATGCCGGCGCCACGACAGCGGTCTTGGTTAACAAAGAAGCCACTCTTACTCTGCTCGGTATGACGGAGCAAGCCATGCGCGATATGGTGGAGGACAAGGGCGATCTTGGCTTTGTCCAGCACTTGCGTGAACAAATGCTTGGACGCACCGTAAGCGTCTCAGGACGCAGTATCGTTGATGACCAAGGAGCAATGGTTCTAAGCGACGGCCTTGAAATTGTTGAGTCGGACGCTCAAATGCGGTCGTCTGAATTGAGAGTACTTTGGGGGTGGGCTTGATGGAGTCACGACGAATTCAGCGTCAACCTGCCCATCTTCTCCTCGCTTCTGAATTTGGCAGTTCAACCCTTCACGAGAAAGGGTCAGGCGAATATGACCCGTCTTTTGTCATTACCAAGCTTGGTGCAAAAGTCAATCGCGTCGTTGCAGCCGGTCTTCTTGAGCGGCTCGAATTGCGTGAGACCAGCAATGGCTCAACGCTGTTTCAGGGGCAACTCCGTGATCCAACCGGACTCCATTACTTCTCAGTAGGGGATTATAACTCGGAAATGATGAGGGAATTGTCACACCAATGGGTTGAGCGAATTGATGATGGTGAGCCCTTGCTCGTCATGATGACTGCAAAGTCCCGTTGGTACCAAACCGACGAGGGGGCAGTCTATACTTCGCTTCGTCCAGAAGAAGCTTGTGTAGTCTCTCGAGAGGTGTATGCAAACTGGCTGTTGGATGCATGTGAAAGCACCATGGAGCGGATGAATGCCTATACGTCATCGCTTGAAATAGAACCGACCATGGAGGCATACGGGCGGCAGAAACTCGATACGAGTCTTTTGGCTGCTCGAAACCACTATGGCGAAATTGATCTTGAACCATTCAAACTTAACTTAATGCAAGCACTTGACATTGCTGAGGGGCGAATTGAAGCAGCCACTACCGCACCACCGGTGATGTCACTCCCCACTGGGGAAGAAGGGTCTGGAGATGCAGGCGAAGAGCTCACATCGTTCCTGAGGCAAGCGATTCAACAATTGGACCAAGGCGAAGGTGTTGACTTTGACACCCTCTTGAAGAACGCTGCAGCACGAGGCTATCTTCGTGAGCAAGCGGAGTCTATATTGGAAGAATTGCTCGAGTCAGGGCAACTTGAAGAACCAAGATTTGGCTGGTTCAGACTTGCATCCAACGAGTAAATCAGTCCAACACATTGAAGTCCCTCTCATGCTGTGCAAAGAGTAGGGGTCAATATGTCAGGAATGGATTTCTTCATCCGTCCCGCTTCTGGGACATCAAGTTCAGATTGGGTTCGCATACCAAATGCGGATATCAAAATTCGAATGACCCGTCGTTTGACCCGAACAGTGATTCGCGGACAAGAAGGCGACGACCTTCATGATGAGGGTTCTGAATCAACCCTCTACACCGTGAACGGCGAACTTTCAATGGAAGACTACAAGCGAATTGTTGCAATGTTCCGAACGGGACAACCCTACATTCACGACCCCTTTGAAGAACGGGATGTCAAAGTTATTTTTGCCGTCATGGAGTATGACAGTTCGAATGAAACCTTCCATTTTGAGTTGCTTGAAGACGTGATTTGAGAGGCCGATGAACATGCGCAAACTCGATGAAAAGAGAGAACTGCTCTATGTGATTCGTACCATGGACGTTCTCATGTCCTCAGGTGTTGGATTGGAAGCCGCCATTCACACCATCGGGAAAGGTGGCTACGGCATCATCTCGGAAGATTTTTCTGCCATGATGAAGCGCTTGCGAAAAGGAAACAGCGGAGGACTCGGTCCCGAACTCAAATCCCAAATGAAGATCGCTGAATCGGCAGGGTACAAACGCCTTCTAAATACCTTATACACCAATGTGACGCAGAACACAGATCTGGTTGAAACCCTCAAGAAACAGGGAGCACGGATGGAAGAGGACCGTAGCGAAGAAGTCGAAAAATACATTGAAGAATTAGGTGGTGTCCCTGAAACCCTTCTTTCCATTGGCATGATCGGTCCAATCATTTTGGCGATCGTTGGTCTGGTTCCGCAACTTATGTCGGGGGATTTAGGGGCCTTCATGTCCCTGCCAGAACCAGCAGTCATCAACTCAGTCGTCAACATAGGGCTCATCGGAACCCTCATCGGCATGGCGCTCATTGGTCTTAAGGCGCATACCAAAGACCCAGGATTGTGAGGTGGTTTCGTGATATTTGGCTTCCTCGAATCCTTCAATGACTCTGCTCTCTTGCTCTACATTGGCGTCATCGCTATCGCATGCGCGGGCGGAGGCATCCCTCCCATGCTCGAACGTCGCCGTCGTCGTGCCATTGAGAATGAATTGCCAACCTTCCTTGAAGCCCTCTCAGATTCCGTTGGTGCAGGACGTGGCCTCCAAGAGGCCATGATGGAACAATCGGAAGCGAACGACGGGCCTCTGGCTGCTCTGCTCGGAGAAACGCTCAAAGAAAGTCACGCGTCTTCCTTTGAAGCAAGCCTTGGAGCCTTTGCAGCAAAGACTCGATCAAGTCAAGTTCAACGAGTGATGGTTTTGATTGAGACGGCCATCCAACAGGATTCATCATTGAGAGACATCCTCGCAGATCTTAGCCGTGATTACGAGCGTCTTAACGACTTGATGAATCGTCGCGAAAGTGAATTGCAGGGTCGTGGCATCCTCATCATTCTCTTTGTAAGCGTTGGCTTACCTGTTCTCATCGCCTTCATTGTTGGCTTATTTGCTCCAGCAAGCAAAGGCTTCCAAATCAGTTCATTCAATCAAACATTCAGTTATTTCTTTGCAGCAGCATCGGCCGTTGGTGTCAGTGTTTCGGGAAGAATGATGGGTCGTTTCAGAGATACCTTGTGGTGGCTACCAATGTGGATGGCCGTTTCAATGGGTCTGTATCTCGGAGCCGTCAAAGCCGTTGGAGGTTAATACATGTCAGAACAGATTTTAGAACAATACGGACGAGTCACCATATACACCGAGCCTAATCACCCTTCACCAATTTACCACGTCGATGGTGACATCCAAGCCAACCCATATGGAGACCTGGCAGCGCTTTTTGAAGATGATAATTTGGAAGAAGTGATGTATAACGGAGGCGTACAATGTGTCAAAGTAGCTCATCGCAACCACGGTATGTGCAGAACAAATATTTGGATCGATGATGAATCTGGCCTCCAGATTGCAAAAAACATCGCCTCATTCACCAACGTGCCTCTCGGCGACGGCCCGGGTCTGGTGCCAATCTTTGACGGTCGTCTCCCCGATGGTTCGCGTGTTAACGGAACCATTCCCCCTGTCTCTCCTGACGGGCCAACCTTGACGATTCGTAAATTCAAGGAAGACCCCCTCACCATGATCGACCTCGTTAACTTTGGAACGGTCAATGCTCGTCTTGCCGCTATGATGTGGGTTTGGATTGAAGGCCTTGATAGCCGCCCTGCGAACTTTGTCATCGCTGGTGGTACTGGGTCCGGTAAAACCACCACGCTGAATTGCCTTGGGATGTACATCCCCTGGTCACGTCGTTTGCTAACCGTGGAAGACACCGCTGAATTGCAAGTCTATCACGACCACTGGTTGCGAATGGAAACCCGTCGTGAGCGACCCGATGGAACACAAGAGATCGACATGAACGATTGCCTCAAGTCAAGTCTCCGTATGCGTCCTGATCGTATCATCGTCGGTGAAGTTCGTGGTCCTGAATGTGCAACATTGCTCACCGCAATGAACACAGGTCACGACGGTTCCTTCGGTTCCCTGCACGCTAACACTGCTCAAGAAACGGTGACTCGCATGATCAATCCGCCAATGAGCGTCCCTCCTATCATGCTCAGTGGTCTTGATTTGATCATCATCCAAGCACGCCTCCACGTGAACGGGAAGACTGCACGTAAGATCACAGAAGTCGCCGAGGTGGCTGGAATGGAAGGCGACAAACCTCGATTGAATGTCATCTGGAAGTACAATGCGGCGACCGATCAAATTGAAGAAACAGGAATCCCATCCAAATTGCGTGAAACGATTTGCAACGCAGCCGGTGTAACCCCTGATGTCTTTGAACGCCATGTTTCCCAACGGCAAGCCATCATCGAAGACCTATCTGAGCGTGGAATCTCGGACATTCAAACCGTGACCTCAGTGGTTCAAAACTTCTATGCTCAACAGCATTGAATTTAGCCACGAAGGCGGTTTAGTAAGTCGTCCACGCGGTCGATTTTACTTTTGACACGATTGATATTGTGCGCAGCATCCGCAACGGATTCTGCTATTTCTTCGTCGAGATCGCCTTCTTCAATTTCTTCGGTCTTGAAACTCGATGCCAAGGCCTTAAGCTCGATGACGATGGCGTCAACTTCGGTTTCACTGACCAATACTCCGGGGGCAATGCGCGGGATTTCACTGGGAGAGAGGAATCCTAATTCTGCTCCGAGAATTCCCGCACATGCCAGCACACGCGGTCTCAAATCAGCAGTATTGACATCATAGCCTTTTGATTCAAGGAAGCGAATGACAAGTGCTTGTTGTGCCTCATCAAAGCCGTCTTCTCCGCTTTCAAGAATGGTTTGGACAAGTTCTTCAAAGGATCCAATATTTCGCTCCAGTCGCTCAATTGTCATACGTTCACGTTCGTTCATGTGAATCGCTCCCCGATGTAAAATACGCATCATTCGCTCCCTTCGTTGGACCGTAGGATCGTGCAGAGCCTGCGTCTCAGCAATTTCCAGGTGAAGGTCAAACAATGCATGAACTCGTCCGGAGATACTAGGAATGCGGAGGTCAAGCCCGAGTTCTCTCGCTTCGCCTTCAAAGGCCATTCTGGCTTTCACTGGGTCGTTGGGATTGAGTGCAAGCATGTTTTCCAGTCGGTCCCGAAGCGTGCTACGCACCTGCTCAAAGAAGCGTAAAGCCTCTCGCTCACTCCACGATTGTGGCATAGCCACGGCGGCAGTGCTCTCCTGTTGAATTTGATAGTCTAATTCCATAATCGCTTGATGGATAGCTTGGTGGACTGGAGGAAGATCGGTTGAAAATCCGTGATGCCGCATTGAATCGATGAAGGCTCGCATATCGTCCTCGTTGGTGGTTGAACTGACCATAAGGAAATCACGGGCGAGGGCATGAACTTCAGCCATTCGCTCTCGCATCTCAAGGAGGGCTGCCTCAATTTCAAGGCTATAGGTCTCCTGAGAGCCTGTTTCTTGAATCATTGGAGGAATACTCCGCTCATCCTTGGTTTGCTGCACGCGAAGTTCTTCATCTACGCTCGATGCAATGGTAGCCTGAGAAATTTCATGACCCATTTGGGCCAGTTCTTCGCGAAGATTTGTTTCTTCCTCAAAGGTCCATCCCTCGTCATGGTCTTCAACAAAATGACTCACCGTTTCTTCAACCTCAGGCGACTCAACGGTTTCCTCTTCCCACCGTGGAATGGCTGGGAGGTTGGCAGCATTTCGAGGTCTCCTGAGGCTTTTCTTGACTTTGCCCCAAGCATTCTCTTGTGAGGCTAAAACGCCTGCAACTCTGACAAGAAG
This sequence comes from Candidatus Poseidonia sp., assembly GCA_016778305.1. Lineage (GTDB taxonomy): Archaea > Thermoplasmatota > Poseidoniia > Poseidoniales > Poseidoniaceae > Poseidonia. The sequence goes on along the minus strand of JADHPT010000002.1, from coordinate 61,352 downwards.
GGTCTGTTTATTGCCAGAAAGTGGTAATTCGAGGTCCTTGCACAAGGCATGGATTTCCTCTTTTGTTTTCTCATCCAATTTATCGGTAGTCAGTTGTTTAGGGTCGTGATGGAGATGGAGGTGCAAGCGTTGACGACGAGCCTTGATCGAACCCGATTTCTTGATTCCAAAGATTCCCAATAACTCTCCGAGGTCAGCATTGCTGATCGTCTTCAAGCCATCAGTGGAGAAGTCCCAATCGCTCAAAATAAGATTGCGAATCAATCGTGCGCGTAGCATTTCAACTGAACCCGATTTAGGTAAATTGTGCTCCCCAGCAGTGGTTTTCAAATCATCAAAGCGAGCCTGATAGAGGGTCGCAAGTAATGCTGATTTGTCCATTCGGAACTCACCTATGCATGATTTGCCGCATTGAAAGCATATATGTCTTCGCAGTGACCTTACGGTGTGAAGGCCGATTTTCCAATGGTAGGGGAGGAACCGCTGGCTTAATTTTCATCAAAGTCCAGAAGCTTCGGGCTGGCGTCACTGAACGCATCGGGCATGCCTGGAATCTTACGTTTCGTGGCCTCATGATCCGAGGTCATGATGGTGATGAGGTGAATGAATTCCCGAAGCAAGTTCACCATTCCAACGTGGCTGTCCTCGGTGACGACCATTCGTTCACAGGCGGCAGTGACAGTTCCAGAAGGGTTCAATGTTTCAATCATCATTTCAACACGAGGCCCAGGTCGAAGTGATTTTTTGGTGGGTTTGTCAGGGTCGGTGAGGGCATTGAGCACAACCTCGTCTTCATTTTCTCTTGCTTTTTTAAGGATGGTTGATATTTTTCGTTGTTCGACAAAAATACCCGTTATGGGCCGAAGATCATCATCGAGGCTCTCCATCATGGCCGATTCAAGACGGTATGCTAGGTAGGCACTTGGGTCCAACATTTCCTGGATTTTTGAAGGATGAAATCCTTGGCGCGTCACCAAGAGTGTAAATCCGTGCAGTGGTGGTGGGATAAATCGCTCTCTATTTTGCTCGGAAGTATCACGTTGAAGCCCAAGCGTGTGTCGTCGACCTTTGAAACGATAATCCGAATGAATGCTTCTCGGGGCAATAAAACCGTCGATGACTCCCTTCTTGCGTTGACTTTCTAACCAAGACCAATGTTCACCTGATTCAAGTGATTCAAACATCTCTGAATCTCCCACATCTGATGCGATGGCAGCACTCGTTTTCAGGACCACGTCGGGACGCATGCGCCTCATTTGGCGGCGGAGAAGTTCGTGGTCACAAACAACGACGGCCTCGTTTTCAAGATATTCTGGTTTGTCATCTGCAACCAACACCCACGTGGGCTCTTTACGGCTCAAAAGTCCTGCAATGCTCAGTGTAGAGGTGTCAAAGTGTTCCCAATCAAAGGCACTCATTGCGAGGATATCTCCCGTGCCGTCTCGCAGTGTTTCGATGGCTGTTTCCATGTGGGGCAATTGCTTCATGAGGAGGTCCATTTTTTTGCCGTGGGTATCGACTGCACGCTCAACGTGAAGTCGAACGCCGTCTCCGCGAGACGGCGTCGTTAGAATCACCAACCGCTCCCTATTTTCCATCAAATGACCTCGGCGAGAGCAAGCCCTCGCAGGTTATGGGCGGTGACGACTGGTTAAGAAGCCCACCGTCTTCCGTAGACTGTGCGCAGTGATGTCGATACCCTTCAATTCGCGTTGGACTCCATGCGCGAACGCGTCAACACAGCCCTGCATTCGCTTATCGAGACCGAACTTGAACAGGGTGCAGGAGAAGTAGCCAGGGAAGCGGGTCGTATCCTGAATGCGGGTGGGAAGCGATTGCGCCCCCTCCTCCTGTTGCTCGCCTACCAACTGGCCGGGGGTCAAGATGAGTCAGAGGTCATGCCCCTCGCTCTGGGCTTTGAATTGATTCATACTGCCACACTGGTCCACGATGATATCAATGACAATGCACTTGAACGTCGAGGGATACCTACCATTCACACTCAATTTGGTCAAGCCAAAGCAGTGATAGCAGGAGATTGGCTTTTTGTTCAAGGGTTTTCTCTCGCAGTACGGCAGAGTGAGGAAGTCGTTGATATCATTGCAAGGAGTTGTGCCAACATGGCAGTCTCAGAATTTCTCCAACTCGATCACGTGCACAATCTCGCCACTTCTCCAGAGGATTACTTGGCCATTGTCCGTGGAAAAACCGCAGGACCCTTTGCCGCAGGATGTCATGCTGCTGGATTAACCGCAGGTCTTTCACCCGATCGGGCCCTCGGGCTCAAACGGTTCGGAATGGAATTGGGAATCGCCTTCCAGCTGGTTGATGATCTACTCGATCTCCGAGGCGATGAACGCATGGGCAAGCCCCGAGGCGCTGATGTCTATGAGGGCAAGATGACCCTCCCGCTCATTCACGCCCTCACCCTTTCCCACGGACCTCATCGACAACGTCTCGCTGACCTCATTGAATCCTTCAGCGACGAGCACTTTGATGAATTAATGGCGCTGCTTAACCGTTCAGACAGTATGGAGTATGCCGAAATCCTTGTCCGAACGCATTTGGAACGTGCTCGTAGCGAATTGGATAAGTTCCCAGATTCCCAGGCCAAAGAAGTCCTCCTCCTCATTACCGATTTTGTGATGCAACGCCACACCTGAGGTGAATTTATGGTGGTAAAATCTGTTGAACATCGGCAAGTCATCGTGATTGGGGCAGGTCCTGCTGGAACTGCATGCGCCCAACGCCTTGCTGAAGATGGAATTGACGTTTTGGTTCTCGAACGGCGAACAATCATCGGCAATCCGGCCCAATGCGGCGAGTGTATACCAAATTGGGGTGAGGTCATTGGGACCTTCAAGAATCTAGAAGACCACGATTGGTTGGAGACATATTTTGATTTCCCAGACCGCCTTCGCCTCCATCGTTTGGATAACATGCGCGTCTTCCTTCCCTCTGGAAAATCCTATGATTTTGCGCTTGATGCCTTTGCAGGTCACCGTTTGCAATTTGATGGCTACTTGGCAGATAAAGCGGTGCATGCAGGTGCAGAAATTCGAATTAACACCCCGCTCAAACGAATTCAACATCAGCGAAAAAAGAATCGAGACCTTCTTGTTACCTCAGAGGGCAGGTTTTCTTGTGACTATCTTATCGACGCCTCGGGAAGTCTCGCACACGTTGGTCGGCTAAGGCACGGTCAAGACCCAGATGTTCGTCCTGACGATCAAGTACCAACAATCTACGCCCAAGTCAAAGGAAATGTACCTGAAACCTTTGACGTATTTCTTGGCTCAGTCGCCCCTTCAGGCTACGCTTGGATCATCCCTAAGGGACCAAACTTTGCAAATGTCGGTTTGGGGGTTCGGGCAGGGAAGTTGAAAGGCTCACTGAAAGACCACCTCGAGCAGTTTTGCAAGGACCTTGATTTGGAAATTTTGTCGATTGGTGGTGGCTGGATTCCGATGGGCGGGCCTGTTCGTCGCATGGTTGATGGAACTACCCTTGCTGTTGGGGACGCTGCTGGCTTGGTCATGCCGAGCAACGGCGGCGGTATCAGTCAAGCGATTATTTCAGGATGCTTTGCCGCTGAGTCAATCCTCGACAACATCAACAAGGGCACACCCCTTAATTCCTATGAAGACAGAGTACGAGCCAGTATGGGCAAAGCACTGAAGAATTCTCTGCGAAGTAAAAACATGGGCTACGCTTTCATGCGTGGTGATGTTCTTACCGAACTCATCCTTCGTGTTCTCGGCCCGATAGGTGGCATAAAACGCGCCATGGAATGCGAGCGTTCAGTTTGGATTTTGTGACATCAAATGAATCCTGAGACCGATTTAATCATCGGTTGGTTCAAGTGATTTGACCGTGTGGTGTTGGTATGCGAGGCACACTAAGGAGGGATGGTGAAGCCGTCAGCCCAGTCATCGCAACGGTCCTTCTTCTCGCCATCACAGTGATGCTGTCAAGCATGGTCTTCGTCTTGATGCAGGGGGCATTGACAACCGTAGAAAAAGCTCCTCCGCAAGCAACAGTGAGTGTACGTGCGCTTGACAATGGTTTCCATGTTGTCCGAATTACCAGCCTAGACCAATCCATTGACCCAGCACGGCTCAAGTTCGACCTTCAACCATCAAACCTTACTGAATCCGTTCCCATACGAGGGCAGGTTTCGGGTGACGACGTGTACGGCGTGGTCGGTTCAAATGTCTCCTTCCATGATCGGGATGCAGGCTATTCAGTGACACAAGGAGACTATTTTGTCATCGATTCACAAACCATCGGTTCTGATGATGGAACCTGGCGATTCCGCCTCATTGAAGAATCGGCAGGTGTTTTACTCATCGACGTGGCGCTTCCTGCAATGCGGTAATTAACCCCCAATGAAGGACATCTCAACCTTCGTATCAGGGCGATTTTTTGCACCACGTTCTTCCGAATAGCGGTCATTTCTTTTGGTCCAAATCGATGCGATGGCCTCACCAATTTCTTGGGTTGTACCATCCATCCTTAGGATCGATTTGATGTCATGCCCCTCTGTTGCGAAAAGGCAGGTGTAGATTTGTCCGTTAGCAGATAACCTCGCCCGAGTACAATCGCCACAAAAGGGAGATGTCACGGATTCAATGAATCCAAACTCGTATCCTTCGGGTGTGCTGTAGCGTTTTGCAACTTCGCTTGCTTGCTGTCCTCGGACGGGAGTGAGGGGTCCGAACCGCTGACTGAGCAGTTCCCGAATGTCGCTTCCACTCATCACATCTTCCATCTTCCAGGCATTTGTATTGCCTACATCCATGAATTCAATAAATCGAAGCGGAACTCCCATGGATTCAAATTGTTCAGCGAGCGGTAGTATCTCTGCATCATTCACGCCTTTTTTCACGACGGTATTGACCTTGACGCCAAGGCCGACATCTGCGGCCTTTTGGATGCCCTTCAGAATCACTTTTGGTGTGTGTTTTGTCGTATCTGCAAGGGATTGGAATGTATCCTCGTCCAGTGCGTCAAGGCTCACAGTCACTCGATTGAGACCTGCCTCTTTGAGGGAGGCTGCGTGTTCAAGAAGAAGTGCACCATTGGTTGTGAGGGCAATGTCAAGGGATGGATCAAGCGCTCGCAAGTGTTGGATAAGCGTTGTGATGTTCTTGCGCAAGAGTGGCTCTCCACCAGTGAGTCGTATTTTTTGGAGCCCGAGAGGAAGAAGCGATGCCGTCACAAAGGCCATCTCTTCATATGTCAACAATTCATCACGAGGTAAAAAGGGATGCTGCGGTCCGAAATGCTCTCTGGGCATGCAGTATGTACAACGGAAATTACATCGATCCGTGACCGAAATACGCAGGTCGCGCAGGGGACGATTCCTTGCGTCCACCAGCGTCATGTTAACCGCACCGTGTGGCGGTTCTTGAATCTGTATTGCAAGGGTTCATGATGGACACAGGCTGACGGGGATTCATGGGCAGGGCTTGGGTGAAGCGTTGGAAACCCTCGGGCCGTGGAGAAAAAGGAAGTTATATCGAGGTTCTTGAAGTCGATAATAAAGCCTCTATAGAACAGATACATTGGAGCCTCCCCCCCTCGAAAAGTCACGCCATACGGTGGCTTGCTCTTGCTGCCCAAAGCAATCAGCAGATCACCTTCCACAACATGCAGTATGCTGGAAAAGATGTCATTTCCATGCGCCGATGTTTGATTCAAATGGGTGTAAACATTACTGATTTGGATCTCAATGGTGAAGCACTCCCAAACCTTCCAAACGTTGACCTCAATCCGCATCCTGAAAGCGTAGCATGGCAGGTACAAGGTTGCGGGCCAAACGGATTGAAAGCTCCAATCAGTGTCCTCCATGCAGGTAATTCAGGTACAGCCCTTCGCCTTTTGATGGCTTTATGTGCTCGCTTTGACGTACCCATTATGCTCGATGGTGACGCATCCCTCCGTTCAAGAGATTATTCGAGTATGATCGATACACTGCATCAATTTCGTGTTGAATCATCTCACGGAGAGGGTGCGGAGATGCTGCCTCTGCTGGTTCAGGGGCCTTGGAAATGCCCTGAACGCCTGAATATCAATACAGAAAAATCCAGTCAACCAACTTCTGCATGGTTGATAGCCTCGCCGGCTTTACCCTCAGATCTTCATCTCTCACTCGATGGCGATGCAGTCTCCCGTCGCCATGCGTCATTAACTGGTGACATGTGTGAGTCGCTTGGATGCAATCCTGTGAGTAACGATATTCTGAAGCCTTGGGAGCCAGTATTTTCACAAATAGACCTCCATATGCCTCCTGACTGCTCCATGCTCGCCTTTGCCATGCTTGCCTCTAAGGTTGTAGGAGTACCTGTAGAGATGGCGATGCTACCGCTTGATGAGGACAGCCTTGGGCATGAAGTATTGATGCAACGTGCAAAGGATCTGGGGATGAATCTTGATACCAATACCATCTCCTCAATGGAGGCACATGCTCCATCAACCTATGACCTACGGGATGCTAACGACCTCATTACGCCCTTATCTGCTCTTCTCGCTTTGAGTGGCGGTGGTGAAATAATAGGCGCAGCACACGCAGCATACAAGGAAACGAATCGCCTCAAGCACACTCAAACACTCCTCGCAGCCTTCGGCATCAAGTCCACATCCATCGAAGGTGGGTTGTCCATACCTGGTGGCCAATCATTGACCTCTCCCAAAGAGTTGGTTGAGACCTATCACGATCACCGAATGCAAATGACAGCCATTGTCTTAGCAATGGGGTGTGATCAAAAGGTTGTCATCGAAGGCGCAAACCTTCACGCAGTTGCCGACCCATATGCCGTGCAACGATGGATTGACGTTGGGGTTGATGCAAAGGTCAACCTGCATCAACACTGGTGAATCAACCGTGCCTGCCAAAGTGATGGTCAAGGCTGTCAACCGGTATGCGTAACGAAGTTGGACGCCCATGGACGCAAGCCCACGGATTTGGAATACGCCTCATGTCTTCAAGCAATCGGCGCATTTCAGGCAAGGTCAGCGATTGATTCGCTTTGACAGCACCCCTGCAGGCATTCATGAATGCAATGTGATCTTTTCGATCCTCTATTGTTTCAAGCGGAGCCCCATCCTCTGCAACATCCTGGAGCACATCAAGGAAAAAGGAACGAAGCGATTCTCCATCCAGCAATTGAGGTGATGCAGTCAGGCACCAATCCTCATCAATTCGTTCAAGGTGGAATCCAAGCGAGATTAATCGCTCCTTCTGTGCGTCGACTACAGCAGCTTGTCGTGCGTCGAGTTCCAGTGAGAGTGGAGTAAGTCGTTGCTGAGGTTCCCAGGCTTGACCTGAATGTCTCAATCGTTCGTATCTGATACGTTCATGCAGGGCATGTTGGTCCACCAAGAGAAGTTCATCTCCCGCTTGAACAAGGATGTATGAATCGGCAAATTGAGCGAGGGGTTCCATCTCGGGTAATTCATTGAGAACTCCATCAAGCGGCATTTCAGCCTCTGGTGAATGGCTTTGAATGGTTCCTGAAAGTCGGTGAAGATGGCGTTCTCCTGAGGACAGTGCTGGTGAAATCACAATATTGTCCATGTTTGGAAGTGTCGCCTGGCCCAAAGGTGATGATGAAATCGGTCTCGCCTTGGTTTTATCAGGTTCTTCAGGCGCTTCATCTCCAACGAGATTGAGTTGACGACCAGCAGCAACAGCCCATGCTGGTGGGGCCACGGGTTCTGTGGGTTGTGAGGTACGTTGTTGATTCAAGCCTGCGGCTGAACTCAAGGCATCATCCATCTCTTTAATTCTGGCTTGAGGTGCTAAGTGAGTTTCCACTAACGTAGGGGCTTTACTTTGTTTCAAACCCTGGAGTGCTGGTATCCCGCCCGTTGCGTCGGGTTCAGTTGGGGTTTGCTCAAGAGAATGAGCAATGGCTCGTTCCAAACGCTCAAGCACACGCCATGAATGCCTCAATCGCACTTCCCGCTTGGTCGGGTGAACATTCACGTCGACCTCATTTGGAGGGCATGTAAGGTTGAGTACTGCAACGGGGTGGCGCCCGTGCATGAGACGGGTCTTGTAACCGCGCCGAATGGCCTGCAGGAAGGGACCAGCTGCAACTGGACGGTCATTGATCAGGATGTGGATATCATCGCCCTTTCCACGGGTAATGTCAGGAGTACTGATCCACCCCTCCCATCGCTCGCTACCAGGCGCTTCTTCATCGTCAGGTGGTTGCTTTAATCCGATTAAATCCGTGGCTTGAGCACCCATGATGTCGTAAAGCCGGTCAAGCATGTCGTCAGTCGCAGGCACGTTGAGCAAGGTTCTTCGCTCTGTTTTCAGATGGAATGAGCATTCTGGGTGGGCGAGGGCGTGGCTTACGACAACGTCCACAATGCGGGCAGTTTCTGTTTCTGGACGACGTTGGAATGCAAGACGTGCGGGTGTGTTTTGGAACAGATGCTCAACAGATATTCTGGTACCTTCGGGCATTCCCGTTGGTTTCGCATCGTTCTTGATTCCGTCTTCCATCACGATACTCGCACCCTCAGTAGATGCTGGTCGACTGGCGATGGTCAACCGAGCGACCATGCCGATACTGGCCAAAGCTTCACCGCGAAAACCCAAGGATGCAATAGATGCGAGGTCATTTTTATTGGTTAATTTTGAGGTTGCGTGACGGTCGAGAGCTAGCGGTAGGTCTTCGGCGACAATACCTGAGCCATTGTCTTCCACGACCAATGCATCAAAACCCCCGTTTTCAACGGTGATTGACACGCTTGTTGAACCCGCGTCAAGACTGTTCTCAATCAATTCCTTGACTACTTGTGCTGGGCGTTCAACAACTTCACCAGCCGCAATGTGACCGATGGTTGTATCATCCAATTGCAGGATTCGTTGTGTCATGAATCTTCACCTCCTACCGTTGATTTCAGTGCATAGAGAAGGTCAAGCGCCTGTCTAGGAGTTAATTCATCAACGTTTGCTTCAAGCAGTCGTTCGATGACGTCCTTGTGATGCTGAGGTTGCTCTTGGGGTGGAGGATGTTGCCCTTGGTCGGTCATGGCAGCTGCTGCAAAGTATCCCATGAGGCTTGATTGTCCGAGATCTCTGCTCCCCGGTGCTCCCTGTTCTCCGGCTTTTGCCCCGTGGGCTTGCTGTTCCAAAAAGGCCAGCAAATCAGTTGCTCGCTCAACGACGTTACGAGGCAGTCCAGCAAGGGCAGCAACCTGAACACCATAGGATTCATCACAAGGACCGTCTGCAACGGTGTGTAAGAATCGTAAGGTCCCCTCATCTTGAACCACCTGGACGTGAACGTTGTGGAGTCCCGTGATTTCTCCTTCCAATCCGATAAGCTGGTGGTAATGGGTGGCAAACAGGGTGCGTGCGCCAATACGCTGACACACATCTTCGGTCACTGCCCAGGCGATAGAAAGCCCGTCAAAGGTTGATGTTCCGCGGCCAATTTCGTCAAGCAAGAGGAGGGAACGAGCACTTGCACGCTTCAAAATATGAGCGACCTCAATCATTTCCATCATGAAGGTAGAGCGGCCTCTGCGAAGATCATCACTCGCACCGACGCGAGTGAATATTCGATCGACCATCCCAATCTTTGCCTTCTTTGCCGGAACGTAACAGCCTGCTTGTGCCAACACAGTGAGGAGGGCTACCGTCCTCAAATAGGTCGATTTACCTCCCATATTTGGGCCCGTGATCAGCAGGAAATTGCGTTTTTTATTCATGCTAAGGTCGTTGGGAACAAAGCCTGATTGAAGTTCGAGAACTGGGTGTCGAGCACCCTCTAAAATGAGGGTGTCGCTATCGACCATTTCTGGCCGAATCCATTGACGTTCGCGACTCACACTTGCGAAGCACTGCAAGGCATCGATGGCCGCAATATGCCTGGCGATATCGGCAAGAGTAGGTGCATGCTGGAGACAATATGTTCGCAATTCAAGGAATTTCCTGTATTCCAATTCCTTCAATTTGGTATCAGCTCCGAGAAGCAAATCATCACGTTCTACCAATTCATCAGTAATATATCTCGACCCATTGGTCATTTGCTGCTTTCTTCGCCAAGTCTCTGGGACCTTTTCCTCATGGGATTGTGTGACCTCAATGAACCAACCAATCTGCCGATTCATTCGAACCTTAAGCGAGGGGATCTCTAATTCAGTGCGTAAGTCGGCCTCCAGTTCTGAAAACCAAGCCTTTCCCTTGGAGGTAATATCGCGTAGACGGTCAATTTCTTCATCCACTCCTTGCTGCAATAGGCCACCATCACGAAGGCTCAGTGGCGGAGATTGAGCCAATGTTTGTTGAATGAGTAAGCCCATTTCATGGAGGTCATCAAGATCAGAAGCGAGATGTTGCAAGAGGGGATCGTTGGTATCCCCACACCATTGCATGATAGCAGGCATTCGCTCAAGGGCCAATGCAGTTGCGAGAATATCTCTAGCATTGCTTCGTCCGTAGGACAGTTGTGTGGCCAAACGTTCCATATCACGGATGCCCTTGAGCGATTCACGCAATCCGTCCAATCGTCGAGAAGAACGACTCAGGGCTCCAACTGCTTGGTGGCGTGCTGCAATAGCCTCCATCGTCGCTAAAGGGTGAAGAATCCAGGTTTTGAGCAGTCTTCGCCCCATGGCAGTTCGACAACGGTTCAAGGTGGAAAGAAGGCTTCCTTCGTATTCTCCTGCGAGTGTGGAGGTCAATTCTAGATTCTTGAGGGTCGTTTGGTCAAGAAGCAAATGTCCTTGCTCTTCCACCACTTCTACATCACGAAGAGGTACTTCAGTGCGTAAATGTACTGTGGCTAGGTAGTCTGCAGCCAGGCCGGTTGCGGAGAGCGCTAACGGAGCGCTATCAAGATCCAAATGCCCCAGATCTGCCACGTTGAGCATGTCTCGTAATCGGTCCTCTCGGCGTTGTTTGCTCAGTTGGTGGTGGCTTACCATAACCCCGTCCAGATGAAGGAATAATCTCCCCATCTCAGGATCTTCGGCATCCTTGGATGAAAGCACCAATTCAGTTGGTTGCCATCGTTGTAGGTCATCGGTCAAACGTACAAAGCGGTCCGAGCCCTCGTGAGTACTGGCCCAGGCTTGGCCCGTTGAAGCATCAATGACGGCTAAGCCCAGCCGATCGTTAGAGAGCGCCACGGCGGCGAGCATGGAACGTTCATCACCGTCAAGCAAGTTCTCCTCGTAGAGGCTTCCAGGAGTATAGACACGGGTCGCAACGCGCTCGAGTAATTTTGCCCCCTCTCTCAACTCCTCCTCTTGCTCTGCAACCGTCACTTTGTATCCTGCACGAAGCATGCTTCGCAGATGTTCTTCGAGCCCGTGCCAGGGGAATCCAGCCATCGGGATCGGGTCTGCTGCTTTCTTGTCTCGAGATGTCAATGCCAAGCCAAGAACATCGGCTGCAATTTCAGCGTCTTCGTGGAAAAGCTCGTAAAAATCGCCCATACGGAAGAAAAGGATGGTGTCGGGATGGGCTTCCTTGAGATCAAAGAACTGGTCCATCATGCCCCGTTTTGTCATCATCATCACCTCCATGGCTTACGCTGGAGTTTGAGGAAGTTGACGAGGGCACATGAAGGTTCTCGCGTCATTCTTGGCGAGACCTTGATTGCACCGCATGAAAGCCAGAAGTTAGTTCAAAGCCTTGCGTTGTTCAAAGGCATGCTTACCCATGATGCCCAAGAGGGCGCCGCCGCCAATGATGAAGAGGAGGCTAAGGAAGCCACGGCCGCTTTCTATAGAGCCATTTGCTTTGACATCAATACTCCACACGATGGGCATCCCGTCCGAATTGGTTCCGTGAATATGCACGTTATCTCCATTGACTCCAACAGCCGTGGTATCCAGCGGTACGTCTCGACTAAGAAGATGAATCTCCAGAATTTCACCGTCCCATGTTGTGATTGTATCTGTGCCTTGCTCACCGATGAACCAAACCGTCCCTTCGTTATCTGCGACTGAAACACTGGAGGGTGTTTCGAGATCGAAAATCACTTCATCCAAGCCGATATGAAGACTGGTCTCAGTACCGCCAACGACCAGGCCGGTTGGCGTGGATGAGATACTGTGGAATTGCCCGGGATATGTTACTACGTCGAGTTGAGAGAGAACAGGTGTGCGTTCAGTTCCATCCCATGCTATCCATCCGAGCGCTGCTCTCGCTTTTGGGGCTGCTGGACTTGAACCGTCCCCTCCAGCAGTTGTGCTGTGTGATCCTATTGCCAGCCACATTCCTGCAGAATGTGCTTCAACCGAATGCCACTGAATACCCGCAGTCATCGACATAGCAGGAGTTGGAATCAAACTTGAAACGCCTCTGAAGGATTTATTCTGTCCTTCTTGCGTTAACAAGAGGCGTTGTGTTGCGCCCTCAGTGGTTTGTTCGGCAACATCGAGGATGCCAAATTCACCGTTGTTGGTGCTGTATTCATAGCTGACCATGAGATTTGATTGCAATCCAATCAATTGGTTGTCTGAAACCGAAAACACGATTTCACCGTCAGGCATGGTTTTCACAAAGTTGACGTCTCTGCCTAAGTCATTGGTGTCAGGAGTGTAAATCACGGATGTTGTTCCGTCATCAACATGTTCGGTGAAGAAATGATAGCCGGCCCCCGGAGAGTACACCAGTGCGGTATAGGATGAATTGGCTTGATGATACTCAATATCCAGGACCAATCCGCCGTTGTGTTGTGCGTCAAGTGGTTTGAGGGTGTCACCAACGAAGTGTTGCGTGCCTTCGAGGGCAAAAGCACCGACCAAGATGAAAAGGAAGAATACGGCAATAGCGAGCCATTGATGTTCGGATTCTTCGCGAAGAAGTCCCCTCCATCCACCGGCCATGCTGCTAGGTGGGTCCATCAGTCCATGAAGGCTTTGTTGATGTGTAAACCTCCTCTCGTCAATATGCATGTCGGATTGAGCCATGCGGAGATATGATAAAGGGAGCATCGGTGGCAAGGACGCTTGGAGGATTACCTATGGCACGTAAACCCGCTGTGATGTACCGTCGTTTGAAGGGTCCTGCTTATACGCGCCGCAAGTATATCGGTGGTGTACCCAACAACCGTATCCACCAATTCCACGTCGGTAACCGCCGTGCTGCAGAGACTGGTCAGTTCCCAGTTGTTCTCGAATTACGTGCCGACAACGATGTTCAAATCCGCCACACCGCTCTTGAGGCTGCTCGTGTTGTTTCCAACTCTACGATTCGTAGTGACGCTGGTGCACAAGGATACGCTCTTCGCATTCACACCTTCCCTCACCACGTACTACGTGAAAACAAGCAAGCAACTGGGGCAGGTGCAGACCGTGTCTCTCAAGGCATGCGCTGTGCGTTCGGTAAGAACGTCGGAACCGCTGCTCGTGTCAAGCGTGGACAACGTGTGATCTCCATTCAAGTCCACCCTCAGCACTACCTCACTGCTCGTGATGCGTTGCGTAAGGCCAGTATGAAATTCCCAACGCCCTGCACGGTCCGCTTGATTCGTGGACACGAGCATCTCAAAGGACTCATTTGAGCAGGACACACTACACATCAATTGCTGGGTTTGTCCCGGTGTTGAACAGGTTAAACAAAATAACACGGCAGAGAGGCTTGGAGAGGTGAGGGCATGCGTGTTGCAGTTCTGAAGGAAGACAATTGTCAGCCTAAGAAATGCAATGACGAATGTCATGATTTTTGTCCACCCGTTCGAAACGGACAAGAATGCATCATCATGGATGACAAAACAGGAAAGCCTCACATTTCTGAGAGTCTGTGCATCGGATGCGGCATCTGCATCAATAAATGTCCCCATGATGCTCTCATCATTGAAAATCTTCCAAGTGAACTTGAGACTGATATGATCCACCGCTATTCTATGAATGGGTTCCGTCTATTCCGTCTTCCCACTCCATCCAAAGAAAGCGTTGTAGGAATCCTTGGCCCCAACGGCATGGGGAAATCTACTGCAATTAGCGCTCTCTCGGGGCGTATTATCCCAAACCTCGGTGATTGGCTTGATACAGAACCCGATTGGTCGAACGTCATTGAATCCCTTCCCAGAGGTGAATTGAGAGATTTCTTCATCGCTGTGCAGGATGACAAAATACGTGTTGCTGTCAAACCCCAAAACGTGGACCGTCTTCCAAAACGAGTGCAAGGCACCGTGAAGCAATTACTCACCAAGGTGGATGAACGCAACATGATGGACCAGATGACCAAAGATTTGGGAATCGATCATCTCCTTGAACGAACGGTTCAGCAACTTTCAGGTGGAGAATTACAGCGAATGGCCATTTGTGCCACCATTCTGCGTGACGTCGATGTCTACTTCTTTGACGAACCATCATCTTACCTCGACATTCACGAACGCATGCGAATTGTTGGAATCATTCAACGCCTTTCTGAAACCAAGCGTGTGATTGTGATTGAACACGACATCGCCGTACTGGATGTGCTTGCAGACCTGGTCCACATCGTCTACGGGAAGAAAGGCGCATTTGGTATCTTCACACCAGCTCGTTCCACCCGCCAAGCCATCAATAGTTACCTCGATGGATTTCTTCCCGAAGAGAACGTGCGGATTCGAGACAAACCGATTAAATTCCTTCGACATCGTGACCGAAAAGCAGAGATTGGTACCCCTGTTGTGAGTTGGAGTGGGCTCAAGAAGCAACTCGGTGAGTTTACACTTACTTCGGGTGAGGGGGCCGTTCATCGAGCCGAGGTAGTAGGCGTTGTAGGTTCAAACGGAACTGGCAAATCTACGATGATTAAATTGCTTGCTGGTGAACATGAATATGAAGAAGGTTGGGTCACTGCTGACGCAACGATCTCTTACAAACCACAGCACATCGATGTTGATATCGACGGTTCTGTTCAATTGTGGCTCGATAGTGAATTGGGTCCAAAATGGCGCAGTGGTGAATTCAACGTGAATGTCATCCGAGCGTTGGGTGTTGACCAACTTCTTTCGAAGCGGGTCAAGAAACTCTCTGGTGGTGAACGACAAGCTGTTTCAATCGCAGTCTGTTTAGGACGGGATGCAGATTTGTATTTGCTTGATGAACCGTCAGCCCACTTGGATGCGAATGCTCGAATGGAAGCCGCAAAGGCCATCCGAAGAACGATGGAGGCCAATGAAAAATCAGCCTTTGTCATCGATCACGACGTTTACTTCATCGATATCGTTGCCGACTCGCTCCTTGTTTTCGAAGGAAAAGGTGGTATTGAAGGCCGTGCAACCGGCCCCTTTGACCTACGAGAAGGAATGAATAAATTTTTGTCAAGCGTGGATGTAACGTTCCGCCGTGATCATGATTCCCGTAGGCCGCGTATCAACAAATCTGAAAGTCGTAAAGACCGAGAACAACGAAACAGTGGTGACTATTATTCCTATGATGCATGATGTTAGCGTCGGCATTGTTGCCGAGATGGAGGTCTTGTCATACCAGTAGGTTTACCTCCACTTGGGGGCCCTTTGGGCCGCTCAAGAGGTCGTCTTTCTGCAAGTTCACTGACGACCTACTTGCGATGCCCACGACAATGGCTACTCGCCTACCAAGTTGGCCTCCAAGGTCCGACACGCCCATCGCAGATTGTTGGAGTGGTATTGGAAGATGCTCTCTGTGAATTGTTGATGATGCACCCTCCTGCTGTGGAATCGTATGATTCCCTGAAAGAATGGGCTCAATCAGCCATTCCTGCTCTTGCCCAGAAAGCTCACGATCGAGGTGCTGACGAATGGAAGGAATCACTTTGGACTGAAGAGGGCACCCATTGGGACGACGTTTTCATTTCTTCTTTTGAACAACGAATCTCAGATGGTTTAGGCCTGTTTTTGGAGGAAGTTCAGGCTTGTTTTCATGCTGGAGGAGGCCCCTACTTAGAGGCGAACAGAAAAGGCGTCCAAACCTTCTCGGTACCGTCTCCCACGTGGGGTTCACCACCCATCTTCCCTCGACCTGAAAAAGTCCCGGACATTGATAAAATGAAATGGGATACCAACGAGCAAGCAACGTGGAGTGTCAGCGGTGCCGCCGTTACGTGGCATGAAGCATGGGAATGTGCTCGTCCCTGGGTCAAGGATCCTCGCGTTCATCAGCCACAACGTCTCTATCATCCTGATGGTTGGGCTTCAGGGGAATTGGACCTGGTCCTACGGTGGGATGGGCGAATTCGCTTGATCGATATCAAATCCGGGCGTTCCGGTTCTGCTTTTTCTTCGTCCCTCGAGCATCAACTTCGGTTTTATTCATGGCTCTGGCATCAAACCCATGACGGTGAATTGGTAGCCTCGATGGAGGGTTGGTACCTCAATGGAGGGGAACGCGTCATGTATGATGCCCCGAATACGAAAGAAATCGAAGATCTCACTGAGTTCTATCAAACACAACACGGATTGATGCAAGCCGATGGCGAAGCCGTACTCGCCTTCCCAAGGTCGCCTCAGCAGGCTTGCGACGGTTCAGCTGCGGGGTGTGTTTGGTGCTCCGTTTCAAGAGATGATTCAGGTTGGAATACCACACCGACGACCGCTTGGATTGAATCCATTCCCATGGCCCCCCAGCGTGCACCCTACCAACCCTTGTCATCCATACAGGGGCGCGTTTCCGTCCGCGGGTCTTTGGGGGGTGAATGGTCCTTAGCCAATCATTTTGGAGAGCAGGTTTTGGGTGCGGTTTTGGTCTCTGGACAAAAGCATGTCACCGTTGAAGAGAGTGAACCAGGAACCTTTGCTGATCTCCACAAACTTGGTGGGGATGTAGAGATCCACAACGCCCTGCCAGGCGTATG
Organism: Candidatus Poseidonia sp.; assembly: GCA_016778305.1. Taxonomy (GTDB): domain Archaea; phylum Thermoplasmatota; class Poseidoniia; order Poseidoniales; family Poseidoniaceae; genus Poseidonia. The sequence continues at coordinate 44,554 of JADHPT010000002.1, read as the reverse complement.
GAGGGACCAACCGCGAGTCTACCTCGATGAACAAACGACCATCACTCCAGCCTCAGATAGCCCTGATGGAAGCGCGACTGAATTTACCCGCCTCGGTTTGTTGCGAACACGGGCAAATGTCAGCGGACACGTGTTGTCGCTCCGCAAACGCTCAGGTGTCCGCCTCGATGGCAAACCTTGGACGATGCTGACATTCATTCTCTGGGATGGTTCTCACGTGGCTGAAGTTGTCGCCTTTGGTTCGAGTATCAATCAGCGCCTCCTCAAACTCCGACCAGGTGATTTGGTTTCAATGACTGGCGTAGAGATTGGATGGCGCTCAGGCATCCTTCAATTGCGAATTGATAATCGTAAAACTCGCTTTGAAACCTCTCTGCAACCGTCATTCAAGAACTGAATTGGTGAGCCTTCAAAAGGGGTGGTTCCTTTCGTTCTACTATGCCCGTTCAACTTGCTGACAGCGACACCGATTCAATCGGGCCCTATGCGCGTCTCTCTGCAAGTCAATTCAACGCCTACAAGGCCTGCCCTCGCCTTTGGTATTATGAAAAAGTCCTGCGCTTCAAGATGCCACAGATTCCCGTTCTCTTTGTTGGTAGGGCGGTTGAGGAAACCATTTGTCGTGTGCTTCGTGAATCGCCTGGATTGATTATTGGCGAGGCTCCGGCTGAAACATATGGCAAACCTCCTTTGGACGAAGAGGGTCGGCCAAATCGAGAGGAAAGCCGTTCTTGGCCTGCATCCATGCTTCTTCCCTTGGAAGAATCGATGATTCCCGATAATCCCCACGACCTACGTGAATGGACCTTTACTCGGGCAGAACAACATTTTCCACTGGTCTATGAGCGGTGCAGAAAAGAATGGGAGAAAGATGAACGAAAGGCAGGAGATTGGCACGATGTTGAGGAAGAAGAAGTCCTTCGCATGGTCTTCGAAGGTTTGACATTTCATCTTCGCGAAGTTGAACGTTGCTTCAAGTCGGGGGGTGGACCAAATATGGGTCAATGGCGCGAGGGAAAACGAGAGGATTGGCCTGCACCAGATGGTTTTCAGCAGAATGATTTCCCTCGCCATCATCCACTAGCGACTGATGGAGACATCACGTGGGTAGAGGCTTGGGAAATCACAAGGCCCTGGTTCGTTCACCCGGATGCAAAATCCTTCACGATGAATGCAATTCACCCCGAACATTGGTTTCAGGGTGAATACGATTTGGTATACCGTTGGGACGGGGAAATCACCATCGTTGACCTCAAAGCGAGCGTTGGCGCCAACGACCGTTCCGGGGATTATGTTGAGCAATTACGAATCTATGCCATGTTGTGGTACGTCACGCATGGGCGCTCTTCACAGGTTCATTCGCTTCAGATTTGGTATCTTGGACATGCCAGTATCAAAGAGATTCCTTGCCCATCGATTGATGAAATGAATGAAATAGAGCGCGATTTGAAAAGCCTGTGGAATGAATTGAAGCAAGAACAACCCACTCGGGAGGATTGTCCACCTTCGCCTGCTCCAATGCGAGGCTTCGCCCCGGGGGGTAAACCTGCAGCACCACCGGAGACGTCACGTTGCGATCGATGTGACTGGAAGGCAATGTGTCCAAACGGCTCGGGTACGGATGAACAAGTATTGCCTTCACAGCTGCAATTGCCCGGTTCGCTTGATCGAACCATATTGGAGGAAATCGGACATCTCAATGCGAGGGCTACAGTTCGCGGCGAAATATTTTCAGTTGGTCTTATTCGGGAAAAAACTCCGCTGAAAATGGTTCTCAAACAGGATGAGTATTTCGCTCAACTTTATTTCGTTTCAAATGAGCATCATCTTGGTGGTTCAACGTGGCACTCCTTGCCGAAAAAGGGTCAAAATGTCCTTGTTGAGGATGCGATTTTCACCGTTAATTGGAAAGGCGAAATCGTTCTCAAATTCGACCCCTTTGCCCGACTCAGCCTCGATGAGTCACCAGAAACTGAATCATTCAATTTGATGGATTATCAAGCAAAACATAGTGTGGGTGGGAAGGTGGTCTACACCTATCAGAAAAGTGGCGTAGGGCGCAATGGGAAGGTCTGGAGACGCCGAGGCCTCATGTTGCTCGATCATACGGGTGCGATGAAAGTTGAGGGTTGGGCTGATGATTGGAATTCCCAATTTGAAATGATGGAAGTTGGGGACGACGTTGTTGTTACGAACATCGGGCTTGATGCGTGGGCCACTGAAGTACGCGGTGATTATACTCGGAATTCTCGATTGCAGATCATCAATCGCGTTGATCGATCAGCCGCCTGAAGAAATCGTCGTTACGAGCAATTCAACAGACTGTTGGAGTGGTGTTCCGTGAGGGAGGATTGTACCGTCAAAACTCACGATGACCATCGAAGGTAGAACGTCTGCCTTCAGAAGAGCTTGCCGTACTGTCGTGCCTTCATCAACATCAACAGTCACCTCAACATCACGACCATGAAAGCGTATCTCCATGTGATTGCGAGACGACATCATCCTTATGACCGTCGCGTATGAGCCAACTCACAGAGCCGAGGTCGCATAGCCCGGTATTGCGGTGGATTCGAAATCCACTGTCCCTTGGACGCGGGGGTTCAAATCCCTCTCTCGGCGCTCTTCACATGTAGAAAGCATCGTGAGATCCTGTTAATTCACCGACGAGATTTTCGGTATTTGTCGGTGCAATCGATGCTAATTTCTTTTTCAGCCATTCATTGCCCTCTTTAGGCAATGTTAGGCAGAGGTTGAACCAATCATCAATTCGTTCAATCATTCGCTGAGAGGCTAAGATGTCCCCACTTGAGCCTACGGTTGTGGTGATGATGCAGGTTGAATTCATGCCGTAAAGAGGTCCCATTGAAGCGAGAAGTGCCGTGACTCCAATTGCTCCTGATCTTGGTTCATCCCTTCGCACGTCTACGCCCATTTGTTCCAAATCGATCCGATGGCTTGCTGAACTTGCGACAGCAAAGGTCTCTTTACGTTCTGGTGCATCGATCATACCTGCTAAAACAAGGAGATCGTGAACGTCTTGTGCCTTGAAAAACTCCATCAATTCTGTGGCCATCATGGATTGTTGGCTTGGCTCGTTGGGTTGAGCAGATCCAACCAGTGTCAAGATGCTGAGGCCGTCCTGATTCACGGTTTGGTTCAGAGAGAGATGGGGTGGGGCGAGCAAACCATCATCATCAAGTGAGGCAAGGGGGGGAAGTCCAATGGGGTGGAGTCGAGCGACTTCGTTGGTTCCATCCAGTTTACGAATTGTTTCAATGGCTACCTTTCCGATATTTCCAATTCCGGGGAAGGCGATTAAGAGCACCTCGTGTTCTGGCAGTTGCTGATGGTTTCCACGCCATTCTACATGCAGGGTCATGAACTCAAAATCGTAACGAGACGCGTTATAATGTTTGACGTTCCTGCAAGAGGAATGATGGCTATTTGGGGTGCTATCGTTGGGACCGTCTTATTCCTCTTCCTGCAATGTTTGCATGGTTTTGAGGGAAGGCAGTGTAGGAAGAGACTCCGTCCACTGCTTGTCTTCAACTTGTTTCATCTTTCGACGAAGGCCGGCTCGGTGGTCTTCAGGCGACCACTTGAGTGGGGCAGCAGCCTGGGCACGTTCACCGCAGAATGGACAGGCAATTTTGAGTGAGAATTTGCCACATGAAAGGCATTGTTGCATACGTTGACGAACCATGGGATCACTCTCTTTGGGCGGATGCTTCTCCACCTGCTTTGGTCATATGGTCTATGACCATTGACGTTGCCTTTTCCCAGAGGGATTCAGCGATTTTGAAATCCGGTGCCCGAAGTTCAAGGCGATAACTTGGAGCCCCATCGTAGAAACACTTGACTTCAGTTTCTTCCTCTGCATTCGCAAGTTCTTCTGCGGCAGAGAGTGCTTCCTGGATGGTTTTAACGCCGTCGATGGAATTGATACTGAGCGTGAGAATACCTCGTACCTCCACGAACGGGGGAATGATGTTCTCAACGGCTAATTCGATAAAGTTTTGAAGCCAATCACCTTCGAATCCAGCATTTTCCAATGCTCCTTCTTGCATGGCTGCCTCTTCGAAAGCGGTGTAAAGTGTTCCAAATGCTTGGGTAAGATCTTCCTTTTGTTCAGAGAGTTCGTCTTCACTCCACGATAATTTCTCACCCAAGACTTTCAGAAGTTGTTGAGCACGTTGTTCGTTTTTCCACTCCTGAAGGCGAGCACGGCGGCGTTCTTCAGAGACGGATTTGAGAGATAATTCCATTGATGAGCCGTCACGGCGAGTGCGCATGACCTTGCAGATCACACGTTGCCCCTCACGGACAATGCCTCGGATGTTTTTGACCCACCCACTGGCAATCTCTCCAATGAAGATGAAGCCTTCTACACCTTTGTATTCATCAAGGTCAACGTAGGCGCCATTTTGCTTGACGGTCTTGATGGTGGCAACGACCAATTCACCCTCGTCCGGGGTGTTTTTGATGTCGTTACTCATGGAGGCTCAGCCTCCTTATTCGAGTGTTTCAACAACAGTACAGCCAATCAACTCAGCCTTTCCACCTGATGGTTTAGTGAGAGTAGCACTGCAAACATCGCAGGTAATTACAGTGGTAGCACGAGAATAAATCGTTGATTCACTGCCGCAGTCACGGCAATTTACTTTCAGAAAATCGTTGTTCATGTTTCACACCTCACTTGTCGACCAGTTCGAACTTCTTTGCACGCTTGCAGGGAGCATAATGTGCCTTTCCGGTTTCAGTGCATCGGTAAAGAATGTTGACACGCTTGGTAGGTTTTTCACGACCGTCGGGTTTTGGACGTGGGAAACCACGGTATCCTGCCATGACACGACGGAATCGTCGTTGACCCCAGCGCAATTCAGAGGCTCGCCTCTTCTTGACACGCTCAACAGTATGCATTGTGTGCTTGCCCGCTGAAGGGCTGTAACGCTTGACTTGACGAGGACGCTTGACCATGTGAACACCTAAGCATTCAGCCCACTAGGGTCGGGTATTTATGCCCTCCGCAGATGGTTGCGTCAGTAAATGGAGCACTGCGTTCAAGTTCAAGGGATTCTCTATAAGTCCTTTCCAATTGCATTGGTCATGGAAGAGTCCTTTCAAGCCTTCCTTCTCTTCTGGCTAGCGGGACTGGCAATCATTGTTGGGCTGATGCTCGGATTTTTCTCTAAACATGGCACTACGCGCCGTTTTGGCATGGTCTTCATGGCCCTCGGAACTCTTTCAATTCTCGCCACTCCCTGGACGCTCACATTTTCACCTTCAAGCGCATTTGGTCACTTTCTTGGCAGCATCTTGGGCCCGTCAGTGCTTCTCGGTGTCGGCCTTTACAACATCGCCTTTTCAGGGCATGTGCCCGTCGGTCGCCTCAGCGAAGGCGATAGGCGGGCAGGCTTTGCCATGGTATTGATCGCCATGCTTTGGTTCGAGGGAATGCACTGGTGGGTATTGACGCCCACCTATCCTGATGAAATCAATCGTTACTGGCTTATTTTTTGGCCAACACTTCTTCTCGTTACAGCTTCTCTCTCCTTCGTTGTTTATTACATTGTCAAGATCGTTGGAGACGAACGCAACCAAGAACAGCGTCTTCTTTTGACGCTTTTCGCATTCACCTCGCTATTGGTTATGCTCGCACTTTTGCGAGATGGCCCCAATGTAGAAACAACTCAATTTGCAGAGGAATTTTGGCTCGCTGGTGCAGATGTGTTTGGACTCATGGTTGGAGCAACTCTGGCCATTCTCCTTTTCGCAGTGGTTCTGGCAGTCTATGAAACACAGCAACCGCTTCCCAAACAATTGGATCCTCCAACCAACCAACAATTGGTTGAGGCTGCAAAGCACATCGCCAAGCACGTGGGGGAGGTGAGTGAAGATGAGTGAACGCACAGGAATGAACACGCTTAGGAATCTTTTGCTTGCGTCCATTGTTATCCCGAGTACATTGCTCGGCCTTACCTACGGCCTGCATCCCGGCATTGGGGATGGAACCTCGATTCGATTTGCAAACTCAATGTTGACTTCCTTCACGATGATCTCCTTCCTTCTCTTGCTCACACTCTTTGTTTATGGCGATGCGAGAAAGCGACCGCTGGCTCCCTTTTTGGGCATGCTTCTTTGCGGTGTTTTCGGAACTGCTCTTACTCTCTTCTTCCTCTCGCAGGGGGATCTGCTCATGGAGGATAACGGCTCGGTACGTGCTCAGGCATTGAGCAACGTCATCCGCTTTTCAACGACCGTGATTGCCTGTGTTGTCGCTGCAGTGATCGTCTTCGGGATGCTTTTTGCATCACTCATGCACACGCCCCCTGCTCGTCTCGAGTTTGAGGAAGAGTGAATTTGGCTCGCTTGAACCGCTCCGCTTATTTCATAAGGGGGTGGTCGGTGGGCAAGTCGTTCAGGTGATATCATGTCAAAGGGTACTCCATCAATGGGTAAGCGGCAAAAGACCACGCACATTCGATGTCGACGCTGTGGCCGTAATGCATATCACAAGCAAAAAAGTGTCTGTGCCTCCTGTGGATACGGCGAATCATCTCGCATTCGCAAGTACAACTGGGCAAAGAAGTCTCACCGACCCAAGGCCTGACGCTTCGGCATCGCAACGATAAGAAGGCATCACCTTCTCGTGAACATGAGGCGAACCTATGTGCGGCATTCTTGGCATTGTAGGTCGTCAAGGCCACCATGTCAATCAACTGCTCTATGACGGGCTCACTGTTTTGCAACATAGGGGACAGGATGCTGCTGGTATACTCACCGACACCGGCGGGAATTTCCGTCTCAGGAAATCCAATGGATTGGTCTCAGACGTGTTTTTCAAGCGCCACATGATGCGATTAGAAGGGAATGTCGGTATCGGGCATGTCCGCTATCCCACAGCTGGCTCCTCATCTCGTGCAGAGGCTCAACCCTTCTACGTGAATTCCCCATACGGCATTGCTTTGGCTCATAATGGCAATCTGACCAATGCCGATGAACTCTCCGTCATGCTACGTGACGAATACATGAGACATATCAACACCTCAAGTGATTCTGAATTGCTACTCAATATCCTCGCAGTCGAACTCGGTCAGCGTTCGAGGGCGCTGAAAATCGAAGGCGATCCGCACATGAACATCGAGGCAGTGTTTGGAGCGGTTTCGGCTGTTCACGAGCACATCCGCGGTGGCTATGCATGTGTATCAGTTATTGCTGGTTACGGATTGTTGGCGTTCCGAGACCCGAACGGCATTCGTCCACTGATCTACGGGCAGCGCATCACCGATGAAGGATCTGAATACATTGTTGCGAGTGAATCGGTCGCTATTACAGCGCTCGGGTTTGAAGTCGTGAGGGATGTTGCTCCTGGTGAAGCAATTTTCATCAGTTCATCAGGCCACCTCTTCACACGTCAGTGTGCTGAAGCCTCGATTTACTCGCCATGCATCTTTGAACACGTCTATTTCGCTCGGCCCGATTCGGTCATCGATGGTATCTCAGTCTACCAAGCGCGCAGGAATCAAGGGGAACGTCTTGCACAGCGTTTACTGGAAGAATGGCCAGATCACGATATTGATGTCGTCATACCCATCCCAGATTCAGGTCGGATTGCAGCCTTGCAGATGGCCAAATCTCTGGACTTACCCTACCGAGAAGGGTTCGTGAAAAACCGTTATGTCGGTCGAACCTTTATCATGCCAGGTCAAGCACTGCGTGAAAAATCAGTGCGTCGTAAACTCAACGCTATTGAGCATGAATTCCTTGGAAAAAATGTTCTCCTGGTAGACGATTCGATCGTACGTGGTACCACGAGTGCGCAAATCATCGAGATGGCACGCGATGTCGGAGCCTCCAAGGTTTACTTCGCATCGGCTGCTCCTCCTGTACGCCATCCCAATGTGTACGGCATTGACATGCCGGCTGTGAAAGAATTCATCGCAGATGGAAAGACGATTGATGAGATCAGCGCCACGATTGGAAGTGACAAATTATTCTATCAGTCACTCGAGGATCTGATTGATGTTACACGCATGGAAAATCCTGAAATCACAGCCTTTGATGCGAGTTGTTTTGATGGAGAATACATCACGGGCGATATCGATGCTGCTTATCTTGAACGGCTCAATGAGGCACGTAATGATGGTGCAAAAGGAATGAATCACATGGATGATGATGTCATTGGTATGCACAATGACGAAGAGAATTGATTCAGTTTGAATACGCACTTACAGGGAGTGCTTTTCAACCATGTGCCCGCAAGAACCACCATGACCTTCACCCGACAAGTGACGCCACTTGTTCGGCCAGATGAAAAAATCCACCATCTCACCATCAGTGAGGAGGGGACATATCTCGCATGGAGTGAGGGTAAAAGTAAGGTACTCCTCGCTGCAATCATGGAAGACAACACCCTCGAAACGATCAAGGTCATCAATCACTCTCAAACAGTGAGTGCCCTCCATTTCCATCGTTCTCAACTCATCATTGCCGATGAGATTGAAGGTTTTTCTATTCACGGACTTGACGGTGAATTGCTTCAGCACCAACCCGTTGATGCAGGTGTTCAGGCTTGCTATTCATGGGGCATACGTATTGTCATCCTCGACGGCATGGGTTCTGTATTGCTTGGTCAATACCAGCGCCCTCTTGAATCACTGACTCAACGTCACCGCCTCGGAGACTGTTCGATGTTGCATGTTGCCAAAAACCACCTTTACATCGTCCAGCATAACGGTTCTATTGTGGCTGTTAACGAATCTGATTTACTTTGGACTCGCCCACAACGAGGCGACATTGGTGAACGTATCACCTCCGTTGGAACAACGCTCCATGGTTCGTTCTTTTTGACAAGGGAAGGGCATGCTTTGGTAGCGGGTGAAGAGGAAGCAATTGAATTTGAGTTGTGGAGTGGAGATCAATTAATACAACGCAGCGACCTAAGTATGCGAATGCTTACTTCTAATCACCACCCTTTGGGTGCTGTACTTGGCTTCGACAACGGCCATGTTTTCTGCCTTCAGGAAGACGGCCAGATGGAATTGATTATGGACACCGGTCATCCTGTTATTTCCCTCCTCCACCACCAAGGCCAAATCATGGCTGCTTCATGGTTTTACATCCATGGGAACGACGATGGAGTCATCTGGAAGGTGGAGCACCAAGGCATGCCGTCGCACTTGGCCCTTAGAGAACAGGACTCAACGCTCTTTTTTGCAGGTGAGGACCAGAACGACTACACCGATGCGGAACCCATTGGTCGCCTGCTGCTTCGTTCTGAGTTGATAGAAGTTGACCAGACAGAACTTTCTCTTTGGTTTGAACATACACCTGAAACGGAACATGTCAGCGCTGATGTCTTGTATGCAAAGGATCAATCCGAAGTTTATGCACATCTCACCCAGAATGAACGAGATGCCATGGATCAAGACGATCGAGAAGACGATAATCTCGCTTTTTTATTAGCTGCAATGGAGGAACAGGTGTCTGAATCATCCAATAAATCATCCTTTGAATCGGCAGAACAACTGTTCGATGAATTAACCAACGATTCAACCACAGATGATGATGAAATTCATGATATGATCTTGAATTCAATGGCTGCTCCAGTTCAGGATGTTCACCGCCCTCAGGCTTTGGCTGGAGATGACCAACGGCACGTTGCGGATGAACAAGGGACTGCGATTGTGTTGCTTGATGCACGTGGTACCTCAGACCCCCACAATCAAATCGTATCGTGGGCATGGTTGGACGACCGTGGACAGGAACTTGCAAGTTCACCCCAACTTAAATTGAAACTTCCCGTTGGTGCTCACCGGTTCGAATTACGCGTTGTGGACAAAGAAGGGGCTTGGACTACCGATCAATTGACGGTGAACATCATCCAAGGCTCAACCTCATGAAGGATGCTGTTCTCGCATCTGCTATGGGGCTCACCAATCCATGGATTGACCATTTTTTCGTTGGTCCTCTCCAGATGCGCTGCTCGGTTGTGACCGACCGTTCTACCGGAGATACCATCATCATTGACGGCGGAGATGAACCTGAACGAATTATCGCGTGGGTCGACCGACATGAAGGGCGGGGTCCAGATTGGTCAACAGGGCCCAAATCCATCGATGCGGATGAGGGAAGTAAGATCCCAAAACGCCGAGTCGTTGCTCTGGTCAATACCCACGCACATTTTGACCACAGTGGCTTCATTCCTACCCTCAAAGCGCATTATGGGGTTGACTGGTACCTTCACGCCGATGATAACTTCCTCCAAACCTTGGCCCAAACCTCCGCGTTGAGGTACGGTATGACGCTGCCTGAGCCAGCCAAAGCAGATATGGCCTTTGAAGGTGGTAAAACCTACCATTTCGGTAGTATTGAACTCGAAATATTGCACACGCCAGGCCACACCCTCGGCGGATGTTGTCTCCTCGTACGATGTGAAGGAGGCCCGGACCATGTTTTCGTTGGTGATACACTCTTTGCTGGATCTGTAGGGCGAACGGATATTGCACATTCGGGAGGAGATTTTGAGCTTCTCGCCTCCTCAATCCATCAACAACTATGGCCGCTTGATCTTGAAACAGTGGTACACCCCGGTCACGGCCCTCTCACAACCATTGGGCAGGAACGGAAAACGAATCCATTCGTTGGCGATGATGCGGGTTCTGGCATCTACGGCTTTGGAAAGTACGCTTGATCAGGCCATCATTGCCTTGAGGGATTCATGAAGCACTGGAAGTGCTTCTTCCCATGTAGCAACGATGCCGTAATCTGCATGTTGGAAAATGGGAGCGTCTGCATCCTTGTTGATGGCCACGATGTATTTTGATGAACGCATTCCTGCAAGGTGCTGAATGGCACCAGAAATTCCAACCGCGATGTAGAGGTTCGGATTGACGGTTTTCCCGGTTTGTCCAACCTGCATGGAATGAGGGATTGGCTCCCACGTATCAACGGCAGCTCGAGAAGCTCCTACAGCTGCACCAATTGTGTCTGCAATCGCTTCGAGGTGGCTGAAATTATCTGGGTTGCCCATTCCACGGCCACCGGAAATGATGATATTTGCTTCAGAGACATCGAGGCGTTGTGATGCACGAGCCATGAATTCTTGAACGGAGGTTGCGATATTACCGGTCGTATCGAGAACCGATGCGCTGGTTGCACCTCCTGTGGCGGCTGCGAAGATGTTTGAACGGACGGATATCACGGTTGGGCCGTTGAGTGCGACGCTTTGCATGGCCTTTCCCGAATAAATTGGAGATGTAACCGTGTTGTTGTCAATGCGCACGGCGTCTTGAACAACAGAGATGTTGCGCTTTGCCGCTATGCGGGCTGCAAGGTCTTTTGACTGAGGGCTGGCTGAAGTAATGATGATCCCTGAGGGTGCAATGGCATCAATTGCTGCGGCCCAAGATGCTGCGTCGTAGTTGGCGAAAACGTCAGATTTTGCTGCAAGGATACTTCCAGCGCCCATATTTGCCGCTGAATCAGCATGCGCAGCATCGGTACACGGTACAACGAGCGTTGGTTCGCCTCCGAAGGTCATGGCTGCTGAGATCAGTTCTGCTGTGCTCGGGTGCACACCGTCGGTTGTCATTTCTGCAATTACAATTGTTTGTGTCATCTTTCATCCCCTCATAGTACGTTGGCTTCGTCGCGAAGCAGTTGTGCAACCTCCGCAGCGGCAGCGCCGCCCTGGTAGGATTTACCAGCAGGTTTGGCAGGAGGAAGTGATTGGTCAATAACGGTGACTGAAGATGCAGGCCCCTCTATAGAGTGGACTTCTACAGTTGCTTTCTTAGCTTGCATGATGCCCTTCACATTTGGTTTTCTAACCTTGGAATCACCTTTGTCGCAAGAGATCACTGCGGGAAGTGGAACATTGAGTTTCACGTTGCCACCACTACCGGGGGCGACGGCTGAAATTGCGTCTGAAAAGGTGGCAGAAATGATGTTTGAAACAGATGCCCACCCGAGTCGTTCCGCCAAGCCAGGCCCGGTAGATCCCGCTCCGGTATCAGCTGCAGACTTTCCACAGTAAACCGCAGTCGCGCCGAGGTCTTGGACGGCTTTTGCGAGAACGGTTTGAAGGGCGTTCGAATCCATATTTTCGCTTGATTCGATTCGCACAATACGGTCAACACCGATGGCTTTTGCATCCTTGAGAATTTTCTCTGTGGCGGGTCCGCCAACGGTCAATGCAGTCACTTCACCTCCAACCGCTTCTTTATGTCGCAGCGCAGTTTCAACAGCGAATTCGTCATAGGGGCTCATGACCATTTTCACTGCAGATAAATCCACTCGCCCGTTGTTTACGATGATCTTTGCATTGGTATCGGGAACTTGTTTTACGAGGACGATGATGTTGGTCATGAGCAGCAACTCCGTTGTTTCAAACCCGACCACCGCCCTTCGATTCATGAACCTTGTCACTTCATCATATGGCCGAAATCACCGACTTGCAAGGGGAGGCCATCGTCGAGACGGGCATGTTTATCAACCGTCCAACCAGCCGAGAAACTCCATGTCTTCTAAGGACGAAGTTGCCCCATCAGAAACAGACCAGCAAGTCCTCGCTTGTTGGAACACCCTCATCACAACAACCTACGTTGATGATATCAAACATCTCAAGGGAACCTCCGACGCTGTATTTGGGTTCACCATCCACCATTCGTTGATTGCGAAGGAAGGGGTTTTGGGGCTTGAATTTCACGAAAACCCAACCCGCACTCTTGAGTTGGGAACTCAGGTTCTTCACGAGCAATTTGAAAAATACGGCGTCCGAATGCGCCCTGTCATACGTGTTGTGGAGTTTGGTGATGAATACCTGCGCAGGGTCGATGATCTTCGAATGAGGGATCGAAATTACCTCGTCAGTCTTGATGTCAAATTGAATGATATCAGTCATCCGTACGGCTGGCTCAAAAAAGCGGTCTACGAATGCAAAGACTGTGGTAGAGGTGTTGTGAAAATGCAACGGCGTGCACGGGAAAGAGAGAGCCCATCTACCTGCCGTCCCTGTCTGCTTAAGGCAGTTGATTACATGAAAGATGATGAAGTCCCCTGGGGTTTATTCTCACCTCGTCCGAATTTCAAAATGATTCTCGAAGAATGCAAATATGAAGATATTCAAGACATCAGCATGCGTCAAATAACTTACAATAAGGACCACCATTTGATTCATTGCTCTTCAAAAAACGAGATCATTGGAACCGTGAGCGACGATCTCGTTGGTGATTTGACTGCGCCTGCTTACGTGCGGGTCAACGGGATCGTTCGTGTTCAGCCGATACCAACACGCAATTTCAGCAAGGACACCCGTCGCGTATTGTCCATTGATGTCTTGAGCGTGGAAGAATTACCCATCACAGACGGGCTATCTTCATGAATTCATGAATTCAGTAACGAGATCCAGTTTTTCTGGGTGTTCTAAAAAGTGTTTATGAACAGAGGCGAGCCCCTTGGCTAAGCCATCTGCGACCCCGAATTTCGCATCGAGTGGATGGAGGCTTCCGTCCATCACCGCAGCCCGGAAGTCGTCGAGGGAGGTCCAAACAGATGGTTCACCGAAACGTGGGTCAGGAGTCACACATATTTCACCAAATTCCGCGAGGACAATATGTTCTGCGAGTTCATAGACAGGGGACTGTTCATCATCGGGTGAGATGTAGGCCTTTCTCATTTTTTTACGGATTTGTTCATGCGTATCATGCAACAATAGGGCGCCTCCAGGGTCCGATTTTGACATTTTATGGTCAAATGATTCCATTCTGCTACCCGAGGCTTTGAGGGATGAGATAATTGGTGTATGCAGGCATGTTGCCTTTGGCCACCCATACTTTGAGGCAACATCACGCATGAACATGTGAGCTTTCCGTTGATCCATGCCTCCCAATGCCACATCAATATCCATCTCAAAAATATCAGATGCTTGCATTGCAGGGTAATAGAATTTTGACAGGTCATGGTCTGATGAGGCCTCATCTCGGCCCATGATCGTGAAGGTTTTACGCACCATGGCAAGCGTTGCACCCTTTGAGCAGCGAAGGACTCGAGCCCAATACTCGCCCGACTCCATCAATTCCGAAGCCCACTTGAATTGTAACTCCCCCGCTCCTTCTCCTTCAGGTGGGTGTTGAAGCAATGCCCTGAATGTATCTTCCATGTATTCGGCAGTGCGCTGAATTGCTTCCATATTTCCATTAAATTTGTCGTTGACCCATGCGTGCCAATCAGCGAGGAAAATCATGACATTCGCCCCTGCATCCAACATTCGGCGCAGTTGAAGAGACAAGACCTTCCAACCGATATGGGCCTTCCCGCTCGGTTCGAAGCCAACATAACACTGAATGACATCATTCCCCGAATGAGATGTGCCATGCTCGAGACAATGGACGAGATGATCGATTCCAACCACTTCTTGGACGGTTCCAAGCATGTCTTGCAGGCGCTGTTTTTTCGCTTGGTTTAGGTTGCTCACGCCTTCGGTTGCTTCCATCAACGCAGTGATATCCTGTGTTGATGACATGAATATTCCTCAGAACAAATCGTTAAGTTTTTTCACCTGTGTTTCTGAAGGTGGTTCACCGGCCTCAATTTTTTCTTCAAGGGCTTGGATGAGTTCGTTTGCTCTCTCGATGACACTCGGGTCGATACCAGAAATCAACTGCATTGATTTGTGAGCCATCTCGATAGCTGATTTCGCCTTTGAGAATTTCTTTGCTTCCTCTTTTGCTTTGTCACCGCGTTGTTTGGCATTGTATCCCGTCGCTTCATCAAGGAAGGAGGACCAACGGCGTCGTGATTCCATTGCTTTCTCTCGTCCACCATCACTTTCAAGGAATTCTCCCAGAGCGTCGCCTTTCATTTGCTCGACTTCGACAGCAAGTTTTCCAGCGCTGTCATACGAGCCTTGAACTTGGACAAGGAGTCCATACGAGCCGGTAAAAACACCCTCAGCATCTACATTGATATTTTCAAAATAGTTGGTTGCTAATTTCGCCAATCCAGCATTTCCACCCGTGGATTTCACAAGGCCTCGTTTTACAGCAAATCGCTCCATGTTTGGGGCAGCCGACCTCGCCACATAAGGCTCACCGTTCATCGCCATCAAAGCGAGAGGTTCCGAGGGGAGGGGTTTTCATGCAGAGTTCGGTGGCAGAATCGATGCGACGCATACTCATAGCCATGCTTTGCGTCACTCTCATGCTTCTTCCATCGGCTTCTGCTGAGTTGGTAACTCGTATTGAATTGAGGGACGGAGGCGTTCTCGCAGAACGTGATCTGGGCATCAGAACGGGCGCAGTCTCTCCAGATGGAACGGACGTTCTTATCGCAGGTATGGATGGGTATGCACGCCTTCTGTCAGCCGATGAAGCAGACAACCGAGAAATGGATGTTGAATTACTCACCGGGCGGTCATCAACCATCCACCACATCGACTGGCATCCACGGGGTAATACCGCACTTTTGGTTGGCGAAGACGGCCTTGCCATGCGCTATGATTCCTATGACCACGGCGTTACCAATGTCAACGGTACGTTTGCAGTATATGGGAAAAATCTCACAGCCGTCGCCTGGCGACCTGCCGGTGACTTTGCTTACGTAGGGGCCGAAGATGGTTCATTGTGGAAATTCGCTGAGCACACGGGCTTCGAAGTACTGGATAACAACGGCGTCAGTGAAATTACCGACATGGATTGCCATCGTAATTACAACGTCTGCTTCATGACGACCATCGATGAAGGTATTGCTGTTATCGACCAGGGTCATGCGGTAACCTGGATTGCACAAACATCTGGCGAAACTTGGGTCGGCATGGATTGTGCAGACCCGACGCTCAACGAATGTGTCGGCTTCGCCAGCGGGTTGAAAAGCAAAGCGATTCGAATCAATACCATTGATGCAAGCCAGTCCAAGGCTGATGAAACGCTGATGTTTGACCTACCGTCTGGTGAACAAATCGGCGTGGATACGGGTCATGACGGCACGACACTGGTGAAGATGGCCCCCATGAGCATGGTCCGCCACAACCCCTTGCTCAATGAAGCCTATACCGTCCTTATTGCCGAGGACGCTGCTGCATGGGACGAGATTATTGCAGGACGAACCCTTGCGGTGGTTTGGGAGACAAGCACGAACAACGGGTACATGATTACGGAATTCGGAAACATCGTCGCCTTTTCTCCTCTTCTTGAAGAAGTCGATGCCGGTATCCTGACGGTTCTGGTTCTCGGAGCAGTGGCCATATCGGTTCCAGGCGTCATTCTAGGACTGATTTACATGAACAGCCCCTGGTTGCAAAAGAAATACAACCGATGGCGATTCAAAGGTAAATGAGTCCTAGATTTCCTTTGCCCGAAGGGTTATGTTGATGAAGCACGCGCGAAGACAGCATCCTGAGGGAAGCCCATGGAACCGTTTGAAGGTCTAGATTTCTACGACATTGAAAGTCTCTTAACAGAAGAAGAAATCATGATTCGAGACATGGTTCGTGAATGGGTTGATGAGGCCGTAATTCCAAAAATTGAACAAGCCTGTGAAGACGGTGTATTCTACGACGAATGGCGCGTTGCTCTTGGAGAAATGGGCGTCCTCGGAGCCCCACTCAAAGGATATGGTTGCCCCGGATTGTCCTACGTAGCCTACGGTTTGATTTGCCAAGAATTAGAGCGTGGAGACAGTGGTTTGCGCTCTTTTGCCTCCGTACAAGGATCTCTTGCAATGTACCCAATTTGGGATTTCGGGACGGAAGAGCAGAAAGAAAAGTATCTTCCAAAAATGGCCTCTGGGGAATGGGTTGGCTGCTTCGGTCTTACTGAGCCCGACTATGGATCCAATCCCGGCGATATGGTCACGAAAGCCGAAGACATGGGCGACCATTATTTGCTCAACGGAGCGAAGATGTGGATCACAAACGGAACGATCGCACAGGTCGCCGTTGTTTGGGCGAAATTGGACGGCGTCATTCGTGGCTTCATTGTCGAAAAAGGTGACGAAGGTTTTTCCGCTCCCGAGATGAAAGGGAAACACTCACTCAAAGCAAGTGTTACAAGTGAACTTGTCTTCCAAGACTGCAAGATCCCAAAAGACAGGATGCTTCCCGGAGTCAAAGGTCTTCGCGGCCCATTCTCATGCCTGAACAACGCTCGATATGGAATTTCATGGGGTGTGCTTGGTTCGGCTATGGCCTGTTTCCACAGTGCGAAAACCTACTCGTTGTCGAGAATCCAATTCGACCATCCCATTGCATCCTATCAGTTAATTCAAAACAAACTTGCTTGGATGTTGCGTGAGATCACAAAGGGTCAACTTCTCGCCTATCACCTCGGCAAGAAAAAAGACGATGGGACCTGGATTCCTGAACAAATCTCACTTGCGAAGATGAACAATGTCGATATTGCGCTTGAAATAGCGCGTGTCTCCCGAGACATACACGGAGCTAACGGCATCCTGGACGAGTACCCCGTGATGCGTCACATGGCAAATCTTGAATCGGTGAAAACCTATGAAGGAACACACGACATCCACAATTTGATTCTTGGCCGCTACATCACGGGCATTCAAGCCTTTACCCGAAATGCCTGAAATCTCGGAGTTACTCACCTTTAGCGAAGGCAATCATTTCGTCGATGGGAATGTGGTCGACAGTATCTTTGCAGTAATGTGCTTTAACGACCTGTCCGTTTTCATCGATGAGTATGTCAACTGGAATGGTTGACATTTTCTTCATTGACAATGTGAGAGGGATGTAGCCTTTCGCAATGGCATGAAGCATGGTGAGTGGACGACGCAGTGGTGCCAACATCACGCGAAGAAGTGATTTGTAGACACCATTTTGAGTGTAGGTGTCGTAGGATTCATCCGCAACGATGGTGAATGGCACATCGTGTTTTTTGTTGATCCTGCGTGTGAGGGCGTCAATATTTGCATCGAAAATCCCCACCATGACCGTATCGCTCGGGAATTCATTCCATCGCTTGGTCAAATGGTGAATCCTGATGTTGCAAAAAGGACATGAATCAAAACGGAAGAACGTGAGGATAACTCGCTTCCCCTTCATTGATTGAAGGTCAAATGTAGTTCCGTCAATACTTGGGAGATTGATGATAGGGGCTGGATTACCGGCGACGAGGCGAGGCAAATTTCCCGCCTCACTCAGATCCAACAAGTTTGTAGTCGTCGGAAAGTGGTGTTGCTCCAGTCTCCATTGAGATGATTTTACCATCTTTGAAGCGAAGGAAGGAAAGAACTGCCTCAGAGGTTGATCCGTTGGCAAAATGAGCGATTGAATGAGCTACACCGACCTCGCTATTCTCAAAGAGCGTTCGTTGATTTTCGGAAGTGACTGCTCCCATGCCCGCAAAAGCCATCACGTCGGACTTGCCCATCACAACACCGCCAACATGCGGGTTGAATTGAAAATCATCGTGAATAATCTCAGAAAGAGCCTCAAGATTTCCACTCAGCCAGGCCTCGTTGTATGCGTCTATGATCGACATGATACCTCCAAGGAAGCGGGGCATATAAGGTCATGGAAAACCTGGTTGTTCAAACGGCGGGAAGAATTCCGACCTTGGCAAGAGCGCCCCAAACAGGATCAAGGAATGCGGGGAGGAATCGGTGTCGCAGATAGACGGCAGCAGCGAGAGAGATTTTCTGGATCTTATTCAGTTTCACGCGACGAGTAAACACGTCACCTTGCTGCTTTTCTATTTGGCGCAAAATCTTGTCGTAAAATGCAATCATCGCAGCTGGAGAATACCGTGTACGACGAGGTAGGAGTGGTAGGAGTGCTCGTGCCTCTTCAAGATAAGTGCGTGCCCGGGCAGCATATTGGCGGACATAAGGCTCCCAATGCTTGTTCAGGACAATACGTCCGTTCAGTTCATCCTCACGCATCTCGTTTCGTTCGAGTTCGTTGAGAGGGAGGTAAACACGATCACGCTGAATATCTTCGCCAACATCCCTCAACACGTTGGTTAATTGCATGAAGATGCCCCAGGATTCAGCGAATTTCTTCGCTCTTGGATCCTCGTACCCATAGACTTCAATGCACATCAATCCAACCACGGAAGCGACTCTGTAGCAATAGACGTAGAGTTCATCAAAACTTCGGTATCGGTTGTTATAGAGATCGTCCTCCATTCCAGAGATAAGGTCGTCAAAGACATCGCGTGGGATCCCGTATCGTTCGACAGTGTCTTTGAGGGCCAAGAACACAGGGTCGGTTGAATAAACATCGCTGTAACATGTTGAGAGTTTTTTACGGAAAAAGAACAGTTGTGTGATCTTGTTGTGATAGGCATCTTCATCAAGGATAGTGCCTCTATTTTGAAGCGATTCCAATTTGTTGCGGTAGGTCACTGCTTCAGGGTCCATCTCGCCTTTGCTGCCGGGGAATCTGTCTGCCCAGTCTCCGTCAGCGATGTCGTCAGCACGGCGACAGAATGCATAGATAGCGCACATGGCCATTCGCTGCTCATCGGGCAAATACTTGAAGGAGTGGTAAAAATTACCCGCTTCACGACGGGTGAGTTCCTCACAGTAACGGTATGCTAACTTGTACAATTCAGCCGGAGGGTGCTCAGACCAAATCGGTGCGTCAAGATATTCAAAGGGATCAACCAATTCATTGGTATCACCAACGATTCCGATAAATGATGCACCCTCACGAAGGGCTTCCATCGCTGTAACGCTGACCGCCTTGACCGCATCTCGGGCAAGTGTTACACCGGCTCGAAGACGTTCAAGCGTCGTTGGAGGACGGACTTCTTCCTCTTCCGAACGGGAGGAAGCATTCCCCTTGAGCGGGAATAGAAGATCGAGTGGTTTGCGGCGTTCTAGCATCCTATCCGTCAATCCCTCGCGTCCCTTGTTTAAGAGACCTCCCTTCGCAAGTGCGAACAGACATGGAGTTTTTTAACATATGTAAGTACTTGTAAACTTACCACTTTAAATTCTATAGAGTAGATTCATGGATCTTTATTCTTTTCAAGCAACCTTCGCACGCCACCGGGGATTAGAAGGGCCCGGAGTAACTTTCTTGCATAGGATTTGATTTCATCTCGAGTCACCTTGATGCGCTCATCTGAGTTCAGTATATTCCCACTACGCAGGAGTGTAACGGTACGCTGGCCGATAAGAACGGGGAGCATCACAGAAGCCTTGAGACGGAATTGACCTTCAGGAATCATTCTGATGTAATCGGTTGCCGCTTCAAGATGTTCATTCGTGAGGTCGAGGTATGAATCATAAAGGGGGCGAAAAGCCTCGAGATTTCCCTCATCAAGGAGGCTGGTTGGCTCAAGGTTGTGATCTTTTAAGCCACTAATTGGTATGTAGCAACGGCCATAGCGAAGGTCTTCAGGAATATCTCTTAGAATGTTAATCATCTGAAGGGCCTTACCAAAACGGATCCCTTTTTCCATGAACATCTTCTCCTTATCGGGAGGTAGCGTCATCAAATGGGCAAGCGACATCTTTGTCCAAAACACACCGACACAACCCGCTACTCTGAACGCATAATCATCCAGTTCCTCTTCGGTTGATAACGCAGAAATATTGCCTCCTTCTTTCGCAGTTCCGAAGCGTTGGAGGTCAAGGGTTTGACCTCCAACAATCACTTCGAGGCATTCGAGCATTCGCTGTTGATCTTCGGCATCGTAATCCTGTAGTCCTGCTACGACAGGTTCCACATTTCGAAGCAGTTCTGCTTCATCCGGGTTGGTTTGAATTTCAGCAAGTACGCTAAAGTCAGGAAGGGATTCAGATCGTCCTTGAGCAACATCATTGTAATCGCTCAGGAGGTCCAGAAGGACTTGAGTCTCACCGTGCTTTGAATCTGCGATGGTATCCGCAACACGGGCGAGCAAATACAGTAAACCTATTTGCCCCCTGATTTTCTTCGGCAAATATTTCAGAGTCGGATAAAACGAACGCGATGTACGCTCAAGTAACCCATCAATTTCTGCGTTCATCAGAACTGACATACAACCGCACCAGTCTGCCCCAGATTCCTCCTCTCCATCAAGATATGTGTCGAGAAGTTCTTGCAAAGCAATATCTCCTCAGATGTGGTAGGAATTGATGGCTTTTTTACACAATGCTTTAGGAAGGGTGACCCAAGCGTATCTTACAGGAGAGGGCACCATGAATTGCGGTTCTTGTGGAGAAGTTATTCCAGCAGACAGTATGTTCTGCCCTGAATGCGGCGCAAGGCAAGATAACACAGTTGCTGGAGGCTTCCAGCCAAACCCCCCTCAACACATACCTCAAAATCTTCCTCCTTTCCCTCAACAACCACGTACATTTGACCCCGTCGCAGGCCATGACCAACGGATGCAACAGGAACATAATATGAACCAAATGGGTCAAATCTCCCCCGATATGTTGCAGGGTATGGCACAAGGTATTCAACAACAACCAAATCTTCCACCTGGCGTTTATCCCAACCAACCTTTGCAAGGCGGTTATCTCCCGAACAACCAATTCCCCCCCCAACCTCAACCAACGAATATGCCACCTGCATCTGATTTGCCAACCATCCCTCGCGGGCCGTCGATTGCAAGCGGCGCTCTTCCTGCAACCAATAACGTCTCCCCACTTTCTCCCGGAGGAACGAAAATCGCGCACAATCCCGCCAATTCACCAACCGATGCTATGGTCAATCGTTTGGCAGAAGCTGAGCGAGCGGTCAAAGATGAGCGACGTAGTCAATGGCTTTCGATGAACCAATCACCTGCCTCAAACGTCCTTGCAAACCTTGGGGGAGGAGAGCTTCCAGCCCATCTCCGTGCAGGAGGTGCTGATGCAGTCAACCCTGCTGCGGAGATCATGGCAGGCGCTCTTGGTGGCAGCAGTAATGATGCGCCCAATGATGCACTTCTCCGTAGAATCTCTGAAGTTGCCATTCGCAGGGTAGCACGAAAACGTGGTGTTGCCGTTGAAGCCCCACAATGTAAGCTGGAAGGAGATGTTTTCCAGGTGAATGTGACCTATGTTGACGATGGAAGAGTGTTGGATACTCCCGAAGATTTGACGCAAGCCTTTGAACATGCCATCCAAACTGAAATGGCCCTCAAGGGATATGACCTGTCATGTACCGTGACATTGTTCCGTTCCAAGGATGGCAAAACAGAGAAAATCGGCGAAGAGGAACCAGAAGAAGACATGTTTGCATGTGAAATATGCGATGGTTTGGTGAAAGAAAGCGACTCCACTTGTCCACATTGTGGCGCTGTGTTCGAAGAAGAAGAAGAGGAAGAACAAGCTCCTACTCCATCCCGCTCAGGTCCACCCGGTCCCAAGAAGAGCGGCGGTCCACCCGGTCCCAAGAAGAGCGGCGGTCCTCCGGGTCCGAAGAAGAGCGGCGGTCCACCCGGTCCCAAGAAGAGCGGCGGTCCTCCGGGTCCGAAGAAGAGCGGCGGTCCTCCGGGCGGTCCGAAGAAGAGCGGCGGTCCTCCGGGCGGTCCGAAGAAGAGCGGCGGTCCTCCGGGCGGTCCATCCAGAGGCGGCCCACCCGGCGGTCCATCCAAAGGCGGCCCACCCGGCGGACCATCTAAGGCACCGGGAAGATCACCTCCATCAAAATCACCACCAACCAAGAAACCGGGACCACCTGGTGGCTCATCAAGAGGACCTCCATCGGGCGGTCCGAAAAGCGGCCTTCCGAAGGGACCTAAGCGTGGCCCTCCTAGATGATGAGGGTTACTTTTGGGCACTGAAACTTTACCAGAATTTGGGGCTATAAGATTCAATGGTAAATTAAGACCTTCACAAATAGCGGCTGCCTCAATAATTGAACCTGAACTAGATCAACAAGGAAAGCACTTACACATAGTTGCTCCACCAGGTTCCGGAAAAACAGTACTAGGTCTGTATGTTTGGTCTGACCTGGTAAGAAAACCGACCTTAGTCCTCTCTCCTAACTCAGCAATTCAGGCACAGTGGGCAGCACGAACCGACCTTTTTGATTTAGATGGGAAAGATGAATTTATTAGTACTGATCCAGCAAACCCTGGTTTATTGACCAGTCTAACATATCAGTCAATAACTATGCCAAAGATGGGAGGAGAGAATCTAGATGAGGCTGCAATTGAACTTTGGATAAAGTCATTAATTACTAAAAAAGAGGCAATCGATGATGAATCTGCTCTTGCTTGGATAAATGATTTACAGCTGAAAAACACCAAATATTTCGAAGATAGGATATCGGTCTATAGAAAAAAGGTTAGAGATGATTTCTCGCAACATGGTAACGCTTTATGGACTCTAAGTGAATCATCGAGAAAAACCTTGGAGCGATTAAAACAAGTTGGTATCGGTTTGATAATCTTGGATGAGTGTCATCATTTACTACACCATTGGGGTAGAGTTCTTACAGAGGTACGAGAATACTTCGATAATCCAATTGTCCTTGGCCTAACAGCAACTCCGCCGGATTTTGAACATTATGATGAGATTGATTCTAAAAGATATCAAGAATTCTTTGGGGATATTGACTATGAAGTTCCAGTGCCGGCTTTAGTAAGAGATTCAAACCTAGCTCCTTACCAAGACCTGGCTTATTTTGTTAGGCCATCGCAAAATGAATTAAATTACGTTGCACAGGTTGATGAAGAATTCAAGGAAATACTCGATGATTTACATCAAGAACAAAATTATGAAGATGCCACAGCACCAATTAATAAATGGATTTTTGATGCTCTTGATGAAAGAAAATCCCCAGGGGGTAAGGAGGAAGATTGGAAACAATTTGCCAAAAGAAACTCTGCGTTTGCCGATGCAGCTAGGGCTTTTTTGATTTACACAAATGGTGATTTGCCAGCAGGAGTACCTCATCCACCAAGCCACCTTTTAGAGAATTACCAAAATAAGCTGGCAATACTAAGACCAGTATTAGACCGCTATGTAAGGCATGGATTACGCAGAAGTGAAAGTAAATTGGACCATAAAAAAGCAGACTTGGTTACTCAAAGGTTGCGGATGTTAGGCACTCAAATAACTGAAACAGGGATTCGTCCTTGCGCCTCACCAGTCGGCAGGATAATGGCCTATGCATCATCAAAAACAAAGGCAATATCTACAATTCTAAGTTCTGAAATGCAAGCCTTAGGCGGGGATATCCGAGCAGTAATAATAACCGATTTTGAGAAAACATCAGCCACGACTTTGGTCGAAGGGGTGATGGATGATGAAGCAGGTGGCGCAGTTGCAGCATTTAGACAAGCAGTACGATGCGATAATGTAGATTTACTAAATCCGATTTTGATGACAGGTAGTACAGTACTTGTTGATGATGACCTTGCGGAAGAATTCCTTAAAGCAGCAAATAATTGGATAAAAGAAAGAGACCTAGCAATAACTTTGATCGATGAGTTAAGAGGAGATTATCATGAAATTATTGGTAAAGGCAAGGACTGGATTCCCCGACACTATTCGTTAATGATAACTGAGTTTTTCCAATCAGGCATTACAAAGTGTCTTATTGGAACACGAGGTCTTCTTGGAGAAGGCTGGGATGCATCACGAATCAACGTACTAATCGATCTAACAACTGTTACTACCAGCATGAGTATCAATCAACTGAGGGGTCGCTCAATAAGATTAGATAAAAACTGGCCGGAAAAAGTTGCCAATAATTGGGATATTGTTTGTTTAGCGGAAGAGTTCACCAATGGCTTTGCTGATTATGACCGTTTCAAGAAAAAGCATAAGCAACTGTATGGTGTATGTGATGATGGTGCAATTGAGAAAGGAGTTGGCCATGTTCATGCAGCATTTACTGAGGCTGAGCCAGAAGGAGTAAGTGAGGGAATGTCAGCATTTAATGAAGATATGTTGCGACGTAGCCGGAATAGGACTCATCTCAGAGGATTATGGGGGATAGGCCAACCATTTAATGCAAAACCAACTTCAGCAATCGAAGCTAGGTTAAGTACTGGTTTTGGTGGCGGATTTAAGTTTGGTAGAGAAAAATCACCTTGGACTGACGAATCTCTAGTAAAAGCCATTTCACTTTCAATAATCAACAGCCTCATCCATCTTGGAATGGTTTCGAGGAATTGTCGGGCAGATGGTGGTAATCGAGGAGGTGGCTGGGTACGCTTACATCTCGAGAATGCTACTGAAGAAGAGAGTGCATTGTTTACTGCTTGTTTAGAGGAAATACTTGGACCATTAGACAAGCCAAGATATGTTATTTCCCGTTCTTCCAAATTTATTACCGACACATGGTTATCAAAACTCATGCCTGAAGTTATTGCCAAGTTTTTCAGGCCAGTAAAAGACAAACTTGTAATGTACCACACAGTCCCCAAAATTCTGGCTGCATCATCAGAAAAGGCTGAAATCTTCCAGCAATATTGGAATCAATTTGTCAGCCCATCAGAGCTATTTTACGCAAGAAGTAAAGATGGTAAAATGAGAGTTGAAATCATTAAGGCATCTACGATGATCCCTCAAAATTCTTTACACAGAAAAGAAATATTCCTATGAACATGCCTTGCACATAATGCTCTTGCCACTTTCACAATCACCACAGAATCTACTTCGGCACTTGAAGCAACGGAAATCAAATGCAGACACAGGCTTTGAACAGTTAGGGTCTGCACAAATTTCATCAGAGTTTCCTTCATTTATTGCAACACCCTTTGAAACATTATCCCAAAAGGTTGAATCTAATTTTTTGGATTTATCGTTAGATGGGTTTATGACTTGTGAAGGAGAATCTATTACTTGGTTACTTAATCCCAAAGTAGACATGACAAACTGATTGTGAAAAAAAGGCCTTGCTGCCTTTTGTCCGACATTGAACAAACTTGAATATGTCTTGATAGCATCTTCAACGGTAGTTACAGTTACTCCACTTGATTGTACTTTAGCAACTATTGATTTGTAATGATAATACCGGTAATCATTAGTGT
Source organism: Candidatus Poseidonia sp. (assembly GCA_016778305.1). Classification (GTDB taxonomy): domain Archaea; phylum Thermoplasmatota; class Poseidoniia; order Poseidoniales; family Poseidoniaceae; genus Poseidonia. The sequence goes on along the minus strand of JADHPT010000002.1, from coordinate 18,632 downwards.
GTTGATTATTTCCGAGTCTAACTCTTCTTGCTTCCTGTTTTGGCCCCGAAATTTCCATAATCCCGACGCTAACAAGTATTTGACAAAATAATGCAAAACCAACAAAACAAGATAAAGTGAGCCATAATCCTGGATGAACAGGATCACGATAAGACTGTGTGATTAATCCTATCAAGAGAAAACAAAGTGATACGGTTGAAATATATTTTCTTAAAACCATATTATCACAAAAATGTGGCTAGGCGCTGTCCCCGAGCGCCGTCACCGATTGTTTCTACTTCTTTAGAAAAATGTCACAGTCCTAAGACTCCATTGGGGACAATCTGAGGTATCGGCAAGCAGTCTATAAATAATCAGTCTCGAACAACCATTCTAATGCTTGGTTCACTGTTTCCTGCGAGTTTATCATGTTGAGAATTATCAATGGGAATACCAAGTTTAGTTAGTAATGTTAAGTGTGCTTTTGAAAAAATTGATGTTGAATTATTATTGTTAATAATAGAGATAAACTTTGGCTCATTGTGCCATATACCATCATCATCCATTATACCCGATATTCTAACCCAATAATGTTCTCTTTGTTTTAGATTCTCCGATAATTTCTCAATACCTAGCTCGCTTAGAATTTTTACTACCTTTGCCCTAGTGATAGATTCAGGGCAAATGAAAAGAACTCTTTCCCCATCAGAAAAAATAGCACAACAGTCTAGATTTTCCTTTTCTATTAGAGTGTTTAAACGTTCAAAGCATTTTGCACCTGTACCCCACGAATAAGGTGTCCAAAAGATTAGTGCGCTTCTATCCTTGGTTCCAGGTAAGTGATTGCTAACTTCCATCATGTAGGTGTGTTGTTCGACTTGTTCCTCTTTTTCTTTGAGGTATTTCGTTACCGTTGTTTTATCTTGAGCCTTTGCAGTCTTAGGCATTTCTAATTGCCCAAAAAAGCTAGGAACTTGATCAATCCAAGAATCAACGCTCTTGCTCAATCTTTCTAGACTTATCCTGTGGCATAATAATCCTGTTTTGCCGTGTATACTGCCGGGTAAGCGAATGATTCTACGGGTATCAGCAGTAATCCTTGGGTCTACTTTGAAACCTGACAGCAATACCTCTTGGAGCAATTTATTGCGCGCTGCTTTTACGGCATGTTCTCTTTCCCTTGCATTTTCAATGGAAAATAAACTCCTGTCTAGATCATGGTAGAATAGATGGAAACCTTTGCTACCGGAGAATGAGATTGATATTAATTCATAATCATAATTTTTTTCAATCCAGTTGTGTAATTTCAGTGTTGTTGTTCTAGCCTGTTCTAAGTTCTCAAGAGATAACGGGGCGAAGTCAATATCAAACACAATCAAGTGATTCAAAAGAATGGGGTGAGGTCTTGTTTCATCACTTAGTCTTGGCAAATCAATAGGGTTTAGCCAAGAAGATGTGGAAAAGTAGAGGTCACTAGGATTATCTTGAGAAATTGATTTCCTGAATGTCTCAATTGAACTGACTCTTCGTTTTGACTTTCGCCAACTACCATCAGCACAGCGCCAGCGAAATTCGTGCTGACTAGGCTTTTCTAGCCAAGTAAAGTCAACTTCATGATTTTGATAATATTGATTAAAATCAAAATCTTTCATTACTAATTCTCACCTTAGGCCAGCTTTCTTTAACGACTCTAGGAGTACACTCCCTAGTTCTGAAGGGTCCTTGGCACAAGCGATACCTGCTGCTTCAAAAGCAGCAAACTTTTCTTCTGCGGTTCCCTTTCCACCAGAGATAATTGCTCCAGCATGCCCCATTCTCTTACCGGGTGGAGCAGTTGCGCCAGCGACGAAACCAACAATTGGCTTAGTCACATTTTCAGCAGCCCATGCAGCCGCTTCTTGCTCGGCATTACCGCCGATTTCTCCAATCATGACAATAGCCTGAGTTTGTTCATCGGCCTCAAAGGCTGCTAAACATTCAATGAAACCTGTTCCATTGACGGGGTCGCCTCCGATTCCAACACAGGTCGATTGTCCTTCATCAATGCTCATGGTTTGAGCCACGGCCTCATAGGTCAGCGTTCCCGATTTGGAAACGATTCCGATGCGACCTTTTGCGTGAATGTGGCCGGGCATGATTCCAATTTTTGCTCCTCCGCCATCCCCAGGGGTGATGATACCGGGGCAATTTGGTCCAATAAGACGGACACCGGGTCGGTTTTCCACAAAGGCGACGGCTTTCACCATGTCGAGTGTGGGAATCCCTTCCGTGATGCAGACAACAACGCCTTCCCCTTTGATTGAATCAAAGGCGTCTGCGGCTTCCATGATGGCTTCTGCTGCGAATGGGGGAGGAACGTAGATGACGGTTGCATCTGCATCAGTTGCCTCAATGGCTTCAAACATAGAATCCCAAACTGGAAAGGCTTTGCCTTGAAGGTCAACGCTTTGTCCACCCTTTCCTGGCGTGCATCCTCCGACGATTTGAGTACCATATTCCACCATCTTATCTGCGTGAAATTGGCCTTGCTTTCCGGTGATACCCTGAACGAGTACTTTTGCATCTTCTTCAATCCATATCGCCATCAAGCAGCACCTCCAATCAATTCAACAATTCGTTGAGCGCCCTCAGCGAGGTCGTCAGCTGGGTGGATGTTGAGGTCGGATGCTGCAAGAATCGCCTTGCCTTCGTCGACATTGGTTCCTGCGAGCCTTACCACGAGTGGTACATCGAGGTCCAAGGCTTCAGTTGCTGCGATCACACCGCGTGCGATAATGTCGCAGCGCATGATGCCTCCGAAGATATTGACCAGAATTCCTTTGACGTTAGGATCTTCAAGGATGATGGAAAAAGCAGTCTTTACCTGCTCTTCATTCGCTCCGCCCCCCACATCGAGGAAATTTGCAGGTTCGCCACCGTAGAGTTTGATGACGTCCATGGTCGCCATAGCAAGCCCGGCCCCGTTTACAAGGCAGCCGATGTTGCCGTCCAATTTCACATAGGAAAGTCCGGTTTCCTTTGCGCGAATTTCCACATCTTCTTCTTCTGAAAGGTCGCGAAGCTCATCCCAGCTCTTATGGCGGAATTCTGCGTTTTCATCAAAAGAGACTTTTGCGTCAAGAGCAACAATCTGTTCGTCTGCGGTTTTGACAAGTGGATTGATTTCGAGCATGGCACAGTCACTCGCAACAAACATGCTGTACATTGAACTCAAAGCCTTGCCGAAGGATTTGTGCGCTGCTCCCGTCAAACCAAGTGCGAGAGCAAGGTCTCGCTTCTGATAGCCGAGCAAGCCGGCGTTGGGGTCGACTGAGATCTTGTGGATTTTTTCTGGCGTGGTTTCTGCAACATGTTCAATATCCATTCCGCCTTCTGTCGATGCCATGATGAGTACAGATTTGTTCTCTCTATCAACGAGGATCGCAAGGTAATATTCGTGGGCGATGTCGCAACCGGCTTCAACATAGAGATTGTTCACGATTTTACCCTCATCGCCAGTTTGAATTGTAACCAGTACATTGCCTAGGATATTGGTTGCATAGGTGTTCACCTCGTCCCGTGAGAAGGCAATTTTCACGCCGCCATCCATCACGTGTGCGCGGCTTTCTGGGTGGTACAAGGTGCCCTTTCCTCGGCCGCCCGCATGAATTTGAGATTTCACGGCAACGACCTTGCTGCCGAGTTGATCGTAGGCGGCGAGAGCGTCCTCTACGGTCATGCAGTGTACGCCTTCGAGGACGGGCACGCCGTTGGCTTTGAGCAAGGCTTTCCCCTGATATTCGTGAATGTTCATGTCGCTTCCCAAACGTAACGTATCAAAGCCCGTCTTTGAATACTTTGTTGGGCCATGCACGATTGGTCTGCCCTCGATTCAAGATGCATCTCATCAACCCGCGCTTTTCATATCATAGTGGCCCGAGGGTCAGGTCATGCAGGTCGTGGTTCTTGCGGGTGGGGTTGGCTCCCGATTGCGACCGTGGACACACAGCATTCCAAAACCGCTCCTTCCCGTTTTGGACAAGACCCTTCTCGAACACGTTGTAAGTTCACTTCCTGTGGACATGGTTGATGAGGTCGTCGTTGCAGGAGGATACCGTATTGATCAAATTGAGGAGTACTTCAAAGCAAGCGATGCTCCCTTTGACGTCCGCATTGTTCCAGAGGATGAGCCACTGGGTACAGGCGGTGCTCTTGGAAATTGTCGAGATGTAGTGAGCGGCACCTTTGCCTGTTTCAACGGGGACATCATTTCTTCACTTGATGCCTCATCAATGCTTTCGCTTCATCGCAAGAATAAATCTGTAGGTACACTTGGGTTGTGGGAGGTGGATGATCCAACACGCTTCGGTATTGTTGGTCTCGATGAATCATCACGCATTACTCAATTTATGGAAAAACCTCGTCCAGAACAGGTGTTTTCAAACCTCATCAATGCAGGCTCATACATCTTTGAAGATGACATATTTGACTACATGCCTCATGGAAAGCATTCTATAGAACGAGAAGTATTTCCACATCTCGCCTCAGAACAACTGTTGAGCGGGCAATCATTTGACGGCTACTTCATCGATGCTGGGACCCCAGCTGCTTGGAGCGATGCCGTGAAAGCATCCATTTTACATCAACGATGGAACACTGGCCTCGTTCCAACCGGTACAACCTCCTGGTTCGCTGATGAAGCTACTTACAAATCATTGAGCAAAGAAGCGACCGTTGAACAATCGATGATCAGTCATGGCAGCAATATCGGTTCCGCACATCTCAAGGCCTCCACGCTTCTTGAAAAGGCCGTCATTGGGGACGGGTCAATCCTTACTTCTTGTCTCGTTGGCGAAGGTGCAAATGTTGGCACAAATTGCCGTCTTACCGAGGTCGTGGTTGACCACGGCAGTGATGTGCCTGTGGGTACCATTCAGCAAGGTGGGCAATGGCCACCGTTAACCGATTGATTCCTTCTCTTTCCGGGTGGGGAGGATGAAACCTCAAAACCAATGGGCCGTTGGCTCTGTCTATGACAAGGCCATTGATTGTCGTGAATTTCAAAACCTATGCCAGTGCATCGGGTGATGCCGCTCAAGTTCTTTTGGAGGCCATGGAGGCACATGCTACGGGCCCTGCTACGATGGTTGCTGTCGTTTCTGCCTTTGATCTGGCGCTCCTTTCTCAGGCTTCAGAACACGTTGAAGTTTGGTCTCAACACCTAGATCCTGTGGGTTTGGGAGGCTATACTGGCTGGCTTGAACCAACAACGGCTCTCGCCCGTGGGGCATCTGGAAGTATCATCAATCACGCAGAACATAAGGTTCCGTTGGACCATGTAGAACAATTACTGGCGATGCTGCCAGAGGGTTTTCCCGTCTGTGCTTGCGCTGCCGACGTCCATGAAGCACGAGCACTTGCAGCACTCAACCCCACCTACATCGCTGTTGAACCACCCGAATTGATTGGAGGAGATATTTCAGTGACAACGGCAGATCCTTCTATCGTGAGCGATACGGTTGCAGCTGTTAAATCCGTGAACCCCAATGTCCGGGTATTGTGTGGGGCTGGTGTCAAAAACGGCAACGACGTAGCCAAAGCACTGGAATTGGGTGCAGAGGGTGTACTCTTGGCAAGCGGCGTGACAAAGGCCGAAGATGTTGCTTCAGTGCTCGCTGACCTGATCGCTACGCTTTGAATCCAACGTCGTCAGATAGTCACGCTGTCTCTGTTTGGCCTTCTGCAATCCATCCTTGGCGGGGCAAGTTTCTCGGTGAGAGCAAATCCTGCAACTTCGCTCGCTTAATGCAAGAGGCAATATGTCAAGGGAAGGATCTGCTAAGGCCATACGTTGTGTCCACCGCATTTCTTGAACATCGTGAAGAAGAAGGTCGAGGGCTTCATCCATTCCTTTTTCATCGAATTCAATACGCTGCTCTCTCCAAACCCCACGGGACCAGGCGAGTTCACGGATTCTGTATTCGTTGGCCGACGAGGGGAAGCCAGGTTGTTGAACCGCCCAGTGTGCCATTAAACGGTGCTCTAGGTCAATAGTTGGTAGCCACTTACTTGTGCGAAAGCGTATTCTGATGAGCGTCCATTTGTCTTGGTGGAAGACGGCAATATCTGGCGCTGCAAAGAGGTCAATGCCGTTGAGTTCTACCTTTTCTTGACGTTGGAAATACACCCACCGTTTACCTTGTTCTCCAAAGACAATACGCAGCATCGAACTCTGTTCAAGACTTCTCAATTGTTCTGCTACTCGATGAATGGCAGTTGCCTTCCGCAATTCGCTTGCGTTCATTCTTGCGCTCCACAACATTTCATCCATCGTAGATGAAATTCTCCTCCTGCGATAGATATCACTCCATATCTTTCGCTGGTACTGATCGTTGAGGCGCTCAATCCAAATCAAACGGGCAACACGAACGGTGATCTCATCAAAGGTTCGTGGTCTTGAGGAACCACGGCGAGGTGGTTTACCCTGCTCCAAAAAAGCATATTCGTGTGCCCATGCTCGCGGGCATTCTGTGAACAGGCGCTGACTGGTTTGACTCCAATGGGGTTGGCGGTGATGCATACGCAAGCGTTGAACATCAACGTGTATAACGCTCGTCGTCAAAGAACACCGAGCTCAATGGCACTGATCACAGTGCTGAGGGCCATCCAAAGTGCGATCGGCGTGAGAATCCATCCGACAAATTGGGCGAATACTTCGCCTCCAAACTTACCAAAGAGTCTCGAGAACGGACCGCCCCACGATGCTACGATTCGCAGCATGAGGACCACGAACCCGCCTGTGAATATGAAGAGGAGCAGGAAGAAGGAAGCCATGGCAAGCCCACTACCACCTGCAAGTGCCGTCGCGCCAACAGATTGAGGGAAGAGGTAGGGGAAACTTAGCCAGCCAAACCAGCCCAACCAGATACCCAATAGGACATCTCTGTCCATGTCCACTGGGTCGCGCCATTCACGGAATCCAGCAGGGAAGGCTGAATGAATGAGTTTTCCAAGAAGGTCTGCTTCGTAGGGGGAGCCTCGCTTGGCAGTGAAGAAGCACATCTCCAACATCCAAAGCATCATCACGATGTCGAGGATAAAGCGTATTGACATCCCAACGGGAAGCAAGGTGACCAGCAGTGCTGGAAGGTTGACAAGGAACAAACCTGCACCCGATGCGACGATGATTGAGCCCCACAAGAGTCCTGGGGGAAGCGGTTCATCCGGTGCAGTCCACTCCTCTCTTGGAAGTGCTAAGAAGAGCAAGAAGAGACCTGGTCCCAGCAAGAGTCCGAAATAGACGCCTGGCGAACTTGGACCCCCCGATTTGATGGCGTCAACGGCTTCAACGATATCGAGCATGGCTGCAGATGAAGGCTGCGAGAAGGTAACGTGCATGGCAGGATCGAGGACGAGTACAGAATCCGAGGCACCGTCGGGTAAACTGCTAGCGAAGGCCCTGTTTTCATCAAGATACACGGTCCACGTACTGTTGGTTGCCATGGCGACTGAATTGGCATCGCTGAGCCTCGCATCTTCGCCCGTCACGACGTGAATCACGTTGATACGCTCACCCAATTGATCGAGGGTTCGATTGAATTCATTGGCTTGCGTCAATGCGTTTTCTGAGCCGGGTAACATCATGCCAACGACGAGAGCTTCATGTCCGTCGAGCAATTCACTGACCTTGATTTCATTTCCATCCAGACCGATAAGTGTTGAATCAAGGACCTTTGTATTATCAAGAATACTCGCGTCGGCGCCGAGATTGGGTTGGTCAAAGACCGTGGGTATGGTCAAAAGGGCCAAGACGAACAAGGCACCGAGAATAGGAAGGGGCAAAAGTAAGCCACTTCGTAAGGCGTTGACGATATAACCTGCAAGAGCCAAGAAGGTGGTGATACTCAGCCACAAGGAAGCGTTTGCAAAGCCATCATCTCCCTCCGTTACTTCAAATCGAACAATACCTTCAGCGTGACAGTCGTTGTTGAGGTCACCAGCCACGGTCCGCATGCAAATCTGGAGGTTGAGTTCACCGACGGGCAGTGTTTTGCTACCCGACCAAGTATAGACGGTATCGTTGCCACCCAGATCACGGGTCATTCGGATGCGACCTGCACTGGTCTCGATCAAATATTCGCCGTCTCGGATGCTCTTTTCAGATGGGTCCAGTGGCCCCCAAATCTCCCACTTCTCGTCCCGAAGGTCTTCGAGGCCCCATGGAAGACGATGCTCAAATTCAACGTGTGCGAGGCGGGAGGCATCCACCAATATGCGTGCTTCGGGTTGGAAGATAACACCCTCCATGATGATGCCACCACTGTTGTGTTCAAATCCACCCCACTGCACCCTTGCCTGCGTACCGATACACTGGTGGTGAATAGATACACTCAGTGTAAATGTGTCGCCTGGAGCCAAACTAAGGGATACATTTTGCATCTCTCCGGAAAAATTCATAGCGTCATTTTCAGTAACGGTGTCCACGACTTGGTTCACGCTGGTACTGTAAACCTCGCTTCCGGCAACGTTGACGGAATAATACAGCGTGGTTGATGAATCAACAAAGGTTTGACGGGTACATGTTTGTGGACCGCCACCTCCGTCAAGAATGACGGAAAAATAGACGCTCATCATGACATTGGTTTCAATCACCTGCTCAACAGGGGGGCTCTGGAGCGTGAACACGGGCACAGCCTCGTTGGTGACGCCAATCGTTAATCCACCAACGGCCGAATCGGTTTGACCTCGTTGCAGTACTGCTTCCTCAACGTCTGCACCCTCAACGAATAAGCGTTCGTGAGGTATCACGGTCCATTCAACAAAGCCTGGTTCAAAATTCTCTTCGGTGTTGGCAGTGACCGTACTTGACACCGAGAGCGTGAGCATCAAGAAAAGGGCGCCGATGACCCAGAATTGACGCCCCATGAACCGACCAATGGGTCTCAGTTCAAGAATCCAATGCCCTCAAGTCTATTCTCACAACGGGCTTCCAAGGTAGAACCACATGAGAAGTACGCCGCTTAGAATGGCAAGACCGTTGACGCCTCCTTTGGTGAGGTAGCCACGGTTCTCAAATAATGCTCCGAGATAACTGTCGACTTGGCAGCCAAGCCAGCCGATGAGGGTCAGGACCAGGAAGATGGGCATTCCTTCTTGGAAGGATGAACTTGTTTGGGTCAATCCCCATGCGGAGAAGGTGAGGAGGGCAACAACGACCGAACCAGCCGCTGCTGCGAGTTGGCCATTGGGTGAGAAGCCACCGTTTTCACCTCGTTCGCATGGTTTGAAGGTCGTGATCATACGGACGCGTGTGTCAAGGCATCCAATTTCACTCGCAAATGTATCTGCTGTGGCAACAGCAACTGCTGCTCCAAACATCCAAATGATGGCGTCATAGTCTTCGGAGAGGTAGGCGAAAATGCAGACCAGGCCGGGTATTGCACCGTTGGCGACCACATTGGTCCATCCGCGGTGGCCGTCACTTGACTCACACAAGCCGAGGGCTGTTTTCTCATCGAACTTCCACTTGGTAGCTTTGTGAGAACAAAGAAGAAAGCCGAGAAGAATCAGTAGCCAGGTCCAATGTCCAAGACCTCCAACCACCAAACCCAGTATGGCTGCCGCATTGGCTCCTTTCTTATCGAGCATCTTAGCGCGTGAAGAGAGAACCAATAAGGCGCCGATGAGGAAGGCAGTGACGATGAGGTTCCCTGTGTTGGGTCCGCTCACAAAGAATTCCATGGCTGCAACCACCTTTTACTGCATGTCAATACATGTCGCAAGCAAAGCGAACAATGGTCGCCTTTTGAAGCCATGACCCGTATCTGAAAGAAATCAGGTCTCTTTGGACCCTAATACAACGGTCGGTAACCAGCGTAAAATGCAAAACCACAGCGTGAGCACCATCAATACCAACCATCCGAGTTGGAGGAGAATTGCCAATACTGAATCAGAATCTGCGAGCAGTCTCCCAACACCCCACGAGGTTCCGTTCCACAATCCATGGCCCAAGATCGCCAAGAAGATACCGCTGAGAGGTTTGGTTGGCATTGACCAGGCGTATCGTTCGTAGCGAGATACCAATCGAATCATTCGATCCGAAGGGATATTCGCCCATCCTGCCGTCGATACGGGTTGCCCTGTTTTGTCGTAGAGCACCCAACTTGCTTCTGGGTCATGGCTGACAAAGGCTGAACTCGTGATGTTGGCCAGTCGATTATCTCTTGCCAGCCAACAACCGATGGCATAACCACTCAAACCGGTCCACATGGCATGGCCTGGAATTGAACTCAAACCTCTCAAGGAGGCGGTGAAAAAGTACGAGATGCTGCTATAATCGCTGAGCAATGCCATGAAGATGTACTGTGCGTTTTCAAGAAGGGCAAAGCCGAGTCCAACCGTTGAACCTACGTAGAACCCATGCTTGGGTGAGACGATCAGGTGGCTTAAGCAGAGAACAGCGAGGGCTTTGGATAATTCCTCACCGATGGGGGCGGACAAGAAGAGAATCATTCCCTCCCCCCAACTCCCCGCCTGATATGCATCAAAACCAAGACTGTTGAGCACAACCGGCGAAACGAGTGAGTTGATGATAATAGCAGGGACGGTAGACAACATTCCTGCCACAAGGATCCACTCAGCATCCCTGCGGGACATGGTGATGCCCATGTGGCGACTTGTAATCGACCACCAGGCAAATACGGGTGTGGCGAATCCAATCAGCCAGGCTGGCAAGACAATGACCACTGCCAGAAGCACCGTTACAACATTTGCACCGGTCAAGGTTAACGGTAACAGGAAGGCAGTCGAAACGGTCACGCCGAGAATAAAAAGTAACCATAGATGCTTCGGGCGCGGCATCTCGAGGGGAGCTGTTGAACGGAAGATGTGATGGCTCACCGAGGTCGGTTGTGTTGACTGAACCACCGACCCTCCAGCAAGTGCATGAGTCATCTGGCCGAGTGGATTGGGATGGGCATTGATGCTGTGGGTGAGTTTTGGTCTTCGCAGAAAGAAAAACAACATCAAGAAGGGAGCAAGGCACAAACTTCCCACGAAGGTGAAAAAGGGGTCAAAAGGACCGATCGTCCCGTTCATGTCGCCGTCGATATAGCCGGCTACAACCAATACTGCAAGTTGGGCAATGAAAAAGCAAACAATCACCAGGCCCAGCATTGAGCGAACCGTTTGCCACGGCGTTGAAGCCCGCCATACGGTCAGGCGGTCGGGCGTTGGTGACAATGGAATCCCGTTGGGGACCATTGGACGCATGTTCGGTTGCACATAGTTCACCATCGAGGATGAGTACCCGCTCAGTTCGCCCATCATTCGTCACTGAAAAACAGCATTCGGCAGTGGCCATCATCATTGCGGATATATATCGCACTTCACCGCACCATTTGAAGAGTCCGTCGTTTGGAAAAAAACGCCGCTTGAAATACTCTATGATGTGTTTCCACGTCTATGAGCCTCCTTGCAAGTGCCTTTGCACCAAGAAAAGATCACAAGGGAATGTCTACGCCAAGCTTCGCAGCCCGCTGGTGGTTGCCACTGTGCACGGGTCTGAGTGCCCTATGGTCATGGAATGCTACGGACGGTTTTTTCATCATGGCTGCTGCTCTGACCGTCATGGTCGCTACGCCGCTCTTGACATTCGGATGGTACCTGATCAGCTTTGTTTCAAACCGGTATCCTGCCCGGTACATCATTCCGCAAGCAGAGCGAGCCCACAAGGCACGCATGGCCCGAAAGGCTGAAAGTTCACCGACTCACCAAGAGTCGGCCTGAATCAACCAAGAAATCCGTAGGTCCACTCGTGTGGAGGCGCGAATGTTTCCTTGATAGAACGTGGGCTGACCCAGCGCAGCAAGTTGAGGGGACTGCCAGCCTTGTCGTTGGTTCCACTGCCTCGAGCGCCTCCAAACGGTTGTTGACCTACAACGGCACCAGTTGGCTTGTCGTTGATGTAGAAATTCCCTGCCGAATAGCGGAGCGCATTCATGGCAGTTTCTACGTGCACTCGGTCGGTAGCAAAGATCGAACCTGTCAAAGCATATTCTGACGTTTCATCGCAGAGGGTGAGCGTTGCTTCAAAGTCCTCGTCTTCGTAGACGTGGATGGAGAGGACTGGGCCAAAGATTTCCTCGACCATGGTCTCGCTCTTTGGATCATTGCACACGATTGTTGTAGGTTGAATGAAGTAACCCTTGCTGTCGTCGTAGGTGCCTCCCGTCACGATTTCGCACGACGGGTTTGCAGCCGCTCGGTCAATGTAGCCAGTGATGTTGTCAAATGCTTTCTGATCGATAACAGCGCCAAGGAAATTTGAGAAGACACGAACGTCTCCAACGGTAATCTTACCCACTTCTTGGCAATAATCGTCTTTGATGGCGTTCCATACTGACTTTGGAACATAAGCCCGACTGGCGGCACTGCACTTTTGTCCTTGGAATTCAAATCCGCCACGGAGCAAAGCCACCAAAAGGGCGCGTTGGTCGCAATCTGGGTGTGCCACGATGAAGTCCTTACCCCCTGTTTCGCCAACGATGCGAGGATAGGACTTGAGGCGTTCCAAATTGTTCGCAACATCGCGCCACATCTGACGGAAGACTCGGGTTGAACCTGTAAAGTGAATACCTGCTAACTCGGGATGCTCAAGACACATTCCGCCAACGAGGCTGGCTTTTCCAGGAACGAAGTTGATGACGCCACCGGGCAGACCAGCATCCATCATGAGGCGCATCAAACGGTAGTTGGATACGTAGGAATTGCGGGAAGGTTTCCAAACGCCGACGTTGCCCATAAGAGCAGCACTCGATGGCAAATTTGCAGCGATGCTCGAGAAGTTGAAGGGCGTCACGGAGAACACAAAGCCTTCCAAGGGACGGACTTCGCTTGAGTTCCACATGCTGGATGGAGAGACCGGTGGTTGCAAGTCAGCGTAGATTTGTCGTGCATAATCAGCATTAAATCGCCAGAAGTCAATGAGTTCGCAGGCAGAATCAATTTCGGCCTGATGGCAGGTTTTGGATTGATTGAGCATCGTTGAGGCGTTGATTTCAGCTCGTCGTGGCCCTCGCAGCAATTCACTTGCCTTGAGGAAAATAGCAGCACGAGACTGCCAAGGCATGGTGGACCACATATGATGTGCGTCAAGTGCGGAACTGATAGCGGCCTCGATTTCTTTCTTGCCAGCCATGTGAACACGGGCGATCACGTGACCGTGATCGTGCGGCATGACCTGTTCAACAACATCGCCCGTGAAGACTTCTTCACCATTGATGATGCAAGGAATTTCAAGAATTTCATTTGATTGTCGCTTCAATTCTACTTCAAGAGCGGCACGTTCAGCACTTCCCGGCAAGTATCCGAGGATGGGTTCGTTGACCGGCGTGGGTGGCATTGGTATGCTGTTGACCATGATGTGCGGTTGCACACGGCGCTTCTTGAACATCACCCATGGGACCAATGGACGGCTCAATCGTAAAGGTGAGCGTGTTCGGCTCGTACTTTGGCGATTTTTGGTCCGACAACTGCAGCACAATACCCCTGATATGGATTACGTGCGTAGTAGTCATGATGTTCTTTCTCTGCGATTGTAAAGTGAATTGCTTCTTCAATTGTGGTGACGATGGGAGCGTCAAAATGAGGCTCCATTCGCTGAATTATAGATTCTGCAAGCATTCGTTGCGTATCGTTTAACGGCATGATACAACTACGATACTGGGTTCCGACATCGTTGCCTTGTCGGTTGAGTTGAGTGGGGTCGTGAACGGTGAAGAAGACCTCGAGCAGCGTTTCGTAATCGATGACCTGTGGGTCATAGACGACCTCAACAATCTCTGCGTGACCTGTTGTTCCAGAACATACAGCCCTGTAGGTTGGACGCTCGTCATGTCCTCCAGCATAGGCAGGAAGTGCTGAATCGACGCCCCGAATTTGTTTGTAAGCACCTTCAACGCACCAAAAGCATCCTCCACCGACCAGCATCCGTTCCATGTAGAGGCCTCCTTACCCTCACCTATGAATCTTTGATTTGCATCATGTTGATAACCGCCTCGATTGGGCCATGCTTCAGAGTTGATTCCAAATGGGGCCGATGGTGTGCATCTGCCAGTCCATTGCACCGTTAGTCCTATGAGGTAAGGGCACAAGGAAATGCCATGAGGTTGAAAGCGCATGTCTTGGTACTGCTTCTTTTGACCTCGGTGTTGCCCGTTACTTCGAGCGCAGCAACATCCTCCACTGAACGCGCAGGGCCCGAACAAGCCAGTGATATGGACACGTATCTTATCTCAGAGAGTTACTCGATGTCGGTCCAATCTGCTCTCGCACGAGTAACTGATCTCACACAGTATTCCTTAGAACAACTCGAGCAAACATCCTCGTGGGTTGCCATCGGCCATATGCCGGTTGGTGAGGCACTCCCCCATCTTCCAGGAGCATGGTTGGTCGTGGATCACGGCCTCGATGGTTTGGAATCAATGACCAACATGCAGAATGAAGGCTTCATTGAGGTCTTTTATCCGCTGATAGAACAGGAACAACTCCCTCGCTGGGTGCCCAACGACCCGAAGTTGAGTGACCAATGGCACCTGATCAATACCGGTCAGTCTGGTGGGACGTTCGGAGAGGACGTGAACATCACCGCAGCATGGGATACATATCGCGGCCAAGGCGTCATCATTGGCGTGGTCGATGACGGATTTGACTGGAACCACCCTGACCTTGACGATCACTACGAACCTACGCTCGACTACGATTATTGCAGCAACGATGGCGACCCAACTCCTGCATCAGACGACGCCCACGGTACGGCTGCCGGCGGAGTCGCTGCTGCGGTTGGCAACAATAGTTTGGGCGTATCTGGTGCCGCTCCTATGGCCGGTTTGGCAGGTCTTCAGTTGATTTCATGCAGCACCACCGACGTTCGAGAAGCAAATACGCTGGCGCACGAGCGCCAAAGCATCGACATTTATTCAAATTCATGGGGCCCGAGCGATAACGGAGAGACTCTTTCAGGACCTGGGCCAATGATGATAGCGGCGATGGAAGCCGATGCTCACCTAGGCCGTGGAGGCTTGGGCAACATCATCACCTGGGCCGCAGGGAATGGATTGGATGACGGTGATAATTCCAATTATGACGGGTATGCGAACCTTCGCTATACCATTGCAGTCACAGCCGTGACCTACAAGGGTGAACAATCCTATTATGCAGAGCCAGGTGCAAACATTCTCGTTGCTGCCCCTTCAAACGGAGACGGTGAGGCCATCACAACCACCGACATAGAAGGTTCGGGAGGATACACTTCCAACGATTACACCAATACCTTTGGAGGAACATCCTCCGCTACACCTCTGGTCTCTGGGGTCATCGCTCTTATGCTCGAAGCCAATAATAACCTGACCTGGCGAGACGTGCAGCATATTTTGGTTGAATCCTCTCGCAAGAACAACATCTCTGATCCATCATGGAATTTCAACGGGAACGGACATCTCGTGAGCCACAAGTACGGTTTTGGGGTGGTGGATGCTTCTGCAGCGGTCTTCCTAGCGGAAAATTGGACGCTGGTGGATGAGGAAATCAATGCTTCATCTGGAATGCTATCGACCAATACACCCATCCCCGACAACAGTGGTTATCCAGTGAATTTTTCAGTCAACGTCACAGAACCCATGCACCTTGAGAACGTCGATATCTATGTTGACATCGATCATACCTACCGCGGAGATTTGGAAATCATTCTCACCTCACCATCCGGTACGCAAAGCATTCTCGCAGAAAAGCACAAAGATGCCAACAATAACTATGCAGACTGGCGTTTTTCTTCAGTTCATCATTGGGGTGAAGAGAGCCGAGGACAGTGGACATTGAGCATTGAAGACCAGGGAAATAACGATGTTGGAGAACTCGTTGAATGGGGCTTAGTCCTGCACGGAACAGAACGTGATATCGACAGTGATGACGATCTGTTGACCGATGTGAATGAAACCGAGGTCTACTTCACCGACCCCTTCGATGCAGACAGTGACGACGATGGATTGGATGACGGGTACGAAGTCTTCAATTCCTCGACCGACCCCAATGACCCTGATTCTGACGGTGACGGCTTGAACGACGGCATTGAACTTCTCTCAACGATTCCAACCGACCCACTTGACGCAGATACCGATGACGACGGACTGAGTGACGGCGTTGAAGTTCTCGTGGAAGGCACCAATCCTCTTGCACTCGACACAGATGGTGATGGCCTTAACGATGGAACTGAAGTGTTGGTCAACCTCACCAATCCGCTGGTCACGGATACGGACGGCGACCAGTTGAGCGATGGTGAAGAAGTGATGACCTACTTCTCTGACCCCTTGTTCTACGATCCAAATGCAGACGGGGACGCTTTCTATTGGTTCAACGACTGCAACGATAGCAACAGTATGATCTATCCCGGAGCCAATGAACGGCTCAATGGATTGGATGACGATTGTGATGGTGAGTGGGATGAGGGATTCAACGAAAGCGACGTCGATGAAGATACTCTTTCGGACTACGATGAATTCCACGTTTACGGTACCAATGTTACCCTTGCAGATACCGATGGTGACCTTTTGAGGGACGACATGGAGATCTTCGTGTACCTCACCGATCCACTTCGTGTGGACAACGATAGCGATGCGGACACGTATTATTGGTTTGAAGATTGCAACGATGGTAATCCCTCCATCAACCCCGACATGCCAGAACAACTGGACGGAATTGACAATAATTGCAACCAGCTCATTGACGAGGCCTTCTTTTCAACCGATAGCGACGGGGACGGTTTGTTGGATTTCGATGAATATACCAATCGAAGCACTAACGCCTTTGATGCTGACACTGACGGAGACGGACTCTTTGACGGCGAGGAAGTCACTGAAACGATGACCGATCCACTTGTGCAAGATCTGGACAACGATAGCGATGGCTACCGTTGGTTCTTGGATTGCGATGACACACGGGCCAGTGTTGCTCCTAACCAACTCGAACAGTGGAACGGCCGAGACGATGATTGCGACGGAAGTATTGACGATGGCGTTGACCGTTTGGCCTTCCTGATTCCCATGCCTTCCAACCGAACGCTCATCCTAAACGCAACCAACCAATCGTTGGAATTGATGGTGGATTTTGATTTAACTGCAGAAGCCCTCGATGAATTGGAATTGAGCATTCGGTGGGTCCGTAACGGCACCTTGCTTGGAACCAACCTCGCCCTTTCTCAGCCACCCATGAACTGCAAAACAGCGAACCTCTCCTTTGAGGAAGAGATTTGTGCCTTTGGTGGCAGAACTGGACCCTACCAATACACTGCAGTGGTCAGTGACGGTCGTGGCAGTGCGAATCTCACATGGACGGTGCTGTATACCGTATGGCATCCAGAGGAAATTCAGCCTTCTTCGCTGATAGAAACGTATTCTGTTGCAATTGGCTTGGGACTGGTTATCCTCGTACTCTTGGGTGTTCTCTTCGTTCAACGCCGCCGTCCTCCCGAAGTCAAAGCGAGTGCTTTCTACCCCGAAAATGCCTTTTCAGATGTTCCAAGCGCTCCTGATTTGGGTCGCTTTCAGTAGATTCAACAGGGGCGAACACCCTCATTCCATCAACCTCTTGAAGTAGTTTAAGTAGAGTGGTCGATATTAATTATTACAGAAAAAAGCCGTAGATTCTTGCATGAAATGCTAGCATTTCTACGGTCTAAACGAGACGATCATAGCGGGGTAAAGGTCATGATTCATGTTGAAGAAAAATTGATCGAACGTGACCGACCTTGGTGGGCGTCATGTCAATGTCCTAAGTCTCAGCCTGAATGGGCTGGATATCATGATTCCGTATACTGCAGGTCCTGCTTTGCTTGGTTAACTCCGAAGTGTTCAGCTAAGAAATGCTACTATTGCACCGGTCGACCCGATTACAACATTTATGCGGCACGCGAGGCAAATGAATTCAAAGAGAATGAAGACACATTCGAAAAAGAACTGGAACAGTTTTTTGGAAGGAAAGAAACAACAAAAAAGGAGTGGAAAAGATATGACAGAAAAAAGAGAAGAAACAGAAAAAGAGACCATTGATTGGATGGACACTTTTGTCCTTGGAGAACATTACCAAACGGCTTACGAAATTCTCATGAAAATTGATGAGATCGTCAGAGTGTACAGTGCGGCTGATGGACAGCCCAATTCGTGGGACTCTCTGATTAAACGGCAGGACGCATTTTCAAGAGATGTTGGGAGACTCGTACTCCGTGCTGTCCAAATGAACCTTGATGCAGACACCGTTATGGGACAGTACAAAGCAGGGGGCTTCCCTAAGTACGCAGGTGAACCAGGTTTCAGTCACTTACTCTACAATATTCCGAGGACGGTATTCCTTCGCGAACCTGAGGATTGAGAATTCCGTATCTCACTTGGCAACCAACCTTGAGGTTCATCGTTTCTGGTGGACGTGCCGAGCCAACAAAGAAACTGTTTGAAATCAGTGATCTTTGTGGCGCACGGTCCAACAGCATTGTCTTGAATCGTTTTTGGTGGACGTGCCGAGCCAACAACCGAGGCGATGGAAGGTGAGACGGTTGTGGCTGCACAGTCCACTCCGTCGGAATTGATGAAATGCAAAGGAGTGGACGTGCCGAGATTTGAACTCGG
>JADHPT010000014.1 GCA_016778305.1 Candidatus Poseidonia sp. | reverse complement strand
AACTCTTCGGCAAACTCGAGAGACTTTAACTTCAACTTCTGTTTTCCAATATCACAATTTTACATATCGAGTTCAGATCGTGAAGCCTTCAATGCTTGTATGAAACTTGTTGAGGCTTTTTTCCAATTGAGGGCAAAGATTCAAACCGAATTGAATGATCATGAAAAATCAATTAAGGCAACCACGCTTGGAGTAATTTTTGAAAGTCCACTCGATTGGTTCATACATAGTTTTCATACAATAACCGAAAAACATCACTCAAGGTTTGATTTCGATTCGTTTGAATTCATCAAAAATTGCAAAATGTTACATTCATTCCATCTCAAAAATAAGGCAGGACTAATCAAGGAAACCACTAATCACGACAGTGTTTTTAGATTAATGCTGATTGATTTCACTTCAACGCGACTAGGCCGAAGTCCAGAGATGAGGTGGATGTCAGAAAACGATATCCTTCATCTAATGGCTCAAGAGCCTAAAAACGATATTTGGCCTGCAATATTAGAATTTAATTCATCGATAAAATCAGGGGAAATAGGGTTTTGGTATTCTGATTCTGAGTATACTAAAAAACATGAAATTCAATTTTCATATCAATTGATAATTTAATCATTCGATGATATCTCTCGGCCCCTCATACAAGGGAACGCAACAAAATTTAACGATCTAGTGAAGTGGATAAAGGAACGACACATACTCACGAGGGATTCTCCATAAAGCCCTCGTGCATAGATAAAGACGTTCACAAGGGTTTGCAGTGGGCCATATACAACGCTACCCACTGCTCATAGCCTACAATATGAACCAGCAGCGGATCTTTTCAGTGCAAGCAACAATCCCACTCGATGAAATGAAAAACCTCGTCATTTATGCTTATTTAGCGGCCTGATAGTAAACACCTCCTTAAGTGAACAGTGAATCAGTCCAACAAATAGGTGAGTAAAATGAGTGGACAAATATCAAAAATTGGATTTGCAGCAAGCATGTTGTCAGTAGTAGGGTCGTTGTACGTATATTTCGGATTAGATGAAACGTCTTTAGGAATCTTCGTGGGCCTTTGGGCCCCAACATTGATTCTTGCGAGTAAAGAACTTGAAGAAATGCTCAGCGACAATTCCTGAAGCTACATTCTTTGGGCTGAAATCCACGCAATCGTGGACGGCTTGAATGGATCTGCGCGTCAATAACCGTTGGATTCGTCCCAAAAACCGAGTCCGTGAATGCTGGCACAGAATCAGAAGATTCGAACCCTACCATCGAGATGAGTACTTACTCGTAGAAGAATCAACCTTTTTTTGCAGAGAAGAAACGACCTACTTGATCGTAGACCTGTTCTTCCACTTCGGCGATTCGAGTTATGATCGGATTGGATGATGGCTTTTCCTCGGCGAATATCGGGACCATGGAGGTCCAAACGCCTTCACCTTTCAACCGTGAATAAACCGCTGCTCCAACATGCAATGCAATGAGTACATAACTGAGGGATGCTGAGAACTCATGCACAGAAAGTGCAACTTCTTGTGCTGATCCATCCTTGATTCCGCTTGTAAATAACCCTGCGATGATCAATCCCGTCAAGGGCAGTAAAATCAAACAGAAATACATCGAACGATGAACTGTTTTTGCGAAGAAATAGTGAACGCGATGCACGGGTACACGCGCTCCTAAAAAGGTGTCAAACCGCCTCATGTAGGTGTAGCGAAGCACAACGATCAGCAGGAACATTGTAGCGAAGGCTACCTCAAAAATAAGCAGCCCTGTATCCTCTAATTGTGACAAATCGTCAAGTTGTTTGAAGATGCCGTAAGCGTAGAGAGGAATGAAACTCCAGTGGATGAACTTGGCGAGCGAAGTATGGGATGTCGCCATGTATGAACCAATAGGTTCTCCTTTTCATGACTATTGTTTTCACTCATTCCCTATGCACCCTTACAAAGCGATGAACCAGACTGAATGCCTTCATGTTTTCAATACTCATGAACTCCAAAAACGACGTGTTCGGGCATATTCGACTTCGGCGTGATGAATTGCTTGAAGCAACCCGTTCTCATCTCCCGGTGAAGCCTTCACCAGCAAGCGATTGGCTGTTGCTTCACCAATACCCCTGCCCATCAAACACATGATGGCATCAATTCCACGATTGGCAACAATATCCGCGTTCTTCGTCATCCTGTCCTGATCCTTTTTGTCATCTGATTTCACCCATTTTTCAAGCATTTCAAGCAGCTCTTCTCGAGCACATGCCAAACGAGTTCCGCCACATTTCAGGCAGGTTCCCGGCTTTTCCATGGCGTGAAAACGAGCGATTCGGAAGCGACGAATAGCTTGACATCGCAGGCAGCATAATACTGCCCGTTCATTGGTTAATCGCAGCTTGAGCCGCTCTCGTAGGGCTGCATTGTCCCAATTGGGGAGGAGCATGTCATCTTGAGTGCGGTTCGACAAGCCCATAGGGCCGCGTGCTGTAACGTGTATGTTGAGAACGCCTGATTGCAAACCGCTCAGCACATCTGATGCCCCTCGTACGTCCATGCGTTCGTGAAAGAGTTTGGAAAGCACTTCCTCCATGACCACAGTCCCCCGATATTTGCGCAACAATGCCTGAAGGTTGATCCGACGAGGATCAACGCCATGGCGGAGTACTCCGAACACTTTGGCAACTTGAGCAAAGCGCCACCGCACTTGCCTTGAATTGGGCACCGTAATGCTGAGCAGATGCTCAATAGCATCGGGCGGTGTTTCAAGCAGCCATGTCACAATGTCTTCTGGACGGACGTCTGAAACCTGAAGGGCGATACGAGTGGGTTCAACGATCAATCGCCCCCAACTACCCGATTTTGTAGAAGCCATGGCGAGGAGGAAATTACCGAGGGCTTCGTTGATTTTTGAGCCCTGGCACGAATTGACGACGATCGCATCATCGCGTTCCTCAACCGTCAACACGCGATCGGTAGGCACGTGACCCGTCGCTTCAAAGTGAGCGGTGATCACCTCCGCAATCATGCTCTTCGCTTGGTCGTCAAGCGGGTAGTCAACAAGCTGTGCGTTTCGTTCAGGAACGAGGCCGAGTGGGTCGAGGTCGGGTGCTTCGGGCTTTGCCAGCAAACCGAGGTCAGCAGCCATCAAGTGGCGTAGGTACCCAACATCTCTCGCGACTGATTCGGGTACTGGTGGCAATTCACCAAGCCATTGCGGTGCTTTCCCATGGTCGTTGACCGGCGCAACCAACAATTCGGATTGTTCCGGGTCCGCATCGACAATCAGCCAGGTTCGACCGGCAATGACGAACCGCCGGGGGGTTCCATCGTCGTCTTCACCAGCATCGTTGAGACTCAATACAAAAGCCTCGTCGACATTGCCAAGGCTTTTTCGCGTGACGGCATCTCGTACGCGGTAGGTTCGCTTGTCAGGAATCATGGACAGGTGGTGTGAGACCCATTCTCGTGTGCGCCCTGAGGATGAAAACCATCCTTTTGCGAAACGCTTGGGCACCTCAACCACCCGCTCTGTGTAGGATCTGGGGATGCTTTCATCGGGCACTGAATAAAGCGGCAATTCCTCTGGAAGTTCTTCACCACGGCCTTCTGCTTCTTCTCGTGCCACGGCGTAGACTGCCTTCGGCCATCGGTACCAAGGTAATTCGCTGGGGGTCGGCGTAAAGCGCACAATCCATCGTTCTGCTAATATCAAGAGGAGGGCTTCCGTATCGGTTCGGTTCCAACCGTCAAACTGAGGAGTTTTCCCAATAATTTCTGTGGCTTCATCAATGCTGACCGCCTTGAAGCAGTGCGCCATTAACACGAGTTGGTTGGCTGCGATGCTACCGGGACGGGGGCGCCATTCAACCGGTTCAATCGCTCCCGCCATGGAACGTTGTGCAATCACTGCTGCTTCGGTCAGATGATCACTGTCCCACGAAAGGATGTGTCCTCTTCCGAGACCTCCAAGTCGGTGGTCAGCACGGCCTACGCGCTGGAGCATACGGTCGACAGATTTGGGCGAATGAACCTGAATAATACGTCGAATGCTGCCCACGTCGATACCCAATTCAAGGCTGGAAGTGCATACCAAGCCCTCCAGTTCACCAGCGCGTAATTTGTCCTCCATTTCCTGCCTTGTTTCAGCAGCGAGTGAACCGTGGTGAACGCCGATGTTCAAATCAGGAGCCATGGTTTGCAATCGCGACGAGAGGGTTTCAGCATCACTCCGACTGTTCACGAAGATCAGGCAGGGTGCTTCGGTTCGCAAAATATCACAAAGATGCCGATAGGTGGCGTGCTGGCGAGGGCTGAGAGCTAACTCGACCCCCCCGATTTCGTCTTCGGGAAGCGGTGTTGGTGATTCAACCGTCAACTGGGTGTCACGCTGTCCGCTAGCAATCAACGGTTGGCCTTTGCCTGGAGACAGCCAGGAAGCGACATGTTGCGGGTTTCCGACAGTTGCAGAAAGGCCCAGGCGTTGCAGTTTGCGCCCAGAAAGTGCTTCAAGACGGGCCAAACCAAGACTCAACTGCCACCCTCGCTCCGATGCTGCAAGGTCGTGGACCTCGTCAACAACCACTGCATGGACGCTGCTGAGCATGGCTCGCAGATTTTTCCCACTAAACATCAACTGGAATGTTTCTGGGGTGGTCACCAATAGGTTCGGAGGTCGACGTGTTTGTTTGGCACGTTGGGCCTGAGTAGTGTCTCCATGACGTACATCAACGGTCAATCCTACCGCTTCGGCCAATTCTAGCAGCCGTCGGTCAACGTCACGATTCAATGCTCGAAGCGGAGTGATGTAAAGGATGGAAAGTGAAGGCCAGCCTTCAACCAAGCATCGGTGAAAGAGCGGTAAAATGCCCGCCATTGTCTTTCCTGATCCCGTTGGAGCGATGACGACTCGGTCATGACCGGCAATGATTTCGGGAAGAACGAGTTCCTGAATCGGTGTTGGTTGCCACCCTTTTTCATCAAGGGCTTGCGTGAGTAAGGGGTGGAGGGTTGAAAACACGCGCGGCATACTCTCCCCACCCTCTATGAGCAAGGCGTACCCTTCTCTTCTTGAGGATTTGGCTTGAGGCGTGGACTGATTTCAGAGGTCAATCTTCGTCGTCAGGATCATCGTCCTCGTACTCATCCTCTTCATCTTCTTCCCAGTCCTCATCGTCTTCTGCGAAGGCACCCTCGCCAAAGTCGATCGACGTCTTGGTTGCCACGGTAAAGACGACAGCCAAGGTAAGAATGCTCAATAGGATAAACATCCAAGCGAGCGGTTGCTCACGGAGTGAATCAAACCAGCCAAAGTATTCCCCGTATGCAATGGTGACGGCGTGCTCAGCAGAATTATCGTAATCGTTCGCTTCTGGTATTTCATTCTCGGAATCAACCACGACACGAACACGGTCGACTTCTGTGGATGTCCATTGGACCTCAACAGGCAGGATTTCTCCCTCCGTCATACCGTTGATTCGCACTGTTTCAAACGGCTTTTCAGCAGATCCTGCGTAGAAGGAGACCTTGAATTGAAGCGAGGTATTTCCACCTACATTGATGATATCAGCAGTTATGTCGATCTTGGCGCCTGGTGCGATATGGTCGTCACTGAGCACAATGTTTTGTACTCGCAATTCAGGGCCAACGGCTCCCAAACGAACCCACTGGCGCTCAAAGTCCGTATCGTCAACGGCCAATTCTGGAATCGGGCTCGCTTCGGAGTTTGATACAACGGGGAATTGGTTACCTGCAGCATCATACCCCGTGACGTAGAATCCTACGAAATCGCCAGCCTTGGGCGTGATGGTCCCACCCGCTGTGATGTCGACAATTCCCGTCCACAATACATTCTGATCGTCTTGTTGCATGCCCAAAAGAGTTGACCCTGCACCGATTGTCATGGTCCGAGTGGCGTCTCGCATTACCCAGTGAACCATTTGCTTGGAACCTGTCAAATCAGCGTCTTCAGTCCCTTGGAATTCGACACTGATTTGGCTCATGTCATTATTCGATGAAATATCGATGACGTTCAAAGGTGCAATTCGTCGAGTGACACGGGGTGCTGCATCGTCTACGACAACTTGCAGGGTCGTGGAGACCAATGTTCCCGTCATGTCTTCTCCACGCCCGGGAATGTTCGTAATAGAAATCAAACACGTTCGTGAGGGTGATGACTGCAGCGAAGAGGCCGCAGAAAGAGGCACTTCAACAGCGTAATCACCATCGCTGGTCAACGAACCGTCAGACCACAATTTAGCTCCGTCAAAGACTTCAACGAGAATACCGACGTCACGAGGTGCAGGTGTTTGACTGCCCTCATAGACCACGCGTCCGGTGAATGCCAATCGGTCGTCCTTGCGTACTCTGCTGCCGTCTGCGACGGGGCCTGTACGAGGTTCGCTGATGTCTTCAACCGTAAAGTCGGTTGGAGAAAGCATGAGGTCGTTTTCAACGCGGAAGGTGTGTTCCAAAAGAAGGATACGCGACGGGTCTTTGCTACCTAATTCCTTGTACAGGAGGGCAACGTCACCCATTTCCTCATCAGGCCAATCCCAACTGAATTTGAAGTTAAATTCAAGCATGATCCAGGGCAATCCAGATTCATTGGTCGTTTCCATCATGTTGCTGGTTGGTAGCAGATGAATGTAGGGTGAATCCGACCAGAAGGTATTGTTCAGTCCAGAATAGGAAATGGCCTGTGCATCACGCATTGGATTGGGCCCCTCAAAGTCAAAGACCAAGGAGATGTACTCGA
This sequence comes from Candidatus Poseidonia sp., assembly GCA_016778305.1. Taxonomy (GTDB): domain Archaea; phylum Thermoplasmatota; class Poseidoniia; order Poseidoniales; family Poseidoniaceae; genus Poseidonia. Next base: position 29,156 of record JADHPT010000014.1, on the reverse strand, counting down.
AGTCAATCGCCGTGTTTGCGTCAATGAAACCGAGGTTGATGCTCTGTTCCATTCCTGCAAAGACTGCCTCGTTGTCCTCGTGGCCGACCCATTCCAAACCGGTGAACACCGCAGATGAATCCTTTCGGGTCCGGAACGTAGCATCGTCGTAAAGGAAGCCTTCAGAGGACTCGAAAATCAATACCTCATCCTCGTCATTGATGGCGGTGAAATGCAGTGGATTCCCGGCCTGATCTCCTCCGTCCCAGAAGTAGGAAACGCGCCCCATGTTCGGGTTTCGAGAGGTGTCAATGGTGGTGATGAACCACTTGGAACGGGCTTCGGTGGTGTTGGTAACCGTCTTGGAAGCATATTCTTCCGGATCGGCCTCACCGTTACGGTTCATGTCATGGTCGGCTTCAACCCAATACTTCAATTCCAGATTCATTGGATGACCCACCTTATCGTCAACAAGGATTTGCACCGTTTGTTCGTTGGAGGCAGCCTCATAGGCGTCATCCACTGGAGATACTGCCATGCGTTCAGGGTGTGTTGCGTCGACGAGGAAGGTGCGACGCCATTCTGCGTTGGGTTGCTGAACGTGGTCGGGGTTTCGCTCGTTATAGGTTTGGACTTCGTAGGTAAGTCCGTCTTCGACATCAATTGCCGGTAGGTCGATTGAGACAAAGAAAGAGCCGTTGTTATTGGTCGTATCCCGTGCAGTGCTTTCGACGTATCCGTTGCGTGAAACTCGAACGTCAAAGGCGCTGTCTTTGGGCGCATCTTCGGTATCCATGAACCACATGGCGCCAACGAAGTGAATTTGATCACCTGCTGCGACCCACGAGCCGTCGGGTATGTCTTGATGGGTGATTTCGCCATCGTTGTCGCGCACGTTGAGCCAACCAAGACCGAAGGAGCGATTGACGCTCAGACCTTCTTGGGACAAAAGAGGCGTGGGGGCGTACCCTGCAGAGCCGCTGTCGTCAAGGCAACCCGTGCGGAAACGAACGTTGTTCTGGTCGGGAAATTCGCTGGTGACATAGAACTTCCAGTGAATCTCCAAGATACCGTTGCTTTCCACTGAATAGGACGATGGGTCCATTTCGATGTATTGCCCGGGATCGTTCGGGTCTGGGAATACATCTCCGTACTGCCATGAGAGCGTTGGGTTGTTGGCCAAAGAGTTGGTGAGCAGGGTGAGTTCCGCGCTCATCATGGTGTTCGCATCTTCGCCGATAACGTGTCGCGTGACCACTTCATAGGGGGTAATCCGTTCGTGCAGTATTTCGCCCTCTGGGATTGATATGTCCAAATTGACGGTCTGCATGACGTAGGTGATTTGGAAGGATTCAATGGTTAAAATTCCAGAACTTGCCGACGTGAGGTCGATTTGGATGTCCATGATGCCTGCGCCTGAATCGGGTATGGCGTTGTTGAGTTCGCTGACGAGTGAATTGCCTGACTGCGCACTCGTCACGGTCAATGGACCGAGGAGAGCTCCGTTTTGAGCAGACCATCTGAAGGCATTTTTTCCGGCGATATTGATGCCGGGCTCGGATGGTGCATTCGAATGGAGTGCGATGGTCAAATCAGAGATCGATGGCGTGACAGAGGACGAGCTTGTAGAAAGCGTGATTCTCACGCAGAAGTAATAACTCGTTCCGGTCATGGATTTTGTTTGGCCCGGTGCGGTATACGAAGCGACGCCTGTATTCCCATTACTGCATGCAGTACTGCTCGCGCCGTAGCCCACATTGACCGTGACCGAGGTCGAGGAGGGCCCTGTTTCACTCCAGTTTACGGTTGCAGCAACGACTGTTGTTGTACCGCTACCGATGTACTGGTAGGCGTAATAATAACCGCTTGTTTGGTAGGATGTCGTGTACGAAAGCACCACGTCGCCGAGAACCGGGGATTTCGCATTCGTTCCGTTGAGGGTTGCTCTCCAGACGATTGAATTGCCCGTGCTCGGGAAGATGACTTTTTGCCCAACACTGGCAGAACGCCAGGTTGTGCCACCATCGTTGGAAATATCGACGTTGATGCTCGTGCCTGAGGGCATCGATCCGAAGACGCCTTTGAGAGAGACCGTGTCAATGGCTCGGCTGGTGGTGGTCGTTTGACCAACGATCATTTGGCTGGTAACCGAAGGAGTTCGTACGTCATAATGAGCGCCGTCCCCGTAGGTGTGAATCTTACGGAGACCCTGTGAACAATAACTCGTACTCGCCCAGTGGCAAGAGAAGTAGACTTCGTGATTCTCTGAGATATCGGTCATACCGTAGTGGCCTCCACCGGGCATGGTACGCTCCCCTTGAGGTGTGAGTAAGCCGTTGGACGTCATGGTGTAATGGTAGTGGATGCTCTTGTAGGTGCTTTGGTAGTAGTAAATATTGTACATCACGTTTGGCATGCTAACAGAAAGACCTGCTCCATAATCATAGTAATACGATGTTGATGTCATCAACCACGTACCGGTGATGACGGTTGGAGAGGAGGGGTTGACTTCCTTGAGGTAGTGGTTGTTGCTGCTGGTCTCGTAAACGCCGATGTACATCTTACCCGTATTGTCATCAAAGTCGACGCCCGAGATATAATTTGGATATCCGTAGTTGTGACTTGCTTCACAGGTCCAAACAATATTGCCTGCAGAGTTTGCAGCAACGCTCCACCGGTTGACTTCATAATAGGACCAGTGTGCAGTGTAGACCTTGCCGTTGTAGACGTCAGCGTCGTACATGTAATAGGTAGCACTGGTACCTCCACAACTTGATGTTGCAAAGGAAGCAGTGCCCAGATAAGCATTGGTTGTTGCGTTGTAACGCATGATCGTTGGCACTTGTGTGAGGGAGCCAGAACTGCTCGTGTAGCTCATCACGTGAATCTCGTCATCCATTGCAGGAACGACGACTCCAGTATAGCTCCAGGAACCACCTGTTACGGTTCGATCTGCGTACTTCTTGGTCGGGCTGGTGTAGCCCTGGTCGCCCAAAGCGACGAATTCTCCAGTGGTGTTGAGATGAGCACTGCCCAATGTGCTTACTGAGGATGAACTCGAAAAGCTTGGCGTGAATTCAGTGGGGTTGCCTTTGAGATATGCAGTTTGGCCGCTCACGTCGATGTTATCGCGCCGTGCTGTGGTAAAGGGTGACGGCGAGCCAGCATTGGCACTGGTATAATCGGTATCACCTACGCCTCCGTAGTGGTCGTTCGTGGTGAAATTGGTCCAGCTGGTTGAACTTGCATCACCTCGAATGTTAAATTGGGCAGATGTTACTTCCGCTCCGAAGGGGATTGATACAACCCCAGCGGTCCCGTTTCCACTGCTCGAAAAGGTGTGCTCGTAGGAGGTTGAGCCGTCCTTAAATTGGGTTTCTGTGGTCGCACCCGCAGCCAACGGAGAGAGTGTTGAAAGAACAAAAACAAGCGTTAGGAATAGTGCACGACGCATTGATATCAGCCCAAGACAACCAGTGATGCTTTTCATTACATTTGAATGATACCCTTTACGGGCACCGAGGGAACTTGATGTCAAACACAATCAAAGCGAGGATTGAAGACTCCCGAAGGTCAGCGTATCAACGGTGAGAAGGTGGCAGAAGAGGGTTCGTTTTTGAGTCGGCTATGGGCAAAACAGTACGGGAATCAGTACGCCATTACGGCCATTGCTTCAGCCTCTAGCGCTATTTTCCTCTTGATCTGTGGCTATCAAGTTCTTTTCTTACAAAATCACGCTACCTTTGGAGCGTACACGGGGCCTGCCCTGGTCGGAGCGGTCATCGCCCTCGCCCTCGTGCTCATTTCATTCCCAGAATACCTCCGATTCAAAGGACACGTGCTCACGCTTGAAGAGATCAAAGAACTGCGCTCAACCGCTGAATTGCGACGTCAAAAAGCAGATGGTGATTTAGCAGCCCAAGCACTAGGAGCGGGCCATTTGGAACAATGGCAGGCATTCCTTGATAGCAAAGGTCTCCGACGGTGAATTGGAGGCAACAAGGGTGGAAGGACACGACCCCCTGCGGTCGCTGATGCTTGAACTTCTTTTGGCTGTGGGCATGATCGCTTGCTTGGTCGGAGCGATGTTTATTCACACCGGCTCCATGCCCCCACTGGTCGTGGTTGAATCAAAATCAATGATTCATGAAGAGCAGGGTGAAATCGGTAGCATCGACGCAGGCGACCTTATTCTGGTTCACGACCAACCCGCATCGACCATCGTCACCTTCGCTGAAGCAACCGATAAAAACCATCGTTCCTACGGCCACGAGCGTCACGGCATGGAAGGCGATGTGATCATTTACGCCAAGAACGGAGAGGAAGGGACACCCATCATTCATCGAGCAATCCTCCGGGTGGTTGCAGAACAGACAATCCTCCCGGACCGTGAAGCAGAGGACCCTTGTCCTGAGGATGCTACCTATGACGCACAGCGCATGGCAGAGGACGGTTTGAGAGGCAGTTGCATTTTGACCTGGACTGTCCCCGGAACATCGGTCAAGGACGTGGTCAATGTCACCGTACTTTTTGATGGCTCAGATGCAGCCTATTACGATTGCAAACGCCCCGCTCACAGCGGTGAAAACTATGTTGTTGAACCGCATTTGGTCGTTTGGCAATGGGAACCAATCCACGAAGGCATTCTCACCTTGGGCGACAACAACAAATGCTCGGTAGATCAAGGCGCACAGGCGACCAATGGCTCATCAGGCGTCCACAGTCCGTCTGGTATCGTTGGCCCTATTCGTGATACTTGGGTGCTCGGCGTTGCTGGAGGTGAACTACCGTGGCTTGGGACTGTAAAATTGATGATGGGTGGAGAGAATTCATACGGAACTCAAGACGTACCGTATTCGTCCTTCAGTGCACTGTTCACGCTTCTTGCATTGGTCCTACTCGCACCCTTTGTCACTGAAAATGTATTCAAGCGTATCCTCAGTCGCGCTCCCGAGTGGAAATGGGCTCAACCCGTCGATGTTCCTGAAGAGGAATAGCCCGCTTTGGCCAAGGCCTCATCCAACGTTAATTCACCCTGACTTACACGCCTTGCAAGGTGGGCTGAGATGGTTAATGACCCTCTCGAGCGGCGCCGACTGATTCGCTGGATGTTCCTCACTTCCCCTTCACTCGGTTCAACTTCCCGCCATTCAACAACCGGTTGCCCGGGCATTCGGGCAATCTTCAGCGCTGAGTTAGCATGAGCATTTCTTGCGGTTCCTTGACTGGTTCGGTATTCGTTGACCTGCTGAACTGGGTAGCCACGGAGAAGAAATGCATTCACGAGCTGATCTCGGTGCAAAGGCGAGCCATGGCCAATACGTACCAGCACACGCTGAGGTTTGTAGGACTCAATATGCCCCACAAGAGCAAGAACGGTCGCTTCAACGGATTCGTGAACTGATTTACCGAGGAGTTTCTCATCACCAAACCAAGCGCATCCGGGCCGCGGTCCAGGGTCGATTCCGATGAGAAATTCATCGATATTGTCAAGATTGTTCACAACCCTCAACCACGCATTGACCGCCTCATCAACCGAGTCTGCGTTGACTGCCACGCCGCGGCCGCCCCGTTGTTGAACTTCTTCGGGAGTTCCAAACCACCATGCATCTCGGTCGGGCAAGGCTTGGTCGTGATCTACAAGCACTGGAGTGATGCCAATGCCTTGCAAAACGCGCAGCAAGTGATAGGCCATGCGGAAATCCTTCGTCCGCACGTAGATCAGCATGATGAATGAGCCTTCGGGCTGGACCTGTTCTAATCTATCGGTTCGGTGTTTTGGAGCATCTTGAGAATCCCCCTCACTCAGATTGTATTCTTCCGAAGTTATCAAGAACGATAGACAACGATGCTTGTTCATGACAGGCGCCTATGAGCGGGAGCTTCGCGAGGTTCTCTCGGGAACAGAAAAAGGCGTCCACAAGATCACGCGTTCGTGTTCAACCGAAGAAAAGAACCGCATGGGTCGTGTGATTGAGAGGCCCTTTCTTGTCGTGAGAGCGGCAGGGTCGGGGATGGAAGGCAGCGGAGATCTTGTTGCCATGAGGGGTGACTGCAGTTTCCCTATTGAGGTCAAAACCACAAAGGGGCTCAAAAAATACTTTTCCGGGCGCACAAAAATTCAGCTTGAGGCCATGATTCGTGAAGGTGAACGTACCGGCCTCATGCCGCTTTACGCCCATCGATTGAAGGGAGCACGTGGCGATTCATGGCGTATTTTCCGCGTTGAAACTCGCGGCTTGAGCGGAACCTTGCGACGCCTCGAGAGTCTCATTCCTTCCTTTCCCCTCACCAGAAATGGAACCCCGTTCATGGATTGGGAGCAGGGAATGCCACTCAATGAATTTCTCGCAATGATGTGTTCGCCAGAAGGGAAGGTAGAGCCGCCCTTTGACGCAGTACAGGCTAGAGCAAAGCAAGTTGAGGTAAAGGAACCGTCAGTTGAGCCTTCATCAAGTGATATTTTAGCAGAATTGCAACGACGAAGAACGACGACATTAACCCAATTCACAGATAGGGTATGAACATCGTAAACAAGAGCATTCCCAGCAGCATGAGCGATGAATAGCTCGATGCTTTGGATGAAAGGTGGTCCACCCACATCGGATGAAGATCCCATAATTTCAATTTTCTACCCAAGCGTTTGAATCCACTCAGTGTTGCATGTAACATGTCTCGAAGCATGTGCCCACCGTCAAATGGCACCATTGGGATGAGATTGGTAAAACCGAGGAGAATGTTGACCCACATCAACCAAAAGAGCAAATTCGCAATAAAAAGAAGCCCGGATGTCCCCAATAAGGTTGCGAAGATGCCGTCTCCAGCCTCGAGCAGGCTTTCTTCGAAGGGGTGAATCGCCACCCCGTTCATCTCGAAAGGTACGAGAAGAATGGTAATGACGTGGAGGGGGACTGAAAGAACACGCTGAAGGAGGGTTCCTTCCCAGCGCGGTGAAAGTGGCCCTGCGAGTCGGTCGATGCCCGCTGTTCCATCTGAAAGACCTTCGACGCCCAAGAAAGGATCACCTTGTTCAACGTCCATGGAGGCCAGCAATTCTTCGCTCCAGCCCAACTCGCGGTAGTAGTCGTATTTATCGCCAAAGGTAGCAGTGAGAGTTTCTCGTTCACCGTTTTCATGCCGGACGACCAGATCTACGGTGTCGTTGGTAGAATATTCATCGAGGATCAGCCTGAATGAATCAAGGTCATGCACGCCTTGGCCATCGATGGAAATCAGCGTGTCCCAAGGTTGCATTCCTGCTTCATCTGCTCCACCATCTTTGACGATGCCTTTGACGTGGATATAATCCTCCGAAGCAATAAATTGACCAGCGAGGCCACCGAGGAGAAGAAACATCACAAAAGCTGCAAAAATGTTTGTTGCTGGTCCTGCTGCAAACATCCGAAGGCGTTCTCTACGTGGTGCACGAAGCAATTCATCGCTTTGGGGTTCAGCGAAGGCGCCCAACGGAAGCGGGCCGAGTTGAAGCAATCCAAAGGAACGAATTCGCATACCGTGCCCCCTAGCGAGCAACCCGTGGCCAAATTCGTGAATGACCAAGGAAATAATGAACGCTAAGGCGCCCCATCCGAGTGGAATGACTGGATTGAGGCCCGGAACAGCAACAAGCTCGCTCGCCGAGGGAGGAGCGGCGGTTGGAGGAGAGAGGACAGACGTGATGAAGGCGAGGAGAACCAGAAGTCCGACCATGACCATCGATACAGAACACACCCAGAGTGAAACTTCCCCGTAGGCTCTCCAAAATCTGCGAGGACGAGCCATGCGCTCCAGCAATCGCTGACCTCGTTGCGTGCGTACCATCAGGACAATCCCAAGTGCCCGGGTCGCATTCCATCGGTCAAGGGTGCCATTTCGCTCCCAACGTTTGATAAGAAGATACCATCCAATAAGGAGAGCGAACAAGATTGTCCAATCGGCTTGAACCGACCCCCAAGTGCCCACCATGTGTGACGGGACGGGCCGTTGTGTCTTGAACGTTGATATTGCCTCTAACGTCAAAACGATGACAAACCTTCTTGACAGGTTGACCCTTGAGTTGACCATGCACCCATACCATATGGCGATTGAAGTGTGGTGTGAGGAGACATGGGGTGAACGCCCCGTGCGAATTTCAGAGTGGGCAACGCATGACAGCAATGTTCAAGTTTTCATTCGACTTTCATCGAGCGTGTTAATCGCTGATTTTGAGGTCAATGGCGAGGGGATGCTCGGTATTCGTCAGCACCTCCATGTCCCTCTCGAAACCTGGAACCCCGGCTCCATCCAAGGTCTCCGTACCTCGGAAGGGAAAACTCGATTTCAACATCGCCGACAAAGCATCTACCTCTCCAGTGAACTACGCGTCCCAGAATGGGGCGCTGCCTTGCTCGAAGAATGGCTCATGAGCATGCGAGGCCATGCAACCCGTCCTAAAGACAGGGTACAGCGCTTGAATGAAATCAAGCGAATGAAAACCTCTGTTGAGCGAAATCTTGAGAGTGCTTCGTTGGTGAAAATCACTGATGAGATTGCATTCCTCGACGAACGAGTTGACCGAGTGGGCAACCACTTAGCGAACTGATTCTTCCATCGTGGTGTCGACACCGGGGAATTGATCCTCCCCTTCCCTGTACACCGTTCTCATGTTGCTGATGAAATTTCGTTCTTTGACGATAATCGTGTATTCTTTGATACCGTAATCTTTCTCGCCATCAAGCATTTCCAGCAGAACCTCAAGCGTCAGGCGGGCTCCTTCCCTGTGCGGGTAGGCGAACACGCCCATGGAGATGGGAGGGCTCACAATGGACCCAATATCACCGAGTTCCTCGATGGTAGCAAATAAATTCGCGTAGGTTTCGGCCAAGAGTTCTCTGCGCTCCTCGTCTTGGTTGGGGCGACGGCAATCGGGACCGACAACGTGAATGATATGCTTGTAATTCTCACCCAGAGCATAAGGTTCTGTGACGACGTTCTTGGTAACAGCACAGGGAGGTGCGTTGATTTTCCGCATGTCAAGGCAAATATTTCGGGTGACTTGAGTCAGCTCTTTTCCAGCTTTTTGGTGAATCATGGCATCGAGACCTTCACGACCAGACAACCGATTGTTAGCAGGCGTTATGAGGACATCACCGGCATGATTCCACACGTCTCCACCCATGACGCGAAGTACGCCCCATTTGCATGTTCGTGCCATATAGAGTTCGGCCATCATCCATCCAAGAGAGGCCACCCTACATATTAACTACGCATTCATTTCATGAAACTCGCAAAAAATGAGCATGTTGTCGCATTGGACCGAGCCTGCAAGGGATTGCTGCACAGGCTCCAAGGCGATACCGCTAAAGCGATACCTGCATTGCACGAAACATGACCACGAAAAGGGCCAGTGTCGCTATCGTGGTCCTGTTGTTCTGTTCAACGCTGCCGTTTGCAACGCTTACGAGTTCAACCACTACGCCTGAACTTGAACCATCATCGACGACTTTCTTTGACGGATTCTTTGTTGGTGAAGGTGATGATGTATGGAATGCAACGCCGTGGCCCACCGTCGCCGTCCCTGAGGGGTTCACCTACGCCAGTGTGATCGACTACAGCGATGTCGGTGTGCTCATCAACAATCTCTCTGAGGAAAGCAGAACCATCGGCTGGGCCTTTGTAGCTGCTCGCAACATCTCCCTTGATCGGGTCTTCATCTTCAACGAAAGCGGGACGCCGACCAAAGAAACCATCAATCGAGATCAATTTGACACGTACTTTGCTGCTCCCTTCCTTGAAATGCTCCAGAACCGTTCATCAACGAATGGACTCAACTACCTCGTCACCACCAAAGGCATCCCTCTTCGTGTTTCAGGGGGCAATGACAAAGCCAGTTTTGACCAAGAACTCGCTCTCTTGGGAGGTGCCTACAACAGTTCAATCGGTGGAAATTACTGGATTGAACACGATTACGGACCGCTTGCGGGGAAAGCCATGGAACCTTTCAAGCGAAGCAAATATGGTTTTTTCCTCGTGACACGCCTCACTGGCTATACTGTTGATACGGCCTTGGAACTTATCGAACGGGCCAATCAAAGTCTCGGTCAACGAGGTGAGTTTGTGCTCGACCTTGCAACCAATCGCAACGAGTCAGGCTATAAGTTTTGGAATGACGATTTATATGCAGCGAATACAACGCTCAACGGAAGTCTCGGTTTGCCCGTCACCTTTGACGAAGAAACTGAATTTTTGACCAACGTATCCAACGTCATGGGATATGCGTCCTGGGGAAGCAATGATGGTCATTGGAATAACAACTACCTGCCCAACGGAGGCTTTGATACCAGCGATGCTACCTGGCAAAGCGGAGCTCGCTACTGGAACTCCAGCAACGCAACGGTGGCGGCTGAAGACTCGTTTTCATGGGCCTACCAAACCTCAACAAAGCAAGGAGGAAACGGAGCTTTTGAAGCCGCTATCAGTACTGCTTGTGAACAAGATTCCGGCGACATGATGCAGGGTGTCTATGCAGAATATTTTGATAATGATGGCGTGAGTTTTAGCACGGCCTCCATGCCCACACTCATCGACCGAACTCCCGACCATGTGCGTATCGAACCGCATCTTTCACACGGGTCGTCAAACAACCCCTATTCAGGCCTTGACAATCGTTTCAAGAATGATTGGGGTGCGCGATTTAGCGGGCTTATCGACGTACCAGATACGGGGAACTGGACTTTTTACCTCAATTCAGATGACGGTTCCGAATTGTGGTTAAACGGAGAAAGTTTGATTCAGAACTACGGCAGTCACGGCATGCGAGAATATTCAGCCACCCTCAATCTCAGTTCCGGGCTTCACGATTTCCGCATTGAATTCTTCCAGGGCGGAGGACCGCACGGCCTCATCCTTTCTTGGAAAGGCCCGAATACTACGAAGGCATCAATCCCCGCTTCTGCCTTTGTTGTTGCCGATAACGACCTCCCTGAGGTTGACGCTCTGATTCATTCTTGGCAATTTGAAGAAGGTGCAGGAAGCCAAGCCAACGATTCGGTAGCCAATGGTTCTAATTTCACGCTTGAAGGGATGGACAACAGCAATTGGCGCAGTTGTCTTGGTGGATCCTGCTTGTGGTTTGATGGTAGCGATGATTTCGCTCAGGTCAACGTTGATGACTGGATTGGCAATTTCACAATCAGCCAATGGGTTTGGGCCAATACGACGAACCAAACAAGCTATGCCTCAACGTTTGCCATTGACGACAACGCAGGATCCAATCAATCCTTCCAACACATGGTTTCTGGAGGTAAGTGGTACCTCCATAACAACCAGAGTCGCAGTTTTGGAGACGTCACCGCTCAACGTTGGACCCATTTGGTCACGGTGTACGACGATGGGGAAGCGCGCCAGTACATGGATGGCGTACTGGTCAATAGCAACACCTATCCCAACGGTTCCTTCAACAATATTGACTTGTACAAATTGGGTGTCAATCGTGCAGGTTCTGCCTTTTTCGAAGGTAAAATTGACAACGTTCTGATTTGGGATAAGGCGATTGATAACGGCTCAATCACATCGCTGCGTCGTTCTATTGTCGATAATTGTTCCACGTATTCAGGCCACGGGACGGACGTGGCATATCTTGAAACTGAATATCAGATTCCACCCCACTTTGCAGACCATGCATGGGTCGTTTATGGCTATGGCAAGCGGACGGGAGATGTCTACGGGGCATTTGATATCGTGGTTGATGCGGTCGATGTCAACGGGAACATTCTCTCTTCCAATACCTCGACAAGCGAATCCTTCACCACATCATGGAACTCTGAGACCATGCGATTTCGCCCCCATGAGAATGCTGTGTCTCTACGTATCAAGCTCAGTATTGATATCGTGCCGACTTCAACAGGTGGTTCGCTCTTTGTTGATTCAACCGTCCTTCGAGTGATACGCCCTCACATGGATTGGGTCAACGGCTCCATTGCCGATACTGCAGTTTCAACCGGAGGGCGTTCATTCAATTGGGGAACCACCTACGGACAATCGCTCATTGCAGATTTGCTCGAGGATGGAGTATCGGGTGTGAAAGGCTATGTCTACGAGCCATACCTTACGGCAGTTGGCATACCGAGTATTCTTCATCCGAGTTATGCCTCTGGCTACAATCTTGCTGAAAGTCACGCTGCCGCAAACCGATACTCTGGTTGGATGGGTGTTGTCGTTGGTGATCCGAAGATGGCGGCTTACGCTGATGTATTTCACGATGTTAACATCGTTGACGTGAGGGCCACAGGCTATGTCAATCAAGGTGAAAATGCAACCATTCAAGTGATGATTGAAAACCTTGGCATGGCTGAAGCAAACGGGAGTCTAATCGCCCAAACCGTGCAGGGCAACGTTATCCTGAACCAAACCTCGGTGTACCTTCCATCGGGAGACCAACTCGGAAGTCGTGCCATCATCAACCTCACCATCGTTCCCGTAGATTCCGGTTATCTGGATCTGAGGATTCGTTATGTGAATGCAAGTCCAGAACAACATTTTTCCAATAATTTACAATCAATAACACTCATCGTTAACGCCCCTCCAACACTCTTGGATGCGTACTGCAGTGCTGCTTCGCTCAGTAGGGGGGCATATACCATCTGCACGATTGAGGCAACCGATGACACCAATGTAACCGGTGCCATCTTGGAATGGCAACTTCTTTCAGAACATGAAAGTCTCAACGAAACTCATTGGAACCTTCTCCAAATGGGCTCCATCGGACAGGAAAGATGGGGGACCTCATTGGTGGTTCCGGCTAATTCTACGCTCGGCTCCATCACGCTTCGGGCAACGGTTTTCGATGAAGAGGGGATGCGTATTACCCGCTTATTTGCCAACGTCACGCAAGTCGTGGATGCACCTGCTGAATGGTTCGGTCCCCATGCAACGGGCGTTGATGAGGACACATGGAACAAAGCCTCACAACTCCCCGACAGGCCGATAGAAGGCCTTTATCGCCATCAAGATGCATTGTTGACCACCTGTGTTCAAGATGCTGATTATGACCAAGGATTGGCCCTGCCCCTCATCCTAACCTCACGAGGGAATATCAGCAACGTAAGTTATTCACCCCAGATAGTCCCGAACCTGTATTGCTACACTGCTCAACTATCTCTCGAAGAGGGCAGTGGTTTGGAAGATGTAAATCTCCAAGTTCGCACCAGCGAGGGAAGTTTACTCTTACAGCGGACATTAAGGGTCAACGACCGCTCACCAATCCTTGCGTTGCACCTCGAGGACGGGAATGGAAGCACACTCGATCGGGTGGTGGGAAGCGGTGACGAATATGTGGTCGTGAATGTCAGCGACATTGATGACCCTCAAACCGCCTTCCTCGGCGACCTGTCCATTCAATGGCCTGGGAGTCAGAGTATCCAACTGCCCGTTGACATTCAAGTCGGAGAAACGAGGGCTGTCATTCAATTGAATCAAGTGACTTCAACTCTTGAGGCTGGTGACTTGGTGCTTCAAGTCGATGGCATTGGTCAGAATGCTGCAACGGCATCCGCCAGTTTGAGTCTCCCCTTCATCCTCACACCACCTGAAGTCGTTTTCATCGAGGCTTGTGACGCTCAAGGGGCCGTTGATGCCATGACCTTTGGTCAAACGGCGACGCTGTTGGTTGGCGTGATCAGTGACCGTCCTTTGGCCAGCGTCACCGCACAATTGACCCAACTTGGCTGGGCGGTCAATGCTCCATCTGTTGATACACCTGTTTGGGATATGGAAGACATTCCTGAAGCTTGCAATCACTCCCTGCAGGATGATGGCGTGATGTGGTTGATGTTCAGATTAAAACTTGACAATTCCCTCACGGATGGAGATGGAAAGGTGCTTGTTTCTGTCCGTGACGTGGAAGGTTTGGTCAAATCCATGACACTCGACATGTTGTTCCAACACGCTCCTACCTACATCGAAAATGTCGAAACTTCGTCCGTAGAGCCTCTTGAAGACCTTTACCTCAACGCGACCATTACTGATTTGGATGGTCTCCATCAAGTGACCTGTTCTTTGCAACTTTACGATCAGTCGGGTGTCCTGCTCACACAATCGGTGAAAACTGCCGGTGAAGATACTCAATTCTCCAATGTCCTTACTTGGCAGTACCCGGTACCAGGGGCTTTGGCAAATTCAACCTTAGCGGCGAATATTACCTGTGTCGACGAATTGCAAGCCTCATTCCAGTATGAGCAGGGTCTTGATGTCGGCCCCCTTGTAGAGTGCATCACCTGCAATGCAACCGCCAATGATTCTCAAACAACAACAACGACTGCTGAAGGTGAGACCTTCCTGCCGCTCGTGATCGCTATCATGGCTCTCCTTGCGGTCATCTCGCTGGTTGTCGTGCGTCACCTCAACAATCGCAGTCAAGAATTTGATTCGCAGTGGGTGGTACAAGAGGATGAGACGGATCATACCGTTGAGGATTTATTTGATTCAAAGGAAGATCATAACGCCTTGGATACATCATCCGATGATTCACTGCCCGAATACATCCCTGATGGGTGGACCTTGGACCAATACCGCTCCTGGATCGAGGGACCATGTCCAGAAGGGTGGGCGGAGGAACAATGGTCAACCTACGTGGAAACCCATACGCAGGCCCTCGCTGAGCACAATGCTTCAGCACAAGACTGATGAGACCTCCCCGTTTGGTACGGTATGAACACCATGGCCATCGGATATGTACTCATCAACGTCAAACCTGGCAGCGAACAAGACGTCTACGCAAAGGTAAGTACGCTCCCTCATGTTTGTGACGCTACGGTATTGTTTGGCGATCATGATTTAATCGTCAAGTTGGAGGCGAAGGACTTGGCGACGATTGCCAAGGCGGTTGTAGAACATATTCGAAGCGTCGAGGGTGTTCTTGAAACCAAGACCCTCGCAGGTGCGGATATTTAGGATTCAAAACCGCCCCCTTGCGACCCTGTAGGGGGGAAAAGCGTCTTCGGAATGGGTGACTGAGCGGCACATGTGGCGCAGTATAGCCTTTTTTCGGGAAAAGTATTATATGCTCAGTCGGACAAGGGCAGTTTGGAGGATATCCAAATGTCAGACGGAAAAAAATACTTCGTTCTCATGGAGAACGGAAAAGATACGAGCCAAGTATTTGCGAGCAAACAACCCCGTGGTGCGGCCCTTAAGGCTGCAACCCGCGGCCACACGAGCATCCGCCTACGAGAGCGTGGCACCAAGCGTGTACACATCTTTACGGGCAGCATCTCGATGGTGGACAAACCTGCTGGTGGACCAGCTTGGCTCCCAGACCAGATCAAGAAGGCCAACGTCAAGAAGCAAGGCATCGAGCACCTTTGAGTGCTGCCGTGCTTTTGCACCTTCTTCCAACTCTCTGAGTTGTACAACGATCTCGTTTTCGCTACGGCGCGAACAAGATCTTCAAATTCATACCCGCTTTATCACGACTTGCTCTTCTGGGGGCGCGTTTCGCTAAGCCCAACGATGGCTTGATAAAGAGAACCTATGATGTGTACTCGTCCTCAGGGACACGGGATGCACACCCGCTCCGGCGGGAGGCGGTGACGCCAAATGAGAGAACGAAAAACGCGAACGCCACAACCAAAGGCGGCGAGGCCAAGTCAACGTCGTCTTGTTGATGATCGTCAACTTCAACTCCCTGCTCGATTAACCCATCTTCGGCATTTGCCCTGGATTGGATGCTATGAGCGCCAATTGCAGGCTGAAAACAAATCTGTAAACACACAAAAATCATACTTCTACGGGCTACGTCACCTCGTTGAAACCCCGCTTCCTCGAGAGAATATCTTAGACGAAGCAAGCTATGCCTCCATCACGATTGAAGACCTCGCTGAGCGTATGGAGCCGATGAACGGGCGCCTTGACCTTTGGGCGCATTCCATCGCAGGATTGAGACCAACTACCTACAATGCTCGACTGGCTGCTGCGCGTCATTTTATTCGGTGGCTAGGATTAACCTGGCCAGACCATCTTCAACGTGCTCGAACCGGTAAGCGCTTGCCACGCACGTTAACACGACGCGAGTTAACGTCTGTTCTGGAAGCCGCTACTATCAGCGAAAACCCCGCAACTTCACTGATGGTTACCATGATGTTGGATACTGGGATGAGGGTCAGCGAGATATGTGGACTCAATCTTGAGGATATTGATTTCGACGATGCTTCTGCGAGAATCCTCGGTGGGAAGGGGGACAAAGACAGGATGGTTCTCTTCACTCAGCGAACGATTGAACGGTTGACTGCATGGCTCCCTATTCGGGGACTCCTCACCGACGATAAGAGCGGCCCTTGTTTCATCAACCGTCGTGGTCGTCGAGTCCAAGCCAGAGGTGTTCAGCGAATGATGGATACCCTAGCGGTCGAATCTGGACTGCCCAAAGGAAAGCTTACACCTCACGTTCTTCGTCATAATTTTGCAACAGGGCTGCTTGAGCGGGGCGCTGACCTCGTGACCATTCAACGACTTATGGGGCATGCAACCATCGCTACTACTCGCGTCTATCTTGAAATCTCAGACCAAACACTTCGGGAAGTCTATCATCGTGCACAGGCCCTACGCGAACATATGAACGAAGAGACCCTCGTGGCCGAACCACTTGATGAAACGACTCCTTCAACCAGTTCAACCGGCATCGGCCAGAACTCATGAAGTCCCTTTCTTTCTTTTTGAAATACGCTCGGGTCCTGACCAAGCGCGATTTGGATGGATTTCTTGGCCTTGATGTCCATCGATCGGGCAGTATTTTCCCGAACGGCAACGAGAGCAATTTCCTTTGGGTGGGAGTTCAACATTTTTGCGAAGACGGCCATACTTACGCCTCGGCATGAAAGGAGACCCGCCTTGAAGGTCTTCAATACTAACGGCGAATTCAGCGCTTTTTGAACCAAGGCATGTCCTCGACAGAGCGAGGGACTCTAATCGTGTCGCCCTTTCGGTCGTCATCTTTCTTGGTTTTCAGGGAAGTGGTTGCCTTTGTTTTCTCCACAACTTTCTCAGCGACTTTTTGGCTTGTATTCATCACCTTTTGAGTAGCCTTCTTACTTGCAGCGGAAGCCTTTTTGGTTGTGTTCTTTGATTTTTCAGCTGCCTTTTTGGTTGCATTCTTCGTTTTTTCAGCTGCCTTTTTGGTTGTGTTCTTTGATTTTTCAGCTGCCTTTTTGGTTGTGTTCTTTGATTTTTCAGCTGCCTTTTTGGCTGCATTCTTCGTTTTTTCAGCCGCTTTCTTTACCGTTGATGTTGCTTTTTCCTTGGATGCTGTTGCCGCTTTTTTGGCCGATGCTGCTGCCTTTGCAGCTTTGAGGACGTTGCCTGCAATAGCAACGCTCAGGCCAGCCTTTTGCAATTTACTTGGCGTCGCTTTGGCCACCATTGCGATACTCGTCAGTTGAGCAGCCTTCAATTTCTTGGCAGTAGCCGCCCCAACCCCGGGGAGCGAGGTCAGGTCGTCATTTTTTGAAATGGCTTTGTTGGTCATGTCTTCACCAGTCAATCTTTGTCTCACGTATGCCTTGAACTTTCCTGCAATATATGATGAGGACACGAATGCGGTTTCTTCATCACCGTGATGGACATGGACCGATCATAACGGATATCTTGTCCGTGCACCACACGTGAAGTCCATGGAAATTTTACTTGACCCCGATTCGTCTGTTTTGATCGCCCAAGTGGGGTCTGCTGAAGCATCACACACCATGGACACGGAACATCTCCTCCTACGGGGGAAGCACTTTACTGGCCCCAGTAAGGTAGTTTATCTCGGAGATGTTGCGACTGCCCTCATGGCACAATTATCGCACCCCGACACACCACAATTCTCCGAACCCGCAGGGTTTAACGAGCAACACTGGTGCATCGAAACAACCAGTGGGGATCTGAAGGTACGCATTGAGTCAAAGCCGTATTGGGCCTTTGGTTTATTCACGTCTGGATACTTGAATGTCATTAGGCTTGAAGGACCTTTACACCTCCGTGCTCGATTGATTTTTGACACGGTCAGTTCACTTGGCCATCATCCCTGGGAATTCGCTCACTGGCGTTCGTTGGACCGTTTCACGAAGAAGCATACAAAGGACATTACGAGTAAATCCAACGAAGAATTATGGAAGAATCTGGTAGATGCAGCGCGCCAGACATTGTCCGAAGAGATTGCTGCAATGGCTGAACGCGCTGAAGAGATCCTGAAATTGGGCGAAGACAGCGATGACTTTGATGCATGGCAGCATGCTATCAAGGATGATCTTCACATGGCAAAACAAGCATTGGCCGAAGATAACGGCCCTGGCGTCGAGCGGGCACTCGCTCGTTTGGAAGCCAGCCTTATCCAGTTGGACCCGCGACTGGAATCTGCTCATGTTGAGGCACCTCCCGTACGCTTCGCCACCGACTTTGAACAGCAAAACAACCACTCAGTAGGAGCGTCCTCCCTCACTAAATTGAACCACGAAGAGAGCATTCCATTCGTTGACTTGTCATCGCCCACTGCTGAAGAAGAAGAGCAGTAGACCGCGCGTCGCGTTCATAAGGGGGTGGGCTCTCGCAAAGAACGGTCCACATGGCAGCAAAGAAGAAAAACGACGGCAGTGGTATCCAGCAAGCAGCTGGATTGATTCGTTATTTCGATGAAGAGTCTGAGGACTCGTGGAAGATTACACCGGGGCAAGTTTACTTTGCATGTATCTTTCTTTCTGGTTTCTTTTACCTCGTCAATCAAGGCGTTGTCCAAGCCATTTGGAACCTCTTCTGAACTTAGAGAGGTCGAATAAGAATTACGCGTTGGTCGTATTCGGCCATGCATTTTGCAACTTCAACGGCCGTTGAAAAATTTTCAGTAACGCCAATAACCGTACTGCTGCTTTCACCTTGAACCACCAATTGATGAGAGAGGCTTCGGAGTGTTTCTTCATCAATACGCTCAAAAACCCAACGTTCATTTTCAATACGTACCAGTGAGGGAACCTCAACTGAAGGACCCATTGTTTGAACCGAGCGCTTGGCCCGGGATGACAACGATTGAAGGTCACGAACTGGTTGCCAAATTCTTCTACGAAGTGGCATTCTTACTTTGTTTTTTGATTCAACGCCTGCGCGGAAAGCTCGTGCCATAAGGGTCCCATCCCTGAAATCCAGAAGATTTCATTTCGTGGCTTTCTTCATCCGCTAATAAGAACCGCGATGATTCCAATGCGAAATCATTCAGTTTGCGAGGTGTGACGTTGCTCCATGGGGAGGAGTACGTAATGGCTTAAGGCCCCAGAAAGGGGTAATAAGGCCAACAACAAAACCAAGGTCAACAATGCTGATTCCAGCCAAATACTGATGGACAACGTGACGATGAGGTAGGCAATTGATAGGAAGATGGTGCGTTGACGCAGGACTGGGTTCTGCACTTCGAGACACCATGGAAGCAAGAGGTACAAACTCCCGGACATCGCAAGACCTGGAAGAAGAAGCCAAAACATGACATCGTAAAATGTTCCGAGAATCAGCACCAGAAGAAGTGAGAGGCGAAGCCACCATTGTTCGGGCCGGTGAGCAGAATCATAGCCAATCACAGGAAGTAACAGACCCAGACATATTGCTAAAAACATCAGCGATACGACTCTCCACGCCATGAAAAAGGAGCCAGAGCCTTGGCTGAACAATTCAACCTTTGAAGCCATCATGTAGGCACTCAAGAAACAAATAATCGCCGTCACACCCAGCGTTGCGCCAAGCGTGATACTTTGCCGTGGTTGTTGAGAAAGATGGCCTTCTAAGATCGTTGCTGGCCCGTGGTAAAAGGTTACCATCGTCGCATAAACAAGGACAACGAAAGCGAATTGCAGCCATGGGTCATGGTCCGGCCGGCTCCACCACAGTGGCTCGAAGATTCCGTTTTGAATCACCAGCAACCAGCCAATAGGGAGTGCTAGAATCATTTTCATGGTCGCTCGTCGAGCGAGAAGATTGCATTCATCGCTTCGAGAGCTGTGAGCGCTTGCGACAATCAACTCGCCGCTCATCATGAGCAAGAGGGTAAACAGTGCTATCGTAGCAAAAACACCCCACGCAGAGAGGGCGATTGTGGGGCTTTGTGGAAGGCTGGCGAGGGACGTATAGGCCGCTTCTGGAAAAAGGATCGTTAGTATGAGGACGGACCACAACCCTGTGTGAACCATCATTCGTTCCTGCACAAATTCCTTTGTCGCATTCGATGCATTGGTTAGGCTCGGGAGTCGAGTGCACCACAATGAAAACAAAAACAATGCAAGAAAGGCCCCTTCAATTGCGCCCTGTCCGGTCATGAGCAATTGAAAACGTTCACCGAACGTGGCTTGATCGCCGAGCACCATGACGATTTCATTGTGCGTTGGGTCGAGGTCGGCCAGTCCCTGTATGCGGTAGAGAAGAAGGCCAACCATCAGGCCGACTGGTGCATAACGAAGCATGTGCATCAAGGGAGGGCGGTGATGGAGGCGCTCACGTAAGCCCATGTTCAGCACCCAAAGCAAACAGGAACCAAACAAAACAGGCAGGTACCATGGCGCACCGTCTGTCAGCATGAACTGGAACGGTGAGCGACACCCTTTCATCGTGGCGGAAGACCCAAAGAGGCCTTTGATGAGGCCGTGGTGTGAGGGGCGCAACCGATAGGACTGAGGAGCGACGAACCTATGCGGGTTCGTCATCGCTCACCGCCTTGGTGACTCATCTTGGAAAGGATGCTGAATCTTGGCTCCAATACGCCCTTGAACCCCTTCCCGAAACCTTTCGGGTGAGTTTGCATCGTCACGATCGGGATTGGACGGTTGAACAGGTCAAAGCCTTAGGGGCGAAACCACTGCCTTGGATGCCAAATGAAACAGCCTTTGCCATGCCCTTTGCACGAGGTCGAGCACCCGAGGGTTTGGCACAACGAATGATGGCTTTGCTCCACGAAACAGGACGAATTACGCGCCAAGAAGCGGCGAGCATGCTTCCCGTACGATTGCTCAACCTCACGCAGGAAACACTCGCCCTGGACATGTGTGCTGCACCCGGTTCAAAGGCCACGCAACTCGCAGAGGAGCTCCATCCGCAAGGCGTTGTCGTTGCCAATGAACCTGTATCTGGACGACTCAATATGCTGGTGAGCAATCGAAGCCGGTTGGGCTTGGCCAACATGGTGGTAACGCAACATGATGGACGCCATTTTGGACGCCTGCCCCCTCCGGGTTTTGACGCCATTGTAGCCGATGTTCCCTGCACCGGTTCAGCCACCACTCGAAAAAATCGTGATGTCTGGTGGGATTGGACGCCGAAAGAAGGGCGAAGGATGTTCAAGATGCAAGTGGATATCGCCATGCGCGGAGCGGCTTTGCTAGCAGCTGGCGGGCACATGGTCTATTCGACATGCAGCGTTGATCCCATTGAGAACGAAGCTGTTGTAGCCGAACTGCTTCGCCGTTGCCCCTACCTTGAACTCCTTCCAATCGATGATACCGTCTGTCCCGGTCTTGTCATGCATCCTGGGCTTGATTCGTGGCCTTTATTGGACGAAGACGGCGCTGTTGTGGAAGATGTTGAGGACCTCAGTGCTCTCCCGTTTTTCTCAAATGCCCATCTTCCACCCGCCCTTCAGGTGAGGGGTGACTCAGAAAGTGAGCAAGCCATCGCTACCGCTTTGAAGAATTGTCGTCGCTTATGGCCCATGGATAACGACACTGGCGGATTCTTTTTGGCGCTCTTTCAACATCGGAACGAGGCTTCGCCTGAAGGTATTGCACAGGCGTACCGTTCCAAGAGGGAACGGCAACGTGAACCGGGTTGGGAGCCGAAGGTACGGATTGCGCCACCACCAACGGTCAATTCAGTCATTCTCGCCGAGGACGGTATCAAAGACCATGTTATGGGACTCTACGGCATGGATGCAGCGCCCTATTCGATTTGGCAACGTGGTAAACGCATGAACCTCGCACCCCCCATGGTCAAGACCCGTTTATACGACCAGCAAGTACCAACGAACAAGGGTGACCTTTGGCCGGCTGGGACCTTCCATCCAATGTGTGTTGTTCACGTTGGAATTCCAGCATTTACACTCAAAAAAGATTCATGGCGTTCTCGTCAGGAGGCGCTTTACATGTATGGAAAGGACATGACGCGCAATGTATTGGATGTTCCAGAGGAAGTATTCATCAAATTGTTGAGAGGATGGGCTCCTTTGTTAGAGGAGTTTTCTTCGGTCAGTGGCAAGGATCCTCCTCCGCAGGGTGCCTACCTCATTCGTGCGTCGTTCGCAGGAGAAGAAGAAATTATTTCTGTTTGGGTTGGGGCCCGTATCACCTTGATGATCGATGCCAATGAGCAGAACATTCTGCGCCGTAAAGGTTCAATGCCGTGGCGCGATGAGGAGGAGTGAAGTCATGAAATCCAACGTATTCGGATTGTTCATCGCATGCACTCTTTTCGCCCTTCTTCTTCCCGTCACCTCTGCTCAAAGCCTCACCGTCGTTGCGAAAGCACCCCTTGATGATACACCTCAACCGCTTCTCGAGGAGTTTTTTATCTCAGAAAACAACCGCATCATTCCGTCATCTTCTTCCGATGACCCCGTTCGTTGGAATTGGTGGTGTTGGAGCGAAGAGACAGGCTCAGATTGGCCCGATGATGACGGTATTTACCGGAGAGATTATCTCGGCGTCAACGTCAGTACCGATGGTGAACATAACCTCGTTGAGCATCGGATCAACCCCGATGCGGCCGATGTTAAAATGGAAGGGGAAGTCAAGGTGGTCACGGGTGAAGAAAACATTCGTTTTGTCCAATTTCATCTTGACATCACGCCGATGGTGAATCTTTCCAATCAAGCATTGCTCTACATTGTTCTCACAGAGGATAGAGCGAGAGACCATCACGGGCGAGAAGCGGTCCAATTGGTTAGGGAAATGCGTCCTGAAGTGGGTTTTTCTTTGCAGGCCTTCAACACCTCGAGCGTGGTCTATGAATGGCCCGCTGATCACTTGGAGGCGGCAGGGGTTGACCTTGAAGACGAACCTGCAGGTTGGTCATACACCATCGCGCTTTTCGGTGATGTTGACAATGTCTCGATGCAACATGAACTCCTGCTCTTACGTCACGGGGACCTACCAACGCCCTACCTTCATACCACACCAAGTCAGCAGTGGATGCCTCTTGCCTTCTCCGCAATTGCGATCATCATCGCTGCTACCGTTGTTTCAAATGCTCGTCAACGTGAATTGATGATTCCTCACATTACCACCGCATGGAAAACCAATGATCTCTCAACCATCACCGTTCGAATTCACGCAGGCGCCACTGGTTTTTCCATCACCGATTGGAAGGTTTTGGAACCGTGGGCACTCAGAGGTCGCCCTCCGAAAACGAGTCTCCTCGCAAACGAAGAGAAGGTGTTCACTCTGTCACTGCGGCGGGCTGAACAGGAAGATTGCCACGTAGAAGTTGGTCTTGATCTTGAAGAACTTGGTGCATGGCGACAGCATATTTGGCTGCCTCACCCCAGCACGCCCGACCGAGGTTCTGAGAGGGAACCCGACGCGTGAAAGCGTTGAAGTCCAAGAGACACGAGGCAAGCATGAGTACCATGCTCCTGGACGATACCGATCGCAAACTTTTGCAGCTGCTTCAAACAGATGCTCGAGCCAGTCATCGCCAATTAGCACGCGATATGGGAGTTGCACAAGGGACGGTGACCAATCGCTTGAAACGTCTCGAAGAGTCTGGCGTCATTCAAGGCTACAGTGCCGTACTCAACTCGGCATATGTTGGCTGGTCGATGACCGTCATGGCAGGCCTTCGCATTCTCAAGGGAAAAATGATCGACGTGCAACAGAAGATTGCAGCAGATCCTCGTGTCTTTGCCGTATATGACGTGACTGGAGACTGGGATTCCATCATCCTCGCCCGAGTTCAAAACCGAGAGGACCTTGACAACCTCACAAAAACCGTGTTCACGCTGGAAGGTGTCGAACGTTCCTACACTCACGTGGTTCTCAACACCGTCAAGGAAGACGCTTTGCCTCAACCTGCGCCTTCATCGAAGGCATCGTAACCATCGATGAGAGGTCTCAGAACCTCTGTCAAACCCGAGAGTCCCTCGACAACTGTGGTCTCGGGCTTGAGGCATTTCATGAGCGTACGGTGGAGATCTTCATCAAAACGCACGTCAAGAGATTCCAAATTTCTGCGGCATGTACTCTGCAAACGCCCTCCTGTTCGGTCCCAATCCATGAGTAAAACAAGGGTTGACCCACCGTCCGTCGGATTGCGCCGACCGTAGGTTTCGACCATGTATACCAGTACATCATCAACTCGCCAACCACGGTTCAGTACCTCGATTGGACCTGAAAAACCGAGGCGTTCAAGCGCCTCTCGGTCGCGACGACCTTCAACGAGGATGGCGCAGGCATGCTCACGATTTCGCTGACGGCATTCCGCCAAAGCAAAGGCTGCTTTCAGCCAGCGTTCTTCTGCATTGGCTGAGCCACGTCCCGGCCCGTGAAAGGAAGTCGTCATGAAAGCGCCTCCATCAACGTTCGAATTCGCTCGAATAGCTCGTGATGGGTCGAGGCGGTAATTCGTAATGACTTTTGCTTGGATTGATGTCCTTTACTGACCTCAATTTGTCCAGTTTTAAGGCCCAATTGGGTCGCGAGAACGTGGACCAGGGCTTGATTGGCTCGGCCTTGTCTGGCTTCGGCCCGCACCGCCACGCAAAGACGCGAACGCCATTCGTTGTACCCGGTCACGCCTTGACGGGTTGAACCGGGTTGAACCTCTACATCCAACACGACTGCCCCGTCAAGGCTCGGAGTCAGGCATCCGCCAAGGTCCATGGCTGGTTGAGGAAGAGGAGGTTCTTTAGCATCGCCCGCTTCTTTTCGCCGAGCACAAAAATCTGTGCGCGAATAAGGTGTTTTTGTATCAATCTGGGCGCGAAAAAGGGGCCTGCTGAGAAGTAGGGTGAATGAGGAAAGGAGGGGCGATTCTAGCCCTTGCCGACAAACGCTTAAGGAGGGGCTATGTTGCCCATTAGACAGGGTGGTTGTGTGGTCGCGGAAGATACGGTATTCACTGTTCTCTATGATAAATTCATGTTCTGGTCCATTATCGTAGGTATTTTCACCTTCGGTTGGCTCTTTTTGGCAATATTGCGGTACCGAGATGGTGTTGAGCCCGATACCACTCACATTGACCACATTGAAGTGGGCTCATTTCCCGTTGACCGTCACAATACTGCGGTAGAAACCTTGTTCTATGTCCTTCCAACCATCATTATTGCTTGGTTGCTCGTCCTTGCACTTTCCTCGAATACGGCCGTCTGGGTCATTCCCGATAAAGCCGAGGCTCATGACATGAAAATTTACGGCAAGCAGTGGTTTTGGGAATTCGAATACGCAGACTCACTCACGTGGGAGGATGACCCGTCAGTAACGGGTATTGACGTTGATTGGTCTGGCACAACACTGGTCATCAATGCTGGATCCAGCGGAGCGGTCAATGCCACCTACGATAACGTCGACAAAAACGGTGTCGTTGCACTTGACCAATTGACCGGGATGGGCACCGAAGAGGTTGTCATCCAAACTCGAGAATTGGCCATTGTGGAAGTCACCGACGCTGAAGGGGCAATCTTACACACTTGGATGCACATCCCCGAAGGCCACATTTTCTCCTCTGCACTGAGCGAGGACATGATTCTACCGTGTGATGAAGACGTTGTCTTTGAAATGCACTCGAAACCCTCTGACGATTCTAACCCGAATTACATCGGCGTACAACACTCGTTCTGGCTCCCAGAATGGGGCGTCAAGGAAGATTTGGTGCCTGGCCTTGAGGGCGGCACCTACATGACCATCATGGCCGATGACCCAGGGACATTCCCAATTCGTTGCGCTGAGTACTGTGGTAATCAACACTCCATGATGTACGGCCAAGTCAAAATCGTGGCTGCAGAAGGAACTGATTGTTCAGTTGATACGGGCGTAAAGAAAACGTCTGATGATGGAACTTCGGGCGGAAGCTCGGGAGGCGGTTACTGATGCGCACTCGCGCAGTCGCCATCTTGGGCGTGATGCTCATCGCTTTGATGGCTGCACCTCAATTCACGGCAGCCCCCGGCGGTATCGGCTCTGCTGGAGACCAAGGTTGTTCATGCCACGGCGGTGCGTCCGCCGACACGAGCGTACTGGTCGATGGTTTGCCCGAAACCTACAATGCAAGCGAAACCTATACCTTCACCGTGACCGTTGTAAATGACGTCATGGAAATTTACGATGATGGAGGCGACGAATGGAACGGCCGTGCAGGTGGTTTCAGAATTCTCGTCACCCACGGCAGCGTTACCGCCGTCCCCGACACACTCAGTCAGGTGATGGATGGGGGACTTACGCACACAGAAGATGCGAATACCGTTCGTTCGTGGACCTTTGAGTGGACGGCACCCGCTGCCGACGACCTCAATGTGGAAATGACCGTTTACGGGAACGCTGTCAATGGAGGAGCAGGTTCTGGCGGCGATATGTGGAATCAAGCCAATCTCGCCATCCCAGGCATCAACGCAGGCGTCACTGCCCCAAGTGCTGGTGCGCTCGTTATCTTCCTGACATCCATCGGATTGGCTGTGGGACTGATCTTTGTCGGCGTATTGTGGACCTTCTACCGAAACTCACCTGACACCTTCACCATGAATCGCTTCTGGGGATTCCTCAAGCCTTGGTTGACCACAACCGACCACAAAGAAGTTGGAATCATGTACTTCCTGTTCGGATTCTTCTTCTTCCTCGTTGGTGGATTGCTCGCTCTACTCTTCCGCATTCAACTGTCACTTCCGGAGAATGATTTCCTCACCTATGACGAATACAACTCATTCTTCACCCTTCACGGTACGACCATGATTTTCCTCGCTGCCATGCCGATGATCGCTGGTTTCATGAACTACATCTTGCCCTTGCAAATTGGAGCCAAAGATCTGGCCTTCCCTCGAATCAACGCAATGGGTCTCTGGCTTCTCGTCTTCTCTGCACCGCTCATCTTCACCGGCATTTTCTCAGGTGAAGCCGCTGACATTACTTGGGTCATGTACCCTCCCTACTCCTCCCTGACGGAGTCCAATCTCGGTTCAACCCTTGCAGATTATGGTTCAAATCCAGGAACGACTGCCTTCATTTCGGGCATGCTCATGCTCGGTGCTTCATCGACGCTGGGTGGTGTGAACTTCATCACAACGGTCTTCACGATGCGTGCACCTGGTGTCACATGGATGAAGATGCCACTCTTCTCCTGGTCCGTGTTCATCAGCGTATTCATGCTCTTCATGTCCTTGCCAGCGCTCATCATCGGTGTGTCTTTCTTGCTCTTCGACCATACCATTGGGACACAATTCTTCGTTGCTGGTGGCGACCCGCTCTTGTTCCAGCACCTGTTCTGGTTCTTTGGCCATCCTGAAGTCTACGTGGTCATCGTACCTGCCTTCGGAATCGTATCAGAAGTTCTGGCTACCTCAGCCCGTCGCTCCATCTTCGGTTACAAGTCAATGGTTCTCGCCATGGCTGGTATCGGTATCGTCGGCTTCGTCGTATGGGGCCATCACATGCTTACATCCGGCATGGACCCCTTCTGGCGAGCAGCCTTCATGGTGATGACCATGCTCGTCGCTATTCCGACGGGTGCAAAGATCTTCAATTGGCTAGCAACCCTCTGGGGCGGCTCATTGGTCATGAAAACCCATACGCTTTGGTCACTGGGTTTCCTCGTCACCTTCACCCTCGGTGGCATCTCAGGTATGTTCTTCCCCGTTGCGGGTCTTGACATACACTTCCACGATTCCTACTTCGTTGTGGCCCACTTCCACTATGTCTTCATCGGCGGAACTGTCTTTGCTCTGTTCTCAGCAGTGTACTACTGGTATCCGAAAGCAACCGGACGCAAACTCAACGAGACGCTTGGCCTGTGGCATTTCCTTATTGGCTTTGCATCGTACAACGCAGCGTTCTGGCCCATGCACGCTCTCGGGATCATGGGCATGCCTCGGCGGACACATACCTACACCATCGAATCTGGCTTTGCAGAATACAACATGGCGGTCTCCACCTTTGCCTTCATCTTCGGAATCAGTCAGATCCTCTTGGTGTGGAACATCATTTACTCGGCTCGTCGCGGAGAACCCGTTGACAACGACCCGTGGGGCGGTTGGTCGTTGGAATGGTCCACAACCTCACCACCTCCAACACCCTCGTTCCACGATATTCCAACACAGGGCGATATGAACGAACTCTACGGACATCACGCTGAGAACTCTGAATCTCTCGTGGATAAATATCTGAAAGCCGAACCGAAAGCAATGGTTGTAGGCCAACTGGGGGGAGAAGAATGAGCGGAGGAGAAGCCCACGTCGAAAACAGTATTTGGATGCGAGCCGTCCTGATTGGAGGCGTTTTCCTTGCTATCGGTATTCTCGCCTTCGCCGCAATGGGCGTTGGGGTAGCCAACGTCAAGCATCACGACTATGAGGAAGCCATCCTCGAATATGAAGATGCTAAGTATGCCTACGAGGATGCAAAGGCAGCCAACGCCAGTGCAGACGAAATCGCAACACTCAAAGAAGCCAAAGAAGAGGCTCACCATCATGAAATTGAAGCCCATCTTTCCTACCTGACGTGGAGAACTGCAGGCATTACCATCCTTCTGATGTGCATCACCTACGCTGCCTTCACTGGCTTAGGTGGATTCCTGAATTCAATTGCGCCCAATCCCGACGATGTTCAAGATAATCACGGATACGGTGGGGACGACCACGAACATCACGGGTCAGGCTCTCCGATTATCTTCGCCCTCGGTATCATGCTCTTCCTCATGGGTTTCCCATCCTTCCAGGGTGTATTGAGCAACATGCTGTCCGGTACGGATTTCGCCCTTGGAGACCTTGGAGTCAGCATGCTCGGTCTCGTCACCGTGACGGCTGGTGTGGCGAATTGGTGGAGAGAAGATCTCCCCTTCATTGGAAACAGTGAACAAATCGCTACCTCAGCGCCCTTTGAACAACAGCACATCCGTAAGGTAGGGCTTTGGGTCTTCATCATGTCTGAAGTGATGGTCTTCGCCACCTTCTTTTCTTCCTACCTCCGCATGCGTACAGAATGGTGTACAGGATGGCAAGT